>NZ_BAAAKZ010000025.1:0-1627 GCF_039528015.1 Leucobacter albus | reverse complement strand
CTTAAATTGTCAAAATGCCAATTTATTATCCCCGGCATCGCATCGTTTGGTGTGGTGTTGGAGATTCCTTTTTTATGGATAACGAAATCGTCAGATGATGGTTTCTGTCCAGGTTGAACTCGCAGCCTGACCTACCTTATTCCGGTGGTTGGTTGCTATTCGTTTTTTACGGAGAGTTTGATCCTGGCTCAGGACGAACGCTGGCGGCGTGCTTAACACATGCAAGTCGAACGATGAAGCCCAGCTTGCTGGGTGGAAGAGTGGCGAACGGGTGAGTAACACGTGAGTAACCTGCCCTGAACTCTGGGATAAGCACTGGAAACGGTGTCTAATACTGGATACGACCTATCACCGCATGGTGTGTGGGTGGAAAGATTTATCGGTTTTGGATGGACTCGCGGCCTATCAGCTAGATGGTGAGGTAATGGCTCACCATGGCGACGACGGGTAGCCGGCCTGAGAGGGTGACCGGCCACACTGGGACTGAGACACGGCCCAGACTCCTACGGGAGGCAGCAGTGGGGAATATTGCACAATGGGCGCAAGCCTGATGCAGCAACGCCGCGTGAGGGATGACTGCCTTCGGGTTGTAAACCTCTTTTAGTAGGGAAGAAGCGAGAGTGACGGTACCTGCAGAAAAAGCACCGGCTAACTACGTGCCAGCAGCCGCGGTAATACGTAGGGTGCAAGCGTTGTCCGGAATTATTGGGCGTAAAGAGCTCGTAGGCGGCTTGTCGCGTCTGCTGTGAAATCCCGGGGCTCAACCCCGGGCCTGCAGTGGGTACGGGCAAGCTAGAGTGCGGTAGGGGAGATTGGAATTCCTGGTGTAGCGGTGGAATGCGCAGATATCAGGAGGAACACCGATGGCGAAGGCAGATCTCTGGGCCGCTACTGACGCTGAGGAGCGAAAGCATGGGGAGCGAACAGGATTAGATACCCTGGTAGTCCATGCCGTAAACGTTGGGAACTAGATGTAGGGCCTGTTCCACGGGTTCTGTGTCGTAGCTAACGCATTAAGTTCCCCGCCTGGGGAGTACGGCCGCAAGGCTAAAACTCAAAGGAATTGACGGGGGCCCGCACAAGCGGCGGAGCATGCGGATTAATTCGATGCAACGCGAAGAACCTTACCAAGGCTTGACATAACCGAGAACGGGCGAGAGATCGTCAACTCTTTGGACACTCGGTTACAGGTGGTGCATGGTTGTCGTCAGCTCGTGTCGTGAGATGTTCGGTTAAGTCCGGCAACGAGCGCAACCCTCGTCCTATGTTGCCAGCACGTTATGGTGGGAACTCATGGGATACTGCCGTGGTCAACACGGAGGAAGGTGGGGATGACGTCAAATCATCATGCCCCTTATGTCTTGGGCTTCACGCATGCTACAATGGCCGATACAAAGGGCTGCGATACCGCGAGGTGGAGCGAATCCCAAAAAGTCGGTCTCAGTTCGGATTGGGGTCTGCAACTCGACCCCATGAAGTCGGAGTCGCTAGTAATCGCAGATCAGCAACGCTGCGGTGAATACGTTCCCGGGCCTTGTACACACCGCCCGTCAAGTCATGAAAGTCGGTAACACCCGAAGCCGGTGGCCTAACCCTTGTGGAGGGAGCTGTCGAAGGTGGGACTGGT
>NZ_BAAAKZ010000024.1:0-2012 GCF_039528015.1 Leucobacter albus | reverse complement strand
GGTGGAACATTTTGATGATGTAGATTGCAGTGCGATTGTTTGGATTGAGTACGCCTCCTTTGGGTGGTTGGAAAGGTGTGGATGATTGTGTTGTGGTTTCTTTGAGTGCATACTGTTGGGTCCTGGAGACCCAGGCCACGTGCCCCGTTGGGGGTGGGTGTTCTGTGTTTCTTCAGCCCTGGTGTCTAGAACGTGTTGTCTAGCTGTCCAGGGATTGACCGTACGTTGAGAACTACACAGTGGACGCGAGCATCTTCGATACACGCACAGACGCCTTTATGGTGTTGTTGCGTGTCTCATTGGTTCGTGTCACCGCTCCCTTTGGGGGTTGGTGATGCGTTTCTAGATAATTTACTTATGTGATTTCAAGTTTCGAAGAGCAAACGGTGGATGCCTTGGCATCTGGAGCCGAAGAAGGACGTAGTAATCTGCGATAAGCCTCGGGGAGCCGATAAACGGGCTGTGATTCGAGGATTTCCGAATGGGGAAACCCCGCCAGCGCGCGTGCGTAGCTGGTGACTCCCGCCTGAATATATAGGGCGGGTAGAGGGAACGTGGGGAAGTGAAACATCTCAGTACCCACAGGAAGAGAAAACAACATGTGATTCCGGTAGTAGTGGCGAGCGAACCCGGAAGAGGCTAAACCGGTGGTGTGTGATACCTGGCAGGGGTTGCATCATCGGGGTTGTGGGACGTTACTGGAAACGCTGCTGAGTTTCCGGCGTGAATGATCAGGTTATAGGGGAACCGCTTGGAACGGCGGACCGGAGTGGGTGAGAGTCCCGTACCCGAAATGACCTGGCTGCGTGTGGCGTATCCCAAGTAGCACGGGGCCCGAGAAATCCCGTGTGAATCTGTCAGGACCACCTGATAAGCCTAAATACTCCCAGATGACCGATAGCGGACTAGTACCGTGAGGGAAAGGTGAAAAGTACCCCGGGAGGGGAGTGAAATAGTACCTGAAACCGTTTGCTTACAATCCGTTGGAGCAGCCTTGTAGCTGTGACAGCGTGCCTTTTGAAGAATGAGCCTGCGAGTTAGCGATATGTGGCGAGGTTAACCCGTGTGGGGAAGCCGTAGCGAAAGCGAGTCTGAATAGGGCGATTCAGTCGCATGTCCTAGACCCGAAGCGAAGTGATCTATCCATGGCCAGGCTGAAGCGCGTGTAAGAGCGCGTGGAGGGCCGAACCCACTTAGGTTGAAAACTGAGGGGATGAGCTGTGGATAGGGGTGAAAGGCCAATCAAACTTCGTGATAGCTGGTTCTCTCCGAAATGCATTTAGGTGCAGCGTTGCGTGTTTCTTGCCGGAGGTAGAGCTACTGGATGGCCGATGGGCCCTACAAGGTTACTGACGTCAGCTAAACTCCGAATGCCGGTAAGTGAGAGCGCAGCAGTGAGACTGTGGGGGATAAGCTTCATAGTCGAGAGGGAAACAACCCAGATCACCATCTAAGGTCCCAAAGCGCGTGCTAAGTGGAAAAGGATGTGGAGTTGCTGTGACAACCAGGAGGTTGGCTTAGAAGCAGCCACCCTTGAAAGAGTGCGTAATAGCTCACTGGTCAAGTGATTCCGCGCCGACAATGTAACGGGGCTCAAGCACGCCACCGAAGTTGTGGCATTCATATACAGGTAGGCCTTCGTGGTCCAGCCGTATGGATGGGTAGGAGAGCGTCGTGTGGCGAGTGAAGCGGCGGTGTGAACCAGTCGTGGATGCCACACGAGTGAGAATGCAGGCATGAGTAGCGAAAGACGGGTGAGAAACCCGTCCTCCGGAAGACCAAGGGTTCCAGGGTCAAGCTAATCTTCCCTGGGTAAGTCGGGACCTAAGGCGAGGCCGACAGGCGTAGTCGATGGACAACGGGTTGATATTCCCGTACCGGCTGGTAACCGTTCAAGACCTAACTAGTAGTGCTAAGCAAACCAAAGTCTCATGGATCCTTCGGGTGATGTGGGGTGGCGGCTGCGAACCCGAACTGGGGTGGTGAGCGTGAGGTGTGACGCAGGAAGGTAG
>NZ_BAAAKZ010000023.1:0-975 GCF_039528015.1 Leucobacter albus | reverse complement strand
TTCAGTCATCCCGCGATGGTGGAGCAACAGCAGCCGCATTGGGGAATTGATGGCCCCCTCGATCTCGTTCGTCGTTGATGGGACCTGCAGGCCTTGATGTGTGACGTCAAGGAACGTGAACAGGTGCTTCGCTCTGATCACTCGGCGCAGCACGTGATAGCCCGAGCGGAGACGTTGATGCGTGTACCACCATGTTTGTCCGGGCTTTGCCCATGACGGCACTTCGGTTGCGTGCTTGCGGTAGGTGCGTTCTTTCGTGAGGTGTAGATACGCTTCTTCCCAGGCCAGGAGCAGCCCGCCCCACGCGTCGGCGTCCACGCGATCACGTACCCGGGTGAGTTTCAACGCGAGCCCCCACAGCGCTTTCCCTGCGGCCGTTTTCGAGCGCGTAGTGACGTATTTGCGGACGTTGCGTTGGAGGTGCACCAGGCAGCGTTGCACATTGGCGCTGGCCCAGTGCGTGCGGAGTGCTGCGTGCATGCCAGGGCCGCCGTCACACACCACGACGCGAGGAGCTGGGAGACGTGTGAGTAGCGCACTCCATGCGGCTTCTGACTCGCGGGAGCACCACTGATACCCGATCACTTGACCGCGAGTAGCGGCAACGAGGACGCACCACCCGGTTCGGAGGTTGAAGCCATCGATCTGGACGACATCGTGGACGACGCCCGTGGCGGGGATGCGAGGGGTGAGGTTCCAGCACCACGCGGTCTCGCGGCGGAACGAGCGGCCGGTATGGGTGCCGTCTATCTCGGCTTGGGAGTGTTTGCCTTGGAGCCAGGCGAGGTACCTGGCGAGTTCTTTTTGGCGGGTCACGTCGGGGCGTCTACGCGAGCTTGAGGCGCCACAGGTTTGGCATTTCCAGCGTTGGGTTCCGGCTGCGGTTTTCCCGTTCTTGACGAGCTTGGTGCTGCATAGCACGCATCGGGTCGTGTTCAGAGAGTTTGCCACTCTTAAGGGTGGCGGGGCATAACA
>NZ_BAAAKZ010000022.1:0-686 GCF_039528015.1 Leucobacter albus | reverse complement strand
GCTGCGATTCAGCAGAACGCGGAGCAGGGGTGTCTTGCGATCGGGCGTGCGCTTGATGCTCTTGAATCGCTCACTCTTGAGCGTCGTCGCGACTTGATCTTGAACGACTGGTGGCCGCGGGCGCACCACACGATCATGCCGCAGTACACGCGCCTATTCACATCCACTGAGCTGCGCCGTATCGCTGACGGGCTCAACAATCTTGCTGCTGACATGGAGGCACACAATGAGTACAAGTGAGACCATCACCCGTGTTTACCGGGAAGCCGTAGCAACCTACGGTCTTGCCGGTGTGAACCGACTTGAGGCGGAAGAGTCTGCGATCGCGACGCTCATGGTTGAGGTTCGTGCGGGACGACTCGATATTGATATGGAGGCTGCGCTTCGTGCGCAGCTTCGGAAGGCTGACGAGTCTGACGGTCGTTCTGCGGACGGGATGCTTCGCCGGATTGCTGCCGGTGATCAGCCGCTCACCCTCTCAGACTTCGATGTTGTCGTCACTCTTGGCGGCGGGCTGCGGAAGACGTGGGGGATGCTCGACCCGGACGTTGACCTGTCTGCGATGAACGAGATCCGGTACAAGAACTATCGGGCGGCGCGTGACGCGTTCCACGAGTTCAACTCGAACGTGCTCGCCGTGAAGAGCATGTGCAGCGGGTACGGGACGATGCTTGACGCTTTCGAGG
>NZ_BAAAKZ010000021.1:0-13892 GCF_039528015.1 Leucobacter albus | reverse complement strand
GTAACGCATTGCTTGAGGAAATGCGGAAGATTGCAGAGGACGAGACCGTTCGGGTGCTCGAGTCCGCAGGCTTGATTTCACAGCGCTTGCACGTGATCGGTGTGAGTGGCGTGCATTCGAAGTATGTCGCAAAGCCTGCTGAAGATCGTGCAGCTCGGGCTCTCGCAGAAGCGGCTAAAGCGGCCGCAGAGGAAGCTCTTGAGGCCGTCGAAGCTGCCGGAGTTGCCCGCAAGGAATCCCTGAGCGGGTGCCGAAGCAACAGCGCAAACGACACCCGCACCGGTTCGCTAAGAGATTCCCTAAGCGGTCGGCTTGATCGCGGACGGGTCGTGATTTTCGACGGCGATGGGGATATGCGGGCTGATCACGAGGTCAACGGTCCCTTTTGCCGTTGTGACTCTGAGAATCCCCATGCGCTTCTCGGATCCAAGAGCTTCGCTGATGCGGCTGATGGTGTCGTCGAGGTCGTACTTCGCCTCAATGTAGGTGTTACCGCCGTAGTGGATGCGAACGGCCATGTTTCTTCTCCTGTCGTAGCGGAGTCGGAGGCGGCTACCTCTGATGCTCCTGCCATGACCGTACAGGAGGGCGGCAGCAGTGATGCTGCCCCTGGTGTGGAGGGTGTGTCTCCTGCATCTTCCGCACCCAGGTTTGTTGTCTTGGGCGAGCTCGTCTATGACCGAGAAGCCAACAAGGCCGTTTCGTGCACCAACTCAAGTGCTGCACAGTCTGTCGCGGCAGAGCTGAACGCCCACCACGGAAACCACAACCGCTTCTACTGGGAGGACGCAAAGTGACTGCGATCGAGAGTTTCGACTTCTACGGGCAGCAGATCACGCTCGTACAGCAGGGCGGCGAGCAGTATGTGCTCCTCGGACAGCTCTGCTCCCACATGGGGCTCGACGTCCAAGGCCAACAGCAGTCACTCGCCCGCCAGGTCTGGGCGCAGGGCAAGACATGCGTAACGCATGTCCAGCTCCCGGGCGATGTTCAGGCCCGCAACCGCTACCTGATCGACGTGAAGATCGTCGGCATGTGGCTCGCGAACATCACCTCGTCTCGTATCGCTGACCCGCACGCACGCCAGATGGTGGAGCGCTACCAAGTGGAGCTGACGCAGCGGATCCACGAGTGGCTCACGAAGCCCGCCACGGCCCCTGTGGAGCTTGATCGTCGCGCGCTCGCTCTGATGGTGCTCGAAGCTGAGGATGCGCGCGTAGCTGCAGAAGCTCGCGCCGCCGAGGGAGAGCAGTTCCGGGCCGCGATCGAATCGAACGACGGCCTGTCGCCGCGCGAATTCCACAAGGCATACTTCGCGAACCTCGGGGAGCGCGCCTTCTTCGAAGAACTCTACGCCCGTGGCCTGCTGCTCGATCAGCGCGGCAAGGGCACCGAGCGTGACGACGGGACAGTGCGCGACGGCTCGCAGCACGGGCACCCGTCCTACGCCGGCAAGCAGTTCTTCTACCTCGACTCTGGTGTGAGTAAGAAAACGGGGTACCGGTTCGAGCAGACCCGCGTACGCCCCGGCCAGCCCGAACTCGATCTTGTCGACTACCTCACGAAGCGTGGCTTCGAAGCCACCCGCACGAAGAGCAAGGAGCTCGCAGCATGACCGCCACCCGCCTGTACACCGTCGTGGATGCCTACACCGACGATGACTACTACACGACAACTACCGAGAGTGGACACGTGCTCAAGCTCAGGCGACCGATAATGTGCCCGCACCCGGACGAATGGGTGGAACGGTGCAAGCGCTTGTACGGCGAGCAGCGCGCCTTCTTCCTGCCCGCTGCTGGGCGCCTCTACAAGTCCCGCTCAGCCGCGGTCGCACGGCGTGACCTGATCCGTTACTGGGGTGGCAAAGCTGAGGTGTTGGAATGCACGCCGGGTTGGGAATCGCTCGAAGCTGCGAATCTTCGGCGTAAGGCTGAACGGTTCGATGCGCGGATCGCGAAGAAACAAGCCGAAGTCGAGGAGCTTGCACGGCAGCGTGACATCGCGCTCGGGTATGAGGCGGTGTCGGCATGAGCGGCGACGTTGTCTACCTGGATGAGGCGTTCCCGCGGCTACCCGTTGCGGTGCGCATCGGTGGCCGCATCCTGCCGGTTGCCAGCGGTACACCTATCGACGTCAGGTTTGCAGATGATGCCGTGACGACAGTGACGGTTACCCTTCTCGTCCCTGCACTCGAGGTCACTGCCGTGGCTTCGGAGGAAGCAGCAGCACTTCGGTCTGAGTCTTCTTCGCTCGAGGGCGGCGCCAAGTGACCGTGAACTCGCTGCCAGCCGGGAACCCCATGTGGAGTTGTGGCATGAACTTCTTCTCCGTCCTCGGCGGGAACGTTTCGTCCTCGATGGCAAGCGGGAACCTGGTATTGGCGCTGAGGGTCACATTGGTTGCAGTGTACGGAAGTTTCGTTGCGAGGACGTATGCGTCCCTCTGGAAATGCCTGATCTCCCAGAGGGGTTCAACCGCCTTCTTGCGCCGGTCTTCCTTCCACCAGCGCCACGCACTGTACCCGCTCGCAGCGATCGAGACGCCCCAAGCAGTCCATCCATACCATTCCATATTCCGACTCTAGCTAACCCGTAGCTGTCGTGCCGTTTCGACGGTACGTGAGCTGCTGCATACCCAAAATCAGCCCGTGATGCGCTCGCAGATCGGTCACGGGCACGGCCTAACGGCTCACATCTACATAGCTTCGCCCCTACTGCTAGGGGTCGCGCGGAATCTGATCCCCACCAAGGGTTGCCAGTTACGGAGCGTCGGAGCGTTCAACAGATCACCAGTTCCCGTCTTAGTCGACGTTGGTTCGCATCGTGGTGGGTGCGCTTCGGGAGTTGTGGTGGTGAGAAAGTCCGGCGGTATGTCCCGCCGGCAAATCATGGTGCGGAGGTGAGGTGACTCTGCCGCGCCAGGCGGTGCTTGGTGCCGTGTGATGTCTGGGCTACCCGGTCACACGCGAGGTTCGAACCCTCGCCCGCCACGGAAGTCCAACAGCATGCGGTTGGCGCGCCCCTGGGTAGGAGGCGGACGGTCACACCCCGTACGGGGCACGGCTAAACAAGCCGGTCAGGGATGGAACGACCCTGACCGGCACTACCCACGCCACTTCTCGACACCAGCGTGTCACGGCCACCACCCCACCGACAGAGACGTGGGGCGCACATGGACGCCAGCAACCATACGGCCGTGCGCGGGATCAACACCCGCCGAGAAGACCAACACGAACAAATGAACGGAGTGCACACATGGACTTGGAACTGAAGACGGTCATCGAACTGCTCGCGAAGATCGCACGCAGCGAAGGTGACGAGGCGGTCGCTGAACACGTCCTCGCGGTCGTGAGCGACCTGGACTCGCTGTCGCAGCGGGTCATCCTCGGGGCGGTAGCTGACGGGCTGGGGGTGCCCCTTGTATGACTTCCTGCCCTGGTATGTCGCCCTCCCCGGCGGCCTCGGAATCATCGTGTACCTGCTGCTCGAGGACGGGCAGCGGCGTGCACGACACAACCTCAACAAACTCGCCAACTACATAGGAGTAACACGATGAGCGAACACCGCATTGGCGGCACGATGGGCGACAACATTTACGGAGCCCAGCCTGCCAGCCACGTCACCAAGTGCGTCCACTCACGCAACCCGTACGGGCACAACCCGGAATGCGTGTGCGGGTGGGCAAACATCGACCGGCCGTCGCAGGTTGTCCCGTACCTGGAACGCGACATCAGCGACGAACTACCCGTGTCCGACCATGAGCATTGGTGGCCTGCCGACATCGACCAAGACGTTGACCGGATGCGAGAGGAGCGTGCATTCAATGACTGAGCCACGGTTCGACGTTGTTGACGTCGTCTCGGACAGTCCCGAGTGGGCTGAGGAGCGGCGCAAGAGTATTGGCGCGTCAGAGGTCGCCGCAGTGATGGGGTTCTCCCCTTACGCGACACCGTACGACGTGTACCTGTCGAAGAAGGGCGTCGATACGCCTTTCGATCCCGAGCGTGCGTTCATTGGACACGCTGCGGAGAAACTCATTCACGAGTTCATCGAGAAGTTTCGTCCCGAGCTTGCGCCAGTCCTGCCGGCGCAGATGATCAGGTCGCGCGAGTATCCGTGGTTGCACGCGTCTCTTGACCGTCGCGTCACCGTCGACGGGCTGGACGTGCCCGTGCAGATGAAGACGGCGCACTTCTACGGCGTGAAGGACTGGGAGTCGGGGACACCGATCCTGGTGCAGGCGCAGTTGCAGACGGAGTTGTTCGTGTACGACCGTCCGTTCGGTTTCAGTGCCGTGTTCGGTGGCGATATGCGGATCCGCATGTATCGCGTTGAGCGTGACGACGAGTTCATTGAGAACCACCTCATCCCGGCGACGCGCGAGTTCTGGCATGAGTACGTGCTGAAGGACGTGCCGCCGCCTGCAACAACGACGGCGGAGCACGCTTCGCTCCACACGCCAGACCCAGACCTTGACGTGGAACTCACAGACCTGCTTGTGGAGGCACTCGACCGCCGCGACGTTCTGCTGTCTGACGCACTCGCGCTCGAGAAGGAAGCGAAGGTGCTGCGGGCAGAGGCTGACGAGACGCAGGTCGCGGTCTTGAACTATGCCGGCCCCGCCCAAAACATCACGCACATGGGGGAGCCGTACTACGAGATCAAGCCCGTCAAGGGGCGACGGTCAGTGTCCGTCACTGACGTAGAAAACCTCCATCCCGAGCTGTACGACGAGCTCGTGAAAACCGGTGCAGGCCGGAACGTACTGAGAAAGGTGAAGAAATAGATGAGTTACAAGGATTGGCCAACTGAGATCTGCGGGAATATGTTCTCGCTCGCCAAGTTCGACCCGGAGGTGCCGCCTGCCAGGCTCCAAGTGGTTACGTGGAGCAACGTGTTTGGTAGTGGTGGACGTGTAGCCATTGAGGCGTATGACGAGGCCAATAGTCGGTTGAGCTCTGGCCTTGGGTCCATACATGTTGATGGCGGTTCGGTCGTTGACGAACGTGAGCACCTGCAGGTTCTTGTTGACGAGTTCATTGAAGACCTTGAGGGCAACTGGCGCGCTCTCATCGAAGAGGCGCGAGCGAAAGTCACGAGTTACTACACGCGTCAGGCCGAGGAGCACGCATCGAAGCGCGACGCGGCGCTGAAGGGGGAATTCAATTGAGCGAACTCACTCAGGCCGCTGTAGCGGTGAAGAAGAACCCGACCATCGAGGACTACCTCACGAAGTATGAGCCTGAATTTCAGCGGGCGCTTGGCAAGACGATGGACGCGGCGAAGTTCTCGCAGGACGCGCTTACCGCGATCAAGCAGACGCCGAAGCTGCGGGAGTGCGACACCCGGACACTGTTCGGGGCGCTGTTCCTCGCGGCCCAGTTGAAGCTCCCCGTTGGTGGGCCGCTCGCGCAGTTCCACCTCACGCCGCGCAAACGCGGTGACGTGTGGGAAGTTCTCCCAATCATCGGGTACGGCGGGTACATCCAGCTCATCATGAACACAGGCCTCTACTCGAAAGTAGGGGCCTTTCTCGTGCACGAGGCCGACTACTTTGACGAGGGCGCGAACAGTGAGCGCGGCGAGTTCTACGACTTCAAGAAAGCACGCACCGATCGCGGTGCCGTTGTCGGCGTGGTCGCATACGTGAAGGTCAAGGGGTACGACGAATCACAGTATGTCTACCTCGACGCTGAGACGATGCGTGAACGGCACCGGCCGCGCTTCTGGGAGAAAACACCATGGAAGTCGGACGAGGGCGAGATGTTCAAGAAGACCGGGCTGAGGATGCTTCAGAAGATGCTCCCAAAGCAGGTCGAAGCTCAGACCCTCGCGCTGGCTGCGTCGGCGGATCAGGCGTCCGTGAAGAAGGTCGACGGTGTTGAAGACCTCGCCATTCAGCACGATGTCGAAGACGCGGAAGTGGTGGCTGAGTGAGTGCCGTCTACATACCGCACCCTGCCTGTGACGCGTGCTCGGGTACTGGGTGGATTTCGCCGCGACCGAATGTGTCTGTCGCGTGTATCTGTTTGAAACGTCCGATTATGGAGGCAAGCTGATGTTCACGAGTGAGCAGCTTGACGCGCTGCAGGCCGCAGCCGAAAAGCAGGCTGCAGCCCACGCCCAGATGCTGGAAATCGGGAGGGGTGTAGGAGGGCTCGGTGTTCTCTACCCGGACATGTTTGAAGACAAGCTGGCATGGAGCAACATGAGCGACAACGAGCACGCAGATACCGTGCTCGGGCTGGTGGCCGCGCATCGTGCCGCTCTGTCCCGTATCGCCCGAGTCGAAGCTGTGCTCACAGCGCTGGACGACGGCGGCAAATCAGGCGTGAGCCAGCATTCGAAGTCTGCCGCGGCAGCATTCGCGCACCGAAGGCTCGCAGACGCCGTGCGTGCCGCCCTGACGGAAGGAGAACCCGATGCAGACTGACGTGTTCCCCGACGTGTGCCCCGTACCGATCGGGCCAGCGCACGAGTTCTTCGTGGGCGAGCTGCGTGTGTTCGACCACGCCCACGACTCGACGGACGAAATCATCGAGCACGACTACCTCGGACGCGAGCACGCTGTACCCGTCTCGGGTGACGCGATCGCGCGATTTCGATACGCAATGACGGAGGGAGAACCCAGTGAGTGAGTTCCTGGTCTGGCATCAAGGCCCAGACGACATCCACCCGTGTAGGACGTGGCTCGAAGCGGTCGAGCTGGCGAACATCAAGAACGCGGAATACCAGCGCTGGGCGAAAGCTCACACAGACGAATTTGGGGCAGTGACCGTCCGGTCTTGGGCAATCCCGTACACGGTCGCCGCGTACCGCGACGAGACCGGGCATCAAATCGAACTTCCCTCGGAAGGAGAACCCAGTGAGTGAACAAATCGACTATGTCGCAAGGGCGCGCCGCTTGAACGGTAAGGCCTGGTTGCGTCGCGGGTCTGACCGCGATGCGCCACTCCGCCGCCCCGAGGAGCGTCGCGACATGATCGCGTCTGCCCAACTTCACGCGATGCTCGCGATCGCTGAGCAGCTGCGCATCAGCAATGTGCTCAAGACTGACGAGTTGCGGCTGCGAGCGAACTTCGACCCCGGTGACGAGATCCGTGAGGCGTTGGGGCTCCGTGAGTAACAAACGAACCGGACGGATGCCAAAGCATCACCCCGAGAAAATCCGGGAACGATCACAAGGCATGTGCGAAGCGAACTGTGGGCGGGCGGCGAATGACATCCATCATCGTCGCCCGCTCCGTCGTGGAGGGCTCCACAACCTCGCCAACCTCATCGCACTGTGCGGGTACGGGAACCACGACAACGGCGAATGGTGCCACGGTCGAGCACACGCCGGACACGGCAATGAGGGCTGGCTGATCTCTCAGTACGAGAAACGGCCAGAGTCAGAGCTGATCTTTGTTGACCTGCGCGGAGTCGCATGGGTGTTTGACGACAACGGCGGGAAGGAGGAACACCGTGCAACTTCATAACGACCACTTTCAGAACCACAAGCGGCACAACATCCCGCCCGCTCAGCTGATCATCGCTGACATTCCCTACAACATCGGGACTGACGCGTACGGCAGTAACCCGCAATGGTACGTCGACGGCGATCGAGCGAACGGAGAGTCCGACGTTGCCGGGAAGCAGTTCTTCGATACAGACAAGGACTTCCGAATCTCTGAGTTCATGCACTTCACGTCTCGGATGCTGAAGAAGGAACCCAAGGAGAAGGGGCAGGCCGGATGCATGATCGTGTTTTGTGCGTTCGACCAGCAGATGGAGCTGATTGAGGAAGCGAAGAAATATGGCTTCGCGAACTACATCAACCTCGTCTTTCGGAAGAACTTCTCACCCCAGGTCCTCAAAGCCAACATGCGGGTTGTGGGTAACGCCGAATATGGGGTGCTGCTGTATCGCGGGAAGCTCCCGAAGTTCAACAACCGTGGCCGCATGGTGTTCAACATCATCGACTGGCCGCGCGACACCACCACGCCGAAAGTGCACCCGACACAGAAGCCGGTCAAGCTGCTCGAGACGCTAATTGAACTTTTCACCGATCCAGGCGAAGTCGTGGTCGACCCTTGCGCAGGTAGCGGCGTGACACTGCTTGCAGCACAGAACCTCGGGCGGCGCGCATACGGGTTCGAAATCAAGAAGGAGTTTGTCGCTGGCTTCGAGGAGAAGATCAGGCCAGCGGCGGCGACACAGTTCGATCTGTGGGGCGCCGACGCGGACGAAGGGGAGGAACACCGTGCACCTGACGGATAGACAGCAACGTTACGCCCGCATCCTGGCGTGCACGCATCGTTCCCGTGAACTCGTGCGAGAGGTTGCGATGAGCGCTGCGGAAGGCCGGGACAACCAAGTCGAGATCTGTTTGCACGCTCTCCGTTATCAGGCGGTCTGGTACGGGCATTGGGGGTCGCTGATCGAGGCGGGGATGCTCGCATCAATCGAAAGGAAGGAGGAAGACGTTGGCGCGTGAGAAGGACACTCGCCTGTTCATCAGGCTTGATCTTGACTATGCAGACCACCCGAAGATTATTGGGCTGTCGGATGCGGCGTTTAGGGCGCACGTCACGATGATGCTGTATTCGCGGAAGTACATGACGGATGGCGTGTTGTCGGGGCCAGTCGCTAACCGACTCGGTTCTCAGTGGGATACCGACGTGCTTGCCGAGTTGCAGAGCAACGACGCGAACGCGCCATCGCTGCTGCGTCGGGAGGATGGCTCGTATGAACTGCATGGTTTTGCTGACATGCAGGAGACTCGAGCCGAAATCGATGCCAGGACTGCGAGAAACCGGGCAAACGGCGCGAAAGGTGGTCGCCCGAAGAAGCCAAAGGAAACCCAGTCGGTTACCGGCTCGGGTGGCGACTCGGGTGCCCAAACAAAAGCAGAGACAGAGACAGAGACAGATAGAGAGGTAGCTAAAGCTACCTCTACGCGCACAGCGCGAGGGTCACGCATCGATCCCCAATGGATGCCATCCAGGGAAGACATTGCTGCGATCGCTGAACAATGTCCCGGCCTCGACACTCAGACCGAACACCGGTCGTTCGTTGACTACTGGATCTCGGTTGCTGGCGCGAAAGGCGTGAAGCTCGATTGGTCTGCGACTTGGCGTAATTGGATGCGCCGCAAGTTCGAGGAGCGCGGAGGCATGGCTGTCCGTCAGGGCGGGCCGAAACCAACGGCGGGCGATCGTGCCCGCGCTATCGCTGACGAATTCAGAAAGGAAGGACTATGACGCCGAGTGAAGTTGCTGATCTGCTCAGCCTGTCTGTCGAGCTCGACCGGTACTCGACCGCGGACAAGATGACTCGAGAGAAAGTCGTGGCCTGGGCGGCCGTATTCGCTCAGGAAGCACCGGGCATGACGTTCGCGGAGGCGCAGCCGCTCGTGATCCGGTTCTACGGCATCGCGGGGGAGTCTCTGACGCCGTTCGCGTTGATCGAGCTGTGGAAGGACGAGAAACGGATGCTGCCCGCGCAGATCGCCGCTGACGTGCGCGTTGCGAAACGCCTCGGGCTTGTATCGGCAGACCATCGAGCACGTGACCCGCTGCCGGCTGATGCTGCTCGCAGGCTTGCCGATTATCGGGCAGGCGAGAACGCGTCCCGGCCGGCGCTCGAGGACGGCCCGAACGTGTCGCCGCTGCAACTCGACGTCAGGAGGATCCCGTGACCCTCAGCGAACGAGAACTAGCAGCGGAAGAACTCGCGTCACGAATCATCGACTCCGTGAACGCCGGCGACACCGCGAACAACGTACAGCTGGTGAGCTCGTGCCCACCGGCCGACTACCCGGTGCTCGTGCTCACCCTCGCCGGGTATGTGGCGGCGCAGGAGGCAGACAACGACCGGCTGCATTTGCGGCTTGGTGCGCTGACTGCCCAGAACGAAACGCTCGAGACTGCCAACGCGTCCTTGTTCGCGGAGAAACGCGCCCTGCTTGACCGCAACACGGAACTGCGCGGCCTGATGAACCGTCGTGCTGCGGCGGCGCCGAAGACGAAAGCGAGGAAGAGCGCATGACCACCACAGTCATGACCGGCGACGAGCTCGCCAAAACACCCCCAGAGCAGCGGTACTACGAATGCCAGGACTGCAAGAAGCAGGGGACAGACCCGGCCCGGTTCAAGATGATTCAGATCTTCCGGGTCGGGTTCGTTATTTGCCGGGAATGCTTGGAGAAACCATGACGTCAGTGACGTTTCGTGTGGACGGTGTGCCCGTCCCGCAAGGCTCCAAGAAAGGGTTCGTTGTCGGGAAACGTGCAGTGCTCGTGGACGACAACAAAGACGTGTTGAAGCCGTGGCGGCGAAAGGTTGCTGCGGCCTCTGACATTGGGCACACGTTCACCGGCCCCGTGTTTGTCGCGGCGGTGTTCTACATGCCGCGACCCAAGCGGCCGAAGTTCAGTCTGCCTGGCGTGAAACCTGACCTCGACAAGCTCATGCGGGCTCTCGGGGACGGCATGACGGACGGCGGACTGCTGGCGGACGATTCCCGGATCGTCTCGCAGTTCATTCACAAACGGTATGCGAGCGACTCGAACCCTCCCGGGGTGCGGGTACTCGTCATGGAAGCAGGAGAAGAAACATGAGTGACACATTCACAGCCAGCAACGGCAAACAGATCTCGGTGGAATCTGAAGAAGGCCTGTTCAGGGTTGGCGGCATGCCACTGACCAGCATGGAAGTCGTGGCTCTGCGTGAGTTCTTCCAGCATGAGCGCGACAAGGAACTCGGACGCTGGCGCTGTCCCGAAGGCACTGACCTCGTGGTCTACCCGCTCGAGGTAGCCGCACACACCGACGCGGCATACCGCGAGTGCGTAGTCGTGGATGAGGCTACAGGCTCGCGCCAGGAGTTCGGGTCGGACCTTCCACAGTGCCATGGAGGCCCGTTCCGAGAAGCAGCACGCGCGTTCTTCGCTGCTCACCCGGAGCCGAAACCCGAGTGGCACGACGCGAAACCAGGGGAGGTGTGGGCCATCACAGCAGGAGGCCATCCTGACGAATTCGCGGTTCAAGTCACTCCGGAGTTTACCTTCGGGACACATGATGGTGACCTGATCTCAACCAAAGACGAGGGCATCGTCAGCGCCCGCCGCATCTTCCCGGAGGCGCCCAGTGAATGACCACACCACCCCGTTCGAGCGTGAGGCCACGAAAGCAGCAGCGATCGTGGCCTTCATCGTTTCCGGGGCCGGGTTTATCGCCGTGGTTGCGCTGGTCATCGCGCATTCCGCCGGCGCACCCATCCCACTCCCGCTACCCCTGACCATCGCGGTCGTAGCGCTCGCCAACCTTGGCGCCTGCTTTGCGTGGGCGCGACACACAACACGAAAGAAAGGAGCGAGGCGTGATGGACGAATGCGCCGTGCTCGGATGTAATCGAGAACCCAAAGGCCGCGGGATGTGTTTGATGCACTACAAGAGGTGGAGGGCCGCAGCCACCAAGGTTCCAAACGTCTTCCGCGGAACGTTCGCGGGAGAGCTCGTGCTGGGCGATCTGCCCAAGTATCGGCCTGACTTGGGGCCGTGCTGGGAATGGTCTGGTACTCGCAACGCTGGCGGATACGGCGTTCTGAATAGAGACATGTTCGGCACCCGCCTAGTGCACCGTGTCTCGCTGATGCTCCAACTGGGGCGCACGCTCGAGGGCGACGTGATGCACCACTGTGACAACCCGCCCTGCCTGCGCCCGAACCACCTGAGGGAATCCACTCATCAGGAGAACATGCTGGATGCGGCAGCGAAAGGCAGGATGTTCGCGCCGCGAGCAGGTCAAGCAAAGTGCAAACACGGCCACGAACTCACCCCACTAACCACCGTCAAGTACCTGCGGCCTGACGGCTACAACGAAACACGCTGCGTCGAATGCCGGCGCAATCAAAACAAGACACTGGCCGCACGCCGAAAGCAAGAGCGCCATGCTCGCGGCCTCAAACGAAGGAGAACAATATGAGTGGCGAACCGATTTTGACCGTTGTCGGCAATCTTGTCGCGGATCCTGAACCACGTGTATCCCAGGGCGGTAAGTCGTGGGTGACGTTCCGTATCGCGTCGACACCGCGCGTGCGCGACAAGCAGTCGGGCGACTGGGAGGACGGCGAGGCGTTGTGGCTTGGCTGCCGCGCGTACGGCGAGTATGCCGACAACATCGCCGCCACGCTCACGAAGGGCATGCGCGTCATCGTGCAAGGCCGACTCACGCAACGCTCGTACACGGACAACCAGGGCGCGCAGCGCACGTCACTCGACCTTGAGGTTGAAGAGGTTGGGCCGTCGCTGAGGTTCGCCACAGCAACGGTCACCAGAGGCGCTACACGCGGCCAGGGCGGCTTCACAGGCGCTCAGGCAGGGCCACAGTCACAGTCGGCCTGGAACCAGCCGCAAAACGGCGGGCAGAGCTTCCCCGACCCGGGCGGCTTCGACGACGAACAACCTTTCTGAAAGGACAACTCATGACCCCGTGGGAAATCATCCTCAACGTCCTCGGCTGGGGAGTGCTCGCAATCATCGCACTCATCCTCGTCGCGGCCGTCCTCGCGCTCGTGAAAGCACTACCGACGCTCTGGCGAAAACCGCCCGTCAAGACGACACACATCATCAAGAGCCCTGACAAGTAGTCGGGGCTCTTTCCATATCCGAGGGGCTGACCGAGAGGTTAGCCCCTCACGACGTTAGGAGGCGAGCGTGAAGCTCAAAGCCGGTTCACTCTTCTCTGGCTACGGTGGCCTCTCGCTCGCAGTTGAGCAAGTCTTTGACGCGGAAGTCGCGTGGCACTGCGAGTTTGAAGATGCACCCAGCACAGTCCTCGAGCACCACTGGCCCGGAGTCCCGAACCTGGGCGACATCACCAAGGTTGACTGGTCGACCGTCCCACCCGTGGACATCATCGACGGCGGCTCACCCTGCCAAGACCTCTCCGCCGCCGGTCGCCGTGCAGGCATGACCTACGGCACCAGATCCAACCTGTGGGTCAACATGCGCGAAGCGATCGCGCAACTCAAACCGAAATACGTGGTCTGGGAAAACGTGCGCGGCGCGTACTCAGCCACCGCAGCAAGCGAGGAGGACAAACATGCGCCGGATTGCTGGATGGAACAGTGCCAGGGATGTGTGGGAGACGGATCAAGTAGACGTAATCTCACAGCGCTCGGACGTGTACTCGGAGACCTTTCCGATCTCGGGTATGACTGTCGATGGAGTGGCGTACGAGCTTCCGATGTCGGCGCCCCTCATGGCAGGTTCAGGGTCTTTGTTCTCGCAACTCGGCGGGAAGCTGATCCCGACCCCTCGAGCATCTGACGGGGAGAAGGGCGGGCCGAACCAGCGTGGCTCGAAAGGCGACCTCACGGTGAGTTCTGCAGTCGCGCTCCTCCCTACGCCGCGTTCGAATGAAGCCAACGGGGTAGGCGCCCATGGCGACGGTGGCGACGACTTGCGCACCACGGTTTCGCTATTGCCGACGCCGCAGGCACACGACCACGTACAAGGCAAGACACCTGAGCAAGTCCAGGCCATGCGCGAGCGCACAGGCGCAGGGGTGAAGAACCTGAACGAGGTCACCGTGAACGAGCTGCTGCCAACTCCGAAGGCTGGCGATGCTGACTTTGGGATGCCACGCACATCAGGGCGGCCGCCGGAGAAGTCAACGCATTTGATGACGCGGATGGAGTTCACCAAGCCAGAGTCATCGTGGGGGCCATACGCGGCC
Source organism: Leucobacter albus (assembly GCF_039528015.1). NCBI lineage: Bacteria > Bacillati > Actinomycetota > Actinomycetes > Micrococcales > Microbacteriaceae > Leucobacter > Leucobacter albus. The sequence goes on along the minus strand of NZ_BAAAKZ010000021.1, from coordinate 172 downwards.
GCAATAGCTCGCTGGGAGGCCGTGCTTGGTAGGCCAGCGCCAGCCCCTACCGAGGAGGGCCCGAAGGGTGGTCGGCGGCTCTCGGCAGTTTTTGTTGAGTGGCTCATGGGGTTGCAGTCGGGATGGGTGACCAACCCCGCCCTGGGCCTGTCGCGCACTCAGCAGCTCAAGA
>NZ_BAAAKZ010000020.1:0-1149 GCF_039528015.1 Leucobacter albus | reverse complement strand
TCCTTGTCGGGTAAGTTCCGACCTGCACGAATGGCGTAACGATTCCCCAGCTGTCTCCACCATAAACTCGGCGAAATTGCAGTACGAGTAAAGATGCTCGTTACGCGCAGAAGGACGGAAAGACCCCGTGACCTTTACTACAGCTTGGTATTGGTGTTCGGTGTGGCTTGTGTAGGATAGGTGGGAGACTGTGAAGCGGGCACGCTAGTGTTCGTGGAGTCATTGTTGAAATACCACTCTGGTCATATTGGATATCTAACGACGAACCCTGATCGGGTTTTCGGACAGTGCCTGGTGGGTAGTTTAACTGGGGCGGTTGCCTCCTAAAAAGTAACGGAGGCGCCCAAAGGTTCCCTCAACCTGGTTGGCAATCAGGTGGCGAGTGTAAGTGCACAAGGGAGCTTGACTGTGAGACTGACAGGTCGAGCAGGGACGAAAGTCGGGACTAGTGATCCGGCAGTGGCTTGTGGAAGCGCTGTCGCTCAACGGATAAAAGGTACCTCGGGGATAACAGGCTGATCTTGCCCAAGAGTCCATATCGACGGCATGGTTTGGCACCTCGATGTCGGCTCGTCGCATCCTGGGGCTGGAGTCGGTCCCAAGGGTTGGGCTGTTCGCCCATTAAAGCGGTACGCGAGCTGGGTTTAGAACGTCGTGAGACAGTTCGGTCCCTATCCTCTGCGCGCGTTGGAAATTTGAGAGGATCTGACCCTAGTACGAGAGGACCGGGTTGGACGAACCTCTGGTGTGCCAGTTGTTCTGCCAAGGGCATGGCTGGTTGGCTACGTTCGGGATGGATAACCGCTGAAAGCATCTAAGCGGGAAGCCGGCCTCAAGATGAGATTTCCGTAGGAGTTTACTCCTGTGAGGCTCCCAGTAGATGACTGGGTTGATAGGCCAGATGTGGAAGCGCGGTAACGTGTGGAGCTGACTGGTACTAATAAGCCGATGACTTGACTTCATCCCAAATAGTTTTGGGGCATGGGTAAAGTGTTGTAACGATGTTCGCGTCTACTTTGTGGTTCTTGACGTATGGCCACAACCCCACGCACCCGTTTGTGTGTGCTTGGTGTGGGGTTGCGTGTTATGTCAATAGAGTTTCGGTGGTTATAGCGTCAGGGAAACGCCCGGTCACATTCCGAACCCGGA
>NZ_BAAAKZ010000019.1:0-38868 GCF_039528015.1 Leucobacter albus | reverse complement strand
GCCCGCCAGCCGCGCCAGCCCCGCCGGCCCGCCAGCCGCGCCAGCCCCGCCGGCCCGCCAGCCGCGCCAGCCCCGCGGGCCGCGTCAGCCCCGCGGGCCAGCGAGCGCCGAGCGCCCAGCTCCGAGCGCCCAGCGCCGCCAAACCGCACACATTTCCCAGGGCTCGCGCACCGGAGCTGGATAGAGTGGACGGGTGCCAGACTCTCACGCGCGACAGCAAGTTCAGCCCTCGAATGCACCGCTGTCGGCGGCACCGACCCCCGCAGAGAACGGGCGCAGGCGCAGGGGCGCGCGCGGCGCTCAGTCGGGCCCTCGGGCCTCGTTCAGGCAGCTGCTCCCCTACCTGTTCGAGCAGCGCGGCCTGCTCGGCTTCATCATCGCACTGAGCCTCGTCAGCGCGCTCGTGTCGCTGTCGCAGCCGCTGCTCGTTGGCCAGGTCATTGAGCGCGTGCAGGCCGTGGAGCCGCTCGGCGCGCTCGTCGGTGTGCTCGTCGCGGTCGTGATTATCGGCGCGCTGCTCGACGGCTACCAGCACTACCTGCTGCAGCGCATGGGCGAGGGCGTGGTGCTGCGCTCGCGCCGCCGACTCATCGCCAAGATTCTGCATCTGCCGATCTCAGAGTTCGACCGCCGCCGCACGGGCGACCTCGTCTCGCGCGTCGGCTCTGACACGACGCTGCTGCGCGCGGTGCTCACGCAGGGGCTCGTCGAGGCCGTTGGCGGTGCGCTGCTGTTCGTCGGCGCGCTCGTCGGCATGTTCATCATCGACCCGGTGCTGTTTTTCATCACCTTCGGCATCATCGGCGTATCGCTCGTAGTCGTCGTGCTGCTCGCGAGCCGCATCCGCCCGGCCGTGGCGCGGGCACAGGAGAAGGTCGGCGATCTCGCCGCCTCGGTGGATCGCGCGATCGGCTCGATGCGCACGATTCGCGCCGCTGGCGCCGCAGACCGCGAGCAGGCCGCGATCGAGCGCCAGGCCGAAGAGGCCTACGGGTTTGGGCTGAAGATCGCGAGAATTTCGGCTCTCATCGTGCCGATCTCGTTCATCGCGCTGCAGGTGTCGCTGCTGTCGGTGCTCGGCTTCGGCGGGTACCGCGTCGCCTCAGGCGCGATCGAGATCAGCCAGCTCGTCACCTTTGTGATCTTTCTCTTCATGATGATCACCCCGCTCGGCCAGGCATTCGGCGCATTCTCTGCGGTGAATCAGGCGCTCGGCGCGCTCGGCCGCATTCAGGAGATCGACGGCCTGGCAACCGAGACCGCAAACGACGCTGAGCTCGCACCAGGTGGGCGCATCGTGGCGCTCGCCGACACCGCGCCCCACGCAGCAGCCGGCAGCACGGCAGCCGGCAGCACGGCGGAGGGCGACACGGAGCCGCGCGACACGGCGGCGCGAGACACCGCGCCCAGCACGGCGACGGCACGGGCGGCGAGCGAGCCGGCGATCCGCTTCGCTGACGTGCACTTCACCTACCGCTCGGCTGCCCCCGACCGCGTCGACGCGCGCGAGCTTGTGCGCGGGCGGGCCGGCCGCGCTGCCCAGGCGGCCCCGGCCGATATCGTCGAGACGCCGGTGCTCCACGGTGTCTCGTTCGATGTTCCACGTGGCACACGCGTCGCGCTCGTCGGCCCCTCTGGTGCCGGCAAGTCGACCGTGCTCGGGCTCATCGAGCGGTTCTACGACCCCGATTCTGGCGCCATCGAGCTCTTTGGCACCGATATCAGAAGCCTCGACCGCGCGGAGCTCAGGGCCCAGTTCGGCTACGTCGAGCAAGATGCGCCGGTGCTCGCGGGCACCCTGCGCGAAAACCTGCTGCTCGCTTCGCCCGACGCGAGCGACGCAGCGTGCGAGCGCGTGCTGCGCGCGGTGAACCTCGGCAGCCTGCTCGACCGCTCGGCCGAGACCGCGGGCCTCGACACCGGGCTCGATGCGCAGGTCGGCGAACACGGGTTGATGCTCTCGGGCGGTGAGAAGCAGCGCCTCGCGATCGCCCGGGCGCTACTCACCGCTCCCCCGATTCTGCTGCTCGACGAGTCGACGGCCTCGCTCGACGGAGTCAACGAGCGCCTCATGCGCGAGGCACTCGACTCCGTGGCGACGGGGCGCACCCTCATCGTGATCGCGCACCGGCTCTCGACGGTTGTCGACAGCGACAAGATCATCGTCGTAGAAGACGGCAGGGTGCTCGGTGAGGGCACGCACGCCGAGCTCGTCGACCGCGTTCCGCTGTACCGCGAGCTCGCGGAGCATCAGTTGCTCGTGCCGAGGGGCCCAGACGCGCAATAATGGTCTGTATTCCACAGACGAGGACGTGCAGATGGATCTCTCAGAACTCACCGTCAGACTCGGCGAGCTCATAGCGGTTGCCCGCGGCGGCGTGGCTGGCGACGCCGATATCGGCCGCGCGATCACCTCGCAGGAGGAGGGCACCGCGCTGTTCTCGTCCATTCAGCTCACCGCCCGAGAGTCGATCAGCGCGCTCGACAACGGCGACTACTGCCCGAACACCCACGGCCAGAGCCGGTCGCAGACCGTCGCGCTCGAGGCGGGGGTGCGCTACCGGGTCGTGTACTCGACGGCGATCTTCGAGGAGGATGCGCACCTCGAGGCCACCCTCAACGCGATCGCACAGGGCGAGGAGGCACGGGTATCGGACCTCGTGCCATCGCGGCTGCTCATACGCGACGCCCGCGAGGCGCTCGTCATCGCGCAGGGCTACCCCGAGGTCGAACACCTCGGGTTTCACACCTCGAACCCGCTCGTCGTCGACTTCCTGCTTAGGCTCTTCGAGTCGGTGTGGGAGCGGGCGCTGCCCGTGACCGCCCCGCAGCTCGACGGGGTCGCGGGGCTCACGCCAGAGCAGGTCGAGCTGCTGCGCTACCTCGTGCTCGGCCGCACCGACGCGAGCATCGCTCGCTCACTCGGCGTGAGCGAGCGCACGGTGCAGCGTCAGGTGCAGGCGATTCAGCACCGCCTCGGCGCGCGCGGCCGGTTTCAGCTCGGCGCGCGCGTCGGCGAGTTTCTGGCGCGTGGCGGGGCGGATCGCGGGGCCGATCGAGCGGTCGCGGCCCAGTAGCCGGCCCCGCCGAACCCGGCTGAACCGAACCCGGCCACACGCCGAACCTGGCCACACGCCGAACCCGGCCACACGCCGATCGCGGCGCCCCGGGGCCGTAGCCTCGTGAACGCCGCGATCGTCGGGGTGTGCTCAGCGGGCACCCCGGGTGTTTGCCCTAGTACTGCGCGTACACGCTCACGTTGTCGAACGCGTCTGCGCCATAGAGCGTGACGTAGTTCCAGCCAGCGGCGGGCCAGTCGATGACGACCTGCTCGCTCGTGCCCGGGTTCGTCGAGCGCGCGACGTGGTTCTGCTGGCTCGCCCAGCCGGTGTGGCCGACGTACAGGTCGGCCTCGCCGGTGCCGCCCCCGGCGGTGACGGTGAGCCGCGGCGTGCCGGTGGGCACCCAGATGAGCAGGTAGTCAGACTGCCCTGCACCGGCCGAGCGCTGCATGCGGCCGCAGGCCTGCCCGAGGGCGCGCGCATCGCCGTCTTCGCAAACTGGCACCTGCCAGGTGTTCTCGCCGCCGGTGCCCGGCTCCTCGCCATCGGTCACGGTGACGGAGCGGCTGACCGTGGCGGTCGCTCCCTTGTCATCGGTCACAGTGAGCTTCACGGTGTAGTCTCCCGCCGCGGCGTAGCTAATCGCCGGGTGCTGATCGGTCGAGGTCTCGCCGTTGCCGAGCTCCCACGCCCACGAGGCGATGGTGCCGTCTGCGTCGCTCGACTCGTCGGAGAAGGTGACCTCGAGCCCATTTACCGCCGCCGAGAACGCGGCGGTTGGCGGCGTGTTTGTCGTCGGAGTCTCGCCGCCGAGCTCAGCGCTGCAGTTGCCGGCGGCGCACTCGGTGAGGAAGCCGGCGAACTCTTGGTCGTAGCTCGTGCCGATGCTGTTCTTCAGGTAGGCGCGCGCCGCGTTCCAGTCGCCGGAGCGGTAGTACCCGAGCACGGTCTGCAGCTCGTTCGGGTGCTTGTTCAGCATGAAGCTCACCGCGAGGTAGCCCCAGCGGTAGATGCGGTCGGTGCCGTGGTCGTACGTCGTGTCGAAGAGCTCGCTCAGCGTGTGGGCGCCGGTGCCAGCGAGCTGCTGGGCCGCGGTGTACTCCATGCCGCGGTAGTGGTACGAGATGTACTCGCCGAAGCCCTCAACCCACCAGATTGTCGGGGTGAGCATGTTCTCGGCGAAGTCGCCGTGCATGTTGAAGCGGCCGTCGAGGTAGTGGGTGTACTCGTGGTTGAGGTTCCAGATAGCGAACTCGGGGCGCAGCCACTCGGCCTCGTAGGCGATGAACCTCGCCTGGTTGCCCGCCTGCGAGGGGTCACCCTCGAGGTACATGCCGCCGTTGTTCGTGTCGATGTCGAACAGGGTGCCAGCGTACGACTGGTAGTCGTCGCTCGAGTCGAAGGCGACGACCTCGATCTTCGTGTTCACGTCGCCCGGTACGGGCCCGGGATCCTTCGCGACCGCGTGGAAGTACGCATCTTGCCCGAGCAGGCTGTCGCAGCTCGCGGTGAGCTCGGCCTGGCTCATGTCTTGCGCGCGAATCGTGATGCTCGGGCTGCACTCAAACGTGGTTGGCAGCACGAACGCTTCGATGCGCTCCTTGAAATCGCAGGTGCCGTAGTAGTCGCAGTTCGCACGGTCGAACCAGTCGCCCATCGAGGCAACGGCTACCCACAGCGCTGAGCCAGGGCCGTTAAGCGAGGTCGCGTCGAGCACGGCCTTCACGTGCGGCTTCGCTGCGGCCTTCACCTGCGGGTCGCCGAGGAAGCGGCCGAGCTCGCGCCCCGCGTTCGTGACGAGGTAGGCGCGATCGGTTGCGAGCAGGCCTGCGTTGTCTGCGGTGAAGTCGCGCAGCGTCTGCAAGATCGACGGGTCGGCCGCAACAGCGTTCACGAATGCGGGCAACTGGTGGCCGCGAAACAGCACCGTGTAGGTGGCGTTCACGGCGTTCAGCATCCACCACGAGGAGTCGTAACTCGCGTCGTAGTCGGCGAGCAGGCGCTTGATGACCGGCAGGTAGCGGTCGTTGAGCTCGGCGCTGTCGATGAGGGTGATCGCTTCTGAGAGCGTCTCGCCGTTCGCGTCGGTCACGTCTTCCGAGCGCGGGTTCGCGAAGAACGCGTCGAGCGCGCCCGTCATGGCCGTGTCGAGGGCGGCGCCGTAGGCCGGCACGCTCGCGGAGTTGTAGTACTGCACGTAGAAGCCAGCGCGCAGAAACAGCACGAACTGGGCGGCAGAGGTGGAGTTATTGCCCTGGTAGTTCGCCGCAATGGCCTTCAGCTCGTTCGCGGCCGCGACCATCTTTGCCTCGCCAAACACGGCCGAGGCCTGGCTGCCGGTGACCGAGAAGAGCGTATTCACGCAGTTCGTGGTGCTGCCCGCGATGAGGTCGACGAGCGCCTGGCCCGAGGCCGCCGCGAAGGCGTTGGTGGTGCACTCGTTCGCGGCGCGCGCGGCGGAGCGTTCGGTGGCCGATCGCTGTGCCGTCGCGGCCATCGACGGCCGGTCGGGTGCGGCGACAACGCTATCGCCCTCGGTGCGCATCAGTTCGGCGTTCGCGAGCAGCGGCGGGAGCGCCTCGGTCGTTTCGTCGGCGCGCGGGTTCACGAGCCCCGAGATGTAGGCGGGCGCGGCGTCGTCGACCGGCGCGTCTGCGCCGCCCGGGGCCGCGAGCGCGGTGGCGGGCGCCGTGAAGGCGAGCCCCGCGCAGACCGCGATGCCGAGGAGCATCGTCGCTCCCCGCCGCATCGTGTGTGCTGTCATGGTGTTCTGGTTCCTTTCGCCGGGGCGGGCGCGGCAGCGAGGAGCCGCGCGTGCCCGATTCATGTTTTGGGCACGCCGCGTCACGCCCCGGCGCGGTGCCGGGGCTCAGATGCGCGCCCTGCGGTCAGTGTGGCACAGCCCCGGTGGGCGCGCCAAGGTCGGAAACATGCCACCGGGTGGCGCAGCTGCGACAGCGCCGATGCCGCGGCTGGGCGCGGCGCGGCCCCCGCGCTCGCGCGAGCGACGCCTGCGGGTACAATGTCAAGTGGTATAGCTCCGGGGCACTCCCCCGGCAGGCCCGCTCAAGGAGGATCACCCGTGGACGTCGCGCAGCTCTCCGCCCGGCTCGAATCGCTGCTCCACGATGTGCGCGAGCTCCCGGTAGAGCCAGCGCCTCGCGTCGCCTCGCTGGGAAGCCCGATCGGCACCCGCAACGAACTCCGTTCGCGGCTCTTGGCGCTTCGGCGGGCGGCGACGAGCACGCTCTCGGCGCTCTACCCAGCCGGGCAGGGGGCCCACACGATCTGGGGCAGCCTCCCCCAACTGCGCCCGAACGCCGCAACGCCCCATCGGGGCGGCGGGGCCGACAGGCAGGCGGGCCACCAGGTGCGCCACCGCACGGTGTTCGCGCCGCCTGGCAGACCGCGAGACTGCGCTGACGACGCCGTGCGGGTCTCGGAGCTCGTCACCTCGGGGCTCTTCATTCGTGACGGCGCCGAGGCCATCCTTGTCGCGCACGAAGACGAGGGCGCTCCGGCCGCGGCGCTGCACACTACGCACCCGTCGTTTGTGCACTACCTCACCGCGGTGTTCGAGAGCGTCTGGGAGCACGCGACGCCGGCGCCTGCCGCCCAACAGGCCAACGGCGGCGAGACCTTTGGGCCCGAGGAGCGCGAGCTGCTCGGGCTGCTGCGTCGCGGCCTCACCGATGCGAGCATCGCGCGCGAGCTTGGGGTGAGCGTGCGTACCGTGCAGCGTCGGGCCAGCTCGCTGCAGCAGCGGCTCGGCGTCAGCGGCAGGTTTCAGCTGGGGTTGCGCGTTGGCATCGGCGCGAACAGCCAGTCCATGCGCGGTTCGACGAGTGGGCGCAACACCCGCGACACCAGCGACGACGACAGCAGCACCGCGATCGCTACCGCGGCAGCGCTGAGCACGATGACGCCGAGCCACCCCAGTTGACCGACCGCGCCGACCACCCCCGACTCTCGCAGCGCCCACACGACAACCCCGTGGAGCAGGTAGACGTAGAGGGTGCGCGTGCCCCACACCGTGAAGATCGAGTGCCCCCGCGGCACCACGATGAGCAGCGCGAGCGTCATCGCAGCTGCGAGCGCGAGCAGCAGGGCCCCGACGGCGACCCCGCCTGCGGCGAGCCCAAACCACCCGGCGACGCCGTCGCCGTTCGCGTTCCACGCGCCCAGCGGCGCGCGCTCAAACATCCACGCGTAGCTGTCGCGGTGCGTGAGCCAGCGGTCGATGCGCCACGCGCCCCTGAACCCGCCGGGGAGCGCCGCTAGCGCGGCCATCACCGCGGCGATGCCGGCAAACAGCGCCCATGCCGCGGCTCGCAGCCCGCGCGACGGCGCCATGAACCAGTCTCCCGCGAGCCAGCCGCGCTCCTTCGCGAGCCAGGCCGCGACGAAGAAGGGCAGGAAGGCGAGCGTGCGCGCCGCCGAAAAGTTCACGCCGATCGCCGGCAACAGTGGCGCGATGAGCGCGAGCCCGGTCGCAACGACGAGCGGGTGCTTCAGCCGCGCGATGTAGGGCAGCAGGATGCGCATCGTCGCGAGGGTGACGAGAAACCACAGCGTCCACGCCGGGCTCACCAAGAAGTTCTGGCTCAGCTGCTTACCCGACACCACGCCGCGCAGCACGGCCCAGATGCCCTCCCACAGCCCCCACACCACGAGCAACTGCACGGTCGAAGCGATCGCCTTCGGAGTCACCTCTGGTTTCGAGAACAGCCCCGAGAGCGCGATCATCGCGGGCATGTGAAACAGGTAGATGTAGGCGTAGAGCGCGAAGCCGAGCTCGGTGTCGGTGCGCACCGTCGAAATCAGGTGCCCGATGACGACGAGCACGATAAGCGCAAAGCGCGCGTTGTCCCAGAGGGCAACGCGCGCTTTCGCAGAAGTCATGTGACCGCTCAGGGCTAGACCATCTTCGTGACCTGGTCGAAGCCGAGCTCGACCGGGGTCTCGCGCTCGAACAGCGACACGAGCACGGTGAGCTTGCCGGCCGCCGGGTTGATCTCGCTGATGGTGCCGGGGAGGCCCTCGAACGAGCCCGACTTGATCGTGATGGTCTCGCCGATCTCGAAGTCGATTTCGACCTGGCCCTGGGCCACGGCCGTCGCGGGGGCCTTGCCCTTGGCGGTTGCCGCGGGCTCGAGCTCAACGGTGCTCTTGAGCATCTCGAACGCCTCGTTGAGGCGCAGCGGCACGGGGTTGTGAGCGTTGCCGACGAAGCCGGTCACGCCGGGGGTGTGTCGAACAACCGACCAGGTGCTCTCGGTGAGGTTCATGCGCACGAGCACGTAGCCCGGAATGCGCACGCGGGTCACCATCTTGCGCTGGCCGTTCTTGACCTCCATGACCTCTTCCATCGGAACCTGGATCTCGTAGATGTCATCTACGGCACCCATGACCTCGCGGCGGTTCCAGAGGTTCGACTTCACCTTGCGCTCGTACCCGGCGTAGGTGTGAATCACGAACCACTTGCCCGGCAGGCGGCGCAGTTCTTTCTTGAAGGCCTTGTAGGGGTCTACCGCAGACTCGGCTGCCTCGTCTGCAGCGCCCTCTTCCGTCGACTCCTCGTCGACGATCGCGTTCGCCGCGGCCTCAGCCTCGTCGACGGAATCGATATCGAGTGCGTCCTCGACTGCCGCGTCGACCTCGGGGTCGGCCACGTTCGCCAGCGCGTCAAGCGCCGCGTCGAGGTCTGCCTCAGGTGTAGAGCTGTTCTCGGGCGTCATCTCAGTGGTGCCTTCTCATTCGTTGCGGGTGTGGATCTACTGGCTAGCCCAGCGGCGTGCCGAAGATGAAGAGGGTGACCCAGCCGAAGGCCTGGTCAAGCACCCAGACGAGCGCCATCATGATGATCACGAAGGCGAGCACGACGAGGGTGTACCTGACGAGCTCCTTGCGGGTCGGGGTGACAACCTTCTTCAGCTCCGAGAACACCTGCTGAATGAACAGAATGATCCGACCGAAGAACCCACGCTTGCGATCATCCTGCTTCGCTGGCTCGACGTTTCCGCCGTTCTCAGCGAGTTCAGTGCTGCTCATCGTGTGTCCTTTCAGTGCCCCGGCCTGAAAGCCAGGTGTGGCAGGGCGGACAGGACTCGAACCTGCAACCTACGGTTTTGGAGACCGTTGCGCTACCAATTGCGCCACCACCCTAAAAGGTGAAACCCCTGCCGTATCGAAAGCGTTTTGGGCACAACCGATAATGGCAGAAGTCAATGCCTAGCTATAACACTACGCGATCGAGCCGCCCTTGTCGAACTGAAGTTCATTTGCCGGGCAGGCCGGGAGCGCCGCGGCTCAAAATCTGCTGCGCAATCTCGGGCGGGAGCGAGCGCGGGCATGCGCCCAGGAGTAGGCTTATTGCGTGACCGAAACCAACCGTTTGTCAAAGAAGATCGCCGCCATCGCAGAGTCAGCGACGCTGAAGGTGGACTCGAAGGCGAAAGCCCTCCAGGCCGAAGGCCGCCCCGTCATTAGCTACGCCGCCGGCGAGCCTGACTTTGCGACCCCGGAGCATATCGTCGACGCGGCCCGCAAGGCGCTCGACGACCCCAAGAACTTCCGTTACACCCCCGCGGTCGGGCTCCCCGCGCTGCGCGAGGCGATCGTGCGCAAGACCAAGCGCGACTCCGGCCTTGACATCACGCCGGCCCAGGTGATCGTCACCAACGGCGGCAAGCACGCCGTCTACTCGGCGTTCCAGACGATTCTCGACCCGGGCGACGAAGTCATTCTCCCCGCCCCGTACTGGACGAGCTACTCCGAAGAGATCAAGCTCGCCGACGGCACAGCGGTCGAGGTGTTTGCCGGCGCTGATCAGGGTTACAAGGTGACCGTCGAGCAGCTCGAGGCGGCGCGCACCGACCGCACGAAGGCAATGCTGTTCTGCTCGCCGTCGAACCCGACCGGCGCGGTGTACACCCCCGAAGAGACCAGGGCAATCGGCGAGTGGGCGCTCGCGCACAACCTCATCGTCGTCACCGACGAGATCTACCAGAACCTCACCTACGACGGCGTGCGCGCCATCTCGATCGTCGAGGCCGTGCCCGAGCTTGCGAACAACACGATGCTCGTGAACGGTGTCGCGAAGACCTATGCGATGACCGGCTGGCGCATCGGCTGGCTCATCGGCCCGGCAGATCTCATCAAGGGCGCGGCGAACCTGCAGTCGCACATGACGTCGAACATCAACAACATCGCGCAAATTGCCGCAGCTGCAGCGCTCGACGGCCCGCAGGAGCCGATCGAGGAGATGCGCCAGGCCTTCGAGCGTCGCCGCGGGCTCATCATCGAGGAGCTGAACAAGGTTCCGGGCTTCCACTGCCCCATGCCAGAGGGCGCGTTCTACGCCTACGCCGACGTCACCCAGGCGCTCGGGCGCGAGATTCGCGGCGTCACTCCGACGACCTCGCTCGAGCTCGCCGACCTCATTCTCTCCGAGGCCGAGGTCGCGGCGGTTCCCGGCGAGGCATTCGGCCCCTCCGGCTACCTGCGCTTCAGCTACGCGCTCGGCGACGACGCGATCGTCGAGGGTATTCGCCGCATTCAGGCGCTGCTCTCGGAGTAGCCGCGAGAACCGTACAAACAACGCGATCGCCCCGGGCCAGCTAGCCCGGGGCGATCGCTTTATGACCGGCCCGAGTCGTGCTGCGGGAATGATTCGCCAACGGTCGCGAGAAAGACCTCGCCGCTGCCCGTGAGGCGGATCGGCTCGCCCGCAGACACGTAGAGCGACTGACCGCGCGCCACGTTCGCCATCTCGGCAAGCTCAGCCTCGGGGCGCGAAACGAGCACCCTGCCTGCGGTCGCAATCAGCACGAGCGGCGCACTCGCGTCGAGCACGACCTCGCTCGCGGCGCCGGAGAGGTGCGCACCGTCGTGCTGCCCCGCACCAAACGACAGCGAGCCCGCCGCGCCGCCAGCGCCGGGGGCCTCGCCCGCGACCCTGGCCCTGAAGAGCTGAAAGTCTGGCACCCCCGGCCGCCAGGCGCACAGCCCGGGCGCGAGCCTCTCGCCGCGCAGCCGCGGGTCGTCGAGCGCATCGAAATCGAGCACGCGAAGCATCTCTGGGATGTCGACGTGCTTCTCCGTGAGGCCGGCGCGCAGCACGTTGTCAGACGCCGCCATCACCTCGACCGCGATGCCGCCAAGGTAGGCGTGGAGCTGACGCGCGCCAAGGTACACGGCCTCGCCTGGCGCGAGCGTGACGTGGTGCAGCAGCAGCGAGACGAGCACACCGGGGTCGCCCGGGTAGTGCGTGACAAGCTCGCGCAGGCAGGCAAGGCGGCCGGGGTCGATCGCGGGGCGCGACCCTTCGCCGACAGCGTCGACAATGCCGCGCAGCGCCTCCTCGACCTCGTCCGACTCCCCAAAGGCCCAGGTGAGAAAACCCTCGCGCGCCTGACCGGGGTCGGCGGCGACCAGCCGATCCGCCACCACGGAAAGCGCGGCGGCGCCGTAGGGCGCGGCCTGCGCGAGCGCGCGCATGTCGAGCACCGCGTCGGCGATCGGCCGAAAGCCGCTGAGCGCCGTCACCTCGCTCAGCGCGACGAGCAGCTCTGGTTTGTGATTCGCGTCGCGGTAGTTGCGGTGCGGGGCGTCGATCGGCACGCCCGCCGCCTCCTCGTGCGCGAACCCGGCCCGCGCCTGCGCAAGATCGGGGTGGGCCTGCAGCGACAGCGGGGCACCAATCGCAAGCACTTTCAACAGGAACGGCAGCGAACCGCCGTTGACGCCATAGCGCTCCGGATCCTTCGCAATGAGTTCGATGAGCGTGTGCGGCACCGGCGTCGCCTTCGCGACGCTCGCCGGGCTCCCCGGGTGATCGCCCAGCCACAGCTCAGCCTGCGGCTCCCCCGTCGGCGCGTGGCCGAGCATTTCGGGGAGCGCGACCTTCGACCCCCACGCGTAGGCGCGCGGCGTGTTCGCGATGAAGATCAGCACAATGCTCCCTGCGGTATTGGCATGCTCTACCATACCGGGTATGGCCAATACCAAGACGAGACTCGGGGTGAGCGCGTACGCAATCGTCGTTTTCGTCTTCACCCTCGCAAGCAACGGCGTGCGAAATCTGCTCGGTTGGCCCGCGTTCATCGCCTGCGCGGTGATCATCGCCGCGATCGGCGCCGTGATGTTCATCAAGCTGCGCCCACCGCGCTTCAGGTGGTACCGGCTACCGGCCCCGATCTACCTCTTTCTCGCGCTCGCCGCGCTCTCGATTCTCTGGTCACAGTACCGCGCCGAAAGCGTGCTCGGCGTCATCGCGCAGCTGCTCACCACGCTCGTTGCGGTGACGCTCGCTTTCGTGCTCACCTGGCACGAGGTGCTGCGCACGCTCGGCACCGCGCTGCGCTACGTCATCGGGCTGTCGTTCGTGTTCGAGCTGTGGGTCGCGGTGTTCGTGGGGCAGCCGCTCCTGCCCTGGTGGCTCGAGCTCACGGCAGCGCAGCAAGAGAAAACGCCGAAGCTGCTGTACTGGAGCCGCGACCTCTTGTTCGCAGGCGGCCCCATTCAGGGCCTCGTCGGCAGCTCGACTCTGTTCGGCTTCATCGGCCTCATCGGCATCATCGTGTTCGCCATTCAGTTGCGCGCAAAGCTCGTCACCCGCTTCGCCGGCTGGTTCTGGGTCGCGATGGCCGCAGCGACCCTCGCGCTCACCCGCTCGGCGACCGTCGCGGTCGCGCTCATCGCCGTCGCCGGCGCCCTCGCATTCGCCCTCTGGGCGCGCAGGCGCGGTGCCGAGGGCAGGCTCCCCGTCTACGTCACCGGCGGCGCGCTGCTCGCCGTGCTCGCCGCCGCGCTGCTGTTCGCCCGCACCGCGCTCTTCGGGCTGCTCGGCAAGAGCGCAGACCTCACCGGCCGCGGCGACACCTGGGAGCGCGTGATCGAGCTCGCTCAGCAGCGGCCGTGGTTTGGCTGGGGCTGGGTCAGCTACTGGGCGCCGTGGGTCGAACCGTTCAAAACGCTCGACAAGCAGGGCGGCATTCAGGTGATGAGCGCCCACAATGCGTGGCTCGACGTCTGGCTGCAGCTCGGCATCGTTGGGCTCTTCTTGTTCGTCTTGCTCGTCGGGCTGACGCTGTGGCGAGTGTGGTTCAGGGCGGTGGATCAGCCGCGGCGCGGTTTCGGCCCGCCGCTACCGTACGCCACGAGCGCGCTCTGGCCGTTTCTGCTGATGGTCGCCCTCGTCGTGCAGTCGCTCACCGAGAGCCGCATACTCATCGAGAGCGGCTGGCTCTTGCTCGTGCTGCTCGCGGCGAAGTCGCGCTTCGATTTCGAGCTGCCGTCGCTCGACGCCGAGCCGCAGCGCGTGCCGTGGCGGCAGGTGCCGATTCCGCGCGACTACGCGCCGGCGGCTGCGGGGGCCGGTGCTGGTGGCGGCGCTGGTGGCGGTGCCGGTGGTGGTGCTGTCGCTGGCGGGCGTGCCGCGACCCAGCCGTGACCTCGCGCATAGGGTTGCTTGGTAGATTGGGTTCGTGAACCTCACGACCGAACGCCTGCACAAGCTGCGGGCAGACGCGCGCCTCGAACGCGAGACGATTCTCGAGTATCGCGTGCGCGGCGGCCAAGACCCGGCCGTTGCCTACGAAGAGGTCCCTGAACTCGACGACTTCGTCGTCGCCGCGCTGCGCGACGAGCTGCTCGAAGACCGCGGCCAGCTCGCCGAGTACGGGCTCGCGAGGCTCGCCGCGCAGTCATCGAGCGCCGACGCCGACGCGCACCGCGCGAACGCCGACAGGGTCGAGTTCGAGCTGCTGCGCGAAATCGCCGACGCGGTGCCCGAGCTCGCGGTCGCCGTGTGGCGGGCTGCCGGGAAGTTGGATGTTGGGTAGGGCGTAGGGGCGCCCAGCGCTGCCTAGACTGAGCGTATGGTCAAGGTCTTTTACGGCGCGCTGATTGCGCTCATCGTTGCGTTCGCGATCAGCGAGTTTACGGGCCTGTGGCCAGAGCAATTTGGCTCGGTGAGTCGGCTGAACGACCTGCTCGGCGTGCTCGCGATTTTGCTCGTCGTCGCTTCGCTCGGGGCGATGACGCTGCCGTCGGTCGTTGCGTGGTCGTTTCGAAAGCCGCTGCTTCGGGAATACAAGTGCATCGCGAAGGCGCAGAAGGCCTCGGGCACTTCGGCCGGTCAGGCCGGCAGCGCAGCCGCCCCACTCGACCACGCCGAGTTCTTCGAACAGCTCACCCATGGAATCTGCGCCTTCGACGACCACACAGACACTTCGCCTGCGCGGCTTATCGCGCAGGCGGGTCAGCGCACCCGCACGCTCGCCGAGTGGCCCTGGCAGCTGCCAGAGCTCGCCCCGTGGGCTACCGGCGCCGAATCACGCCTGCGAGCGAACGTCGTCTTGCGTTTCTTGATGCGCGAACGGCTCGAAACCGTGACAGGTCGGTTGCAAACCCTGCACGCCTACGCGCGGAGTTTCCCTGCGGCTCCCCCCGGCATCGCAGAGGGCGGCGCCGCCGAGGGCTCCAGGCAGCTCATCAACCGCCGCGCCTCCCGCGCATTCTCGAGCCAGGTCGAGAGGCACACGGGCGCCTCGGTGCTCGCCACGGGGCTCCACACTCGCGCCGGGGTCGATACCGTGCGGCTGTGGCACTCCGACCGCGTTCGCTCGCAGAACGCGTCTGGCGATCGTCGCCCCACCGATGGCAACTTCGTGAAGAACCATTTCCCTGGCGATGCGCGCCCCGCCGGCCGAAAGGCTCGCGGCACCGCCACCAGCGCTGCTGCACAAGAGGTGCTGCCCAAGTGCGAGTGGGAGAAAAAGCTCCAGGCCGACGAGCGCTATCTCATTGGCGACAGAGACAACCACGTACCCATTCTTGATGGCGTCACCGTCTCGGAGAATCGGTGGGCTGGCACGGTCGAGTTTGTGCTCTCCACTCATTCGAGCTGCTCGGCTGCGACCGACCACTCACCCTACGCGTGCAAGGGCGCCGCCGATGCCCTGGGCCTTGGCGCTTCGCCGATCTGGGCCGAGGAGCAGCGCGTGGTGAAGCGAAACTACAGCGCGTCGCAGCAGGGGGGCGAGGGCCACGAGGAGGGGCTGGTCAAGCCGAGCGTGCTCGAATCAAACCTCGCCGTGCACGTCGTTCTCGTGATTACCGACGAGCAGAACAACCGCTATCTGGTGCTTGTGCGTCGGGGAAACACCTTCAGGTTTGGTAACGCGATGCTGACCGTGCCAAGCGAAACGATCGCGCTCGCAGCAGGCGGGCACCGCGGCTACACCGACGAGCACGGCGCGCCTGACCTGCGCCAGCATGCCCTCAGCGGCCTGCGGCGGGCGCTCGGCATGGATCTCACCCCAACGCAGCTGCGCCCCTCGCATGTTGTCATGGTGAATCAACGCGAGAGCCTCAACTCGGCAAGCGGCGGCCGCTCGCAGCTCGTCTGCTCAGTTGGGTTCACCGCCAGTCTTGCCTGTTCAAAGGGCGAGATCGAAGCTGCGCTCGCGCAGGCCTCGCGCGTTAGCCAGCACGGAGTGCAGGGGGTCGTTTTTCTCCCCCTTGGCACCGCGACAGGCGCCGCCTCAGACGCCGAAGCCGAAGCCCAGGCAAACGCGACCGTCGACGAGCTCTTCGAGGACCTCGCCGCCAGGCGACCCGAGATGGACCAGATGAGCACGACTGCCGCCCTCATCGTCGCGGGGCGCCTCCTCGGGATAGGGCGTCTCACCGACGCACTGAAGAGCCTCGCGGGCGGCTCCGAGTGGTGGAACGCTGCATGGCACGACGAGCCAAGCGGCCCGAGCCGCGCCGCCGTGGGGTTGGCGCAGTCGCGGGTGATTCCGCAGTAAGCCATCTGCCGTTCATTTCCAGCGCCCAGCTGCACCGAATCTCCGACGATAGAATTGCCCAGTCAGTACTCCGCCGGCCCGAAACGAGACGCCCCTACGATGTCGACCACGCTGCAGAACCTAGTGCTTCCCACCTCACAAGACCCTGACGTTCTGCCGTTGTATACGGACTCCGAGGTCTGGACGCAGGTTGGCGATCAACCAGTGCGGCTGACGAACAACGCGAGCATCGATAATGTGCTTTCGCGCTCTAGCGCTAGGGTTCGTTCGGGCAGCCGAGTATCGTTTGCAAGCTATTTCAATGCGTTTCCAGCGGCCTATTGGCAGCGTTGGACTGTGGTCAATAGTGTGCGCCTCACGCTCAGAACCGCGGGCCCAGGAACGATCATCGTGTACCGGTCAAACGCAAACGGAGTGCCACAGCGTGTGGATTCCAGGGAAGTCAGCGGTTTAGCTGAGTCCGATTTCGAGCTGCCCCTCACATCGTTCACAGATGGCGGATGGTATTGGTTCGACCTCATTGCTAGCACCGAGGACATGATTCTCGAGGCGGGCTCTTGGACAACGCACGCGGAACCAGTACTTGGTGGCAAACTCAGCCTGGGAATGACCACGTACAACAAACCCGACTACTGTGTCACTACGCTTGCGAACATTGCCGACAGCCCCGCCCTCCTCGACGGGATTGACCGGATCTTCCTTATCGATCAAGGTACGCAGAAGGTGCGTGACGAACCGGGTTTTGCAGAAGTTGCCGCGCGGCTTGGCGAGCACCTTGAGGTGATCGAGCAGGGCAACCTTGGTGGTTCTGGCGGGTTCTCACGTTCAATGGCCGAAACCTTGGAACGGGACGACAGCGATTTCCTACTGCTGCTCGATGACGACATCGAGTTCGAGACCGAGAGCGCTTTGCGTGCACTACAGTTTGGTCGGTTCAGCAGGGAGCCCGTAATCGTTGGCGGTCACATGTTCGACCTACTCAACAAGCCTGTGATGCACGCTTGGGCAGAAGTCGTAAGCCCAGAGCCGTTCATGTGGGGGCCGTCGTTTGAAGAGCAGCATCGCCACGATTTCCGCAAGCAGAACCTGCGCCAGACCAAGTGGATGCATGCACGGCTAGATTCTGACTACAACGGCTGGTGGATGTGCATGATTCCCAAGCGCGTCATTGCTGAAATCGGCCTCTCGCTTCCCGTGTTCATCAAGTGGGACGATGCCGAGTACGGGCTGCGAGCCAAGGCTGCGGGCTACCGTACGGTGTCACTCCCCGGCGTCGCGCTCTGGCATGTGTCGTGGCTTGACAAGGACGATTCCCAAGACTGGCAGGCATTTTTCCACACTCGAAATCGAATCATTGCCGGCCTCTTACACTCTGATCACCCCAAGAGCGGGCGGCTGCTCCAAAACAGCGGTCGGCAAGACATCAAGAAGCTGCTCAATATGCAGTATTACGCAACCCAACTCGCCGTCGACGGCATGCGGGCCGTTCTGCGCGGCCCCAACTCGTTGCACGCTGACATTGCGAGCGACATGCCAGCTGCTCGTGCCCGCGCAACTGAGTTTCCTGAAACGCGGGTGTACCGAGCCGGAGACCCCGAGACGCCGGTCGCGGTTGGTGGGCGCGCACTGCCCGAGCTCGCGGAAAAGCCCAAGGGGCCAACGGGTGCCCGGCTCGCACAGTTCACGGCTCGCATGGTGGCGGTTCACTGGAGGCGTTCCACCCCACCCGCGACGGAACAGCCGCAGCTTGAGTACGCGAAGCAGGGCGCTCACTGGTGGCAGATTCCGCATCACTCAAACGTGGTTGTCGGGGCAGCTGACGGAAGCGGCAAGATGTGGTACCGCCACGACCGGCAGAAATTCCGCCGGTTGCTCCGTGAATCGCGCCAACTGAGTAGCGAGCTTGCGAAGAATTGGGATCGGTTGAGCGCAGAATACCGACGCGCGCTACCGACCCTCACGTCTGTCGACGAATGGCGCAAGACCTTCGAGGGCCGCTAGGGAACGATGGTGATACCACCCCGTACCGGCGCGCGGTGGTATCGTCGAGGGGCGAGTAGAGGAATTCCAACCCACCACGCAACGACGCGAAAGATGGTGATGCTCAGTGGCAACTGCGCTCCAAGACATTTTGGATTCAATTGGAGGGGTGATCTGGGGGCCATTCGTCCTCATCCCACTTCTCTTTCTCACAGGGCTCTACCTTACGGTTCGGCTCGGCGGCCTTCAGTTCCTTCGGCTCGGCGCAGCCCTGAACCTTGGATTGCTACGGCGGAAGGACCCGGGCTCGAGCGGGGATATCTCGCAGTTCCAAGCGCTGACCACGGCACTGGCAGCCACCGTGGGAACAGGCAACATCGTCGGTGTCGCGACCGCGATCGGCATCGGCGGGCCGGGTGCCCTGTTCTGGATGTGGATCACGGGTCTGCTCGGCATGGCCTCGAAATACACCGAAGCGTTCCTCGGCGTGCGCTACCGCCAGGCTGACGCAAAGGGCGACCGCAACGGCGGGCCGCAGTACTACCTCGAGAAGGGCATCAAGGGCCCGGTTGGCAAGATACTCGCGTGGTCGTTCACGGTTTTCGCGGTCTTCGCCTGCTTCGGCATCGGTAACCTCACCCAGTCAAACGCGATCGCGGCCAACGTAGAGAACAGCTTCAACGTGCCCGTGTGGGTCACCGGTGTCGTGCTGACTATCCTCGCGCTCGTCGTGCTCGTGGGCGGCATCAAGTCGATCGGCGCAGTCACCTCAGGGCTCGTGCCCGTGATGATCGTGTTCTATGTGATCGCCGCGCTGTACATTCTGCTCATGAACGTCGGCGACATTCCCGCGGCGCTCGGCACGATTTTCACCGATGCATTCACGGGAACCGCCGCTGCTGGCGGCTTTACCGGCTCCGTGTTCATCATCGCCGTGCAGTACGGCTTCGCCCGCGGCATCTTCTCGAACGAGTCGGGCATGGGCTCAGCCGCGATCGCTGCGGCGGCGGCTCAGACGAGCCACCCGGTGCGCCAGGGCCTCGTGTCGATGACGCAGACCTTCATTGACACCATTATCGTTGTGACGATGACCGGGCTCGTCATTGTCACAACGGGCGCCTACAAGCTCGTCGACGAGAGCACCGGCGACCAGCTCTCAGCTGCGCTCATGACCGGCGAGGCATTCTCTCAAGGGCTCCCGGGCGAGTGGGGTCACTGGGTCGTGACGATCGGTCTCGTTCTGTTCGCGTTCTCCACCATTCTCGGTTGGTCGTACTACGGTGAGCGCAACATCGTGCGCATCTTCGGTCGCACGGTCGCGATCCCCTTCCGCGTGGTGTTTGCGCTCGTCGTGTTCGTGGGCGCAACAACGCAGCTCGAGATCGCCTGGTCGTTCTCTGACATGATGAACGGGCTCATGGCGATTCCGAACCTCATCGGCCTGCTCATTCTGTCTGGGCTTGTCGCCCGCGAGACGCGCGCCTACCTGAAATTTGACCCGAAGCTCAGGGCAACTCCAGAAGAGATCGAGCGCGCGCTCGCCAACGAACCGGGCTACCAAGCCTGGCGCACTCGCGAGGCGGAACTCGATGCCGCGAGCGGCAGGAGCCCTCAGCTGCCCGCGACGCGCACGGTGCCTGTACCGCCGGGTGACGACGCGTAGCCGGTAGATACGCGAATGGCCGGCCTCCCGTCTGGGGGGCCGGCCATTCGCCTGCGAGCAGCGCTAGATGGTGCCCTCGAGCTTGTTGTTCCACATCGACAGCGCCGAGCCAATCGCCATATGCATGTCGAGGTACTGGTACGTGCCGAGGCGACCGCCGAAGAGCACCTTGGGCTCCTGCTCGGTGAGCTCGCGGTACTTCAACAGCCGCTCGCGGTCTTCCGGCGTGTTTACCGGGTAGTACGGCTCGTCTTCGCGGGTCGCGAAGCGCGAGTACTCGTGCATGATGACAGTCTTGTCGGTCGGGTAGTCACGCTCGGGGTGGAAGTGACGGAACTCGTGGATGCGGGTGTACGGCACGTCAGCCCCCGCGTAGTTCATGACGCTCGTGCCCTGAAAGTCGCCGACGGGCAGCACCTGCTGCTCGAAGTCGAGCGTGCGCCAGCCGAGCTCGCCCTCTGCGTAGTCGAAGTAGCGGTCGACCGGGCCGGTGTAGACGACGGGCACCTTGCCGACGACTGCGGCCTTGTTCAGCGGCTGCGACTCGTCAAAGAAGTCGGTGTTCAGTCGCACCTCGATGTTTGGGTGGTCGGCCATGTTCTCGAGCCAGGCGGTGTAACCGTTGACGGGGAGGCCCTCGTGGGTGTCGCTGAAGTAGCGGTTGTCGTAGTTGTAGCGCACGGGCAGGCGGCTGATGACCTCTGCGGGCAGCTCGGTGGTCGGGGTCTGCCACTGCTTCGAGGTGTAATCCTTGATGAAGGCTTCGTACAGCGGCCGCCCGATCAGCGAGATGCCCTTCTCTTCAAGGTTCTGCGCGCTCTTGGTGTCGAACTCTTCGGCTTGCTTCGCGATGAGCTCGCGTGCCTCGCTCGGGCTGTAAGCCGAGCGGAAGAACTGGTTGATGGTGCCGAGGTTAATCGGCAGCGGGTATACCTCACCCTTGAAGTTCGAGTACACCTTGTGCACGTAGCTCGTGAACTCGGTGAAGCGGTTCACGTACTCCCACACGGTCTCGTTCGAGGTGTGGAAGAGGTGCGCGCCATAGCGGTGCACCTCGATGCCCGTCTCGGGCTCCGCCTCAGAGTAGGCGTTGCCGCCGATGTGGTCGCGGCGGTCAATGACGACCACCTTTTTACCGGCGTTCGCCGCGCGTTCTGCGATGGTGAGGCCAAAGAAACCTGAGCCAACTACGAGAAGATCCATGGGGTCTAGTCTACGTGAACCCACGCATCGCGAGAACGTCTACCGTTCCGCGTAGTGCTTCGGTTAGCGGCCTCAGCATACTTCGGACACTACTCCGAGCTGATGCGCCTCCAGAACCGGGACTAGCCCCTGAGCTCCTTAACCACCCGTAGTGGCTAGAAACGCCTCGCCGTCACCACTCAGACGGATTGGTTCTCCTGCCGAAACGTAGAGCGACTGTCCCCGAGCGACATTTGCAAACTCAGCTAAGTCATTACCACTCCGAGTCACCAAAACCCGACCAGTCGTCACGATCAACACTAGGGGGGTGG
This sequence comes from Leucobacter albus, assembly GCF_039528015.1. NCBI lineage: Bacteria > Bacillati > Actinomycetota > Actinomycetes > Micrococcales > Microbacteriaceae > Leucobacter > Leucobacter albus. Next base: position 17,834 of record NZ_BAAAKZ010000019.1, on the reverse strand, counting down.
GAGCCGAGATCGAAACGGATTGAGCTGACGCATCGGTTGAAGCACTAGTCGACGAATGGGCCAGCAGGTTTCCATCACCTGGACCGGCCCACGGAGAATGTGCGCCTTCATTTACTTGGGTTCTGACTCTTGCGCGTAGGAGCTGGAAGTCTTGGACTTTTGGATTCCAAGCGCAGAGCCCCGGCAGCACGGCAGTAGCCGAGAACCTCGGCTCCGGCAGAGCACCGTAGTCAAGTATACGAAGCAGCTCTTCGGCGTCGATATGCTTGTCTGTGAGCCCCGCACGCAACACGTTGTCGGAAGCAGCCATAACCTCCACTGCCACGCCGCTTAGGTACGCATGCAGTTGCTGTGGTGCCAAAAAAATCGCTTCGCCTGGATTCAGACGAACGCAGTGCAAAAGCAATGATACGAGCACACCTGGGTCTCCAGCGTGATGCTCGATCAACATGCGTAAAGCATTCGCGCGATCTGCGTTGACACCTTCAAAGCTATCCTGTCGCCCTACGGCCCCGTGGAAAGCCCACCGTTCTTCCCACACGTTCAGCGCCGCTTCGATGTCTTCGAGCACTGCGCTGGTTCCCACAGGGTCCCCAAAGGCCCACTGCAGAAATTCTTGGCGTGCTGTGTCACCGACGCCATGTCCCAATCGTTCCGCAGCCGCGAGAAGAGCCTGGCCCCCATCTGGAGCGAGAGACGCCAGTGCACGCATGTCGGCGACTGTCTCCACTATCGAACGGAATCCGCTCAGTGCGGTTACCTCGGATAGCGCGACAAGTAACTCTGGCTTGTGATTCTCATCGCGATAACAACGCTCGGGGCTTTCTACTGGCACCCCGGCGCTTGTTTCCTTCAGGAACCCTTGCTTCGCCTGCTCACGACTAGGATGCACTTGCAGTGAAAGGGGCGCCCCAATGGCGAGCACCTTCAATAGAAACGGAAGAGGCCCACCGTTGACTCCATACCTGACTGGATCCTTAGCAATCAGGTCAATCAGCGTCAGCGGGGGGTGTGGCCCCTTGGCAAGACTCGCCGGGCTGCCCGGGTGGTCGCCAAGCCACAACTCGGCTTGCGGTTCACCATTGCTATCTATCCCCAGCATTTCTGGAAGAACATCGACCGAACCCCAAGAGTAGGCGCGTGGAACATTCGAAATAAACAGCAACAATTTGGCCCGTCCGATACAGAGCTACGAGATAGAGAAATACGTTTACGAAAGAGTCAGTTCAATAAGAAACCGGGGCTTTGCCCCGTAGGAGATGGTTAGGACACCGGCTGCCCAGGAAACCGAGGCTGTGGGTTGAAACGCCGAGCCTCCAGTAGAGCCTTGTACATCCGTTTCCTAACCGGCTTGGTCACGTTTCCCTGCTTCATGCCAAGACGAACACGCCGAACGTAGTTGAGGTACGACCAACGGCCCTCGTAGTGCAACCGATATGATGCCTGATTCCGAGTGCCCTTCTCGAACTTCCAAATGTTCGACTCGTCGACCTGTCTATAGTTCACACCCGCGTTGACTCCCATATCGTGGGTCACAAGTGATTCCATCGCAATGATCCCCGGCCCGTAGGCCGCAGTGAGGCGCTTTGTATACTCCTTGTCGTCAAACCAAATGAAGTAGTCACGAAGGGGAAGACCGAGTTCGGCGAGCACCCCGCGGGGCACTAAGACCGATACGAATGTGCACTCAACCACCAGCATCGACGCAGCCCCCATCAGATGCGCGCGGGGCCAGTCCCAAGTGGTGATCGGGTTGTTCATCTCACACAATGAACCATCAATATACTTCACCAGCGAGCACGCAAATGGTACTTCGCGACCCAGTACCCGAGAACTCACTTCGCGTTGCTCGAGAAGCAAACGAAGAGCGGCGGGCTCTGGATAGCAATCGTCATCCATGACCCACACAAAGTCTGCCCCGACTTCGTAGCCGCGTTCCATCCCCATCTCAAAACCGCCGGCACCACCAATGTTCTTAGGTAGGTGCATGACAATTAGCCCGGGAAAGTCCAAGGCATCGAGATATTCTCGTGTGCCGTCGGTCGACTGGTTATTCACTACAACAATCCACTCAGGAGCATGCTCCTGAGCCCGAATTGCCTCAAGCGTTTTGGGCAATTTGGCAAGCCGGTTGAACGTCACAACCACCGCCGCAACACGTGCACCCTTTGCCGGCGCGACGACAAGAGGAGATCTCTTACTCACTGTATGGCAACTTTCCATCGGTAGACGTGCGTACGGGGCTTGGAGCAAATGTCTGCTCGGCGAGGTCTAACAGTTCAGCGACACGCAAGCTATCTCGCCGGTACCCGTCTAAGTCACGCTCGAGCTCAACGATTCGCTGCTTCAATTCTTCCAACTCGCTAGCGTCTGCGCTGAGAAATGCACGACGCAGCACTTGTCTTACTCGGTCCCTCATGCTTGGCCTCTCTCTCGGGCTATCGATATCGTTGTCGGCCATTGAAAACACAAGACCCACTGGGGCCCTACCAGTGCTCATATCACCGACAACAACCAGATCTTGGAATTCGACGGAGATTCCGAACGAAGCGGCTTCTGTCACCAACTGGTGTGGAGTGAGATGCCACCCAGTTGGATCCTGGTACTTCACATCTGGAGCAGGCTTCGTGTACACGGTTCCGACCGCTCGGCCTCCTGCAGACAGGGACATCCTGATCAATCTCCAAGCATTCGTCCGAGCAACGGCGCCAACTTGTTCGAGAAAATGGTTCATAGATAGGTCGAACGCCCCTTGAATATCAAAGAGCTGCGTGAACCCGAGCGACCGCAGTCGGTAGAGGTTGAGATGAACAAAACTCAGATTCGACAGGTCGTGCTCCGCGCTGAGTTTCTGCGCGCGATAGGAGTAGTCCACTCCGATAATGCGTCGGTCGCTCCAACTTGCAGCCATTTGAGCAGTATGAGCACCGTCGCCGGCACCTAAATCCACCACGGTTCTAGAGCCTGAGTCCTCGAGCTGAGCCCGTATCCAGTCCGCAGCGATGTTCCAAGCCGCAGGTCGCTCGCGCGAATAGTATTCGTTCCAAAAGTCGCGGTGAAAATTGTAAGATCCGAACCAATTCTGAAACCGCCGTTGCGTACTCCTCGGGGTCTCAAGCTTGTAGCCCGGAATTGGGGTGCGCCAATTCTCGTCATAGTTAATCTCTAGCCATGCGTCTGGATCTCGCGGGGAGGGAAAACTAACTCCCCGAATAGACACCGTCCCAAACGGAAGCATTTGGTCCATAGAAAGCTGTCCACGAACATGAAAGGGCTGGTTGAGGAATCCGTCTTCCGTGTAGAAGGCCGAGAATACGTCTACATAGTGATCTACATCACCGTCTGGCGCAAAAAAATAGAGCTGCATATGGGTTGCGCTATGCCGAACAATATAATGACCGCTCGCCGTCAACGCGTGCCCGACTCGGAGCCCCTCTGCTGCGACGTCTACAGGGTTTGTGTATTCAGAGAGATATGCGACATCGGCGTCGTCATCGTGAGGCAGTAGGGTTCCGTCTCGCACCCCGCCAAGCAAGGTGCCACCCACAACAAACGGTCGAAGCCCAAGTGCCTGAAGCTCCCCAACTATTTCGACCGTTCGCGCGGTGATTCGGTCCTGGAAAGCCTCATCGACACCATCCAACGTCTTTCCAAGCCGACCCCACTTATTGATTGCGAGACGGTTACCACGATCATCGACCACTGAGACGGCCGATCCGGTGTCCGAAAAGCTGTGCTCCGCCTCGGCCAAGGTCCGCTGGGAAGCGGAGTCTCGCAGTGCGACGGTACTCTTTCCTTGGAGATACGGTCGCAGCGGTTCTGGCCATTCCAGGAAGGCGTTAGCCGGATCATCAAGTTTCAACACTTCGATGGACCAAACGCGCACACCGTCGAACAAGACGTCCAGGGATATCACATCGCGCGGTATCGCGACCAGACGCACACCACGCGATGAAACTTTCAGCTGCATATGAAACTCAATAGTTGGCACTTCTTTCGTCGAACCGCTCTACTCTAGCTCATGCAGACTCAACTTCGCCTGGACGTGACCACACGCGCCCACGCCTTTCGAAGTACGACAATGCCAGTTTGGCGCCCCGGGCGCGAAGGGCCAAGCAGCTATCGCTGAATGAATTCAAGCAGCCGAGTCAACACCTTGTTCCGCTCGAAGTGCTCGAAGTGGTAAGCGCGCGCACGCTCACCCATCTCTGCTCGGGCTTGAGGCGTCAGTAGGAACATGCGACGAATGTTCGCAGCCAGCGTTTCGGCGTCTCCAGTCGGGCCTGCATAACCGCAACGAATTGTGGTGGCTACCAACGACTGCACTTCACCGTCCATAGCGAGGACAATTGGCTTCGCGGCGGCAATGTAGGACATGACTTTGGCGGGTACCGTCGCCTCCAGTAAATCGCTACGCACAAGGCAGCCTACAAGGACATCCGCAATGTGAGTGTACTTTGGCATTTCCTCCACGGGATGATGCCCTTCGAACGCAAACAAGTGTTCCAACCCGCGATGGGCGACCTCCTGCTCAACTGCGAGCCGCGACATGCCGTCGCCCACGATAATCCATCGTATCCCCGATATTCCCGATTTCTCGAGTATCTCGGCAGCATCCAGCATGGTCGAGAACGATTGGGCTGGACTGATGTTGCCGGTAAAGACGACATTGAAGGTTTCAGCAAATCGTTCCGACAACTCTTCATCCACAATCGTGGTCTCGTAAAGCTTCTCGGCTACCTGAGGGACAACAATAACGTCCGAAGGGCTTTTGGAAGTGACCTCGAGAAGTCGATCTCTCATCCGGGATGAAAGCGCAACGAGACGGTCGACCCTTCGGTAGTGCCAGTGGGACACCGATTCCGCAATCCGCCTTAGTAGCCCACTCCGGATATCAAGCACGGAGTACAGGTTTTCCGGCCAAAGGTCCAGGACGTACATGGTCGTCGGAATGCGCTTCATCTTGCCCAGGACGATTCCCGCGAATGACATCATCACGGGAGACAACTGATAGATGAACACTCGATCATACTTTTTGAACAGCAACCGCGGCACGCGGAATAAGCTTGTAACCGGAAACGAAACGTAGTTCAAGAGAATTCTGAGATTGGAATTATTGCCTCGAGGAATCTCAAACGACCTATAGACCGTCGCTGTGCGGTACCTTTCAATCTTTCGATTCCACAGGGTGTAACCGGGAGCTAATTGTCCGCTCGGATAGTTGGGACGACCGCAGAGAACGTCGACTTCGACCCCTTCGTCGATCATGAAATCGACGATGTCGTTGACTCGGAACTGTTCGGGCCAAAAATGCTGACCGACGACCAGAATTCGCTGAGCCATGGCGGGCCTACTTGCCCCACACGGTGCGGTTGACGATGTCAGTGTAGCTCTGGATGATCTTGCAAACTTTCACCGATACATTTGTATCCTCGTAGTCGTTCGGCATCGCAAGTTCTTCGTTGTTGTCTCGCATAGCAACCGCGAGCTCGATCCCTTGCTGGATCGTTTCCTCCTCGATACCGCCAACAACAACTGTGCCTTTGTCTAGCACTTCTGGGCGCTCAGTGCTGGTGCGGATGAGCACTCCGGCGAAGCCAAGGATTGCACTTTCCTCGCTCAGCGTGCCGCTATCGCTTAGCACGCAGTAGGCATGCTGCTGCAGCTTGTTGTAGTCCATGAATCCGAATGGCTTGAGTGTGCGCACTAGCGGATGAAACTCAAATGCTCTCTGGTCAATAAACTTTTGGCTGCGTGGATGTGTGCTGTATATAACAGGCATCTCATACCGCTCGGCAATCGCATTAATTGAGTTCATCAAGCTCAGAAAGTTGGCTTCATTGTCGATATTCTCCTCGCGATGGGCGGATACAAGGATGTACCGACCGTCGAGAAGTTCCAGATCATTGAGAACTGTGCTCGCCTCAATCGCGTCGCTGTGGTCCCGCAGCACTTCTGTCATAGGACTTCCTGTGACGAAGATCGTCTTCCCATCGATACCTTCACCTAGCAAGTACCTCCGGGAGTGTTCCGTGTACGGGAGGTTTACATCCGAAATATGGTCAACAATCTTCCGGTTGATCATTTCGCTGACGTTCCAGTCCCAACAACGGTTACCCGCTTCCATGTGAAAGATAGGAATCTTCAGGCGTTTGGCCCCAATTGCGGAGAGAGCCGAGTTCGTGTCCCCCAAAATCAGCAACGCATCCGGCTTCACCGAGTCGAGCACCTCATAGCTCTTTGCGATGATGTTGCCCATCGTTTCCCCGAGGTTGTCACCGATGCTCTCGAGAAAGAAGTCTGGCTTCCTCAAACCGAGATCTTCAAAGAAGACTTCGTTGAGAGTAAAGTCCCAATTCTGCCCAGTATGGACAAGCACATGATCGAAGTACTGGTCTGCTTTCTTTATGACGGCACTAAGTCGGATGATTTCCGGCCTTGTCCCGATAATCGTCATCAGCTTCAACTTTTTCATCGCTACTCCACCGCTTCAAAAAACGTATCGGGACTCTTGGGATCGAAAATCTCGCTGGCCCAAAAAATGGTCACCAAGTCATTCGAACCCGTGTTTGTAATGGCATGGACATAACCAGCTGGAATATCGAGCACCCGGGCTTCGTCACCATTGACGACATAACGAATTACATCAGAATCATTTAACTTGTTCCTGAAGGTGATCTCCGCGTCACCCGAAACCACAAGAAACTTCTCAATCTTGGTCTTGTGCCAGTGGTTTCCTCGCGTGACTCCTGGTCTGGTCTTTGAGACAAAGATCTGACCGAAGGCATCCGATTTCACAAACTCTGCGAGCCACCCCCGATCGTCGACGCTTTTGCCCAGTGAGTAACCAAAACCGTCTTCTTCGAAGTACGAGGTATAGGTCGCGTACAGGAACCTGTTCAGATCGTCACCGAGCGCCGGAACTTGCAGACTATCCCTCATGGCATGGAGAGACTCAAGTCTGTCTCGTAGGTCTCCAAGGGAAACCGTAAATGTTCTGGATACCTCCCGGAACCCCTGAGTTGCTACAAAAAGGTCGCTATCCAGAACCTGGATAAAGTCTCCTATCACGTCATCTACATATGCAAGATTCAGCTGGTGCTCAGGCTCGTGGACTTCCAGTGGAAGCCCTAGAACCAAATTATGACAGAACGTAGCCACGACCGAGTTGTAGTTCGGCTTGCTCCACTTTCCAAAGACTCCTGGAAGCCGATACACAAAAACAGGTGCACCTCGCTCACGACCCGAAGAAAGTGCTATTTCCTCAGCTTGGCGTTTGCTCCGCCCATAGGGATTATCAAGTGCGGCTTGTGTCGACGACGTAACCAGCAAGGGAGTAGGTCTCTTGCTTGCTTCCAAGCTGGCCGCAAGACGCTCGGTTAAGCCAACGTTTCCATCAATGAAGTCCTTCTCGACGGGAGGGCGATTCACTCCAGCTAAATGAAAAACAAAATCAGCGGCCGAAACCATGCCATCAAGTTCTGATTCCGGGGTATCCCGCGTGAAGGTCAGCACTTCAACGTCTTCACGAAGCGCCAAGTGAGAGCAAAGATTCTTTCCGATGAAACCGTTGGCCCCGGTTACTAATACTTTCACTAGAGTTGCGTCCCCCGAGCACCGCTCAACTCCTGTCGAACAAAGTCAACTGTCAACAGTTTTTTAATCGTTCCCGGGATGTCCAAGAGGTCAGTGTTGTGAGACGTATACTCGTTTGCTGACGAGAGACCCTCACTTCCGTCCTCAGTGAACTTGGCGTAGTTAAGATCTCGGTTGTCCGCAGGCACACGGAAGTAGTCGCCCATGTCTTCGGCTTTTATCATCTCTTCACGCGTCATGAGAGTTTCATGAGCTTTCTCACCGTGGCGCGTGCCAATCACTTCAATTGTCGATTGAGACTCAAACAACTCCGTCAGAGCCTCAGCTAGCACGCCCACGGTACTCGCAGGAGCCTTCTGCACAAACAGATCACCCTGGCGGGCATGCTCGAACGCGAAAAGAACAAGGTCTACTGCTTCATCGAGATTCATCAGAAACCGAGTCATGTTGGGGTCGGTGACAGTCAGCGATTTGCCTTGCCGCATTTGATCCACGAAGAGCGGAATCACTGAACCTCGAGAGGCCATCACGTTGCCGTACCGGGTACAGCTGATCGTTGTTTTCTGAGCGTCAACAGTTCGCGCTTTCGCCACGACTACCTTCTCCATCATCGCTTTGGAGGTGCCCATCGCATTGATCGGATATGCAGCTTTATCGGTGGAGAGACACACGACGTTTCGCACCTCGGCCTCGATCGCTGCCGTGAGCACATTGTCAGTACCCAGCACGTTGGTACGTACCGCTTCCATCGGGAAAAACTCACACGACGGCACCTGCTTCAGTGCCGCAGCGTGAAAAATAAAGTCCACTCCGCGTACAGCGTCACGCAGACTATCGGGCTCACGGACATCGCCGATGTAGAACTTCAACTTTTCGTTCGAGTACATCCTTCGCATGTCATCCTGCTTCTTCTCGTCGCGAGAAAAAATACGGATCTCTGCGATGTCCGTGTCGACGAACCGCTTGAGAACAGCGTTACCGAAAGAGCCCGTACCTCCAGTAATCAATAGCGTCTTGCCAGTAAACATCGCACACTCCAGATCCGCAGATTAACTCTGCCTAGCTTAGCAAAGCGATCGCTGGCCAACCCTGCGCTTCCCGCGCTCCGCATTGCGGAGGGCGGGAGCCCTAAAAAAGCGGGTAAACTGCGGGTGATTGAATAGGTCTGTAGGCGCGCCGTCTTTCGATGCGCAATTAGGAGGAACATTGGGTTCGCAGCGATCGGCACTAGTGACTGGAATCACCGGGCAGGATGGCGGTCATCTCGCTGAGTTGCTCCACCGTGAGGGATACCGCGTCTTCGGCCTTATCCGCGGTCAGAACAACCCACGAAAGGCGTCGACGCAGCAGCAGTACCCCTACGTCACCCTAATCGAGGGCGACCTGACTGATTTTGCGTCGCTCATGCGCGCAATTGAGATTTCTTCCCCAGACGAGGTCTACAACCTGGGGGCGGTAAGCCATGTGGGCTACTCTTTTCGGAACCCTGTGCTCACTGCGGAGGTGACAGGCAAAGGCGTGCTGAACGTACTCGAGGCTGTTCGCATGAGCGGCCTTGCAGAAACCACCAGGGTCTATCAAGCGTCCACATCCGAAATGTTCGGCGGGCTTGACTACAACCGACCCGGCGCCGGCTATGCCGAGGATTCCCTCTTCCACCCTCGTAGCCCCTATGGTGTGGCAAAACTCTATGGACACTGGATCGCAAAGAACTACCGAGAGAGCTACGGGATGTTCGTATCGTGTGGAATCTTGTTCAATCATGAGGGAGAACGCCGAGGCCCCGAATTCGTCACCCGCAAGATTACCCAGTCGGTAGCCCGAATCTCCCTCGGCCTACAGGATCATATTGAGTTGGGTGATCTCTGGCCGAAGAGAGACTGGGGATATGCAGGGGACTACGTTCGCGGTATGTGGCAGATGCTGCAACACAATGAGGCAGATGATTTCGTTCTGGCATCTGGGACCACCCATTCGGTTGAGGAGTTCCTGGAACGTGCATTCCTCGAAGTAGGCATTACCGATTGGCGTCCCCTGGTCAAACAAAACCCTGATTTCTTGCGCCCAGCGGAGGTCGATGTTTTGCTCGGTGACCCCAGCAAAGCAGAGACCGTGCTCGGCTGGCGCCGAGACGTCGATTTTCCTGGTCTTGTTTCGCTCATGGTGAAGCATGACGTAACCGAGCAGAAGTCACTGCTGTTGTGAGTCTAAAAGCACTTGCTGGCCAACGACTGCTTGTAACGGGGGTCGACGGCTTTGTGGGCAGACACGTAGCACGGGCTGCTTCTCTGGCAGGGGCCACCGTCGTAGGCATCTCCAGAAACCCCACCCCTGATCCCGAGCTATATTCGATTCTCGACGAGCACTATGTGGCGGACCTGCGCGATGAGTGGCCTACCGGCCTAGTCGGAGATGTGGTGATCCACCTCGCAGGGCGCGCTGCCGTGGGCCCTTCCTTCGATTCCCCACAGACCTACATCTCGGAGAATTCTTCGATAACTACGACCGTGTGTGAGAACTTGCTCGCGCTTGGCGGCGTCCGACGACTGATCGGCGTTTCCACTGGAGCTGTATATGCAGCTCCTATGCCTGCGACCGAGAGCATTTCCGAGAATGCTAGAACTCACATGTCTTCTCCCTATGTCGTGAGCAAAGTCCTGGTTGAGAATCAATTGGCGTACTACCAGACTCGGGGTCTGGAAACAGTTGTTGCACGCCCGTTCAACCACGTCGGCCCTGGACAAGGACCAGGCTTTCTGGTGCCCGATCTACTACAGAGGCTGAAGATTCTGCCCGAGGGTCAACCATTGCAGGTCGGGAATCTATCCACGGCCCGTGACTACACTGACGTGCGCGATATCGCTGATGCCTACGTCGGCCTCGCTATAGCCCCAAAACTCAACGACCGGCTCTACAACGTTGCCAGCGGTCGAGCGACGTCGGGCTATCAGATCCTAGAAATGCTTTGCTCCTCCTTGGGTCGGTCAGTCCCAGAACTAGACGTCGATCAGTCGTTTCTTCGCCCGACCGATGTCCCATCAATCAGAGGATCCGCCGATCGCCTTACGAATGAGATCGGTTGGCGGCCTGACGTGCTTTTGCCGCAAACCATCGCGGACGCAGTCCGAACTTCATCAGGCTGAGCCCCTAACTAGCATGTGAGCACCTCTCTGAAGACCTGGACGTGTCGCTCAGCGCACAGCGCCCATGGAAAAGACGCCGCTCGCTCGAGTCCCTTGCGGACAAGCGCGTCACGATCGTCAATTGCAGCGAGAATTGCTTCGGCCATCTCCTCGGTATTCCGAGGATCAAAGTAGACTGCGGCGTCGCCACAGACCTCTGGAATCGAGGCGGCGTTCGAAGCAGCGACCGGGCAGCCAGACGCCATGGCTTCGAGTGGAGGCAGCCCGAACCCTTCAAACAGACTAGGGAAAGCAAGAACACTCGCCTTTTGCAGCAGTTGTGTAACCTCTTCAAAAGTAACGAGTCCTTTGACATCGACCCAGGTCGGGACATCGCCAATAGCGTCGAGCGCACCCCCGGTGAGAACCAGCCTCATTTCAGGGCGCTCCTCCCGAACTATCTTCATTGCTTCGATGAGCCGAGAGTGGTTCTTGTGCTTCCAGCCCCGAGCTGGGTAGTAGACAAATGCCTCGCGCTCCGCAAGGTTCGGGGTAAATCCTGACACATCCGCTCCGAGCGGAATTGCCGTGACTCGCGACTCATCGACACCAAGATGTTTGACTATGCTTTTTTTCGAGTACTCGCTGTCGGTAATGATATGGTCGGCTCTCCTCGCGGGGTGTTCGTACATGAGTGACCGCCATAGTTTCTCAGGCAAGGAGAACAGTTCTGGCAATTCGCGGTGCTGCAAGTCATGCACTGTCATAACTAGCTTCTTACCCAGCTTCCGTTTAGGCAGCACTGGAATCGTGAATGGGGTGAAAGTAACCGCGGAAGGCCGCAACAACCTCGTCACCTTTCGCCCTCTTACAAGCACTCCGGCGACGCCCCTAAGCCGACCCCAAACACTAGAATCGAGCTTGACGCCGGAGATAACTCGCTCCTGCGCATCAGGTGCGAAGCCGCTCGCCCCTTCCGTGACGACCGCATGAACAGAGACCTCCGCGAGTTCATCGAGCGCCTGAAAAAGCTTGCGCGCATAGGTTTCCCCACCGCCGACGCCGCCGGGAACGAAGGTGGGCATGTATTGATCTACTTCAACCTGCGGCGGGTGATTGCTTAAGTTCATAGTCTTCCGTCCGGTGTCCACGACTAACACTTCCTATTTCTTGATTGTCACTGATTCGGGGTTCGCTCCCTGTACGGGATTGCCGATCAGAAAGATGCAAACTAGAGCCCCGACCATCGGGCCACCGGCGATAGCAAGAATCGCGCCGAACAGCGTTTGCCCAAAGATGAGCAAAAGGGCAATGGTAGTCCCCGCCGCACTAGCCCAGCCGAGAAGAAACTGCGAGTGTTTCCCTTTGGCAAGTAGCGCTGGGGCAACAACGCAAAGGGCCGCAGTGGCTCCACCGGAAAACACCACCAGGGCCAGCGACCTGCCATCGAGCGCAAATGCGTCGCCGTAGATCGCGTACAATATTCGATGGCCAAATACCCACACCAGAGCTGCGACTCCTACACAGACCAGTAGCACCCCTCCGGCGAGATACAGCGCCCGCCGAACGGCCAGATCGGGGGAGTTTCGGTAGGACACAGTCAGATAGCTTTGGAGAGCAAGCAGGGGAACAACAAGGGGTGCTCTCGTCAGCGTCAGCGCCAGTAGCAATGCTGCAAGCGTTTCGTCTCCAAGACTCGATGAGGTCAGCCGAAGAATCATTGGAAGGCCACTAATAAGGACCCCGGTTGCCAAGGCTGCAGCCATCGTCTGAACGCTGTTGCCTAGGAGCTGGCGCAAACTGACGTCGATAGAGTACCGCCCGTTGACGGCTCTGCGGGAAAGAGCCCACACGGTTATCGCGGCAACACCAAATGGTAGCGCCACTGCGAATGCGACTGGCACCAACCCCATGCCAATCGTCAGGACCCCAATCACCAAGACCGCACGGAGAACAGCATCAACAATCGTTGTGGCAGAGGCGAAACCATACCGTTCAAGTCCGTAAAGCTCACCTGAGAGCACCGCGATCATCACATAGCCAGCGAGCGCAAGGACCATAGCGCTCACTAACCATGTGTTCGAATCAGGAAAGAGTTGTTTGCCCCAGATCAAAGACGTGAGCGGCAGGATCAGGACTATTCCGAGAACAACAATTCCCCCGGCAGACAGGAGCACTCGCCCGGGCTGTCGGCTGTCAGGGCCGCCCGGCTGTCGTCCATCCGGAGGATGCGGGCTCACCGCCCGAGAAATCTCTTGTTGCAGACCCGAAAGCATGGACACAAGCAAGAACGTGGTGGCCCAGAACACGCTGAACTGTAAGTAGTCACTCGGTTCCCGAAGCCACAGTGGCACGAGGATCTGCACGACATATCCCAGTGCTCCTGCGATAGCCGTGGATAACAACACCAAGAGAAGGCCGTTTCGCGCGGAACTCACCCGTTCCCCTTCCCTAGCACTGCACTCGAGTTTGACATGCTTTGAGTATCGTAGTCGATCATTCGATGAGCAGAGGCAACCCGCGTAGGATAGAGGCTATGTCGTATGCCTTGGACCGCGTGTTGATCGTGATGCCTGCCTTCAACGAGGCCGAGGTCATCGCTCAGGTTATCGACGAAGTGCAGTCAGAGTTGAAGGACGCCACGGTTCTCGTTATCGATGATGGTTCAGTGGACGACACGGCCAAGATTGCACGGTCTACCGGCGCACGAGTGCTTCAACTCCCATACAATCTCGGTGTTGGCGGTGCGATGCGGCTTGGGTTCCGATACGCGGCACTCAACGACTTCCCTGTAGTGGTCCAGCTCGATTCTGACGGCCAGCATCGTCCTTCGGATGTACCCGAACTCGTCAAAGAACTGGCTAACGCGGATGTGGTGATCGGCGCACGCTTTGCAGGAAAAGGCGACTACGAGGTTCGGGGTCTACGCAAGCTAGCCATGCAGTTCTTGTCTTTTGCTTTGAGCGCATCAATTCGCACCAAGCTAACGGATACGACCTCGGGTTTCAAGGCTCATGGGCCTGCAGCAGTCGAGCTCTTCGCTGTCGACTACCCCGCAGAGTATCTTGGCGACACTATCGAGGCACTCGTAATCGGACATCGAGCAGGCCTCAAGTTCACACAAGTTGGGGTCACAATGAGAGAGAGAGCAGGCGGCACTCCCTCTCATAATCCCTGGAAGTCAGCCATCTATCTAGGACGCGCGTTTCTCGCACTTTCAATTGCATTCCTTCGCCCCACGCGCCCGCTAGGAGGCCGCTAGTGTTTACACCAAGTCATGTCATCAGCGCTGTAGCAGCCGGCATTGTCCTGATCGTTGTTCTAGAAATGCTTCGCCGAGGAAGCTTGCGCGAACGGCATGCACTCTGGTGGCTCTTCGCGGGGACAATCGGCCTCGTTGTGACCCTATTTCCCGGTCTTCTAGACAGAATTGCCCGGCTCCTGGGGGTTGAAAACCCGCTGAATCTTGCGTTCTTCGGCGGCATCGTTGTTCTTTTTCTGGTCAATATGCAGCAGGCGAAAGAACTCACACGGCTCGAAGCCCGGACCAGAACTCTTGCAGAGCAAGTAGCGCTTCTCGATGATCGCTTGGCGCCAAACACGCAGTCAGACAACGATCCTTCAAGGAGCTAAGGCTAGATATGTTCGACTGGTTACAAATCCTTCCTCCGGCGCTTCTCGGAGGAGCACTGTTGGTTGGCCCGGGTCTCATACTCGCCACCATAGTCGGCCTGCGTGGGCTATGGGCGTGGGCAACTGCCCCTGCCATCTCTATGACGATGTATGTAGCGGCTTCACTGGGGCTCCCGCTTCTGGGATTCGGGTGGACGGTTCTGAATGCCTGCCTGTTTTCGCTGGGTTTCGGCGCGTTAGTCTACTTCCTGTATCGCTTCGTGTTGCGCGCACGCCTGGATGGAGACGTCCAATCACCGAACCCGACTCGGATCGCAACCATTACCGCTTGGGCGTTCGGGGCGCTCGTCATCACCACGTGGATAGTAGTTGGAATTGGAACTCCTGCTGGCATTTCACAGACCTTCGACAATGTGTTCCATCTGAATGCAATCTCATTCATCGAGGCGAATGGCGATGCATCGCCATTCGCCATCGGAGAGCTCACAGCACCCGGTAGTGGCGGAGGATTTTACCCGGTTGCCTGGCACGGCCTGGTCGCCCTAATCTCCCAAACAACTGGGACCAGTGTCGCAGTTGCTTTGAACGGTTTCAATATTGCTATCGCTGCCCTGATTTGGCCCTCTGGTGTCCTCCTGCTTGTCCGGCAGATCGTTGGCAATTCATCACGCATCATGCTGATCGCCGGCGTGCTCTTGTGCGCATTTCCGGCATTTCCGCTGAACATGTTGTTCTTTGGAGTGCTCTACCCATACTTCCTAGGGATTGCACTTGTGCCCGTAGTCCTCGCCGTTCTGTTGCAGTTGCTCGGCACGACCAGGCAAAGCCAGCTCGGAAGCAAAGCAGCGATCGCCGTCTTGTTACTCGGTCTCATGCCTGGTCTCACCCTCTCCCACCCGGTCGCCATGATGACAGTCCTGGCGATGTCCGTTCCTGTTGTCCTCGTAAGCGTTTGCGCCGGTTGGCGCACAGCAACTTCCTCAACACGGCTATGGCGAATTCTGGGATTGGCGGCATATGGTGCGGTGGGCTATGTAATGCTGTACAAGCTTCGCCCTGGCGTCAAGTGGCCCCCGCGCACATCAACCCTGGATGCGCTCTGGCGGACCCTTTCACTGCAAATCGGAGGTTACGGTCTCCCGTTGATAGTTGCCGCTCTCACGATTACGGGCATAGTGTTAGCGCTGCGCAGCAAACGTCCCGCGGCGATTGCGATGGTTGGAATGTGGAGTGTGATCGCAGGTTTGCACTTCATTACAGCTGGCGTTTCTATCCCACTGCTTCGGGGGATTACTGGGGTCTGGTATGGCGACACTCCGCGTCTTGAGGCTGCGATGCCAATCGTCGCGATTCCACTAGCGGTGCTTGCTGCGGACCGGATCGTTGACGTTATGGTGAGCAGAATCCCGCAAGGTGGACAGCTCCCGGCCGGGGTCATCATCTTTGCATTCTTCTTCCTTGCAACGCAGGCGAGCGCGGGCTACCCAGCACTGATCCAAAAGATGCAGAAGAGCTACTCGACTGAAGACGACTCGATCTTGCTCTCCAGCGACGAACGAACACTTCTCGAGCGCATTGACCAGCAGATTGACTCGGACGAGATGGTGGTAGGCAACCCCTGGACGGGGACATCACTTGCATATGCTTTTGCGGACCGGGACGTACTGATGCCTCACATTCTGATGCAGCTTGAGGGAGATCGCGCGATCGTCATGAATCGTCTAAAGTTCGCCGATACAGACCCCGCGGTGTGTGCGGCTGTAGATGAGCTGAATGCAAGGTGGTTCCTAGATTTTGGCAAGCGCGAAGTACACGGTTCAGAACACATTTACGCCGGTCTCGACGGCATAGAGCAAACGAGTGTAGTTGAACTCGCAGACGCAGAAGGCGATGCAAAGCTGTACAGAGTGAGTGCCTGCGATTAGGTTTCTTCACCTTACTGGGAGAAAGCCCGGCTGGGCGTCGTCAACATTCACGGGCAACGCCCGAACTCACTCAACTTGTGTGGAAAACAGCGCATGGAACACCAGCCGATAGCCCCTGCGTCTAGACCACGGCTAGAACACGCCGACTTGATCCACCGAGAGCCAAGTGGACCATTGCCACTCGTAAAGTCATCGTGAGTTCGTTGCGATCTCTCAAAACCGTTAACATCCGCCTGAAGCTAGCGACCGGGACTGGAAACCAAACTGTTGGTCAGGACAGAGTGGTCAGGCAGCGAGTGCGACCTGTCTATTCACGATGGTCACGTACTCGATCGGCGCTAAACGCCCCAACCTGATCTGTCTGCGGCGTCGATGAAAGGTGCGCTCGATCCACGTCACGATCGCTCATCGGAGCTCGTCCCGGGTGGCCCATGTCTTGCGGTTTAGGACGTTCTTCTGGAGCAGGCTGAAGAACGATTCCACCGCAGCTTTGTCACCTGCAGCACCGTCGCGACCCATCAAACCGGCCATGCCCTGACCGGTGAGCGCGTGCTGTAGTTTCCGGCTTCGAAACTGCGACCCACGATCCGAATCCAGCACACACCCCACGTCACCACCACGGCGAAGCACAGCGGTATTCAACGCGGTCACGGCAAGCGAGGAGGTCATTTGCGCGTCGATGACCTATCCCACGATCCGGTTTGGCCACGCGTCTTTCACCGCGCACAGGTAGAGAGTGCCTTCACCAGCTTGGATTCCAGCAGTCGTCGCAACACCTAATGAAAGGTGTAGCAACGGCGGGAAAGAAGTACACAGACGCGCAGCGGGAAGAGTTCTTTCGACTCATAGATAGAGGCGGGACCGTTCGAGCAGCCGCGAGAGCTGTCGGAGCTCATGAGGATGCGGGCTACAACTGGTTACCGAAGACTGGCCTGACGATGCAGCGGGCCGCACCCAGGCAGCATTCACCGGAGTTGGAGGCCACGTTTCTGCAGTTCGTCCCTGAACGCCAAATAATCTCGACCGTGGCCCTTGAACTGGGCATCCATAAACCCACGGCCGACGCTTTGGCGCGAAAAGCTAGCATCTCAACAGGTGCCGCACGCCGAGTGAATCCTCGTCGCGAGGAGTTTCTCCTCTTGCGCGCTGCAGGGCTGACGCTGGCGCAAGCCAGGGCCCAGGTAGGCGCTGACGCACGGTCGACTACCGACGGGGACAAAGGCATCACGATCGTCAAGCGTGGGCGAATCTATCCAGACGAACGGATTGTTCGCTACTCCGAACGCGACAATGGAGGAATGTCTGAGCGCCAAGCCCGCGCTATTGGCGGCAGTGTCGATCTCAGTATCGTCGAGAGAATCATCGGCCCCCGATACTTCCGTGTCCGTGAACGGGAACAACTTCAAGATTTGAGAAGCACCGGATTATCCTTGATCACCGCTTGGAAACAGTGGTGGAGCCATTGGGGAACCACCTAATTAGGGCGCTCTCGAAGGCTTGCGTCACAGTCCCATCAGACTGCAACGCCTCCGCTGCCAACGGGAAGCCAAGTACCTGC
>NZ_BAAAKZ010000018.1:0-2044 GCF_039528015.1 Leucobacter albus | reverse complement strand
ATGCTCGGCAACGGTGTCGTCACACAGCAAGCCGTCGCCGCACTTGAATCAATGACCGTCCGGTCTATCTCGGAACCTGAGTACTGGTGAGCCTTACTGGCGCCCGTACTTCGCTGCGTTCTTCGCGCGCACACGACGGCCGATGATGTCGCCCGCAACCCACATGACCGCGCCAGCGACAAGAACAATGCCACCGATCCCAAACATCATTTCCATACGAAACACGGTAACAGGAGAACAACAACCATGACCGAAGAACCAACACCAGAACAGATCGAGCGCGAGAGACTTCTCAGCGTTTTTGAGGAGTATTACTCCGTGCCAGGCCCAGACCAGGACGAATATTACGACCGTGACGGTCTGATCGACGGCCTGGTGGCAGTGGCTGCTGCTGGTGCCGCACCACAGGAACCGGCCGAGGGCCGAGAGTCCCTGAAACGTGTTGCCGAGTTGGCTTCAGCACAGCACATCAAGGAGTCAATCGAAGAGTTCAAAGAAGTAACCAGTCCAGACAATGAACCAAACGATTGGGAAATGGAGTTCTGGCACGCGGGGTACAAACGGGGTGCGTTGGCCATTATTGACCACCAGTACTCTGCCCCGATGCGGGTGGACGAAGCGAAGCTTGCCGAGGTGCTTCTAGATCACGCGATGGACTTTGACCAGAGCCCTCGGCCCGCGGGCCCCAAGGGCTCGGGGTACGTCTGTGAGTGCGGTTTGGAAATCCTAGAACCGCGCACGGGGTCGGGTATCGGCTGGTGGCACCGGAAACACCTAGCAAGCGAGGTCGCTGAGTGGCTGCGGGGTGGTGGGCGGTGACCGCCCCTGATGTGCGTACCGCCGCACAAGAGAAAGCCGTCACCCGCGCCTATAACAGGATCACTGGCCAGGAAGCGCCATGGGGGCCAGAAGAAACGATGGCCGCACTCCGAGAGCTGTGGGGTGCTGCTCTGGTCCGCGAAGGAATCCGCCTCACTGACTTCCGTGGCGACGGCGTCTACCGGGACACGGATGGGGTGATCTGGCAGCGCGTGGAAGACACCAGGGAAGCCGTCGAAACTGCAATCGCGGCCACGGCGGCCCGACTCACGCCGACACGGGAACAGATCGCGGAGGCGCTGTCAGAGAGCTACCAGCAAAAGTACCGGCCATCCGAGCGGCTTCCCGTGAACCATCACGACCTACGGGCAGCCGACGCGGTACTGGCGCTCATGAGCACACCAGCAACCCCCAGCACCGCCCAGAAATGACGAAAGAGCCCCCTGCGAGCCTGCCCCTCCATGACGGAGAAAGCAGGCCCACAGGGGGCTATTCGTGTTTGAGTGCGGATGGCGCGGATGGCGCGGATCGCGCGGGCGGCTCATCGCGGGCGACGGCCTCCCTCGCGACATATCCACCGCGGGAGACACCTCATCTCGCGATGATCGCGCGCCTAGGCTGCGTAGCGGCCCTTGTACGTCGGCGCTGACGCGACTTTGAGGCCAAGGATGTACCCCCACTTCGGGGACACGTACACCTCAAGGAATCGCACGACGGCGTAGCCGATATAACCGGCGCCGGCAGCGACGAGCGTCTGATAGCCGCCGAGATCAACACCGGTGGTGCGGAGCACGACGTCGACGATGAGCGTCACAACGAGGGGGAGCAACGTCGTGCGCACCACCGCGTCCGTGACCTGGACAGTTTTTGAATCTTCAGCCATAACAGGGCTCCCTACCCGAGTGATTTCGTAATAACAGCGATAGCAATGCCCGCAATAACAGACACCAACACGCCAGTAACCAGCACCGGAATCCACGCACTCTTATTCACTGCGGCCTCCACTGCTTTCAACGTTTCTTTCAGTTCCGCGATCTGCTCACCATGATCATCACGCGCCGCAAGTTTCGTCTCAACGTCACGGATGCGGTCGCCGTGGTTCTGCAGGCGCCGCTCGTACTCTTCGTCTTTCAACGACCGATGCTGATCCTTGACAGCGATCGACGTGGTGAGCCGCGCAACCTCCACAACAAGTTCCGTGAGTGTCGCCTGGAACTTCGCAATC
>NZ_BAAAKZ010000017.1:0-260992 GCF_039528015.1 Leucobacter albus | reverse complement strand
GCCCCGCCGAGCGCCGCCCCGCCGAGCGCCGCCCCGCCGAGCGCCGCCCCGCCGAGCGCCGCCCCGCCGCTGCGCCCGGCGGGTGAGAAGATCGAGGTATGACCGAGTTCGTAGACCTCGCACACCAGGGCCCGCTCACCGGGCGCCGCCTGGTGGTCAGTTGGTCTCCTGGCGACGGGGTGCGGGCGGGCATCGACCAGACGCTCGCGCAGGGCTTCGCGCGGCACTCGGTCGACCTGGCGGCGAAACTCGGAGCCGAGGGCTCTGAGTGGGTCGCGCAGGCGGCGGTGATTGGCGAGCGCCGCAAGTCGTGGCGGCGCGGTGTGATCGCCGATCTTGTCGAAGAGGTCTTGCCCGTCGACCTCATTCCCGGGTTGCGGCGAACGGTGGCACCGACGCTCGCGGTTGTTGCCGCGCGCCCCCTGCCCGACGGCGCGACCGAACTGCTACTGATGCCGCATGCCTCGCACACGGGTGACCCACAGGCCGCGTTCGGCGCGGCACCGCGGGTGCGCGCTGCGGCCGACGGGCTCGCCGCCGCCGCGGGCGCGGCCGGTGCGCTCATCGAGGCGGATCGCCGATCTCTCGGCGTCCGAGACCCCGACTGCCCCGCATCTCGCGCCGCGGCCAAGCGGCTCCTTGGCTGGAAATAGCCGGTACAAACTGTGAGGGCACCAGGGAGCCCGGTGGCGATGGCGGTAGACTCGTAGCCGTGGCAGCAGTGAATTTGGGAATGCCGAAGGTACCAGAAGTCTTGGCACCCCGGCGCAAGACCCGTCAAATCAAGGTCGGTTCGATCGGCGTAGGCAGCAACTCACAGGTATCTGTGCAGTCGATGACCACGACGCCAACGACCGACATTAATGGAACCCTTCAGCAGATCGCCGAGCTCACGGCGGCCGGCTGCGATATCGTGCGCGTCGCGGTGCCGAGCCAAGACGACGCCGATGTGCTCCACATCATCGCGAAGAAGAGCCAGATCCCCGTCATCGCCGACATCCACTTCCAGCCGCGCTACATCTACGCAGCGATCGACGCCGGCTGCGCCGCGGTGCGCGTGAACCCCGGCAATATTCGCGAGTTCGACGGTAACGTCGGCGCGATCGCGAAGGCCGCGAAAGACGCTGGCGTATCGCTGCGTATCGGCGTGAACGCCGGCTCCCTCGACCGTCGCCTGCTGCAGAAGTACGGCAAGCCCACCGCCGAAGCGCTCGTTGAGAGCGCCGTGTGGGAGGCCTCGCTGTTTGAGGAGCACGACTTCCACGACTTCAAGATCTCGGTGAAGCACAACGACCCGATCGTCATGACGAAGGCCTACCGCCAGCTCGCAGCTGCGGGCGACTGGCCGCTGCACCTCGGCGTGACCGAGGCAGGGCCAGCTTTCCAGGGCACGATCAAGAGTGCAACCGCGTTCGGCATTCTGCTCTCCGAGGGCATCGGCGACACGATTCGCGTGTCGCTGTCGGCGCCACCGGTCGAAGAGGTGAAGGTCGGCCTGCAGATTCTGCAGTCGCTGAACCTGCGCGAGCGCAAGCTCGAGATCGTCTCGTGCCCGTCGTGCGGCCGCGCACAGGTCGACGTGTACACGCTCGCCGACGAGGTCACCAAGGGCCTCGAGGGCATGACCGTGCCGCTGCGTGTTGCCGTGATGGGTTGCGTCGTGAACGGCCCGGGTGAGGCGCGCGAGGCAGACCTCGGAGTCGCCTCGGGCAACGGCAAGGGCCAGATCTTCGTGAAGGGCGAGGTCATCAAGACCGTGCCCGAGTCTGAGATCGTCGCTACGCTCATCGAAGAGGCGAACCGCATCGCCGAAGAGATGGGGCACGAGCGCGAGTCTGGCGCCCCCGAAGTCGTCACGATGAAGTAGCACCGCGGAGTTTGCTCCGCGGGCTCCGCGCTTCGCGCCGGGCCTTCGCGCTGCGGCTTCGCGCTGCGGCTTCGCGCTGCGGCTTCGCGCTGCGGCTTCGCGCTGCGGCTTCGCGCTGCGGATTCCTCACCCGTTCCTTTTGCCAGAGCGGCCCCATCCCTCGCGATCTGCAGATCGTATGCCGGGCGGGGGCCGTTTTTGCATATCTCGTGCAGATCCCAGATCTAGCGCATTTCGAGTATGCCGGCCCTCGCACCGACCTCGGGCCGCCTGCAACGCCAAAGCCGGTGATTCGCCCATACAATGCCCAATTGGGCCCAGCTCGACATATTGACGGCTGTTTCAATATCGTGCGCTGCTGGCTGCTGGCTGCTGGCTGCTGGCTGCTGGCTGCTGGCTGCTGGCTGGGGCCAGGGCCAGGGCCAGGGCTTGGCTGCCACTCGGGCCCGCTCGCAGACCCCACCGCCACCCCAAAACTGCTGGCTTGCAAGACTATACATCGAGTGTATAGTCTCGGTGTATGGCAACTATGGACTCCTCCAACGCGCTGCTCGGGCTCCTGGGCACCGGGTCTGGCTACGGCTACGACCTCAAGCACGACTACGACAGGCACTTCGGCAGCGAGAAGCCGCTCGCGTTCGGCCAGGTCTACGCGACCCTCGCGAGGCTCGTGAAGCACGGCCTCATCGAGCTCCTCGGCGACGAGGCGGGCGGGGGCCCAGACCGCAAGCGCTACGAGATCACCGAGGCGGGGCGCGACAGGCTCGAAGAATGGCTCTTCGAGGCAGAGGTGCCGTCGGCGTCGCTGCAGAGCAACCTCTTTGCGAAGACAATCATCGCGCTGCTGCTCGGCGACGACGCGGCGCGGCTGCTCGACCTGCAGCGCGCCGAGCACCTGCAGCGCATGCGCGAACTCACCCGCAAGAAGCAGGGGGCCGACCTCTCGACGGTGCTGATCTGCGACCACGCGCTGTTCCACATTGAGGCCGACCTCAGGTGGATCGAGCTCACCTCGGCGCGACTCACCGAGCTCGGGGCGGAGGTCGCACGATGACCCGCGAACCCATTCCCAGAGCTGAGCTGTTGCGCGACCCGCAGCACCCACAGCAGGGTGCGAACCCCACAGCAACCACGCTGTCGCGGCCGGTCCTTGCGGTGCGCGATGTGCATCGTTCGTTCGGCATGGACACCGCGCTTCGCGGCGTCGACCTCGAGGTGCAACCGGGCGAGATCCTCGCGATCATGGGCCCCTCGGGGTCGGGGAAGTCGACGCTCTTGCACATCCTCGCCGGGGTGCTCACGCCAGACTCGGGCAGCGCCCACTACGGCAGTACGGTCACCAGCGATCTGGGCGAGGCGGCGCGGGCGAAGCTGCGGCTGAGCGAATTCGGCTTCATCTTCCAGTTCGGGCAGCTGCTCCCAGATCTCAGCGCGGTCGACAACGTGTCGCTGCCGCTGCTCATCGCCGGCCAGTCGAGAGAGGTCGCGGTGCGGCAGGCGCGCCGGTGGCTCGAACGGCTCGGCCTCGCCGAGCACGCCGAGAAGCTGCCGTCGGAGCTGTCTGGCGGGCAGGCACAGCGCGTCGCGATCGCCCGCGCGCTCGTCACAGCGCCCAAGGTCATCTTCGCCGACGAACCGACCGGCGCCCTCGACTCGCTGTCGGCCGAGCAGGTGATGCTCACGCTCACCGAGCTCTCGCGCGCCTCGGGCACCACGGTCGTGCTCGTCACCCACGACGCTCGCACCGCGGCCTACGCCGACCGCGAGGTTGTCGTGCGCGACGGCAGGTTGTCGGGGAGCGCCCGATGAGGGCGCTGACGCTCGGCTGGGTACTCGCCGCGCGCGAGCGGGGCGGATCGAAGCGGCTCGTCGGCATCGCTGCGGGCGTGGCGGTCGGCGTCGCCCTGCTCCTGCTTGTCATCGCCGCCTATCAGGCGCTCGGCGACCGGAGCGCGCGCTCGACGTGGCCGCTCGACAGCGCGTTCAAATCGGGGCAGGTCGCGGAGCTCGAGTTTGGCGACGACGCCGTCTGGGTCGCGCCGAGTGGCATGCTTGGTGCCCCCGGTGACTACTACAACGGCGACGCGATCACGCGGGTCTCCATCGCCGCGACGCCCGACTCGACGGTGCAGGTTCCCGGCGTGGAGCGCGCCCCGCAGCCGGGGGAGTACTACGCCTCGCCGGCCCTCGCGAAGCTCATCGACGAAGCACCGGCTGACGAG
Source organism: Leucobacter albus (assembly GCF_039528015.1). Taxonomy (NCBI): domain Bacteria; kingdom Bacillati; phylum Actinomycetota; class Actinomycetes; order Micrococcales; family Microbacteriaceae; genus Leucobacter; species Leucobacter albus. The sequence continues at coordinate 256,903 of NZ_BAAAKZ010000017.1, read as the reverse complement.
CTCGGTGACCGCTTCGGTACGCGGATCGGCGTCGTCGGCGACGACGCGCTCCTCGGCCCGGAGACGCTGCTCGCCATCGTCGGCGCAGACGCCAAGAGCGTCGAGTCGATGCTCGGGGCGAGCCTGCAGGGCGAACTCAGCGGGGTGCGGTTCCCCACGCCCGCCTACAACATGATCGCGATTGTCGGTGGCATCGCCGTGCTGTTTCCCGTCGTCGTGCTCATCTCGATCGTCACGAAGCTCGGGCAGGCGGCGCGCACGGAGCGCTTCTCAACGATTCGGCTTATCGGGGCATCGCCGCGCCTCGTCGCAGTGCTCGCCGGGCTCGAAGCCGTGATTCCCGCCTTGGTCGGGGCGCTTGCCGGGGTAGGGCTCTTCTTCGCGCTTCGCCCGCTCGCGGCCCTCGTTGAGATCGAAGGGTCGAGGTTCTTCGTCAGTGATCTCGCCGTGCCACTCTGGGGCGCGATCGCCGCCGCGCTCGGCACAGCGCTGCTCGCCGGTCTCGTGGCATTTGTTACGGCGCTGCGCACGGGGCTCGGCCCGCTCGGCGGGTCGCGCGACCAGCAGGAACGCGCGCCACAGTGGTGGTCGCTGCTCCCACTCGCGCTCGGCGCGGTGGTGATCGCGGTGCCAGCCGTGGTCGCTGCGCTCAGAATCGACGCGCGCGTGCCAGAGCTCGCGATCCTCGTCGGGTTCGTGCTCATCACGGTTGGGCTCGTGCTCGCAGGGCCCTGGCTCGCCGCGGTCGTGAGCCGTTCCGGTGCGACGCGTGCTCGCGGCGCGGCGGGGCTGCTCGCGATGCGCCGCATCGTGCGCCACCCGCGCGCCACCTTCCGGTCGGTGAGCGGCCTCGTGCTCGCGCTGTTCGTGGTCACGGTGTTCGCCGTTGCAACCACCACCGAGACCGAAGACGAGTTCGCAGACGTGCCCGCGACCGAGCTCGTGACCGCGGATGCGCTCGTCGCAAACCTCGGCTTCGAGGCCGACGCGGCCGAACAGGAAGCGGCCATCGCGCGTGTCTCGGCCACCCCAGGCATCGAGCGCGTCGTGCAGGTGAGCTGGTACGAAGGAGAGAACGCTGGCCCCGACGGCGATGAAACCGTTGGCGAAGGCACCGGCGGCAGCGTGCCGAGCACGCCCGCGGGCGCCGACGGGCAGTCGCTCGACGGCGGGTTCGTCGTCTCGGGCGACGACGCGCGGGCGCTCGGCCTCGACCCGGGCGCGGCCGAGTGGCTATGGATCGAACAGCCCTACTTCAGCGCATTCGAGCTCGGGCGCGATGTCGACACAGCCGCAATCACCGAGGAGGCAGCGATCGCCGCGAGGCCGACGCTCGTCGCGACGCTCTCCGACGGCGCGCCCGGCTCCCTCGAACGCGCGCGCACCGCGCTCACCACGAGTGGCCTCACGCTGTCGATGCTGCCCGCGACACGGGCCGAGAGCACGGGTGCGTCGTCGACCAAATTCGCCCGCCAGTACGTGAGCCTCGCGTGGATCGGGATCCTCATCGCCACGCTCATCTCGGTGGTATCGCTCTCGGTCTCGACGATCGCGGGCATGATCGACCGCCGTCGACAGCTCGGTCTGCTGCGGCTGAGCGGGATGCCGGCCGCGACGCTCAGACGCATGATCGTCGTCGAGACCGCGCTGCCGCTGGCGACCGTGTTCCTCGTCACGATCGGCGCGGGGTTCCTCGCCGCGTGGGCGGTCGTCGTCGCGCTCAGCGGTGGCGACCGCATAGTCACCCTGCCCGACACCGGCTACCTCGGCCTGCTCGGCGTGTGCTTCGGGCTGGCCGCTGTCGCGATCCTATTCGTGCTCCGGAGCGTGCGGAGCGAGCTGCCGCTTGCCGCGACCCGGTTCGAATAGCGGCGGGGCGGATCGGCGACTCGGTGCATCCGCGGCTCGGGGGCCTCTCTGGCCCCCGAGCTCAGCCGGCAGCCTGGGGTGCGAGCTCGAGCTCGACGTCGCCCTTAGCGACATCGGCCCGGCGCACCCGCACCTGGGTGACCGTGCCGGCCACGAGCACAGCCTCGGGGTCGGGGCAGCGCGTGGTGATCGGCGGGTCGGTGATCTGTACCCGGGCGCTCGCACCCTGAGCCTCGATCACAACCGCGGGAAACACCTCGCCCGCGCGGTCGCGCACGAGCGCCGCCTCGACCCGGTCGAGCGCCGCCGAGCCGAGGCGGCCCGCGAGACCAGTCGACGAGCGCATGAGCGCGGGAACCTCGGCAAGGCTCGCGAGCGCCCACGCTGGGATCGGTTCGCCCGCGCTCAGCGCCTCGCAGATGACGAGCCCCCAGCGATCCACCAGCCGGCGTAGCGGCGCCGTCACGTGCGCGTACGGCGCCGCGATCGCGGCCTGCTCGGGCTGCTTCGGCACCGCGTCCGATCCGCCGGACGCCCCAGCCCCGAACGCCACGTAGTCGGCGCCGCGGAACAGGCTCGAAGCGGCGTGCAGAATCGCGGCTCCCTGCGGGGTGTCCCGCGGGACCTCGCGCAGGTACTCGCCGTAGCTGATGCCGTCGCGCCACGGCACCCCGAGCGCCTGCACCCTGCCGTGAAACTCGGCGAGCCCCTTCGCGTCGGGCGCCGGCATCGTCCGTAGGATCCCCACCCCGGCATCGAGCATGAGCCGCCCGGCGAACATTCCGGTGAGGAGCGAGAGCTGAGAGTTCCACTCCTCGACGGGCAGCGGAAACCGGCGCACGATGCGGTAGCCGCCGTCGTCGCGAACGACCTCCTCGTCGGCCATGTTCAGGCTCGCTCCGCCGCGCTCGCGCTCCTGCGTGATGCGCAGCTGCGCGAACTCGGGCAGCAGCGCGAGGGCTCCCGTCGCCTCGCCTGCGTCGAGAGTGACCTGCGCGGTTGCGTAGGCGAGCTTCTCGCGCGACCGGATCAGGGCGCGCTCGACGTGCGCTGGTGCGGCAGCGCCGCCCTCAAACGCCGCGGCCCCCGACGCGTCGACGGGGATCGTCCACACATAGGCGCTCCGGTCGACCCCGGGCAGCAGCGACGCCCGGTCCTCGCTCAGCACACGCGGGTGCAGCGGCACCGAGCCGTCGGGCAGATACAGCGTTTGGCCCCGGCGCCTCGCCTCGGCGTCGAGCGCGCCGCCGGGGGCGACCACCCCGGGAACGTCGGCGATCGCGTAGCGCAGGGTGAACCCCGACTCCGTGCGCTCGATATGGAACGCCTGGTCGAGGTCGCGGGACTCCGCGGGGTCGAGGGTGACGAACGGGACATCGCGAAGATCGAGGTCGGGCCGCGGCGCCGGAACGCGTTCGGCCTCGGCGACGACGTCGGGCGGGAACTCGTCGACGACGTCGTTCTTGTCGCGCAGAGCTTCGAGGGCGGCCGCGAGCGCCCCGTGAGCAGTTTCAGGGGCGAGGTGCGTGCGCCGTGCTGGCATGGTTAGAGCCTAGCCCGTTCACCGGCGTAAAACCCTAGACTGGGGGCATGACAGCCCCAAACAACCCCCAGATTGAGGCGGAGCTTCAGGCAATCTCGAGCCCCGAGGCTGCGGCGGCAGGCGCTGAGGCCGAAGTGCGTGCGGCGCTCGACGCACTGCTGCGGGCCGCGGGCGTGACTCAGCAGCGAGGGCTCGTGCGCCGCATCATCGGGGCCGGGCTCGGGCTCGCCCACGACCACGCCTCGCGGCTCGACATGAAGATCTCGGCCTCTGCGCTCGAAGAAATGCGGGAGGCGTTTGCCTTGTTCGCGCCCTACGCGGGTGTGCGAAAGGCCACCATTTTCGGCTCGGCGCGCACGACGCCAGGCGACCTGCTCTACACCGCTGCCGAGGCGTGCGCGCGCGAGCTCGCCGACGACGACTGGATGGTCGTCACCGGTGCCGGCCCCGGCATCATGGAGGCCGCGGCCTTAGGCGCTGGGTCATCACACTCCCTAGGAGTCTCGATCAGGCTGCCGTTCGAGGAGGAGCCGAACGCGCTCGTCGCCAGCGAGAGCAACCACGTCGCAATGAAGTATTTCTTCACCCGCAAGCTCATGCTCGTGAAGGAGTCGAGCGCATTCATCTGCCTGCCCGGCGGCTTCGGCACGATGGACGAGACGTTTGAACTGCTTACGCTGCAGCAGACCGGCAAGATGGTGCCCGTGCCGATCGTGCTGCTCGACCGCCCGGGCGGCACCTACTGGGAGGGCTTTCGCCGCTTCGTCGCCGACGAGCTCGAGCAGGGCGGCTACGTCTCGCCGGGCGACCTCGACCGGGTGCTCATCACAGACTCCGCCGAGGCCGCCGTTGCGCACGTGCACGAGTTCTGGAGTAACTACACCGACCTGCGCTGGTTCCCCACGGGGGCTCCGGGGGAGCGGGACGCGTTGCTGCTGTACGCTCGCGTCGCTCCGACCGAGGCGCAGCTCGTCGATCTCAACGAACGGTTCGGGTACCTGCTCGACTCGGGCTCGATCACGCTGTCTGAGCCGTACCCAGAGGAGGGCGCCGAGCGCGCGAACCTCGCACGGGTGAGGCTCGTGCCCAGGCCCCACGCGATCGGCGAGCTCTTCCGGCTCATCCGGGCGCTCAACGAGCTCGCCCCTGGCGACCCCTCGACGGAGTCCTAGCGGTGCGTGCTGCGGGCGGTTCTGGCGATTCGGGCGATCGCGGTCTGCGCGCCGCACTCGACGCCGCGCGCACCGAGGTCGCTGCCCGCGTTGCCGACCTGGAGCGCACGCTCGCAGAGCTTGTACGCAGCCGCGAGTCGTCAAACGATGACGACGAGCACGACCCCGAGGGGGTGACCCTCTCTTCGGAGTGGTCGAGGCTCAGCGGGCTCGCCGACGCCGCGCGGGCCGAACTCGCTGAGGTCGACGGGGCGCTTGACCGGTGGGAGTCAGGCTCCTATGGCCTGTGCGAGCGCTGCGGTGAGCCGATCCCGCGCGAGCGGCTCGAGGTGCGCCCGTTCGCGACGCGCTGCGTGCCGTGCGCGAGCCTGGCGCGCTAGCGCCAGTCGAGTGGGGCAGGCATCGGCCGAAGCGTCTGTCTCAGGCTTCGACTACCCGCACCTGGCCTTCTCCGCCTTCCGGCGCGTCGCATATGGCACTTGTTGTCGCCTCTGCACGTGAATGGCGACAACTAGCGTCATATGGCGCGCTGACCTCGACGCACCGTTCCGCGGAATGCGCCGCCGCCGGGGCATCGCTGACTCCTCGTCGGAGCCAGCGTCACCCGACGCGCGCATTGACGCAGGCCACTCTAGCGCGACGCATCCGTTTGCCGAGCGCCGCGTAGAGCACTTCGAGCGAGCCAGCGCTTTCAGTCTCGTCGCTACACAGGGCGCATTCCTTTGCGGGGTGACTGCGGCGGTGATACACCGATTACCGGTGCCGCTTGAGGCTGGGCAGGCCCTCGAAGTTGGCCGTCTCTACCCGTCGCGTGCGCCAAGGTGGCGGAACGTGCTCGGGGTGCAAATCATGCCGAGGCTTGCTTCGCTCACAACCGTAGCTGGGCTGCGCGTCACCACCCCTGTCACGACCTGGGCAATGCTTGCGCGAAGGCTCACACTGGAGTCCCTCGTCGTCCTTGGCGATGCGATCGTCTATTCCTCAAGAAACCGGCCGAGAGCCCTGGGATCAATCGAAGAACTCACCACCGCAGCGTGGTTGCCGGGTCGGCCCGGGGCCCCAATTCTTCGGCGAGCGGTCTCACTGATCCGTGTCGGCGCGGCCTCTCCTCCGGAGAGCAAGCTGCGACTGGCATTGGTGATGGCAGGTCTCCCCGAACCGACGCTTGACGTAGAAGTACGGGATGGGCGCGGTCGGCTGCTCGGCCGGAGCGAACTCGCATACCCTCAGCGACGCATTGCCATCGAATACGAAAGCGATCACCATCGTGTGGATCGAGGGCAGTGGAATCGAGACATTGAAAAGTACCAGGCCTATGTAGAGGCGGGCTGGCAAGTCCTACGGGTGACCGCGGAGATGTTGCGCAACCGCAGCCACGAGGTAGTCCAGCGGGTGAGCGCGGCGTTGGGGGAGCTCGGAACCCTCTCGAAGTAGCGCCCCTGCCCGCGCATATGGCACCTGTTGTCGCTAACGGCGAGGCGAGGCGACAACAAGCGCCATATCCGGGTGGGGCCGGGCGGGGCCGGGCGGGGCCGGGCGGGTCCGGGCGGATCCCGGCGGATCCGGGGGCGCCGGGCGGGCGGGCGCGCCGCCGGGCCGCCGGGCCGCCTACCGCACGTACTCTGCGAGGTGTTCGCCAGTGAGCGTTGACTTCGACGCCACGAGATCGCGTGGGGTTCCCTCGAAGACGACGGTGCCGCCGTCTTGGCCGGCGCCCGGGCCGATGTCGATGATCCAGTCGGAGTGGGCCATCACCGCCTGGTGGTGCTCGATCACGACGACGCTCTTGCCGGAGTCGACGAGCCCGTCGAGTACGGCGAGCAGCTGCTCGACGTCGGCGAGGTGGAGCCCGGTGGTTGGCTCGTCGAGCACGTAGACACCCGCGTCCTCGGCCATCGCGATCGCGAGCTTCACGCGCTGCCGCTCGCCGCCCGACAGCGTCGTGAGCGGCTGGCCGAGCGTGAGGTAGCCCACGCCGACGTCGACGAGGCGCGCGAGAATCTTCGCGGCCTTCGGCACCTTCGCGCTCGGCCCGGCGGGTGACGCTCCTGCGAAGAAGTCGTGCGCGTCGGCGATCGACATCTCGAGCACCTCGGCGATGTTCTTGCCGGTGCCGGTGCCGGTGCCGGTGCCGGAACCCGTCTCGCCCGACCCGCCGAGCGTGTATACGAGCACGTCGGCCTGGTACCTGCGCCCCTCGCACTCGTCGCACGGGGTCGCGACTCCCGCCATCACGACGAGGTCGGTGTAGATAACGCCGGCACCCTTGCAGACGGGGCACGCACCCTCGGAGTTCGCAGAGAACAGCGCCGGCTTCACGCCATTCGCCTTTGCGAACGCGGTGCGGATCGGGTCGAGCACCCCCGTGTAGGTCGCGGGGTTCGACCGGCGAGACCCCTTGATGGGCGACTGGTCGACGGCGATGACGTCGTCGCGCCCGGAGACGTAGCCGTGAATGAGCGAGGACTTGCCTGACCCCGCGACGCCGGTGATTGCGCACAACACACCGAGCGGCACGTCGACGTCGACGTCTCGGAGGTTGTTGCGATTCGCCCCGCGCACCTCGATCGCGCCGGCCGGGACTCGCACCGTTTCTTTCAGCGAGGCCCGGTCGCCGAGGTGCCTGCCGGTGACGGTGTCTGACTTCGCGAGCTCCGCGACGGTTCCCTCGAAGCAGATCTCGCCGCCGCCCGAGCCGGCAGCTGGGCCGAGGTCGACGACGTGGTCGGCGATCGCGATCATCTCGGGCTTGTGCTCGACGACGAGCACGGTGTTGCCCTTGTCGCGCAGGCGCAACAGCAGCCCGTTCATGCGCTGGATGTCGTGCGGGTGCAGCCCGATCGAGGGCTCGTCGAAGATGTAGGTGACGTCGGTGAGCGAGGAGCCGAGGTGGCGGATCATCTTGGTGCGCTGCGACTCGCCGCCCGAGAGCGTGCCAGCTGGCCTGTCGAGCGACAGGTAGCCGAGGCCGATCTCGACGAACGAGTCGAGGGTGTCGCGGAGGCTCGCGAGCAGCGGCGCGACCGATGGGTCTTCGACGCCGCGCACCCACTCGGCGAGGTCAGAGATCTGCATCTTGCAGGCGTCGGCGATCGAGATGCCCTTGATCTTCGAGGAGCGGGCGAGCTCGGTGAGCCTGGTGCCGTCGCACTCCGGGCACGTGTCGAACGTGATCGCGCGGTCGACGAAGGCGCGAATGTGCGGCTGCATCGCCTCGCGGTCTTTCACGAGCATCGACTTTTGAATGCGGGGGATGAGCCCCTCGAAGGTCACGTTGATGCCGTCGACCTTGATCTTTGTCGGCTCCTTGTAGAGCAGCGCATCGAGCTCTTTCTCGCTGAAATCCTTGATCGGGGTGTCAGCGTCGAAGAAGTCGCCCGCGCCGAAGATGCGGCCGTACCAGCCGTCCATCGAGTAGCCCGGGATGGTGAGGGCGCCCTCGTTCAGCGTCTTCGACGAGTCATACAGCGCGGTGAGATCGAAGTCGCTTACCTTGCCGCGGCCCTCGCAGCGAGGGCACATGCCGCCGATGATGTTGAAGGAGCGGCGCTCCTTGGTGGTGCGGCCGCCCTTTTCGAGGGTCACGGCGCCGGCGCCCGAGATCGACGCGACGTTGAAGGAGAACGCCTTCGCCGGCCCGATGTGCGGCGAACCGAGCCGGCTGAAGAGAATGCGCAGCATCGCGTTCGCGTCGGTCGCGGTGCCGACGGTGGAGCGCGGGTCGGCGCCCATGCGCTGCTGATCGACGAGGATAGCGGTGGTGACCCCGTCGAGCAGGTCGACGTCGGGGCGGGCAAGGGTCGGCATGAAGCCCTGCACAAACGTCGAGTAGGTCTCGTTGATGAGGCGCTGTGACTCCGCGGCGATCGTGCCGAACACGAGCGAGCTCTTGCCCGAGCCCGAGACGCCGGTGAACGCGGTGAGCCGGCGCTTCGGGAGCTCGACGCTCACGTCTTTGAGGTTGTTCTCGCGCGCGCCGTAGACGCGAATGCGGTCGTGGGAATCGGCGGGGTGCGGCGCAGCCTGGTTGCTCATACGGAAATCGTAGTGCGCGCCACCGACAGACACAGCAAAAAAGTGGGAACCCCGCGCGATCGTTCCCGGTTGCCGGTCAGATACGGTGCCTCAGCGGCCCGCGCGCAGTGTCGCCACGCGGTGTGGCAGTGCGCGCGCACCTCTGGGGCGCGCAGCCCCCCCGAGTCCGTGCGCAACCAGTCCGGTGGTGCGCTCCCCGTGCTCCCGCGACTGCGGTTACGCTGTGCTCGTGACTATTACTTCCAGCGGGCCCGCAACAACGCCGTGCGAGCGAGGCCGCCTCGTCGGCGCGGCCCTCAGCGTTGCGCTGTGCGCGGTGGCCGTGCTCACGGCCGTGCTGGTGGCCCGGCTGTCTGGCTCGCTACTCGCTGGTGTCGTCGGCGTCGGAGTCGCCGCGCTGACGCTGCTGCCGCTCGCCCTGTCGGCGCGCCTGCGCACGCGGGTCGCGCTCTGCGTCGCCATCGCGCTCACGGCGGGTGCAGCGCTCGGCGGCACCGATCTCGGCTTGCTGCTCGTGCCGGTGGTGCTGCTCTCGTGGGTCGCAGCGCTGGTGCCGTGGCGGGTGTCGCTCGGGTTTGCGCTCGCCGAGTCGCTGCCGTGGCGACTCGTCTGCGGCTTACTCGTGGGGCTCCCGGCGATCCTGCTCGTCACCGGTGCGCTCACCGGCACCATCGAGCTCGAGGTCATCGGGTGGGCGATCGTCGGTATCGCCCTCGTCATCGCGGTGTCTCTGGCCGCCGGTGTGCGGATCGCGGCGCTCGTCGCTGCCGCGCTCGGGCTTGTGACGATGATCCTCACCGTCGTCATCCCGGGACTGCTTGTCATCGGCACCTGGTGGGCGGGCGGCCTCCTACTCGTCGTCGGGGCAGCGGCGCTCTCAGCTTGGGGGAGCAAGGCCCCCACACTCACCCGCGGAGATTAGCTACGCTGGACGCGTGATCACCCGCGGGACCCGAAGGACCAGGGCGCTGCCGCTCGTCGGAGCGCTCCTCACCGTGCTCGCGGCGCCGGCGTTCTTTGTGGCAGAGATTGCCTGGCTCGGGTACGCGCTGTTGGTGGCGGGGCTCGCCCTCGCGTGGTTGGCCGATCAGCGGTCGCGGATCCCGATCCACCCGCGTCGCGCGCCGGCCGGGCCAGACCGCCTGCCGTCGCTCACCCGCGATCTGTCACTCATTGCGCTCGGCCTGGTGATCGTGCGCACGATCCCGCTCGCTGCGGAGCTCGACAATCTCGCGATGCTGCGGTTCACACTCGCACTCGGAGGCGCGGTGCTCGTGCCGTATCTGGTGTCGCGCTTCGTGTACCGCGATCGCGCAACGGGCTTTCCGTGGCGCGGCGCGCACGTCGAGGGGCAGCAGCGGATCCGCTGGGGCGCGCTCCACTGGGGGTGGCTCGCTGGAGTGCTCGTGCTGGGCTGGCTGATCTTGCCGTACTACTTCATCTCGTCGGGGGTCTACGAGAATTGGCCCGCCGTCACCTCGCGAGAGCTCATCGCGCGCCTGTTCGTCGGCGTCGGCGCGGTGGGCATCTGGGACGAGCTGTTCTTCATCTGCACGGTGTTCGCGGTGCTGCTGCGGCATTTTCCGATGTGGATCGCGAACGCGCTGCAGGCCGTCGTGTTTGTCGCGTTTTTGTGGGAGCTCGGGTACCGGGCCTGGGGGCCGGTGCTCACGATCCCATTCGCGCTCGTACAGGGGTTTATCTTCGTGCGCACGCGCTCGCTCAGCTATGTGGTGACGGTGCACCTGCTCTTCGACGCCGTTGTATTTGCGGTGCTCGTGCACGCGCACAACCCCGGGCTGTTTGACGTGTTTCCCACGGCACCGTAGGGGCGCTCGGGTGAGCAGGCGGTGAGCGGCTTCGGCGCGCGAATGCGTTCGCCGGCGAGCAGGGCTAGCGGGCGAGCAGCGCGGCGAGCCTGCGCACAGCGAACTCGTACCCCTGAATGCCAGCTCCGGTGATCACAAACTCCGCGAGCGGAGACACGTAGGAGTGGTGCCTGAACTCCTCGCGGGCGAAGACGTTCGAGACGTGAATCTCGGCGAACGGGAGCGCGACGCCGGCGAGCGCGTCGCGTAGCGCGACCGAGGTGTGGGTGAGACCCGCCGGGTTAATAATAATCGCCGAGCAATCGTGGCGCGCCTCGTGGATCGCGTCGAGCAACACGCCCTCGTGATTCGACTGCACCGTGCGCACGTCGATGCCGTACTCCTTCGCCGCGCGAATCACGAGGCGTTCGATGTCTTGCAGCGTGTCGCCGCCGTAGATCTCGGGCTCGCGGGTGCCGAGCAGGTTGATGTTTGGCCCGTTTACCAACAGAATCCGCTTCACTTCGGCACACTCCTTCGATCGCTGAATGGTTCACTCATCGTAGCCCCGCGCCGCATGCGGCGGTGCGCATACGCGCGGTGTCGCGCCGACTCGTGTGTAGCGGGCACCGCAATTGCGATTGCGGTGGCTCCCGGCTACCGTTGACGGGTGACTGAACAGCCGCGCAGAGCCTTTGACCCTTCGACCTTTCGTGACAAGCCCGTGTCGTTTGTGCGGCGCAGTGGGCGAATGACGCCATCGCAGGAGCGGGCGTGGGAGGAGTCGCGCGACGAGTTTCTGCTCGACATCGCGCACGGGCCGGCCGCCACGAGCGTCGCGCCGGGGCAAGACGGCGACCCGGCGAAAATCTTCGGGCGCGAGGCCGAGCTCATTGTTGAGGTCGGCTCGGGGCAGGGCCACCAGATTCTCTCGGCGGCCGCCGAGCGGCCCGAGACGAACTTTCTCGCGGTCGAGGTCTTTCGGGCCGGGCTCGCACGCACCGTCATTCGTGCCGCAGACGCGGGGCTGACAAACCTTCGGCTTGCCGAGGTCAACGCGCCTGAGCTGCTTGAGCACTATCTTCCGGCCGGGTCAGTATCTGAAATCTGGGTGTTCTTCCCCGACCCGTGGAAGAAGGCAAAGCACCATAAGCGGCGCCTCATCAGCGCAGACTTCGCGCGCATCGCGCATCGTGCGCTGCGGCCGGGCGGAGTGCTGCGGCTCGGCACTGACTGGCAGAACTACGCTGACCACATGCGCGTTGTGATGGACGAGGCGCCTGGGTTCGAACGCGACTTTGCCGGGGAGTGGGCAGAGCGCTTCGAGGGGCGGGTGCTCACCGCCTTCGAGAACAAGGGCATAGAGAAGGGCCGCGATATTCGCGACCTAGCGTATCGCCGGGTGTGAGGGTGCCGGCGGGCGCGCAGCGAGCGCGACACGCCCGGGTTGCACGGCGGCTATCGCTGTGTCAGAATAGACAGGTTCAGTACTCCGTGCATGCGGATCACTGCCAGGTTGTGCATTGCCACCGACTCGTTCGGTCGGGTGAGGCCGCGGGCAGCGAACACAGCCTGCACGCTACGAGGCGGCCAGACGCGAGTCGGGCCGTTTTTGCGCGTGCAGAAATTGATAGGTGAACAGAGACCCAGCACAAGGCATCGCAAGATGCCCGTCTGCCAAGGGCGCTGGTACGCAAGACGTCCAATGCTGTCGGCCACAAGCCGAGAGTATGACGCGACTAGAAAGTAGAGATGTCATGGCGGGACAGAAGATCCGCATTCGACTCAAGTCGTATGACCACGAGGTCATTGATAGCTCGGCGCGCAAGATCGTAGATACGGTCACCCGCGCTGGCGCAACCGTGATCGGCCCAGTGCCGCTTCCAACGGAAAAGAACGTGATCGCTGTGATCCGTTCGCCACACAAGTACAAGGACAGCCGCGAGCACTTTGAGAAGCGCACGCACAAGCGCCTGATCGACATCGTCGATCCCACCCCGAAGGCCGTCGATTCGCTCATGCGTCTCGATCTCCCGGCCGATGTCAACATCGAGATCAAGCTCTAAGGGGGGATCCAGACATGACTGCAGTACGTAATGTGAAGGGTCTCCTGGGCACCAAGCTCGGCATGACTCAGGTATGGGACGAGAACGGCAACGTCGTTCCCGTGACCGTCATCGAGGTGGCACCGAACGTTGTCACCCAGATCCGCACCCCCGAGGTCGACGGCTACAGCGCCGTGCAGATCGCAGCGGGTCAGATCGACCCCCGCAAGGTGAACCAGCCCTCGGCTGGGCACTTCGAGAAGGCCGGCGTAACGCCGCGCCGCCACATCACCGAGATCCGCACCGCCGACGCCGCTGAGTACAGCCTCGGCCAGGAGCTCACCATTGATGGCGTCTTCGAAGCCGGTCAGAAGATCGACGTCGTTGGCACCTCGAAGGGCAAGGGCTTTGCCGGCACCATGAAGCGTCACAACTTCGGCGGCGCTCCCGCATCGCACGGTGCACACCGCAACCACCGCAAGCCGGGTTCTGTTGGCGGCGCTGCGACTCCCGGTCGCGTGTTCCGCGGGCAGAAGATGGCGGGGCGCATGGGCGGCGATCGCGTCACCGTGCAGAACCTCACCGTTCAAGCGATCGACGCAGAGAAGGGCATCGTCCTCGTGAAGGGCGCCGTTCCCGGTGCGCGCGGTCGTCTCGTATTCGTCCGCAACGCAGTGAAGGGGGCGTAGTTCATGGCTACCGCTACCAAGCTCGAGGTTTTCGACGCGAAGGGCAAGAAGGCTGGGTCGGTTGACCTTCCCGAGGCCATCTTCGGCGCCGAGACCAACGTTCCGCTGATCCACCAGGTGGTCACGGCACAGCTTGCAGCTGCCCGTCAGGGTACGCACAAGACCAAGACCCGTGGCGAGCGCTCGGGTTCCGGCGTCAAGCCGTTCAAGCAGAAGGGCACTGGCCGTGCACGCCAGGGCTCGGTTCGCATGCCGCAGCACCGCGGTGGCGGCATCGTCCACGGGCCCGTGCCCCGCGATTACTCGCAGCGCACCCCCAAGAAGATGATCGCTGCTGCACTCGTTGGCCTGCTCTCGGATCGCGCTCGCGCGAACCGCCTGCACGTCGTCGAGGGCTTCGGCATCGCCGACAAGCCGAGTACGAAGACCGCACGCGAGTTCCTCGCACAGGTCGCACCGGGCAACCGCGTGCTCCTGGTCGTCGACCGCGAAGACGTGCTCACCGTGCTGAGCGTTCAGAACCTTCCGAACGTGCACGTGCTGTTCCACGATCAGCTCAACGCCTACGACGTTGTCGTCAGTGACGATCTCGTCTTCACCAAGGCAGCTTTCGACGCTTTCGTCGAGGGTCGCGCCGCTAAGGAGGACTCGAAGTGAGCATGAACAAGGCTGCGCACGACGTCATCATCCGCCCGATCGTCTCGGAGAAGAGCTACGGCCTCATCGACGCAAACGGACAGTACACCTTCGAGGTTGCTCCGAACGCGTCGAAGACCGAGATCAAGCTCGCCATCGAGTCGGTATTCGGTGTGAAGGTCGCAAAGATCAACACGCTGAACCGCAAGGGCAAGACCCGCCGCACGAAGTTTGGCCTCGGCAAGCGCAAGGACACCAAGCGCGCCATCGTCACGCTGAAGTCGGGCTCCATCGACATCTTCACGGCTGCGCTGTAGAAGGGGCGAAAAGGAACACAACATGGCAATTCGCAAGTACAAGCCGACGACCCCGGGTCGTCGCGGGTCGAGCGTTGCTGATTTCGCTGAGATCACGCGCTCCACGCCCGAAAAGTCGCTGCTGCGCCCGCTCCCGAAGACGGGTGGCCGCAACAACCAGGGCCGCATCACGACCCGTCACATCGGTGGTGGCCACAAGCGCCAGTACCGCGTCATCGACTTCCGTCGCAATGACAAGGACGGCGTCAACGCCCGCGTAGCGCACATCGAGTACGACCCCAACCGCACGGCGCGCATCGCGCTGCTGCACTTTGAGGACGGCGCGAAGCGTTACATCATCGCTCCCAACAAGCTCAAGCAGGGCGACATCGTTGAGTCGGGCGCTGGTTCGGATATCAAGCCAGGCAACAACCTGCCGCTGAAGAACATCCCGACCGGTACCGTCATTCACGCGATCGAGCTGAAGCCCGGTGGGGGAGCGAAGCTCGCTCGTTCCGCTGGTTCGTCGGTTCGCCTCGTGGCGAAGGATGGCCCCTACGCTCAGCTGCGTCTGCCCTCGGGCGAGATCCGCAACGTCGACGCGCGCTGCCGCGCGACCGTCGGCGAGGTCGGCAACGCCGAGCAGTCGAACATCAACTGGGGTAAGGCCGGCCGTATGCGCTGGAAGGGCGTTCGCCCGACCGTGCGTGGTGTCGTCATGAACCCGGTCGATCACCCCCACGGTGGTGGCGAAGGCCGCACCTCGGGTGGCCGTCACCCGGTTAGCCCCTGGGGCCAGAAGGAAGGCCGTACGCGCCGTCCGAACAAGGAAAGCGACAAGCTCATTGTGCGCCGCCGTAACGCTGGCAAGAAGCGCTAGTCGGCAGGTAGGAGAATAGAAGATGCCTCGTAGTCTCAAGAAGGGCCCCTTCGTCGATAACCACCTGCTGAACAAGGTGGTTGTGCAGAACGAAGCTGGCACCAAGAACGTGATCAAGACCTGGTCGCGCCGCTCGATGATCATCCCCGCAATGCTGGGACACACCATCGCAGTGCACGACGGTCGGAAGCACATCCCCGTATTCGTCACCGAAACCATGGTTGGTCACAAGCTGGGCGAGTTCGCCCCGACTCGTACCTTCCGCGGTCACGTGAAGGACGACAAGAAGGGCCGTCGCCGCTAACGCGGTGACGTGAAGGAGGAAGAGAAATGGTGGAATCGATCGCACGCGTGCGTCACATCCGCATCACCCCCCAGAAGGCCCGTCGTGTCGTTGACCTGGTTCGTGGGAAGAACGCGCAGGAGGCACTCGCCATCCTGAAGTTCGCGCCCCAGGCAGCCGCTGAGCCCGTGTTCAAGCTCGTCGCTTCGGCGATCGCGAACGCACGTGTGAAGGCCGACGCCGAGAACCTGCGCCTCAACGAGGACGAGCTGGTCATTGCGCGCGCATTCGTAGACGAGGGTGCAACGCTCAAGCGTTTCCGCCCCCGTGCACAGGGCCGCGCGTTCCGTATCAACAAGCGCACCAGCCACATCACGGTCGTTCTGCAGACCGCTGATGAGCTGGCAGCTCAGAAGGGAGCCTAAGGAATGGGCCAGAAGATTCATCCCTACGGCTTCCGCCTCGGGATTACCACCGACCACGTGTCGCGCTGGTTCTCGGACTCGACGAAGAAGGGTCAGCGTTACGCTGACTACCTCGCCGAGGACATCAAGATCCGCCAGCACCTGCAGGTTCAGCTTGATCGCGCGGGCGTCTCGCGCGTCGAGATCGAGCGCACCCGCGACCGTGTCCGCGTAGACATCCACACCGCTCGCCCCGGCATCGTCATCGGTCGCCGTGGAGCAGAGGCTGAGCGCATCCGCGCCGACCTCGAGAAGCTCACCGGCAAGCAGATCCAGCTGAACATCCTCGAGGTGAAGAACCCCGAGGCCGATGCTCAGCTCGTTGCACAGGGCATCGCCGAGCAGCTCGCTGCTCGCGTGGCGTTCCGTCGTGCAATGCGCAAGGGTCTCCAGGGCGCGCAGCGCGCTGGTGCCAAGGGTGTCCGTATCCAGGTCTCCGGCCGCCTTGGCGGCGCCGAGATGAGCCGTTCGGAGTTCTACCGCGAGGGTCGCGTGCCGCTGCACACGCTCCGCGCGAACATCGACTACGGTTTCTACGAGGCGAAGACCACCTTCGGCCGCATCGGCGTGAAGGTCTGGATCTACAAGGGCGACCTCACCAACAAGGAGCTCGCTCGGGAACAGGCTTCGCAGAAGCCCTCGCGTGAGCGTGGCGATCGCCGCCGTGCGCCCCGTGGCGCGCAGGCTGAGGCTGCACCCGCTGCAGCAGGAGCGGAGAAGTAACCATGCTGATTCCCCGTCGAGTCAAGTACCGCAAGCAGCATCACCCCGGCCGTAGCGGCCAGGCAAAGGGCGGAACCAAGGTCACCTTCGGTGAGTTCGGTATTCAGGCCCTCACGCCCGCTTACGTGACGAACCGTCAGATCGAGTCCGCTCGTATCGCGATGACCCGTCACATCAAGCGTGGCGGCAAGGTGTGGATCAACATCTACCCCGACCGTCCGCTCACGAAGAAGCCTGCCGAAACCCGCATGGGTTCCGGTAAGGGTTCGCCCGAGTGGTGGGTTGCGAATGTCAAGCCGGGCCGCGTCCTCTTTGAGGTCGCAGGTGTTGATGAGGAGCTTGCGCGCGAGGCACTGACCCGCGCGATCCACAAGCTGCCCCTCAAGGCCCGCATTATTAAGCGCGAGGAGGGTGACGCGTAATGGCGATCGGAACCAAGGAACTGGCTGTCACGGAGCTTGACAGCTTCGAAAACGAGCGTCTCGCTGAGGAGCTGAAGAAGGCCAAGGCCGAGCTCTTCAACCTGCGGTTCCAGTCGGCCACCGGCCAGCTGGAGAACCACGGGCGCGTGCGCCAGGTGAAGCGCGACATCGCTCGCATCTACACCGTGCTCCGCGAGCGCGAGCTGGGTATTCGGGTCACCCCCGTTGCCGAGCCCGCGAAGAAGGCTTCTGCTAAGAAGTCGTCCACCAAGAAGACCGAGCAGGCGCCCGCCGCCGCTGAGACGAAGGAGGCCTAGACATGGCTGAGGTCGAGAAGGAACAGCGACCGTATCGCAAGGCGCGCCGTGGCTACGTCGTCAGCGACAAGATGGATAAGACCATCACCGTTGAGGTCGAGGACCGCGTGAAGCACCCGCTCTACGGCAAGGTGATGCGTCGCTCATCGAAGGTGAAGGCCCACGACGAGCAGAACACCGCCGGCATCGGCGATCTCGTGCTCATCCATGAGACCCGTCCGCTCAGCGCCACCAAGCGCTGGCGTCTGGTCGAGATCCTCGAGAAGGCGAAGTAAGCGCCCCGCGCTTACTGACTGAAGGAGTAGCAAGTGATTCAGCAGGAATCCCGACTCAAGGTTGCCGATAACACCGGCGCCAAGGAGTTGCTTACCATCCGTGTCCTCGGGGGCTCAGGGCGTCGTTACGCAGGTCTCGGCGACACCATCGTTGCGACCGTCAAGGACGCAATCCCCGGCGGCAACGTCAAGAAGGGTGAGGTCGTCAAGGCCGTCATCGTTCGTACCCGCAAGTCGACCCGTCGCGTTGACGGTTCGTACATCAGCTTCGACGAAAACGCCGCCGTCATCCTGAAGGCAGACGGGGAGCCTCGCGGCACCCGTATCTTCGGGCCGGTCGGTCGTGAGCTTCGCGACAAGAAGTTCATGAAGATCGTCTCGCTCGCACCGGAGGTGATCTAGTCCTATGGCTGCAAAGATCAAGAAGGGTGACCTCGTAGAGGTCATCTCGGGCCCGACCCAGGAGCGCGGTGGCTACCGTGGCAAGCAGGGTCGTGTTCTCGAGGTTCTCACCGAGACCGACCGCCTGGTCGTCGAAGGCGTGAACTATGTCACCAAGCACGTTCGCGTCGGCCAGTCCGACCGCGGCACGAAGGAGGGTGGCATCGAGACCGTCGAGGCTCCCATCCACGTGTCGAACGTTGCCATCGTTGACCCCTCGACGAAGAAGCCGACCCGCGTTGGCTTCCGCGTCGAAGAGGTCGAGAAGGATGGCAAGAAGAAGACGGTTCGCGTGCGTTACGCGAAGTCGTCTGGGAAGGACCTCTAATGTCTGAAACTGCTGTGGCGGCTGGCAAAATCCAGCCTCGCTTGAAGCAGAAGTACCGCGGCGAAATCGTCCCGGCACTCCGCGAAGAGTTCGCGTACGCAAACGTCATGCAGGTTCCCGGTCTCGTGAAGATCGTTGTGAACACCGGCGTTGGCGAGGCGGCTCGTGACAGCAAGGTGATCGAGGGCGCAATTGCCGACCTCGTGAAGATCACCGGTCAGAAGCCCAAGGTCACCATGGCCCGCAAGTCGATCGCGCAGTTCAAGCTGCGTGAGGGGCAGGCCATTGGCGCACACGTCACGCTCCGTGGCGACCGCGCCTGGGAATTCCTTGACCGCCTCGTGACGCTCGCACTGCCGCGTATCCGCGATTTCCGCGGGCTTTCGCCGAAGCAGTTCGACGGCGCGGGCAACTACACGTTCGGTTTGACCGAGCAGAGTGTGTTCCACGAGATCGATCAGGATAAGATTGATCGCGTGCGTGGTTTTGACATCACCATTGTCACCACCGCAAAGACCGACGACGAGGGTCGTGCGCTGCTTAAGGCGCTTGGCTTCCCGTTCAAGGCTGACAACTAAATAGTCCAAGCGGACAGGGTGCCCGGGGCTTCCCGGGCACCCCGTTCGCGTGTCACCTAGGTCGCGTCTACGTGTAACGAGGCGTGAAACCAGGCGAAAAAGAAAGAGTCAATCATGACGATGACTGATCCGGTAGCAGACATGCTTACCCGGTTGCGCAACGCAAATAGCGCACATCATGACGACGTTTCGCTTCCCGGCTCAAAGCTGAAGGAGCGGATCGCCGAGATCCTCAAGCGCGAGGGTTACATTGCCGACTGGAAGGTGGAGCCGGCGCGCGTCGGAACCTCAATCACCATGACGCTGAAGTACGGCCCGAACCGCGAGGCCTCGATCGAGGGTCTCAAGCGCGTCTCGAAGCCCGGCCTGCGCGTATACGCGGGTGCGGCTGAGATCCCGAGCGTGCTCGGCGGCCTTGGCATCGCGATCCTGTCCACCTCCTCAGGTCTCCTCACCGACCGTGAGGCCGAGCAGAAGGGCGTGGGCGGCGAAGTGCTGGCCTACGTGTGGTAAGCCGTCATGTCACGTATTGGAAAGCTTCCCATCACCGTACCGAACGGTGTGGATGTCAAGATCGATGGCCAGCAGGTCACCGTCAAGGGTTCGAAGGGCGAGCTCACGCTCGTTGTCGCCGAGCCCATTCGCGTCGCAGTTGAGGACGGCCAGATTCTGGTCACCCGCCCCAACGACGAGCGCGAATCACGAGCACTGCACGGCCTCAGCCGCACGCTCATCAACAACAACATCATTGGTGTGACCGAGGGCTACTCCAAGTCGCTCGAGGTTGTCGGCACCGGTTACCGCGTGCAGCAGAAGGGGCAGGGCCTTGAGTTCGCGCTCGGCTTCTCGCACCCGGTTTCCTTCGACGCTCCCGAGGGCATTCAGCTCGCGGTCGAGGGTTCCACCAAGATCACCGTCAGCGGCATCTCCAAGCAGGGCGTTGGTGAAGCCGCCGCAAACATCCGCAAGCTGAAGAAGCCGGAGCCCTACAAGGGCAAGGGCATTCGTTACGCTGACGAGGTTGTTCGCCGCAAGGCTGGAAAGGCTGGTAAGTAACCATGGCCGCTAACATCACCCGTGCAAAGGGTCGTTCGGCTGCGCGCGTTCGCCGCCACGCCCGTCTGCGTAAGAAGATTGTCGGCACCGAACTGCGTCCCCGTCTCTCGGTGACCCGCTCGGCCCGCCACGTATTCGTGCAGGTCATCGACGATGCCAAGGGCCACACCGTGGCTTCGGCCTCGACGATGGAAGCGGATCTCCGCGCATTTGAGGGCGACAAGACCGCCAAGGCGCGCAAGGTTGGCGAGCTCGTCGCCGAGCGCGCGAAGGCTGCTGGTGTCGAGGCGGTCGTCTTCGACCGCGGCGGCAGCAAGTACGCAGGCCGCGTCGCAGCGATCGCCGATGGCGCTCGCGAGGGAGGTCTGACACTGTGAGCAATGAAACGAAGGAGCAGGAAGTGACTGCTGAGGCTCAGACTCAGGCTCCGGCCGCTGAGGCGCAGAACAGCGATCACCGCAACGAGCCCCGTGAGCAGCGTCGCGGTAGCCGCGACCGCGGCACCCGTGGCGAGCGTGGCGGCGGACGCAACGATCGCGCCGAGAGCCAGTTCCTCGAGCGCGTCGTGACCATCAACCGCGTGTCGAAGGTCGTCAAGGGCGGCCGTCGCTTTAGCTTCACCGCGCTCGTCGTGGTTGGCGATGGCAACGGCACCGTAGGCGTCGGCTACGGGAAGGCGAAGGAAGTTCCCCTCGCAATCTCGAAGGGCGTCGAAGAGGCGAAGAAGAACTTCTTCCGCGTGCCGCGCGTCGGCAGCACGATCCCGCACCCGGTGCAGGGCGAGGCCGCAGCCGGCGTCGTGCTGCTCCGCCCGGCTGCTGCCGGTACCGGTGTTATCGCCGGTGGCCCGGTTCGCGCCGTGCTCGAGTGCGCTGGCATCCACGACGTGCTGAGCAAGTCGCTCGGCTCCTCGAACACCCTGAACATCGTGCATGCGACCGTTGAGGCGCTGCGTCAGCTCGAGGAGCCCCGCTCCGTCGCAGCTCGTCGTGGGCTCGACTTCGACCGCGTCGCTCCGGCTCGCCTCGTGCGCGCTGAGGCGAAGGCCGCGGCCGACGCTGCCGCAAAGGCAAAGGCAGGTGCGTAATGGCTAAGAGCCTGAAGATTACGCAGATGAAGTCCGTGATCAGTGAGAAGCAGAACCAGCGCGACACGCTGCGCAGCCTCGGCCTTCGCAAGATCGGCCAGTCGGTCGTTCGCGAAGACACCAGGGCTAACCGCGGCTACGTCCGTGCGGTTGCTCACCTGGTCGAGGTTGAGGAGATCGACGAATGAGCGAGAACAACGAAGAGCGCGGCGCCGTGCTGAAGGCACACCACCTTCGCCCGGCCGCTGGTTCGAAGAAGGCGAAGACCCGCGTTGGTCGTGGCGAGGCATCCAAGGGTAAGACCGCTGGTCGCGGCACCAAGGGCACCAAGGCGCGCTACCAGGTCAAGGCCGGCTTCGAGGGTGGCCAGATGCCGCTGCACATGCGTACGCCGAAGCTGCGCGGGTTCAAGAACCCGTTCCGCACCGAGTACCAGGTGGTGAACGTCGCGAAGCTCGAGGAGCTCTTCCCCGAGGGCGGCGACGTCACGATCGAGTCGCTCGTTGCCAAGGGCGCAGTGCGCAAGAACCAGCCCGTCAAGGTGCTGGGCAACGGTGACCTGAAGGTCAAGCTTTCCGTGCAGGTCGACAAGGTCTCCGGCTCCGCAGCCGAGAAGATCGTCGCAGCTGGCGGTGAAGTGAAGTAACATCCGGGCTTCGCTCGGGTGAATAGGGGGTGTTGGGGAGCACGAATGGCTCCCCAACACCCCCTTTTCGTTCACCAGCACGCGCCGCACGTGTAGGCTGGTCTAGTTGCTCCTCGCAGGCAAATGCCGGCGAACTATCCAGGAGGCTAAGTTTGTTCAGCGCCATTGGACGGATCTTCCGTACCCCCGACCTCCGTCGGAAGATCGTTTTTACCCTAGGAATTGTTGCCCTCTTCAGGCTCGGTTCCTTCGTACCGACCCCGTTTGTTGACTTCAACAACGTGCAGGTCTGTCTCGCATCGAACGCGAACAGCGGCACCGCGGGGCTGTACGACATGGTCAACCTGTTCAGCGGCGGCGCCCTCCTGCAGCTCTCGATCTTCGCGCTCGGCATCATGCCGTACATCACCGCGTCGATCATCACGCAGCTGCTGCGCGTGGTCATTCCGCACTTCGAGACCCTCCACAAGGAGGGCCAGGCTGGCCAGGCAAAGCTCACGCAGTACACCCGCTACCTGACAATTGCTCTCGCGGTGCTGCAGTCGACCACCCTGATCACGGTTGCGCGCTCGGGCCAGCTCTTCGGTTCGCTGTCGAACCAGGCCTGCCAGAACCTCGTGGCGCAGGAGTGGTGGGCGATCCTCATCATGATCATCACCATGACCGCGGGCACCGGCCTCATCATGTGGTTCGGTGAGATGATCACCGAGCGCGGCGTCGGCAACGGCATGTCGCTGCTCATCTTCACCTCGATCGCCGCAAGCTTCCCCGGTGCCCTGTGGGTCATCAAGGAGGAGCGCGGCTGGGAGGTCTTCTTCTTCGTTATTCTCGTCGGCATGGTCGTCATTGGCGCGGTCGTGTTCGTCGAGCAGTCGCAGCGCCGCATCCCGGTGCAGTACGCGAAGCGTGTTGTCGGCCGCCGCACCTATGGCGGTTCGAGCACGTACATTCCGATCAAGGTGAACATGGCGGGCGTGATCCCCGTGATCTTCGCCTCGGCTATCCTCTACCTCCCGATGTTGCTTGCGCAGTTCAACCAGCCCAAGGCTGGCGAAGAGCCGGCCGCCTGGGTCGTGTGGGTGCAGAACAACCTCGTGTACGGCGACCAGCCGCTCTATATGCTCGTGTTCTTCCTGCTGGTTATCGGCTTCACCTTCTTCTACGTGCAGATCACCTTCAACCCCGAAGAGGTCGCTGACAACATGAAGAAGTACTCGGGCTTCATCCCCGGCATTCGTGCCGGCCGCCCGACCGCCGAGTACCTCAACTACGTGCTGACGCGCATCACCAGCGCCGGCTCGCTCTATCTCGGTGTCATCGCGCTGCTGCCGCTCGTTGCACTCTCGTTCTTCGGCGCGAACCAGAACTTCCCGTTCGGCGGCGCGTCGATCCTCATTATCGTTGGCGTGGGGCTTGAGACGGTCAAGCAGATCGATGCTCAGCTGCAGCAGCGCCACTACGAAGGGCTTCTTAAGTGACAGTAACCAGGCTTCTCATCATCGGCCCTCCCGGCGCGGGCAAGGGCACGCAGGCAGCGAAGATCGCCGAGGGCTACGGTGTCCCAGCGATCTCCACGGGCGACATCTTCCGCGCGAACATCAAGGGCGGCACTGAGCTTGGCCAGCGCGTGCAGGCGATCATCGAGTCGGGCGAGCTCGTGCCCGACTCGCTCACGAACGAGATCGTTGAGGATCGGCTGCAGCAGGCCGACGCGGTGCAGGGCTTCCTGCTCGACGGCTACCCACGCAACGTAGAGCAGGTGCACGCGCTCGACGGCATGCTCGAGGGCGATTCGCTCGACGCCGTTGTGCTGCTCGAGGCAGACACCGATGAGGTCGTTGCCCGGCTGCTCAAGCGCGCCGAGATCGAGGGGCGCGCCGACGACACCGAGTCGGTCATTCGTCACCGGCAAGATGTGTACGCGCAGCAGACTGAGCCGCTCATCGAGCTGTTCACCGAGCGCGGCATTCTCGTGAGCGTCGACGGCCTGGGCGGCATCGACGAGGTCGCCGAGCGCATTGCGAGCGCGCTGAGCGCAAAGCTGGGCCGCTAGGAATGTCACGTCGCGGTTTTCTTCGGCGGTCGATCTATAAGTCACCTGCGCAGCTGCGGCTCATGATCGAGCCGGGCCTCGCGGCCGTCGACGCGCTCGCTGCGATGCGGGCTGCTGTGGGCCCCGGCGTGACGACGCTCGAGCTCGATGCAATCGCCGAAGCGGCGATTCGCGCCCGAGGGGGCGAGCCGAATTTCATGCTCGAGCCCGGCTACAGGCACACGATCTGCGCGAATGTGAACGCAGACGTCGTGCACGCGATTCCTACCGACCGGCCGCTGCAGCCGGGAGACGTCGTCTCGCTCGATGTTGGCGCCGTGATCGGCGGCTGGCACAGTGACGCTGCGTTCACGGCGGTGATTCCAGACCCCGCTCGCCCCGAGCTCACGGAGGCGAACGAGAAGCTCTCTCACGTGACCGAGCAGGCGATGTGGCAGGGAATCGCGCGCCTCGCGCGCGCCAGCCACCTGAACGAGGTCGGTGAGGCCGTGCAGAGCTACGTGCGCAAGCACAGCGACTACGGGGTGCTCGAAGACTACATTGGGCACGGCATCGGGCGCAGCATGCACGAGGATCCACCAGTGTTCAACGTCGCGGTTGCCAAGCGCGGCCCCGAGGTCAAGCCCGGCCTCGTCGTTGCGATTGAGCCGATCATTTCGGCAGGCACGATCGACACCGTCGTGCAAGATGACGACTGGACGGTGACGATCGCTGACGGCTCGATGAGCGCGCAGTGGGAGCACTCCGTTGCCGTGCACGAGGGCGGGATCTGGGTGCTCACCGCGGCAGACGGGGGAGCGGCGGGGCTCGCGCAGTTCGGCATCACCCCGACGCCCATCGCCTAGCGAACGAAGGAGCGCCGCTCACCTTCTCGGTGGGCGGCGCTCGTTCGTTGTGGGCGCGAAGTCGCGGCGGATCCGCGGCCGCGCACAGCCCCGGCTACGCAAACACTGGAAGCTCAGGGAAGCGGCGTTCGAGTTCGTTCCACTCGTTGAGAAACAGTCGGCGCAGCCGAGCCGGAGCCCAGGCCGGCGGCCGCAGTTCGCTCGGCAGGAGCGGATCGACGGTGAGCGCGCGGTCGAGCCCCTCTGCGAGCTCGAGCGCCCGCGCGGTTGCGGCAATAACCGTGCTGGGTGCTGGGCCCCGCACATCGTTTAGGAGCAGAGCGAGCGGCTCGTAGGCGGCGATAGTCGTTGCCGCCGGCCAGAGCCGCTCTGCGATCTCCGCAGGCGATGTGGTTCCGGGCAGCTGCAGGTCGCTCGTTGTCGAGCGTACGAGCCAGCGCTCGAGCAGCCCGGGTGGGGTGGCGTCGTCGAGCGCCGTGTCGAGGGCGTGCGGGCTCACGTACATGCCTGAAACGACCGGGGCCGCGCCGAGCCAGACGAGAGCTGTGCGGAGCGCGTCGCGCTCGGCCCTCGCCTCCTCGGGAATGGAGAACGCGTACACCCGCCAAGCGCCGTCCCACGAGGCGCCAGGGGCGTCGCCCGCGAAGGCGAACTCAACGAGGTCGCTCTCGCCGCGGGCCGCCCGCGCGGCCGTGCCGGTGCGCTCGATGCGGCCCGCGCGGCCTCGACCGATCTGCACGAGATCGCCGGCGTGCTGCATTCGCCTGATGGCGAGGCGCACCGTCTGCTCGGCGAGGCCGAGCGCGACACCAACGTCGTAGACGGTGTCGAGGTTTGCGGTGCCTCGGGAGCCGAGACAGCCGTCGATGACCGTGCGGGCCGACACGGCGATGGTGCGCTCGGCCGTCACTTTCGGCCCTGCGACGTGTGCGCGGCTCGCGGCCCGGTGAGCGTGCCCTCCCACGGGTAGCCGTGCGCGATGAAGGCCTCGGCGATGCGCGCCCCGCCGCCCTCGACGTCATCGTTGAACAGTACGCGGCCCTCGGGTGACTCGATGCGCACCTTGCCGCCCTTCCGGTACACGCCGCCGACTTGCTCGCGCGTGACGATGCGGGAGTCGTCGCCCTCGGTGATGCGAATCTCGGCATCGGTGAGGGTGAGCTTCGCGGCCTCGTGGGTAATGAAGAAGGCAACGACGAGCCCAACGAGGCCGAGCATTGCGGGCCGGCCGAACACCATGAGGGGTGAGTCGATCGTGCCGAGAAACTTCAGCACGTCGAGGTACGGAATCGGCCAGTTGGCGGCATTCTGCAGCAGCCAGGGGAGGGCGAGCCCCAGCCCAACGCCGGCGCCGCCGAGCGCGAGCCATACGAAGATCTTTGTCGATTGCGTCATCTCGAGCACGGTGCGGTTCGGGGTGGGGTGCGTTTCGCTCATCGATGCTCCAAAATATCGTTGTGCATACGATCGTATCATCAACGATATTAATTGGTGCTCACCTGGGCGGGAGATCTCCGTCCTTGCGAGCGGCAGCGGTGCGGCGGTGGGCGGCCACCCGGGTGCGTGTCGCGCACGCGCCGCCACAGAAGCGTTGCGGCACTCGCCGCCCCTCGTCGATGAACACGTTCTGGCACCCCTCTGCCGCGCAGCTACCCCACGCGCACCGCCCGCGCTCGGCCAACCACGACCCGAGCGCGAAGGCTGCGGTGTGAAGCAGGGCGGCGGCCGCGTCTGCAGCCGGCGAGAGCGCCGGCCTGAGCGCCCAGCGCCCGTCGCTGAGCTCGGCGAGCTCAGCGTGCCCGGTGTGCTCGGCGAGCATCGCGTTCAGGAGCTCCGCCGCCTCGCGCTCGTCGCTGGTTTCGTACACGAGGCGAATCGCGCGCTGCGCTCGTTCGAGGGCTGCCTCGTCGGTTGCGCGGTGAGCAAAACCTCCGTCGCCGTGGGTCAGGGCCAGCTCCCGCCAGTGCGCGGCGGGAGACGCGGAGTTCGTGACCGCTGTCACGAAGCCGAGCCCGAGTGGGCGGGCGTTGGCTGGGGCTGGGTAGCGAGTGTGCATATTCATAGTGTAACGTCTAATTTCTAGTTAAGCGTTACGGGGGTTTCTATGGCTGCAACACAAACACACACCCAGGTCGCGATCGTTGGGGCGGGGCCGGTCGGGCTCACGCTAGCGCTGCTGCTGCGGCACCGCGGGGTCGGTGTGCGCGTGTTTGAATCGCACCCCGGCCTCTCCCGCCACCCAAAGGCGAGGGGCATCGCCGCGAGTTCGATGGAGGTCTTCCGGGGCCTCGGCATCGAGCGCGACGTGCGCGCGGTGTCGCTGCCCGCCGAGCACGTGCGCTTCTTCCGTGGCGAGAGTCTCGTTGACCCGGCCGCAGAGCTCACCGCGCCGGGAGGTGGCGACGAGGGGTCTGCGAATACCCCGTCGCCCGGCGTGCTCTGCTCGCAAGACAGGCTCGAGCCCGTGCTCGCCGCCGCCGCGCGGGCCGCCGGGGCCGAGCTCAGGTTTGGTGCGCGGGTCACCGACGTGCGGCAGTCGCCCGAACTCGTCGAACTGGTGGTTGCCGAGGGCGACGAAGCGCCCGTGCGCTACACCGCAGACGTCGTCGCGGGGTGCGATGGCGCCCGCAGCCTGGTGCGGGAACGTGCCGGCATCGCGCTCACGGGGGAGGCGGGGCTCGCAGAGTTTCTCTCGGTGAGGTTCCGTGCGCCCCTGGGCGAGGCCGTGCGCGGTCGCGAAGCAACCTCCTACTTCATCGCGGGTGGCAAAGGTGGGTTTCTCGCGATCGACAACGACACGGAGTGGATCTATCAATACCCCCTTGCGGCGGGGGCTCAGGCCGCGGCGCTCCGCTCAGACGATGAGGCGCTCACGCGGCTGGTGCGAGACGCAGCCGGGCTCCCGGAGCTCGAGGTGGAGGTCGCCGACACCATGCTCTGGCGCATGGATGCCTGTGTTGCCGAGTCGTTCGCTGCTGGGCGTCTCGTGCTCGCGGGTGACTCCGCGCACCAGACGCCGCCGACAGGTGGGCACGGCATGAACGTCGGCATCGCCGACGCCGAAGCGCTCGCGTGGCGGCTCGCTGACGCGGTCGGGGGCGGCACGGTCGACGCGGTCGGTGCCGCGCTCGCCCGCTACAGCGAAGAGCGACTTCCGGTCGCTGCTGCGGTCGTTGCGCGCTCGCTCGACAACACGCGCCGGGCCTATGGCATCGACGACGAGTTGCTACTCGGCGCTGGCTACGCGCCGGCGCCAGCCCTCCCCGAGGGGGCATACGCGCCGTCTGGGGCGATCGGCAGGCGGCTGCCGCACGCGGCACTCGAGGCGGATCCCGGCGCCTCGATCATCGACGTCGCATGGGGGAGGGCGCGCCTCATCGTGGCCGACGCCCCAGAACCGTGGCGCGACCGTCTCGCCGCGATCGGCTCGACGTCGGGCGAGGTGCCGGTCGTTTCGGTGGTGTCGGGGTCGGCGGCGACTCCTGGACTCTGTGAGCGCGCGGGGCTGGCGCCGGGGGAGGCGCTGCTCGTGCGGCCTGACGGCGTGATTGCCGCGCGCGGTGGCCTCGAGCCTGGCGACCCATGGCTCGAACGGGCCCTCTCCGGAGTGTCGATGAGGTGAGCGGCCGCCCCGCTTTGCCGTGTTGGCTAGACACGGCGGGCGATCGGGGTTATGATTACTCGTTGGTGCTTTGTGCCTGTTTTCGCGATCGTGAAACCAGGGGGGAAGCATTCGCAAGACCGGTGAAACAACACGAGCGACAGTGAGGCTATGGCGAAGAAAGACGGCGTCATCGAGATTGAGGGCCAGGTTGCAGAGGCGCTCCCGAACGCACAGTTCCGGGTAGAGCTGACCAACGGCCACAGAGTGCTCGCGCATATCTCGGGCAAGATGCGTCAGCACTACATCCGCATCCTTCCAGGGGACCGCGTGATCGTGGAGCTGACCCCGTACGATCTGACCCGCGGTCGCATCGTCTACCGCTACAAGTAGACACGCGCGCGTCCACCGGAAAGTAACGGCTCACGGCATCCCGTGGGTACGAGGACAGCGAACCCGCTAAAGGAAAAACAATGAAGGTCAACCCCAGCGTTAAGCCCATCTGCGATCACTGCAAGGTGATCCGCCGCCACGGCCGCGTCATGGTGATCTGCAAGAGCAACCCGCGTCACAAGCAGCGCCAGGGCTAACACCCGGGTTCTGCGGCTCGCAGATCAAACGAACACAATGAAATAGCGCATCGAAGAACCCCGCGGCGACAGCCCAGGGGAGACACCTCGGGTCGGAGGCCTGAACCCACGATGCGCACCACACCTCCACTTATCCGCAAGGAGAGCCAGACATGGCACGTATTGCAGGCGTAGACATCCCGCGCGAAAAGCGCGTAGAGATCGCGCTCACCTACATCTATGGCGTCGGCCGCACGAGCGCACTCAAGACGCTCGAGGCGACCGGCATCGACGGGAACACTCGTGTTCGCGACCTGAGCGACGAACAGCTCGTTCAGCTCCGCGACCACATTGAGGGCAACTTCAAGGTTGAGGGTGACCTCCGCCGCGAGGTCCAGGCCGACATCCGCCGCAAGGTTGAGATCGGCAGCTACCAGGGTATTCGCCACCGCCGAGGCATGCCTGTGCATGGTCAGCGCACCAAGACGAACGCTCGCACCCGCAAGGGCCCGAAGCGTACCGTCGCCGGTAAGAAGAAGTAACGCCGGTTCACACCGACCATCACACATAGCTTTCAGGAGAATACTCAATGGCTGCACCTAAGTCGGCTGCGCGCAAGCCGCGTCGCAAGGACAAGAAGAACATCGCAGTGGGCCACGCCCACATCAAGTCGACCTTCAACAACACGATCATTTCCATCACTGACACCACCGGTGCTGTGCTCACCTGGGCTTCCTCGGGTGGGGTTGGCTTCAAGGGTTCGCGTAAGTCGACCCCGTTCGCCGCGCAGCTCGCTGCCGAGTCCGTCGCACGCAAGGCGCAGGAGCACGGCATGAAGAAGGTTGACGTCTTCGTGAAGGGCCCCGGCTCGGGCCGCGAGACCGCGATTCGTTCGCTGCAGGCCGCTGGCCTCGAGGTTGGCTCGATCAACGACGTCACCCCGCAGACCCACAACGGCTGCCGCCCACCGAAGCGTCGCCGCGTCTGAGCCCCACTGTCGCGTCGACCTCGGTCGGCGCGACACCGGCTCGCTCGCTTGACGAGCTGGTACGTTCCCAACCCCCTCTTCACCGCAGAGTCATATAGCGGACTCCAGCGAAAGGAACACACACAGTGCTCATTGCACAGCGCCCCACTCTGACCGAAGACTCAATCTCCGAGTACCGCTCACGCTTCACCATTGAGCCCCTCGAGCCCGGCTTTGGTTACACGCTTGGAAACTCGCTTCGCCGCACGCTGCTCTCCTCGATTCCCGGAGCCGCTGTCACCAGCGTCCGCTTCGAGGGCGTGGCTCACGAGTTCACGACGATCCCCGGTGTCACTGAAGACGTCACCGAGATCATTCTGAACATCAAGGGCCTCGTCGTTTCGAGCGAGCACGACGAGCCGATCACCGCGTACCTCCGCAAGACCGGGGCAGGCGAGGTCACCGCCGCCGACATCTCCGCGCCCGCAGGCGTTGAGGTGCACAACCCCGAGCTGGTTATCGCGACCCTCGGCGACGACGCACAGTTCGAGCTCGAGCTCACTATTGAGCGTGGCCGTGGTTACGTTTCTGCAGCGCAGAACCGCAACGACGACGCAGAGGTTGGCCGCATTCCGGTCGACTCGATCTACTCGCCAGTGCTCAAGGTGACCTACCGCGTCGAGGCAACTCGTGCGGGTGAGCGCACTGACTTCGACCGCCTCGTGGTCGACGTCGAGTCGAAGCCCGCGATCAGCCCCCGCGACGCGATCGCGTCGGCTGGCTCGACCCTGGTCGAGCTGTTCGGGCTCGCGCGCGAGCTGAACACTGCCGCTGAGGGCGTCGAGATCGGCCCCGCGCCGGTTGAGGTTGTCGCTGAGGGCGAGCTTTCGATTCCGATCGAAGACCTCGACCTTTCGGTGCGTAGCTACAACTGCCTCAAGCGTGAGGGCATCAACTCCGTGAGCGAACTCGTTGCGCTCTCGGAAGCCCAGCTGATGAACATTCGTAACTTCGGTCAGAAGTCCGTCTTCGAGGTGCGCGACAAGCTCGCCGAGATGGGTCTTTCGCTCAAGGACGCGGTTCCCGGTTTCGACGGGGCCAACTTCTACAGCTACGAGGACGACGTTAACTAACGACCGGCTTCATAGCTGATCGAACATTTACAGGAGTACAACCATGCCTAAGCCCACCAAGGGCGCCCGCCTCGGAGGCGGCCCCACCCACGAGCGCCTCATGCTCAACCAGATGGCTTCGCAGCTCTTCGAGCACAAGCGCATCCAGACCACTGAGACCAAGGCGAAGCGCCTGCAGCCCATCGCTGAGCGCCTCGTGACCTTCGCGAAGCGTGGAGACCTCCACGCTCGTCGTCGCGTCATGCGTCAGATTCTCGACAAGGGCGTTGTGCACGAGCTCTTCACCGAGATCGCGCCGCTCGTCGAGAACCGCGATGGCGGCTACACCCGCATCGTCAAGACCGGTTTCCGCAAGGGCGACAACGCTCCCCTCGCAGTGATCGAGCTCGTGCTCGAGCCCGTACAGCCGAAGGTCAAGGCGAAGAAGGCCGCAGCCAAGGCTGAGGAGCCCAAGGCCGAGGTCGCCGAGGAGGCCCCCGAGGCAGCCGAGGCAGCCGAGACCGAGGCACCCGCGGCTGACGCCGCTGCTGAGGAGAAGGCTGAGTAAGCGTCCGCTTGCACCGCTTGAGCGCCCCGGGGTTTCGACCCCGGGGCGCTTTTGTGCGCTTGTGCAACCGTCTTCGGGCTCGGGCTCGGGCTCGGGCTCGGGCTCGGGGTTCGGGGTTCGGGACTCGGGGTTCGGGTCCGGCAGCGATGTGCGCGATGAGCGCGATGTGCGCGAGGTTGTGCAGTGTGCGGGGGTGAGGGCCCGCTGGGTCGGCCCCGCCCCCGCCCGGGCAACGTGAGCTAGCGGCGCGGAACGGCCCAGCCGGTCGCCTCGCCCGGTGTGAAGAGCGATTCGATGGCGTCGCGCATCGCTGCTGCGTAGACCTCGCCGCCCTCGGGGCCAGGGTGAATGCCGTCTTCCGCGAGAAACTCTGGGGTGCCGGCGACCGCCGCGTCCCAGCCCGCGAGCGCGACACCGCGGTGAGCCTGAGCGAAGGCGGTGAGCATTGCGTTGACCTCGGGAATCCAGTCGCGCTCGGCGTGCGCGTCGACGAGCACAAGCTTGCGACCGTCGACAATGCGCAGCAGTTCGTCAAGGGCCTCGGCGTCGACGGGCCCGTTGGTGCCGAGGCCGACAACGACGATGTCGCGCAGCGCGCCTCTGGCGGCCATATCGGCGAGAATCTCGACGCCGGCCCACAACCCGCGCGAGACAGCAGCGTCGACCTCGATGCCAGGGAGCGCCTCGGTGAGCTCGGGGTAGCTCGCGAGCATCACGGAATCGCCGACGGCGGTGATGTCGCCGCCCTGCACAGCGAATCGTGGCGCCGGGCGCTCGGCAGCGGCCGCGCCCGGGTCGCCCGGCTCAGCTGGGTCGGCGCCGCTCGCTGCGCCATCGCGGTCGGCCTCCAACTGCTGCTGGCCCCGCAGAATCACCTCGGCAGACGAGGTGCGCTCGGGGGCGATAGCGACCGCAACCCCCGTGAGGGGGAAAGTGATCGCCACAACGAGGGCGAGGGCGATCGAGATGCGCTTGCGACGCTGCGTGTAGCTCCGGGGGCTGAACCACCTGGCAAACGCGCCGCGCAGGCCAATGCGCCGCACCGGCTGCTCAACATAGCGGTACGACAGCGCTGCGAACGCGACGGTGAGCGCGAGGGTGACGGCCGCGACGAGCGGTGAGGCCCCGAGCCCGAGGCCCGAGGCAATGCTCGTGACGATCAAGAGCAGGGGCCAGTGCCAGAGGTAGATGCCATACGAGCGCTCGCCGATCCACCGCAGCGGTTGCGCATCGAGCCACCTGCCAGCGATGGCGCCCTCGCGCGTAATCGCCCACACCACCGCGAGGCCGGCAAGCGTGGCGAGCTGAAAGCCGCCGACGAAGCTCGCGCGGCTCCCCTCTTGCAGCGTCAGCGCGAGGTAACCGAGCACCCCAAAACCGAGCGCGGCGACGGTGAGCGACACCGCCTGGCCCACCGCGGTCAACGCGCGGGCGGCCTGGCGCGATAGCGCGACTGCCATGGCGGCGCCGAGAAACAGGCCGAAGCTGTGCGAGTCTGAACCGAAGTACACGCGGGTGGGGTCGGCGCCCGCGTTGGCGAGCGACGCCATGAGAAACGCTGAGCCGACGCCGAGCGCGATCAGGGGGAGGGCCCACGTGAGGCGGGAGCGGAAGCGAAACACCAAGATTGCGAGCAGCGGCAGCACGATGTAGAACTGCTCCTCGAGCGCAAGCGACCAGAAGTTTCTGAACAGCTCGGGCGTATCGCGCGCGAAGTAGTCGGTGCCGTTCGCGATGAACACCCAGTTGCTGACGAAGAACACGGCGCCGGCGATCTGCTGCGCGACGCCGACGAGCAGGTCGCGCCCGGCAGCGAGCGCGAGCGAGGTGCTCACGAGCACGACCAGCGCGACGGCGGGCAGCAGCCGGCGCGCCCGCCTGCGCCAGAATCCGAGCAGGTCGATGCGGCCGGTCCTCTCGAGCTCGCGCAGCAGCAGCGAGGTGATGAGAAAGCCGCTCATCACAAAGAACACGTCGACACCGAGGAAGCCGCCGGGCAGCACCGTGGGGAAGAGGTGGTAGACGAGCACAAGCCCGACCGCGATCGCCCGGAGCCCGTCGAGGCCGCCAAAGCGGGCGCCACGGTGAGTCACCCGTGGCCCGGCAGGAGTAAGCGGGCGAACAGACACTCGAAGATGGTACCCCGGAATCTGCCTGAGCGGCATTCGGGGCCTGGGCCCGGCGCGACATCTGACACACTAGATCGCGTGGAAACCACGCGATTGCGACTCGACCTCGGCTACGACGGCACCGACTTCTCGGGCTGGGCCGTGCAGCCGGGCCTGCGCACGGTGCAGGGGGAGATCGAGGCGGCGATCGCGGTGCTGTTGCGTGTCGATCGCGGCGCCGTCAGGCTCACGGTCGGTGGCCGCACCGATGCTGGCGTGCACGCACGCGGGCAGGTCGCCCACATTGACGTGAGCGGCGAGCAGCTCGCGCGGTGGTCGGCATCGCAGCGGGGCGGTGAACCAGACGCCGCCGAGGCCGCCCGCATCATGACGCGAAGGCTCAACGGGGTCCTGCTTCGATCCGCGCCCGACGTCGCGATCCACCGCGTCGCCCCGGCGCCGGCCGGCTTCGACGCACGGTTCTCAGCGGTTCGTCGGCGCTACGAGTATCGGCTGCGGCCCGGGAACGCCAGGCGCGATCCGCTCACCGCCCGTTTCACCGCCGAGGTGCCGCGCGTGCTCGATCTCCCGGCGATGCAGCGCGTGTCGGCAGACCTGCTCGGGCTACAAGACTTCACCACGTTCTGCAAGGCTCGCGAGGGCGCGACCGCCGTGCGCGAGCTGCTCGCCTTCGATTGGCGAGAGACCGCCGATGGTGCATACGCCGCCCGCATCGAGGCGGATGCGTTCTGTCACTCGATGGTGCGCGCGCTCGTTGGCGCGGTTGTCGCGGTCGGGCACGGGCGGATCGCCGAGCGGGAGCTACCCGAGCTGCGCGATGCAAGGCAGCGTTCGAGCCGCTTCACCGTGATGCCGGCGCACGGGCTTTCGCTCGAGGAGATCGGGTACCCGGAAGACGCGGATCTCGCCAAGCGCGCCGAGCAGACTCGCGCCCGCCGCGATCCGCTCGATGACTGACCGTTCTGTGCTAAAGTTGATCCTTGGTGCGCAAGCACCCGAATTGTTGAGCCCTCCACCGCACAGGAACTCGCGCAGCACCGCTGAGTGAGACCTCGCACGGAGTGGGATTCAAGAACTCCTCCATTTCGACAGAAAGCAGCACGACAGTGACTCGCACATACTCGCCGAAGGCAGCTGACCAGAAGCACGACTGGATCGTCATTGACGCAACAGACGTGGTGCTCGGCCGCCTCGCATCGCACGCCGCAACCCTGCTTCGCGGCAAGCACAAGACCACCTTCGCACCGCACATGGACATGGGTGACTACGTCATCATCGTCAACGCGGACAAGGTTGTGCTGACCGGTAACAAGGCAGCGCAGAAGAAGGCCTACCGCCACTCGGGCTACCCGGGCGGCCTCCGTTCGGTGAGCTACACCGAGCTCCTCACGAAGAACCCGGAGCGCGCCGTTGAGAAGGCCATCCGCGGCATGCTTCCGAAGAACTCGCTCGGCGCAGACCTGTTCCGCAAGCTCAAGGTGTACGCGGGTCCGGAGCACCCCCACGCGGCGCAGCAGCCGACCCCCTACACCTTTGGCCAGGTTGCGCAGTAAGCGCGCTAGAGACACAAGAAGAGAGACTTTAACGTGACTGAAGAGCAGACTGTGGCCACTGAGAGCTACACCACCGAGACCCCTGCGTCGCAGGCAACCGCGGCAACCCCGCGCCCCGCGCTCACCGTTCCCGGTGCAGCCGTTGGCCGTCGCAAGCAGGCTGTTGCCCGCGTGCGCCTCATTCCCGGCGAGGGCAAGATGACCGTTAACGGTCGCGAGTTCGCCGAGTACTTCCCGAACAAGCTGCACCAGCAGCTCATCACCGATCCGTTCACCGTGCTCGAGCTCGGCGGCGCATACGACCTCATCGCGACGATCGACGGCGGCGGCCCCTCGGGCCAGGCCGGCGCGCTCCGCCTCGCGGTCGCTCGTGCGCTCAACGAGATCGACGCCGAGCACAACCGTGCAACGCTGAAGAAGGCTGGCTTCCTGAGCCGCGACGCTCGCATCAAGGAGCGCAAGAAGGCCGGTCTCAAGAAGGCCCGTAAGGCGCCTCAGTACTCGAAGCGCTAACCAGGAGCGAATTCCCACATGGGACGCCTGTTTGGCACCGATGGGGTGCGGGGCTTGGCCGGGGTGGATATCACCGCCGACCTTGCCCTGCGCCTCGCGCACGCAGCGGCTCTCGTACTCGGGCGTAATGCCCGCGGCGAGAGCCGTCGCGCTACCGCGATCGTTGCGCGCGATCCGCGGGTCTCTGGCGAGTTCATCACGGCGGCCGTTTCTGCCGGGCTCGCCGCGGCCGGGGTTGACGTGCTCGACGCAGGCGTGATTCCGACGCCGGCTGCCGCGTACCTCGTAGCTGACACGGGCGCCGATTTCGGCGTGATGGTGTCGGCGTCGCACAACCCTGCGCCTGACAACGGCATCAAGTTCTTCGCCGAGGGTGGGCGCAAGCTGCCCGACGACGTTGAAGACGCGATCGAGGCGGCTATGGCTCTGCCCCCGGTTGCCGTCACGGGCCACGAGGTCGGCCGCATTCGGCGCTTCGCCGATGCCGAAGATCGCTACCTCGTACACCTGCTCGGCACGCTCGAGGGCACGAGCCTCGCGGGCCTCACCGTCGTGCTCGACTGCGCACACGGCGCCGCCTCGGGCATCTCGCCAGACGCGTTCACCGCCGCAGGCGCGAAGATCATCGTGATCGGCAACGACCCCGACGGTATGAACATCAACGACGGGGTCGGCTCGACCCACCTGGGGCCGTTGAAGGCTGCGGTGCTCGAACACGGGGCAGACCTCGGCATTGCGCACGACGGAGATGCTGACCGCTGCCTCGCTGTCGACGCCGCTGGCAACGATATCGACGGCGATCGCATTATGGCGATCTTGGCGCTGTCAATGTCGCGCCGCGGCAAGCTCGACAAAAACACGCTCGTCGCGACCGTCATGTCGAACCTCGGCCTGATGCTCGCGATGGCCGACAACGGCATCGACGTGATTCAGACCGGAGTGGGCGACCGCTACGTGCTCGAGGCGATCAACGAGCACGGCTACTCGCTGGGAGGCGAGCAGTCGGGTCACGTGATCATGAGCGAGTTCGCGACCACCGGCGACGGCATTCTCACCGGCCTGCACATTGCGGCCGAGATCGTGCGCACCGGCAAGTCGCTCGCCGAGCTCGGCACCTGCATGAAGGTGTACCCGCAGGTGCTCGTCAACGTTCGCGGAGTCGATCGCACCCGTGCGAACAGCGACGAGGTGCTGCAGCAGGCGGTGCGCCAGGTCGAGAGCGTGCTTGCCGGTGAGGGGCGCGTGTTGCTGCGCCCGTCTGGCACCGAGCCCGTGGTGCGCGTGATGGTCGAGGCCGCCCACAGCGACCAGGCCCAGCAGCTCGCTGACGACCTCGCGGCTATCGTGAAGGAACGCCTGGCGGTGTAACCAGCTCTGAGCCCGGGGTGCCTGATGCAGCGCGCCCCGGGCTTTTGCGTTGCTGGGCGCTGGGTTTCTGCGGTGGATCGGTGATCTGCGCAGCCACGGCCCGGGCTGGGGGTTTGGGCCTGGCTTGTGCAGTTTGCCGATCTAGCGCCGCCGCGTGCTCACACGAGCTCGGCTCGCTGGTGCAGGCCGAGCGCGACCGCGCGCATGATGCTGGCCTGGGCGGTGGGCCAGGCGTCCATCACCTGTGAATACGCTAGACGAATGACCGTATAGCCTCGCAGCGCTAGCTTCGCGTCGTGCGTGATGTCGCTGGTGCGCTGCGCCCCGGTGTGGTGCGCACCGTCGATCTGTATGACAAGGCGTTCGCCAAGCAAAAAGTCGACCCGGTGCCCGTCGAGCCACGCCTGCGCGACGATCGGCACGCCGAGCCAACGCAGGCGTAGCCGCACGTAGCTCTCAAGGCCGGAGTCTGCGAACGGGTCGGTGGCATCGAGCACCTTCCGCGCCCGAACGGGTAGGGGGAGCTGGGCGAGGGCCGAGCGGTCGACGAGCCGCTTGTTGAGTGCCGAGTCCCACGTCGCAACCGCGTCTTCGAAGGGCTCACAGCGTGCGACGTGCACGAGGGTGTTCTCCAGGGTGTCGCTGAGTGCGTAGCGGTCGCACGGCACCAGCGGCGCGTGATAGTGCAGCACCGCCCCCTCCGGGCGGATCTCGGCCCCCGACCGCAGCACCGCGTAGTGCGGAGTGGAGGTATCGCGCACCCACAGCCCCTGCCTCGCCGCCTCGGTGATGCACGACAGCATGAGGCCGTGGCGCGCCGCCGTGACGAGTTGGGGGTCGGCGTGGGGTTGAGCGACCCAGCCCCGGCGAACGCGAACCAGGCGACCGGCGAGCACCTCTTTGTGTAGGTAGTGGCGGCTCAGCCCGTGATCCATGAGGGCGGCGCTGCGCACAACGCCTCCGTGTCTTGCGAGAAATGCTTCATACATAGAGCGAGCATGCCCCGAGCGGGCCCCCGAGCTCCGCCTCGATCGCACAATGTGGAGAACTCCCGTATGCGCGCGGCCTCGGGCGGCATGTGGAGAAGGCCTGGCGCCCGCCCCGTTGCCCGGCCACCGACTCTTACTCAGCTCGTGCCCAGACTCTACCCGGTGGCTAGAGAGCGCTGCCGCAGCTGAAGCCCTGCCCGAGCGTGCTCCCTACCAAGCCCCAGCTTGTTACTCGCACACGCGGCGCACAAGCTATGCCCCTCCCGCGCCACGAGACCTGCGCTGCCTAGGTGATCGGCAGAACACAGCCCCAAAAGTGGGCTCTGCGGCCGTGGGGGTGCAGATCTGCTATTGAGTGCAGAGGCACCCGGCCGGCCGGCGCCAAGCAGCACCGGCCCGCCGAGCAGCACCGGCCCGCCAAACCGGCCCTACAGCTTCCGCAGCAGCACCTTCTGCACCCGGTGGTCGGCCTCCTTGCGCAGCACGAGCGTCGCGCGGGCGCGGGTTGGCCGAATGTTCTCGATGAGGTTCGGCTCGTTGATCGCCTTCCAGATCTCGTGCGCGTACGATTTCGCAGCCTCGTCGTCGAGGGTGGCGAACTGCCTGAAGAACGAGTCTGGGTCGGCGAAGGCGCTGTCGCGCAACCGCAGAAATCGCTTCGTGAACCACGCCTCGATATCGGCGGTGCGCGCATCGACGTAGACGGAGAAGTCGAACAGGTCTGAGACGGCGAGCGGGTGGTCTGCCATCGGCGGCTGTAGCACGTTGAGCCCCTCGACGATCAAGATGTCGGGTTGGCGCACCGTCGTGTACTCGCCGGGAACGATGTCGTAGATGAGGTGGCTGTAGTGCGGGGCGCGCACCTCGGGCATGCCCGATTTCACCTGCGACACGAAGCGCAGCAGCGCCCGCCTGTCGTACGACTCGGGGAAGCCCTTGCGGTGGGCGATGCCGCGCCGCTCGAGCTCGGCGTTGGGGTAGAGGAAGCCGTCGGTGGTGACGAGCGCGACGTGCGGCGTCTCGGGCCAGCGCGCGAGTAGATCTCGCAGAATGCGGGCAACGGTCGACTTGCCGACGGCGACCGAGCCGGCTACGCCGATCACGAACGTGCTTGGTCGCTCGCTCTCTCGGTGCAGAAACCGGCGCGTGCGCTGGTGCATCTCGCGGGCGGCGATCGCGTACTGGTTGATCAGGCGGCTGAGCGGCAGGTACACCTCAGAGACCTCGGCGACGTCGAGCACCTCTCCGAGGCCCCTGAACGACTCGATTTCTTTCTCGCTCAGCGGCAGGGGAGTCTCGCCCGCGAGCCGCGCCCACTCCGCACGCCCGATCTCGGTGAACGGGGAGGTCAGTTCGGGTCGCACCAGGGTCTGTGTCTCTGGCCCGATGACAAGGTTCTCTGTGGTGACGGGAGCTGTGTCTTTGCTGCGAGCAAGATCGGTGACTGCGCCTTCGCTGGTTTTTTCGCTCATCGCTCTCCATCGTGCCACTAAAATCGACTGTATGTGTGGAATCGTAGGATATGCAGGCCCAAATGACACTGTTGAGGCGCTGCTGAACGGCCTTCGTCGGCTCGAATACCGGGGGTACGACTCCGCGGGTATCGCAGTGATCGATGATACCGGCGGCGTCGCAGTGCGCAAGAAGTCGGGCAAGCTCGTGAACCTCGAAGACCTGCTGACCGCGAGCCCCGTCAGCGCGGCTGGCACCGGCATCGGGCACACCCGTTGGGCGACCCACGGCGGGCCGACCGATGTGAACGCGCACCCGCACCTGGGCGACGGAGGCCGCCTCGCGGTCATTCACAACGGCATTGTCGAAAACTTCTCTGAACTGCGCGACGACGTGATCGCCCGTGGCGCCGAACTCGCGAGTGAGACCGACACCGAGGTCGTCGCGGCACTGCTCGGGCTCGAGACGGCCGCGGGCAAAGACGTCGAGACCGCGCTGCGCGACGTCGCGAAGCGGCTGCACGGCACGTTCACGCTGCTCGCCATGCACCAGAACGAGCCGGGCAAGATCGTCGCGGCCAGGCACCACTCGCCCCTCGTTATCGGGCTCGGCGACGGAGAGAACTTTCTCGGCTCCGATGTCGCGGCGTTCGTGGCGTCGACGCGCCGAGCCGTTGTCGTGAACGAAGACAACATCGCGATCATCACGCCCGACAGCGTGCGCATCACCGACTTCGCCGGAACCGAGGTGAGCTTCGAGGAGTACGAGGTCGAGTGGGATGCGGGCGCTGCCGACAAGGGCGGCTGGTCGTCGTTCATGGCGAAGGAGATCAACGAGCAGCCAGAGGCAATCGCGAACACGATTCGCGGACGCATCGTCGACGGCCACGTCGAGATCCCTGAACTGACCGAGCTCGGGGCCGAGCGCCTGCAGAATATCGACCGCATCATCATTATTGCCTGCGGCACGGCATCGTACGCCGGCATGGTCGGCTCGTACGCGATCGAGCAGTGGGCGAGGGTGCCGGTCGAGGTGCAGCTGAGCCACGAGTTCCGCTACCGCGACCCCGTGCTCTCTGACCGCACCATGGTGATCTCGGTGAGCCAGTCGGGCGAGACGATGGACACGCTCATGGCCGTGAAGTACGCCATCGAGCAGGGCGTGACGACGGTGTCGGTGTGCAACACCCAGAGCGCGACAATTCCGCGCGAGTCTGACGCCGCGGTGTACACGCACGCCGGGCCCGAGGTCGCCGTCGCGTCGACGAAGGCGTTCATCGCCCAGATCACGGCGCTGTACCTCATCGGCCTGCACCTGGGCAGGGCCCGCGGGGTGCTCTCGGCCGAAGCCGAGGCCGCTGCGGTCGAACAGCTCGAGGCGCTGCCCGAGAAGATGGTCGAGGCGGTGGCAACGCACGAGCAGATCGCCGAGCTTGCGCACTGGATGGCCGACACCCGCTCGGTGCTCTTCCTCGGCCGCCACGTTGGCTACCCGGCGGCGCTCGAGGGTGCGCTGAAGCTCAAGGAGATCGCCTACATTCACGCCGAGGGCTTCGCCGCTGGCGAGCTCAAGCACGGCCCGATCGCGCTTATCGACCACGGCCAGCCCGTGTTCGTGCTCGTGCCGAGCCCGCGCACCTCGCCGCTCATGCACTCGAAGGTGGTCTCGAACATCCAGGAGATCCGCGCCCGCGGTGCGAGGGTGATCGCGATCGTGGAGAAGGGTGACACGGCCGTGCTGCCGTTCGCAGACGAGGTCGTGCGGATCCCGCTCACCGATGCGCTGTTCGACCCGATCTTGCAGGTTGTGCCGCTGCAGTGGTTCGCCCTCGAGCTCTCAACCGCGAAGGGCCTCGACGTCGACCAGCCGCGCAACCTTGCGAAATCGGTGACCGTCGAGTGATCATTGGCATCGGCGTCGACACTGTTGACATCGCGCGCTTCGAGCGGCAGCTCGAGCGCACGCCGAAGCTGCGCGAACGCCTGTTCAGCGCGGCCGAGGGGCAGCTGTCGACGCCGTCGCTCGCGGCTCGGTTTGCCGCGAAGGAGGCGCTTATTAAGGCGCTCGGAGATTCGGGCGACCTGACCTGGCCAGACATGGAGGTGCGCCGCAATGAATTGCGGGCGCCGGAGTTCGTGCCGACGGCCGGGTTGCGCGAGGCGCTCGCGGCGCGTGGGGCGGATCGGATCCACCTCTCAATGACCCACGACACGGGCGTCGCGACCGCGTTCGTTATTGTGGAGCAGGGAGGCGGTGCCGAATGAGAACAGGATCGATGCGCGTCGCCGACATCTC
Organism: Leucobacter albus; assembly: GCF_039528015.1. NCBI lineage: Bacteria > Bacillati > Actinomycetota > Actinomycetes > Micrococcales > Microbacteriaceae > Leucobacter > Leucobacter albus. The sequence continues at coordinate 215,296 of NZ_BAAAKZ010000017.1, read as the reverse complement.
GGTGTCGGCTATTCGCAAGAACGTGCGGCGCGTCAGCGACCTCACCGGCGGCGGCAACGTCATCGTCGTCGTGAAGGCGTGCGGCTACGGCCACGACGCGGCGATCGCCGCGAGCGCCGCAATGGCCGGCGGCGCGACAATGATCGCGACGGCAGACCTCGAGGAGGCGCTGCAGCTGCGCGAGCGCGGCATCGACGCGCCGCTGCTGTGCTGGCTGCACGGCCCGCGGGTCGACTTCGTGCCGGCGATCGAGCAGTCCATCGACATTGGGGTTGCGCACCTGCGGCAGCTGGAGGCGCTCGCCGGCGCCGCGCGCGCGACCGGTAGGCCCGCGACGCTGCAGTTCAAGATTGATACCGGGCTGAGTCGCAACGGCGCCGCCCGCGAGGAGTGGGACGAGCTGTTTCGGCGCGGCGCCGAGCTCGAGCGCGAGGGCCTCGTGCACGTTCGCGGCATCTTCAGCCACCTCGCGAACGCCGGGGAAGAAGCCGATCTCGCCCAGGGCGCCAAGTTCGACGAGGCCGTCGCGCTGTTGCGCGCTGCCGGCTGCGAGCCCGCGATGATCCACCTCGCCGCGAGCGCAGCGACGTTTACCCGACCCGAGCTCTACTACAACACCGTTCGGGTTGGCGTTGCAGCCTTCGGCCTGAGCCCCTTTGTCGAGAAGAACTCGGCGCAGCTCGGGCTCACCCCCGCGATGACGCTGCGCTCCGAGGTCGTCGCCCTGCGCGGCGTGCCGGCGGGCACCGGGGTGTCGTACGGCTTCAACCACGTGTGCGAGGTCGCGACGACGCTCGCGCTCGTGCCGGTTGGCTACGCAGACGGCATGCCGCGCGCGCTCAACGGTTCGGGTGCCTGGGTGACGATCGCCGACGAGCGCTGCCCGATCGTGGGGCGCATCGGCATGGACCAGTTCATTGTCGACGTTGGCCCCATCGCCGGGCGCATCGATCTCGGCGCCCCGGTTGTGCTGTTCGGCGACCCCGAGCGCGGCTACCCGTCGATCGACAACTGGGCGCGACTCATGCGCACGATCAACTACGAGATCCTTGTCGGCATCGGCCCGCGCGTGCTTCGCCGCGCGGTCGACGAAACGGCGGTCGCCGAGGCTGAGTCTGCGACCGGCGAGACCGCGGCCGGCGAGGTCGCGGCCGGCGAGGTTGCGGTCGGCGAGACCGCGGCTGGCGTCGCAACGGCCAGCGGCGTCACCGGCGGCGACGCCGCAATCGGCGCCGGGCCAACGGGCGAGGTGGGGGCGTGAGCGTCGTTGAGCGATTCGCTGCCGCAGACCCCGACGCAATGCACGAATTCGGCATCGCGCTCGGGCGAGAACTCCGCGCCGGCGACCTTGTCATTCTGACTGGCCCGCTCGGCGCGGGCAAGACGACGCTCACTCGCGGCATCGGCGAGGGCCTCGGTGTGCGTGGCCCGGTGCAGAGCCCGACATTTGTGATCGCGCGCACGCACCCGTCGCTCGTCGGCGGCGCGCCACTCGTGCACGTTGATGCTTACCGGCTCGCCGACGCTTCCGAGGTCGAAGACCTCGACCTCGATTTCGAGGGTTCGGTCGTCGTCGCCGAGTGGGGTGCGGGGCTCGTCGACGCGCGCGACTCCTGGCTCGAGATCGTCATCGAGCGCCCGATCGGCGGCGCCGAGCCCGGCGCTCCCGCCGAGCCGGCCGACCCCGGCGCTCCCACCGCTCCCGCCGAGCCCGGCGCTCCCGCCGAGCCGGCCGACCCCGGCGCCCCCGCGGCAACCGGGCCGCTCGAGCGCACCGACGACGAATTTGCGGAGGCACCAGTGGAACCGCGCACGCTGACGGTAACGGGGCACGGCCCCCGGTGGCAGAACGGGGTGCTCAGGTGACCGAGGTTGGCATTCGCAGGGTCTCAGCGCCCGAGCTCGCGGCGCACGCGCTGCTCGCGATCGATACCTCGCTCGGCACGAGCGTCGCACTGGGCTCTGGTGCGACAATCACCGAGGTGTGGAGCGACGACCCCCGCGGCCACGCCGAGGTGATCGGCACGCTCATCGCGCGCGTGTTCGCCGAGCACGGGGTGGATCCCGCCGCGGTCACCGGGGTCGTCGCCGGAATGGGGCCGGGCCCCTTCACCGGGCTGCGCGTTGGTATCGCGGCCGCCCACGCATTCGCGCTCGGCCGGGGCCTGGCCACCCTCCCGGTGATCAGTCACGACGCGGTCGCGCTCGAGGCGCTCGAGACCGGCGCGGTTGCTGGCATTCGGGTGGTGCAAGACGCGAAGCGGCGCGAGCTCTTCGTCACCGACTACGCTGGGCTCGATTGGGCCGGTATTCCCGAGCGCACTGGCTCGCCGCGGCTCGAGCCGCGCGAGGGCTTCGCCGCGGTCGCCAACGAGCTCTGGCCCGAGAGAGTGCCGGCCGCGTCGCTCGTGCGGCTGGCGGCGCGGCGGCTCGGCGCCGGCCGCGATTTCGAGGCCGACCAGGCGCTCTACCTGCGCCTGCCAGACGTGATGCAGCCCAAGGCGCCTAAGCCGGTGACGCCGTGACGGCCCGTGAGGCCGAGGCAGGGCAGCCAGGCCACTCGGCCGAGCCGCTCATCGCCGGGCAGGGCGTGGCGCTGCGTGACGCGACCCTCGACGACCTCGACGCGGTCGCCGAGCTCGAGGCGCTCCTGTTCGGCTCCGACGCCTGGAGCCGTGAGATGGTGCGCGAGGAGCTCGCGGGCGAGCACCGCCGCTATGTTGTGCTCGAGGCCGACGACGGCGCGCTCTGCGGCTACGCCGGCGTGCTCGTGCTCGGCGCCGACGGTGACATTCAGACGATCGCGGTCGCGCCCGGGCTGCGCGGCAAGGGCCTCGGGCGCGCGCTGATGAACGAGTTGATCAGCGAGGCGGATCGCCGGGGCGCCACCCGGGTGTTTCTCGAGGTGCGTGCCGACAACCCGGTGGCCCGCGCTCTCTACGCCTCGCTCGGTTTCGCCGAGATCGGGGTGCGGCCTCGCTACTACCAACCCGAGGGCATCGACGCGATCGTCATGCAGCTGCAAATAAAGGAGCGACAGTGAGTGAGACGGTGAGCGCGTTAGCAGGCGCGCCACGGGAGCCGCTCGTGCTCGGTATCGAGACGAGCTGCGATGAGACCGGTGTCGGCATCGTGCGTGGGCGAACGCTGCTCGCGAACGCCATCGCCTCGTCGATGGACGAGCACTCGCGGTTTGGGGGAGTGATCCCCGAGATCGCCGCGCGTGCCCATCTAGAGTCGATGACGCCGACGATCGAGCGTGCCCTCGCCGACGCGGGCGTCACCCTCGAAGAGGTCGACGCGATCGCGGTCACCGGCGGGCCAGGGCTCGCAGGCGCGCTCATGGTTGGCGTCTCTGCGGCGAAGGCGCTTGCTGTGTCGCTCGGCCGGCCGTTGTACGCGGTGAACCACCTCGTCGGGCACGTCGGGGCAGACCTGCTCACCGGCGATGCGCTGCGCCCCGCCGTCGGCGAGATCGGAGAGCTCGAGCTGCCGACGGTCGCCCTGCTCGTGTCGGGCGGGCACACCTCGCTGCTCGTGGTGCGCGACCTCGTGAGCGACGTTGAGCTGCTCGGTGAAACAATCGATGACGCGGCCGGCGAGGCGTTCGATAAGGTCGCGAGGCTGCTCGGGCTGCCCTACCCGGGCGGGCCCCATATCGACCGAGTGGCCGCCGACGGCGACCCGCAGGCGATCCGCTTCCCGCGCGGGCTGACGCTCCCGAAAGACATGGCGAAGCACCGCTACGACTTCTCGTTCTCGGGGCTGAAGACCTCGGTTGCCCGCTGGGTCGAGAAGCGAGTCGCCGCAGGTGAGCCGGTTCCCGTGGCAGACGTGGCGGCGAGTTTCCGTGAAGCGGTCGTCGACGTGCTGCTCACGAAGGCGCTCGCGGCGTGCGCCGATCTCGAGATTCCGCGGCTGCTGCTCGGCGGTGGCGTCGTTGCCAACGCAAGGCTGCGCGAGGTTGCAGCTGAGCGGGCGGCCGCATCAGGAGTGCAGCTCCGGGTGCCCCCGCTGTCGCTCTGCACCGACAATGGGGCGATGATCGCATCGCTCGGCGCCCAGCTTGTCGCCGCGGGCCACGATCCGTCGTCGCTCGACTTCGGAGCCGACTCGACGCTGCCGGTGACGAACATTCAGTTGTAGCGAGTCGCCGCTCCCGCGGTATCGTTGTCACCAGGGGCAACCCCCTTGATCGACACACACCGTTAGGAACGCAATGTCTGATAACACGCCGAACACCGACCCCGCGGCCACGCCGGAGCAGCCTCAGGCGACGCCCGACACCCCGGTAGCGCCGGGTGCCGCGCCGCAGGCTCCCGCGTTCCCGAGCGCCCCCGAGCCCAGCCAGCCGGCAATGCCTTCGGCGCCGGGTGAACCGTATGTCGCCCCGGCAGCCGACTACCCGGGCGCTCCCGCAGCTCCGGCTTTCCCTGCAGCGCAGGGTTTCGGCGCGGCCCCCGCCGCGCCTTCCTACCCCGGCGCTCCCGCAGCACCGGCCTACCCGGGCGCTCCCGCATATGGGCAGGCTCCCGCCTACAACATGGCAGCGCCGCCCAAGCCGAAGGGTCTCGCGCTCACCGCCATGATTCTTGGTATCGCGGCCCTCGTGCTGTTCTTCATCCCCTTCCTCAGCCCGCTGCTCGGCCTCGTCGCGCTCGTGCTCGGCATCATGGCACTGATCAAGAAGCAGTCGCTCGGCTTTGGGCTCACCGGCCTCATCACCGGCGCGCTCGGCCTCATCATCGGCGGCATCATCACGATCGGCGTGATCGTGGCGTTCTCGATGGGCGGCGATCTCGTGTCGCAGAGCATGGACGCCGCCGAGGCCTGCCAGAACGGCGCGACCTCGGTCGAGGTGCTCGGCGAGACGATCTCGTGTGACACCCTGCTCCGGGGCTCGACCAACTAGGGGAGTCTACGCTCAGCAGCGCTCGGCGAGCAGTGCGACATGCCTGCCCGCCGAGCGGCTGAGCACGAGGGTCGCCGACTCCGGCCCCTTCAGACGCAGGCGCGTACGCAGCGCGGCGGGATCCACATCCACGCCGCGCTTTTTGATTTCTAGCCGCCCGATGCCGCGTTGCGCGAGCGCGCGCTTGAGCTCCTTCTCTCGCGTCGGCAGCTCCTCGACGACGCGAAACACCTGCGCGAAGGGCGTTGTGGGCTCCCGGTCGGTCGACAGGTAGGCGATGCCCTCGTGCAGCATGCCGGCGTCGAGCTCGGCAGCCAGCAGGCCGATGAGGCGCGCCCGAATGACGGCGCCGTCGGGTTCGAGCAGGTACTCTCCAATGCCGCGCACGTCGGCATCTGGCGCGTCGTCTGCCGCGAGCAGCTCGTGCACGGCTGCGGTGTGTTCGGGCGAGCCGCCGCCGCGGAGCACTGTCGCCGCTCGCCGCACGCCCGGCCGCGCCCCAGCACCGAACCAGAGGCCCATCTCGACGAGCTGCCCGTCGACCGACACCCACTGGGCCTCGGCGTCGACCGGAATGAGCTCACGGTCGAGGCCCGGCCCGAGCTTCACGCCACCTGTGTGTGCCGCGCGGGCCGAGGCAAAGGCGAAGTCGAGCGAGGGGGAGTAATCGTCTGCGTGCACACGGCGAGTGTCGCGGTGGCCGGCCGTGCGCCGCGCAGGGTCGAGAAAAACGCCCTCTGCCTCGCCGGGCCCGACAACCGTTGCGTCGCCCACGATGACGTCGACCGAGGGTGCGCTGCCTCGGCTCTCTGCAAGCGCGCGGGCGGCGACGCCGAGGTTGTGCTTTGCGAACGCCGCGGTCAGCGGGTCGAGTTCTACCGCGCGCACGCCGATCCCGGCGCACAGCAGCGCGAGCGACTCGGCGCCAAGCCCGCACCCGAGGTCTGCGACAGTGTCGCAGCCCGAGAAGCGAGCGGCGTGCAGGTTCGCAACGACGAAGCGCGAGGCCTGCTCGAGGCCCGCCTGCGTGAGCAGCAGCTCGGGAGCGAGCGGGCCGAACTTCGCCCCGGCGCGCTCGCGCAGCCCGGTGACCGTGAGCGCCGCCGCGATGAGGTCGGTGTCGTCGCTCTGGCGGCGCAGCTTGGCTGAAACGCGGTCGAACGCCGAACCGTCTGCGCGCAGTGCTGCCGCGGCGGCAAGCAGCTCGCTGCCAGCGGGCGATGCGAGTTCGGCCCAACCCGGGAGCGAAGAAACCGGCCGGGGGAGGTGTTCCCCCGGCCGGTTGTCATCGCTGGTCACGAGTAGTAGTAGCTGCCGCTCGCCGCTGCGCCGATGAGCATGACGATCGCGCCGATGTAGAGAATGATGAAGAGCGTGCCGAGCGCAAACACGCAGTAGCCGTAGATGAGCCCGGTGAGGGCGAGGCCGCGGCCCCGATCGCCGGTGCGCTTGATCTGGCTGAGGCCCATGTGCCCGAAGATGATGCCCGCGAGCGGCATCATGAAAGTCACGATGATCGAGATGAGCGCGTAGGTGTTCGTGTCGCTCACGGTCGTGCGTTCGGGCGCCTGCTGGCCGTAGCTATAGGCTGCTGCTGCCGCGCCCTGGTCGTAGGGGGCTCCGTAGCTCGGCGGGTACGGCTGGCCGGCGTACGACTCGGGGAGCGGTGCGGTCGGCTGAGTGAACGCCGCCTCGGTGAGCGGCTCGGTCGGCTGCGTGAATGCCGCCTCTGTCGCGTGTGGCGTTGGCTCGGCGGGTGGGGTGGTGCTCATAGCGCTCCCAAATTCGGTGGTCGGGCTTATCAGCTTACCCAGGGCGGGCTGTGTTCGCTGTGCGCGATTCCGCTCCCAACGGTTGGCACTCGCCTTGCATGAGTGCCAACCGGGGCCATAGAATCTCGTACAGAGGCACCCGTAAGGGGTGTAAAACCAACAGCTTTGGAAAGAGGTCAACCGTGTCGGTCGCCATCAAGCCGCTCGAGGATCGTATCGTCATCCAGCAGGTCGAGGCGGAGCAGACCACTGCTTCCGGTCTCGTCATTCCTGACAGCGCGAAGGAAAAGCCCCAGGAGGGCAAGGTTGTTGCAGTGGGCCCCGGCCGCGTCTCAGACAACGGCACCCGCATTCCCGTCGACGTGAGCGTTGGTGACATCGTCATCTACTCGAAGTTCGGCGGCACCGAGATCAAGGCCGCTGGCGAGGAGTACCTCGTGCTCTCGAGCCGCGACATCCTCGCAGTCATCGAGCGCTAAATCGCACTCTGAACCGGGGTCGCACCGTGCTGGTGCGGCCCCGGTTTTGCGTTTGGGTGCCCTCGGGCACCTGGCGCCTCTGGCGCCTCTGGCGCCTCTGGCTCCTCTGGCGTCTCTCGATATGGCAGGAGTTGTCGCTTGCGCGCAAACATAGCGACAACAACTGCCATATGTAAGGTGGCTGCCCGCTTCGACAGGCGTAGACTAGCTCGGTGAAACAAACACGCGCTGGCTTAGGCTATGGACTCGGTGCGTACCTGATTTGGGGCGCTTTCCCGCCATTTTTCACCCTGATCGCGGTCGTGAACCCGTTCGAGGTCGTCTCGTGGCGCGTCATGACGACGCTGCTCGTGTGCGCGCTCATCGTGACGGTGACGCGCAGGTGGAGCAGGGTGCGCGCGGTGCTGTCGTCGCCCAAGACCTTCGGCATGTTCGTGCTGTCGGCCATCTTGTTGTACGCCAACTGGCAGATCTTTGTCGTCGGCGTGGTCACTGGGCACGTGCTCGAGACGTCGCTGGGCTACTTCATCAACCCGCTGTTTACAATTCTGTTTGGTGTGATCTTCTGGCGCGAGCGACTCTCGCGGTTGCAGTGGATCGCGGTCAGCGTTGCGGGCGTCGGGGTGCTGTACTCGGCGATCGCCTATGGGCGTGTGCCTTGGATCGCGCTCGGCATCGCGCTGAGCTTTGGCCTGTACGGGGTCGTGCACCAGCGCATCGAGCACGTCGACGGCGTGACGGGCCTCACGGTCGAGACGCTCGTTTCGGTGCCCATCGGCATCGTGCAGCTGATCGTCGTCGCCTCGGTGGCGGGCCTCGGCGCGTTCTCGTTCGGCCCGCTGATCGCCGGGCTCGTGCTGGTGAGCGGGCTGCTGACTGCCGTGCCACTCATTCTGTTCGGCGAGGCGGCGCGCAGGCTGCCGCTCACCTATCTCGGGTTCCTGCAGTTCCTCACACCGATTCTCGCGTTCCTGTTCGGCTACTTCGTGATGGGCGAGGAGCTCCCGCTGAGCCGCTGGGTCGGTTTTGTCGGGGTGTGGATCGCGCTGATGTTCTTGATTGCCGACATGATTTTACGCTTGCGGCGAGCACCGAGCCCGGAGCTCGCTCATCAGCCTCATACCGGCCCGATTCCCTTAGACTAGTAACTCTACGTCGACGCCACGAGCATTAAAGAGGTTGTATGGAACAGCGTGACCCCTTCGCGTTCACAGGACTCACCTACGACGACGTGTTGCTGCTACCCGCGCACACCGACGTCATTCCGAGCGAGGCCGATACCTCGACGCAGCTCACGAGGCGTGTGCGCCTCGCGATGCCGTTGATCTCGGCCGCAATGGATACGGTCACCGAGACGCGCATGGCCGTCGCCATGGCGCGCAACGGTGGCCTGGGTATTTTGCACAGAAACCTGTCGATTCAAGACCAGGCAGAGATGGTCGACCGGGTGAAGCGCTCTGAGGCTGGCATGATCACGAACCCGCTGACCACCACGGTCGACGCGAGTGTCGCCGAGGTCGACGCGATCTGCGGCGAGTACCGTGTGTCGGGTCTGCCTGTGGTCGACTCCGCCGGGGTGCTGCTCGGCATCATCACGAATCGCGACATGCGCTTCATCGACCCGAAAGATCGCGCGAACGTGCGCGTCTCCGACGCAATGACCCGCATGCCGCTGATCACGGCCCGCACCGGCATCTCGCGCGACGAGGCAGCCGAACTCTTCAAGCAGCACAAGATTGAGAAGCTGCCACTCGTCGACGCAGATGGTCGGCTCACCGGCCTGATGACGGTGAAAGACTTCGACAAGGAGGAGCAGTACCCGCTCGCCACGAAAGACGACGCGGGGCGACTTCGAGTCGGCGCGGCAGTTGGCTTCTTCGGCGACGCGTGGAAGCGCGCAGGCCAGCTCGTCGATGCGGGAGTTGACGTGCTCGTTGTCGACACCGCGAACGGCGATTCGAAGGGCGTGCTCGACATCATCGCGAAGATCAAGGCTGACCCCGCCTTCGCGTCGGTTGACGTGATCGGCGGCAACGTCGCGACGTACAACGGTGCGAAGGCAATCGTCGAGGCTGGCGCTGACGCCGTGAAGGTGGGCGTCGGGCCCGGCTCGATCTGCACGACCCGCGTGATTGCGGGCGTCGGTGTGCCTCAGGTGACCGCGGTCTACGAGGCCGCGAAGGCGGCGACGCCGGCTGGCGTTCCCGTTATCGCAGACGGTGGCCTGCAATACTCGGGAGATATCGCCAAGGCGCTCGTCGCCGGTGCGTCGTCGGTGATGATGGGCTCGCTGCTCGCCGGCACCGACGAAAGCCCTGGTGACCTCGTGTTCGTCGGCGGCAAGCAGTACAAGTCGTACCGGGGCATGGGGTCGCTCGGAGCGCTGCAGACACGCGGCGAGCGCACCTCGTACTCGAAGGATCGCTACTTCCAGGCCGACGTGCCAAGCGACGAGAAGCTCATTCCCGAGGGCATCGAGGGCCAGGTACCCTACCGCGGCCCCGTCGGCGCCGTCGCACATCAGATGGTCGGGGGCCTGCGCCAGTCGATGTTCTACGTCGGCGCGCGCTCGATCACCGAGCTGAAGGAGCGCGGCCAGTTCGTGCGCATCACCTCGGCTGGGCTCAAGGAGAGCCACCCGCACGACATTCAGATGGTCGTGGAAGCGCCGAACTACCGCAAGTAGTTTGGGCCCCGGTGTCGGGGCGCAGCCGCGAGGGCCGTCGGCGAATCAGATCACTCTGATTCGGCGGCGGCCCTCGCTGTTCCCGTGCCGTGCACGGGGCAGAGCGCAACCGCATCGCCCGTGAGCGCGAGCAGGTTCTCTGCGGCTGCGAGCAGCGCGGTGATGGCCTCGCCATGCAGCAGCGAGTACACCGATGCGCGGCCCTGGGGCCGCGACTCGACGAGCCCCGCCTCTTTGAGCTTCGCGAGGTGCTTCGAAACGGTGCTCTGGGAGAGCCCGAGGTGCTCGGTGAGGTCAACGACTCGGTGCTCACCGAGCTGCAGGTGCTGGAGGATAACGAGTCGCGACGGGTCGCTGAAGCTGTGGAACAGGCAGGTCGCCGGCACGAGTGCCTCGATGTCTGCCGCCCGACTCCCGCTTTGCGCTGCCTTCGCGTTGATCGTCATTTCTCGATGATACTGCCCCTCATGCTCGAACCCGGCAAGGTCGGTGAGAGCCGCGCCGGTCAATGGCTGTGGCCCGCGTGCTGCCCGCCGCTGACCGCCGGTGTGCTCGTGAGCCCGGCGAGGTCGCGGTGCATGAGGCCCTCGTGGTCGAGATGCGTCGGCTCCTCGAACTGGAACGTGCAGTGCTCGATGCCGAAGCGCTCGCGCATAATGAGCGTGAGCTCGTCAAGCATGCGAGAGTGCGTGCGCGGTGCGCCGTCGGGGGAGTCGGGCACGATGTGCGCCGACATGACCGAGACCCCGCTCGTGAGCCCCCAGACGTGCAGGCTGTGCACGTCAGCGACACCGTCGGTCTCGACGATCGACGCGCGCACCTCGTCGAGATCGATGCCGGCTGGCACGCCCTGCATGATGAGGTTGATCGCCTGCTTGAGCAGCATGAACGCGCGCGGCAGAATGATGACCCCGATGGCGGCCGCAGCGATGGCGTCGCCCTGATTCCACCCGAGGGTGACGTTGAGAATGCCTGAGATGATGATCGCGGCGGCGCCGATGCCGTCACTCATGACCTCGAGGAAGGCCGCCTTCACGTTCAGGCTCTCTTTGGCGCCGCGGTTCAAGATGACGAGCGAGGTCGCCGCGCCAATGAGCCCGACGACGGCGAAGGCGATGACGCCGCCGCCCGCGACATCGGTCGGGTTGAACCACCGCTCGACGGCCTCGTAGAGAATGAACCCGCCGAGACCGAACAGCAGCAGGCAGTTGATGAGCACGGCAACGATTTCTGCGCGCATCAGCCCGTAGCTGCGCTTCTTGCTCGCCGCCTTCGTCGCGAGCACCGTCGCGATCAGGGCGATGAAGATGCCGCTCGCGTCGACGGCCATGTGCATCGCCTCGGCTGCGAGGGCGAGGCTGTTGGTGATCAAAGCTCCGACGACCTGCGCGACTATGATCGCGGCGTAAATGGACAGCACGACGATGAGGCGTTTGCGATAGCCCCCCGTCGCTGTCTGCACTCCGCCTGCGCTGTGATCGTGGTTGTGCCCCATACCCATGCTGCGTCTCCCTCGGTGGATCAATAACATCGTTCAGAGGCGATGATAGCTCAAATAATCGATCCCGTGTAGTGGGCCGTCGAATCTGCACGTCACAGGGTGCGCGACGGATGCACCCGATAGACTGTGCGGGTGAGCAACGAGATCGAAATTGGTCGCGGAAAGCGCGCCCGCCGTGTCTATACATTCGACGAGATCGGCATTGTGCCGACGCGGCGTACCCGCGACCCAGAACTCGTCTCGACCTCCTGGACGATTGATGCGTTCCAGTTCGACATCCCGGTCATCGGTGCGCCGATGGACTCGGTCATGTCGCCGGCAACCGCCATTCAGCTGGGCCAGCTTGGCGGCCTCGGGGTGCTCAACCTTGAGGGCCTCTGGACGCGGCACGAGAACCCAGAGCCGCTGCTCGAGGAGATCGCACGCGTCGACGACGAGGTCGCGGCAGTCAAGCGCATGCGCGAGCTCTACGCCGCCCCGATCAAGCCCGAGCTGATTCGCGATCGACTCGCCGAGATCCGTGACGCTGGCGTCACTGTCGCTGGCGCCCTCTCGCCGCACCGCACCGCGGAGTTCACCGACACCGTCGTGAAGGCGGGGGTCGATCTCTTCGTGATTCGGGGCAACACGGTCTCGGCCGAGCATGTGTCGGTCGAGGGGCGCGAGCCTCTCAACCTCAAGCAGTTCATCTACGAGCTCGACGTCCCCGTGATCGTTGGCGGTGCCGCGACCTACCAGTCCGCGCTGCACCTCATGCGCACGGGCGCGGCGGGCGTGCTCGTTGGTTTCGGTGGTGGCGCATCCTCCACGACACGCGTGACCCTCGGAATTCGCGCACCGATGGCGAGCGCCATCGCTGACGTGGCTGGCGCTCGCACCGACTACCTCGACGAGTCGGGCGGTCGGTACGTGCACGTCATCGCCGACGGTGGGCTCGGCACCTCCGGTGATCTCGTGAAGGCGATCGCGTGCGGCGCCGACGCGGTGATGCTCGGCGCGTCACTCGCGCGCGCCACCGACGCGCCCGGCCGCGGCTGGCACTGGGGCCAGGAGGCCCATCACGAAGACCTGCCGCGCGGGCGGCGTGTTGCGGTTGACCAGATTGCCCCGCTCGCCGAGATCATGAACGGCCCGGCGCACATCGCAGACGGCAGTGCCAACCTGCTCGGCGCGCTGCGTCGCGCGATGGCGACGAGCGGCTACTCCGACGTGAAGGAATTCCAGCGCGTCGACATCGTTCACGCCGAGCGGTAGACATGTCATCCCGCACCCCTGAGTACCTCGGCGAGCCGACCCTCGGCCAGGTGATGCGGCGACCACAGTGGATCGCGGCGTTGCTGCTCGCGATGGTCGTGGCCGCGGTGTTCGCCTGGCTCGGGCAGTGGCAGATGGGCAACGCGATCCGCGATAACGTCGAGGAGCTCACCTCGACGGAGAAGGTCAGGCCGATCGACGACCTGACCGCGCCGATCGCCGGCATCCCCGAGATCTCCGCGGGGGCGGTCGTCGCGGTCGAGGGCGCATTCGTTGCTGAGGATTTCTCGGTCGTGAGCGAGCGCATGAACCAGGGAACCGATGCCGACGGGGAGCGGGAACAGGGCGCGTGGGTCGTTGGGCACCTCGTGCGTACGGGGCAGGACGACGCGAGCCTCGCTGTCGCCGTCGGCTGGGCCCCAAGCGATGCCGCCGCGCACCAGGCGGTCGCGCACCTGAGTGAACTGCCCCAGCAGAACCTGCGGCTCGAGGGTCGCTACCTGCCAGCCGAGGCCCCCGAGGTGCCGAGGCCAGACGGCGATCCGCACTATTCGCGAACCATGGTTCCCGCGTTCCTCGCGAACACCTGGAGCGAGCCCCCGACCGGCCCAATCTACGGCGGGTACCTCGTGCTGCACGAAACGGCAGACGCGCCCGCCCTCGCCGACGCCGGCCTCGCGGGCATCGACTCCGTCGCCCCAAGTGCCCCTGAAAAGGTGAGCTGGCTCAATGTGTTCTATGCGATTGAGTGGGTAGTGTTCGCCGCCGTCGCACTGTTCCTGTGGTATCGCCTCGCCCGCGATGCGTGGGAGAAGGAACACGAGATGCTGCTGCTCACGGCCGAGGCCGAAGCCGAAGCCGAAGCCGCAGCGAGGTCACGCACCGACGCTCACCCGAACAGCTCGACGGTTGCCCCTGCCACCGGCGAAACAGGAACCGATCCCAAACCATAGAATGGAAGTCATGCAACTCCAGCCGAAGCCCGAGGACTACCCCCGCATTCGCCGCTCGCTGCGCGTGTACAAGGTGACCTCAGTCATCACCGGCGTCATGCTGCTGCTGCTCTGCGCAGTCATGGTCATGAAGTACGCATTCAAGGTCGAACTCTTTCTGTTTACGCCGAACGGGTTCGCGGAGTTCCTGCCGATCGTTCCCGATGGCCAGGAGGCCGAGTTCGCCCGCCCGGGCTTTGACCTGTTCAAGGCGATCCTCATCGCGCACGGCTGGTTCTACGTCGTCTACCTCATCGCGAACTTCATGCTGTGGAGCCCGATGCGATGGAACTTCGCGAAGTTCCTGCTGCTCGCCCTCGGCGGCGTGATCCCGTTCCTTTCCTTCATCCTTGAGGGGCGTATCGCCCGCGAGGTCACCACTTTCCTTGCCGAGAAGGAAGCGGCGCTTGCCGCGACTTCCGGCTCGTCCGATTCACACCGCCAGGAAGGCACAGCATGACAGAAGTAGCGCACGACGGGCACCGGCCCGTTCTCGTCGTCGATTTTGGTGCGCAGTACGCGCAGCTCATCGCGAGGCGTGTGCGCGAGGCCGGGGTCTACTCCGAACTCGTCCCGCACACGATCAGCGCAGACGAGGTCCGCGCGAAGAACCCGGCTGGCATCGTGCTGTCGGGCGGCCCCTCGTCGGTGTACGAGGAGGGCGCGCCAGCGTTCGATGATGCAATCTTCGAGCTCGGCATCCCGACGCTCGGCATTTGCTACGGCTTCCAGGTCATGGCGCGCGCGCTCGGCGGCACCGTTGGCAACACCGGCGACCGCGAGTACGGGGCGACCGACGCGAAGGTACTCGCAGGCGGCGGCGCGATTCTTGGCGGCCAGCCTGAGCACCAGAACGTCTGGATGAGTCACGGCGACGCCGTGCAGCAGGCGCCCGAGGGCTTCGACGTGCTCGCAAGCACCGACGTCACCCCCGTCGCCGCGTTTGGCTCGCCCGAGCGCAAGATGTATGGCGTGCAGTGGCACCCCGAGGTGAAGCACTCCGAGCACGGCCAGCAGATTCTCGAGAACTTCCTGCACACCGTCGCGGGCATTCCCGCCGACTGGAACGCAGGCAACGTCATCGCCGAGCAGATCGAGGCGATTCGCAAACAGGTCGGGAACGCGCGCGTCATCTCCGCGCTCTCCGGCGGCGTCGACTCGGCCGTTTCGACCGCGCTCGTCCACGAAGCAATTGGGGACCAGCTCACCGCGGTGTTCGTCGACCACGGTCTGCTGCGCAAGGGCGAGCGCGAGCAGGTCGAGCGCGACTACGTCGCGTCGACCGGCGTGCGCCTCATCACCGTCGACGCCGAAGACATCTTCCTCGGTCACCTCGCCGGTGTCACCGACCCCGAAGAGAAGCGCAAGATCATCGGCCGCGAGTTCATCCGCGCGTTCGAGAAGGTGCAGCTCGACCTCGTCGCTGAGGCGAAGGCCGAGGGCGAGCCCATCAAGTTCCTCGTTCAGGGCACGCTCTACCCCGACGTCGTCGAGTCGGGCGGGGGATCGGGCACCGCAAACATCAAGAGCCACCACAACGTCGGCGGGCTGCCAGAGGATCTCGACTTCGAGCTCATCGAGCCGCTGCGCGCGCTGTTCAAGGACGAGGTTCGGGCCATCGGGCGCGAGCTCGGCCTGCCCGAAGCGATTGTCGGCCGCCAGCCGTTCCCCGGCCCCGGCCTCGGCATTCGCATCGTCGGCGAGGTCACCCGCGAGCGCCTCGATATTCTCCGCGAGGCAGACGCGATCGCGCGCGCCGAGCTCACCGCCGCAGGTCTCGACGACACGATCTGGCAGTGCCCGGTCGTGCTGCTCGCCGACGTGCGCTCGGTCGGCGTGCAGGGCGATGGTCGCACCTACGGCCACCCGATCGTGCTGCGCCCCGTCTCCTCTGAAGACGCGATGACGGCCGACTGGACGCGCGTGCCGTACGACGTACTCGCACGCATCTCGAACAAGATCACGAACCAGGTGCCAGACGTCAACCGCGTCGTGCTCGACGTCACGTCGAAGCCGCCAGGGACGATCGAGTGGGAGTAGCCGCTGGGGTGCCCGCGGGGGCTCCTTCGGGCGACAGCTTCGGGCGCATGCTCGAGGCTGTCGCCTCAGCGCGCCTGGTTCCCGTCGTCAGCCTGGCCTCGGTCGAGCAGGCGCTGCCGCTTGCCGATGCGCTCATCGCGGGCGGCATCGCAGCCGTTGAGATCACGCTGCGCACCGCGAGCGGGGTTGGAGCGATCGCGGCGCTCGCCGGGTACTCCGACCGGCTCACCGTTGGCGCGGGCACAGTCGTGTCACCAGAGCAGCTTGATGAGGTTGCTGACGCAGGCGCAGAGTTCGTGATTTCTCCAGGCATCGATGAGGCTGTTGTGCGGCGCAGCCTCGCGCGCGGCATTCTGCCCATACCGGGGGTGGCGACCGCGAGCGAGGTGCAGCTCGCCCAGCGACTAGGGCTTGGTGCGGTGAAGGCATTCCCAGCCTCGCTGCTCGGCGGCCCCGGGTTCGTGCGCGCAATGCGCGGCCCGTTCCCCGAGATGCGGTTTCTTCCGAGCGGGGGTGTGAGCCTAGCCAACGCTGCCGAGTATCTTGCGACTCCTGGTGTGCTCGCGGTGAGTGGCAGCTGGATGGTGCCCGACGACGCGGTCGCTTCGAGTGACTGGGAGCGTATTGCTGCGCTCGGAGCGGCTGCGATGGCAGCGCTCGGCGCCGATCCGCTCGGCTAGCCAGGCGATTATTTCGTGGGGAATCGCGCAATCGCCTGACACGGGCCTCGAGGGCTGTCAGACTGGGAGGGTGCTGGATCTTCAAAACGGCCGCGTAGCGGTCTACCTCGACTTCGACAACATCGTGCTCTCGTGGTACGACCGAGTGCACGGCCGCAACTCGTTCTCGCGTGACCGCCAGCGCATTGCCGAGGGCGACCGCGACCCCGAGATCGTGGCACGCCTCGACGCCGCAATCGTGAATGTCGGCGCGATCATCGATTACGCGTCGTCGTTCGGCACGCTCGTGCTCACGCGCGCCTACGCCGACTGGTCTGCTCCGATGAATGCGGAGTACCGCTCGCAGCTCGTCGCCCGCGCAGTCGATCTGGTGCAGCTGTTCCCGGCGGCCGCGTATGCGAAGAACGGGGCCGATATTCGGCTCGCGGTTGATGCGGTCGAAGACATGTTTCGGTTGGAAGACCTCACCCACGTCGTGATCGTCGCCGGTGATTCCGACTACGTGCCGCTCGCGCAGCGCTGCAAGCGCCTCGGGCGATATGTGGTTGGCGTTGGTGTTGCGGGCTCGACGGCGAAGTCGCTCGCTGCGGCGTGCGACGAGTTCGCGACCTACGACGCTCTGCCGGGCGTCGCGCCGCTGCGGCAAGGCCCGGCTGCCACTGGGCAGGGCTCGGAGCGCGGCCGGGGTGGATCGCGGCGCGCAAGTTCGCGTGGTGAATCGGGGGCCGCTGCGGGCTCGCAATCGGCTGATGCCTCGCGTGGGCAGGAGCCGACGAAGCCTGACGGAGCGGCTACGGGCGACGAGGCTGAGAAGCCGCCGCAGGGCGCGCAGTCTGGCGCGCAGTCTGCGAAGGGCGCAGCCGCGGAGAAATCTGCGAAGACGGCGCGGTCGGAGAAGAGCGCGCAACCCCAGCAGGGGAACGACGAGCAGGAGCCGGGGCGTGGGTCGCGGGGGAAGGGCGCGAACCGGGGCCGCGGCGACTCGGCGCACGACGACCTCGAGGGCGGCGTGGGCGTCGCAGCGGGCGCCAACCTCGACGACCTCGACGACACTGTCGATTCGCTCGACTCGGAGAGCCCGGAGGAGCTCGACATCGCGGTGACTGGGCTCTTGATTCGGGCGCTATGGCTCAGCCAAGACAGGGACGACTCGGGGTGGTTGTACAGCTCGGCGGTGAAGCAGCAGATGCGGCGCATGGACCCGTCGTTCAACGAGAAAGCGCTGGGCTTTCGGTCGTTCTCCGATTTCTTGAAGTCTCGCTCCGATGTCGTGGAGCTCGAGGAGAGCGGGCACGAACGCCTCGTGCGCCTCGCCGAGCAGTCGGACTAGCCGAAGCTCGCCCGCGCCGCCGCTGAGTACTCGCGCCGCGGCTCAGGCACCCGTGCGGCTGCGGGGCTATTCGATGGCGGCCGGGCTGACGAGGCCCGCCGAGACCAGATCGCCCCACAGCGTGTCGGGAATCTCGGCCGAGTAGCGCGCGACGGCGTCGGGCACGTGGCCCGGGCGCGACGCGCCGACCACAACGGAGGCCACGCTCTGCTGCTGCAGCGGAAATTGAATCGCAGCATCTGGCAGCGTGACGCCGTGGCGCTCGCAGATGTCGGCGAGCCCGTTCGCTCGCGCGATGAGCTCGGCGGGGGCATCGCCGTAGTCGTACTGGGCCCCTGCGTCGGGGCGCGGCTTCGCGAGGAGGCCCGAGTTGTAGACGCCCGCGATCACGACGGCCGCGCCCGTCTGGTCAGCTGCGGGGAAGAGGTCGTGCAACGCACCCTGCTCGAGCAGTGTGTACCTGCCTGCGAGCATCACGATGTCGGCGTCGGCCTCGAGCACGAAGCGGGTGAGCATTGCCGCCTGATTCATGCCGGCGCCGAACCCTCCGATCACGCCCTCCGCGCGGAGCCGCTGGAGGGCTGGCACAGCCCCGGCAAGCGCCGCATCCCAGTGGGCGTCGGGGTCGTGAATGTAGGCGATGTCGATGCGATCGAGCCCGAGCCGATCGAGGCTCTCCTCGATTGAGGTCGTGACGCCTCGCTCACTGAAATCCCACACCCGGGTCTCGGTGTCTGGGACGACGAACCCCTCGCGGTCTTGGCCCGTTGGCTCGGGGTTCGGGCGCAGCAGCCGCCCGACCTTTGTCGACAGCACGTACTCGTCGCGCGGGTAGCGGCGAAGCGCCGCTCCGAGCCTGCGCTCCGAGAGCCCGAGGCCGTAGTGCGGTGCGGTGTCAAACAGCCGAATACCGGCCGCCCACGCGGTGTCGACAATCTCGTCGACCGTCGCGTCGGGCATCTCGCGGTAGAGGTTGCCAAACTGGGCGCAGCCGAGCCCGAGCTCCGTCAGCGACAAGCCGGTGCGGGTGATGCGACGCGGGAGGGAGGTGGTCATCGAGGTTCCTTCTCAGTGGCTGGAGCCGAGCGGGGCGTGGTGCGGGGTGCTGCGGGGTGCTTGGGGGTGGTGCGGGGTGCTGCGGGGTGCTTGCGGGGTGCTGCGGGGTGGTGTGGGGTGATGCTGAGCGGTGCTGCTGCGTGGCGCTGCGGGGCGGTGTTGCGCAGCAGCGACTACGACGTGGTGCTCGCCTCGAGCGCAGCGTCGAGCTGTGGGTACCACTCGAGGGCCGTGCCGGCCCACACCCGAGACTGCTCCGAGTTCGACAGGGCTGTGAGTGTCGCCTCGGCGAGCTCAACAGCCGCAGCGTATCCGCCTCCGAGCACGCTCACTGGCCAGTCGCTGCCAAACATCAGGTGCGCCGGGCCGAACACGCCGAGCGCGGTCTCGGCATAGGGGGCGAGGCGCTCGAGCGTCATGGGCCGCGCGTCGAAGGTGAGGAAGCCAGAGAGCTTGCAGGCCACGTGCGCGTGCCCGGCGAACCCCCGCATGCCGTGCTCCCAGCGCTCGAAATCGACCTCGCGCATCGTCGGCTTCGCCAGGTGGTTGACCACCATGCGGGTGTCGGGCCTCGCGGCGGCGAGCCGTGCGGCAGCGTCGAGATTCGCCGGGCTCATGAGTAGATCGAGGCAGAGACCGCGCTCGCCGAGCGCCGTGGCTAGGTCGTGTACGCTGCGAGAATCGAGCCAGTCTGGGTCGGGGCTGTACTCTGCCGCTACCCGCACACCGGCCAATCGCTTGCCGCCAGGGCCTGCGAGCAGCTCATCGAGCTGCTCGCCTGCTGGCCGGGTGTCGTGCTCGAGATCGAGCCAGCCGACGACTGCAGCGAGCTCCGGGTGCTCCTCCGCGAGCGCGAGCACCTCGGGGGTTTCGGCGGCAACGGGAACGGTCTGCACAAACACCCCGTAGCGAATGCCGGTGGGGTGGGCGGCTGCGGCCCAGTCGTCGGGGGAGTAGGGGCCCGCGATAACGGCGGCGGTTGCCTCGTCCATCCACGTCTGAGGGCGCACGCGCTGATCCCAGAGATGGTGGTGGGCGTCGATGCGCAACATTGGGGCCTCCGCTGACTGGGCCCCGCCTGAGAGCGCCGGGGCCGCGTAACCGTATCGTGTAGGCAATCAGCATATCGTGCACGATTTATCTCTGCCACTTATCTCTGACACCGCACCGCGCCCTGGCCATGCGTCGATGCCCCTGCCTCCCGGCCTCTCGCCCGCTGCGCTCGATAGGCGATCTGCTGTAGATAGCACCGCAGCCACGGCCACGGTGTGTTCCTCTGCAGATCACCCCGGGTTTGGCGCCCCGGCCCGGGCGCCCCGGCCCGGGCGCCTCGGCCCGGGCACTCCGGCCCGGGCAGCCCACGCGCCCCGCACGCACAACGGCCCGGGGCATACGCCCCGGGCCGTAGTTGTCGCGGGTCAACCGCGGCAGAGTGCTAGTCGCGGAAGATCGCGATGATGCGCAGAATTTCGAGGTAGAGCCACACGAGGGTGACGGTGAGGCCGAACGCGGCCGACCAGCCCCACTTCTCGGGCACGCGGTTCTTCACGCCGTTCTGCACGAGCTCGAAGTCCATCACCAGCGAGTAGGCCGCGAGCAGCACGGCGAGGCCGCCGATCACGAGGCCGAGCGGGCCGCTGCGCATGCCCCACGGGTCGTCGTTCACGCCGGTGAGCATCACGATGAAGTTGATCACCGAGAACGCGAGGTAGCCGGCCATCGCGATGAGCACGATCTTCGTCATGCGTGGGCTGGTGCGCACCTTGCCGCTGCGGAACAGCAGCAGCGTGACGCCGAACACGGCGAGGGTACCAATGACCGCCTGCGAGACGATGCCGGGGTACATGGTCTCGAAGGTGCCCGAGATCGCGCCGAGGAACAGGCCCTGGGCGGCGGCGTACGCGACGATGAGCGGAACGCTCGGCTCCTTCTTGAACGAGTTCACGAGGCCGAGCACGAGGCCCGCGATGGCGCCCGGAATCATCAGGGCCGGCATCATCCAACCGACAGCGCCGAGGGCGAGCACCACGACGAAGAGCAGCACGGTCTTCGAGATCGTGTTCTCGTAGGTCATCGGCCGGTCTGATGGGGTGATGATGGGCGGCTGACCCGCCGCGGGGTCGACGCTCGCGGGGGCGTCAACGCCCGGCCGGTTGGTCGCAGCCGCCGGCTGGTCGTAGATACGGTGCAGCTCCTCCGCAGTGAGGGTCTTGCCGTTCAATGCGGGGTTGTTGCTGAGGGCAGGATTGCTCATGCGCAAAGGCCTTTCGAAGCGTAGTGGGGCAATGGGTTCCAGTCTATAGACACCCGTCTCCCCGATGCTGGGACTGTGCAGGGTGTTCGCTCACGGCGCGCGGGCCGCAGCCCCCAGGCTCTAGGCTGATACGCATGACTGAGCACAGGGCACAACCGATGGTCATCGGCCACCGCGGCGCCCCGGGGTACCGGCCCGAACATACTGAGGCGGCGTACCGGTTGGCGTGTGAGCTCGGAGCCGACGCGGTTGAGCCAGATGTCGTGGTGAGCCGCGACGGCGTGCTCGTCGTGCGGCACGAGAATGAGATCTCGGGCACGACCGACGTTGCCAGCCGCAAAGAGTTCGCCAGCCGCCGCACGACGAAGGTCGTCGATGGCAAGCGGCTGACGGGCTGGTTTACCGAAGACTTCACCTGGGCCGAGCTGTCGACGCTGCGCTGCGTCGAGCGACTCAAGCGAGTGCGGGCCGACAACCGCGCCTACGATCGGCAGCAACCGATGCTTCGACTGCGAGACGTGCTGCGCATCATCGACGATGAGAGCGGGCGCGGCGGCCGCGACCTCGCAGTCGTGCTCGAAGTGAAACACGCCGAGTACTTCCGCTCGATCGGCGTCGATATCGCGGCGCTCATTCAAGACGAGCTCGGGCGGTGTGGCTGGGCGGATCGGCCGGAGCGCCTCATCATCGAGTGTTTCGAGCTCGATGTGCTGCGCAGGCTGAGGCAGGCCGGGGTGCGCGCGAGCTACGTGTTTCTCGCGGAGCGCCTGGGTTCGCCGGCCGACGAGCTCGCTCGAGCGGAGGCCGGCGGCCCGCGGGCGCGCAGCTTCGAGTGGTACCGCAGCAACGAGGGTCTCGATTACCTGCGTACCCAGGTCGACGGCATTAGCGTCGACAAGGGCAGTCTGATCCGCACCAACGCGATCGGACTGGCCGCGGGCCCCGAAGATCTGCCCGCGCGCGCTCACGAACGCGGACTGCGCGTCTTCACCTGGACGCTGCGGCCCGAGAACCGATATCTCAACCTGCGCTTTCACTCGTCGCTGAGCGGCACCGACTGGGGAGATTGGCAGTCGGAGTTCGCGCTCGTGCTTGCCTCGGGTGTCGACGGCATCTTTGTGGATCACCCAGACCTCGGAGTCGCGGCGCGCGAGGCGGCGACGGGCTCCTAGTCGCGAAACGGGCCGGTATGGCGCGGGCGGCCGGTGGTGCGCGGGCGCGCTAGCGCCGAGACGGCTCCGAGCACTCACCAATGAGGTTCATGGGGGTGAGGTGCGCAACCTCGTCGGGGGTAAACCCGCGATCAAGCAGGTACCCGAGCTTCGCGATCGCGGCCTCGACCGTGAGGTCGGCACCGCCGATGACGCCAGCTGCCGCGAGCTGCCTGCCCACCGCGTAGCGATCGGTGTCGACGCTGCCGAGGGCGCACTGCGTGATCGCCACCACCGGCATGCGGTCGCTGATGCTGCGGAGCGCGTCTTTCATGCCGGGCTTCGCCATCGGGGCATTGCCCGACCCGTAGCATTCGAGCACGAGGGCTGCTGGCTCGGTCGACGCGAGGGCGAGGAGGTCGGCCGCGGCGAGACCGGGGGTGAACCGCACGGCGAGCACGCGCGCGTGGTCTGCGCGCACGAGCGCCGCGTCTTCGGGGCTGCCGGGGAGGCCGCGCGGCGCTGGCGCGAGCTCGCGTTCCGCCCGAAACGCGGCGAGCGCCTCGGCGTCAGACTTGGTCGCGCGCACCGCCGGCAGAATCTTGCCGCCGAACGCGATGGCCACTGGGGCGGTCGCACTTGCCTGCGTGACCGCGCGGATAGCGAGCTGGAGGTTATCGAAGGCATCGGTGGGGCGCGCCCCGTGCGCAAACTGGCTGCCGGTCACAACGACGGGAACGCCGAGGCCGGTGAGCTCGAAGGCGAGGCGTGATGCCGTGTACGCGAGCGTGTCGGTTCCGTGGGTGACGACGACGGCGCTCGCGCGCATCGCGCCGACGCGTGCGCGCAGTGCGCGAGCGATCTTCGGCGCGGTCTCCTCGTCGGCGTTTGCGCTGTCGATCGCTGGCTGCAGCTGGTTCACTCGTGCGCGGTAACCGTAGCGTGACGCGACGCGGTCGGCACGCTCCTCGAGGATCTCGAGAAACCCCGGGTCGGGCTCGAGCCCGTTGCCCGTGTCGTGCATGCCAATGGTGCCGCCGGTAGCGAAAATGAGGATCGTCGGCAGCTCGGGCGGTGTCTTGCGCATTCCACCATTCTCCCTCACGCGCGGCGATCGTGTGTATACGGGGTGCCGGAGGCTATTGCCCGGGCACACAATCCCACATATATTGGTCATAACTATGGTCGTCATGCCAGTGGGGCTGCACCAGTTCGAGGGGGATCCATGGCATACGGGCGCGTTCGGAGCAATAGGGGTGGGGCTTGCACTCGCCGCAGTCTCGGCGGTTCCCGCGCAAGCCGCGCCGCCCGCGGCGCTCGCGCAGGCCCCCGCGGCGCTTGACTGCGCTGTCGTGCCAGACCCGGGCGGTGCGGTGTACGAGGTGACCGCCTCAGGTGATGCGGGAGCGGGTACTTTCGCCGACGCTGTCGCGCAGGCCAATGCCTCGCCAGGCGTCGACACGATTCGGTTCGCGCCAGGGGTTACGATCGAGGCGACGAAGACCGTTGAGCTCACCGAATCGATTGTGATTGACGGCGCCGGGAGCACGCTGCAATGGGCCCCGGAGTCAGATGAAACCGAGTCGTGGCTCTCCGGCGCTGAGGTGGCGACCGTCGCAGCCTACAACCTCGCCATCACCCAAACCGCCCCCAATTGGGAGCCGATCATCTTCATCGAGAGCAGCCCGGCCGACGTCGACACCGTGCTCTGCAACGTCACCGCGACCGGGTCAAGCGAGGGGCTGCTCCAACTCGAGGAGTCGTTCAGCGACTTCATCGGGCAGCAGGTCACCGTAGACGGCAGTTCGGGCGAGGCAGAACTCGCCGCGATCTGGATTGGTCATGCCGAGGGCTCCGTGACGCTCCGGGATTCGACGTTCAAAAACCTCGACATGGGAGGGCTCACCATTGAGTACGCAGAGCTCTCGCCCGACGACGCGGTCACCGTTGCTAGCTCAGAGTTTCGCGACATCAACGTCGAAGAAGCAGAATCTGCCGGGCTCGCGCTCTCGATCAATAGCATCGAGAGCGCGACGGGCGAGGCCCGCTCAGCACCGGCGGTCTCCGTCGTCGACACCGTGCTTGCCGATATCGCCGGGTTCGCCGACGCGGCCGCCTACATCAGCGACGTCGACGGAGACGTGAGTGTCGAACGCACGCACGTCTCTGGGGTGAAGAACCCAGATGGGTACCTGCATGCTGCAATGACGATTGACTCGGTGAATGGCGGAGTGCTCGTGAGCGACTCGTCGTTCTCTGAGAACGAGGCGACCGGGCTCGTTCTTGGCTACATCGAGCCCGGCGCTGACCAACAGATTCGAGTCGAGCGCTCGCTGTTTGAGCGCAATGCCGTGCTCGAGGGTGGCGTGGCCGGCGGGCTGAACCTGACGGTAGATGCTCCCGGCAGCCGCACCACGCCGCTGGTTGAGATCGTCGATTCTGCGTTTCTCGACAACACCGGTAACGGCTATTCCGGGGCCGCGATCGATGCCTCCCTCGACGGTGTGTACGAAGACCCGGTCGTCAGGCTCACCGGGAACACCTTCCGCATTGGGCAGCCCGATGCCGAGGGCAACCTTGGCATGCCGCTCTTTGTTGAGCCGATCGGCAACTCGTTGGGAGAAGACCTGCCGCAGCCGGTGCTCGCGCTCCTCAACAACACCGTTGATGTTGGTGCGGCCTGGCCCGCAGGCGACCCCGGCATCATGATCGACAGCGAGGGGTCAACGTCAGTCATCGAACACCTCACCATGCCGGGAGCCCCCGTGTTGTTTCAGGGGGAGGACGTCGCGCTGACGGTCAACTATTCGGCACTCGGCGACGCAACGAGCGGCGGCGTTATCTCGGAGAACGGTGAAACCATCGAGGGCGTCGAGAATACGGTGCCGGCGTCGGGTGCGCTCGCCGCAGCCGGGGCAGACATCGTGCCCCTCGCAGACTGGGGGCTCGCCCCGCTCGCCGACAACGGCGGGCCGCTCGTGGGCATGGCGAGCCAGCAACTCACGATGCTGCCGAGCGCGGAGTCGCCCCTCGTGGATGCCGCAGCGACGAGCAACGCTGCGGCCGACCAGCGCGGCGTCACCCGCCCGCAAGGCGAAGCGCGCGACCGCGGCGCCGTCGAGGTCGAGGCCATCGTCGAGCTCGGCGAGGTAGCGATGGGACCAGACGTCTCGGTGAAGGCTGGCGAATCTGCGGTGCTTACAGTGACGCGCTCAGCCCCCACCGACGAAGCTGCGACGGCTACCGTGAAGCTCACTGATGGGACTGCGATTGCGGGCGCCGACTACGAGGCTGCGACGTACACGGTGGAGTGGGTCGCCGGCGACACAACCCCGAAGAAGGTCACGGTGAAGACGCAGCAGAACAAGCCAGGCACGCGCAACCTGACCGCGACGATCACCGAGGCTACCGGGGCGACAATTGGCGCGCGCGCCACCGCCACGGTCACGATCACGCAGGAAGACGCGACGGTGCCGCCGACGAAGCCGGCGCCCCCGGGCGACCAGCACCTCAGCGATACCGGCGGCACGGGCCCCGGATGGGGGCTCGGGGTCGGTCTCGCCGCGCTGCTGCTCGGCATCGCAGTTGCGGCCCTCGCGCTGCGCGGCAGGGGGCGGGGCGCGCGGGAGTCGAGCTAGGCTAGCGCCGCGACCCAGAAGAACGCGAGCGAGGCGAGCAGCAGCCCGGCGCCCACCGCGGTGACCGGGTTCAGCGCGCCGCGAAGCCGCGCCCCCGCACGCGCGGGGCCGGCGGAAGGCGCGTGGAGCAGGTGCGGTGGCGCGGGCGACTCGGCGGTCGGTGGCGGATCCGCGGCGCTCGCCGCAGGGGAATCTACTGCGGGGGTGCCGCGCATCGCGAGCTCCAGTCTGTCGTCGCGCCTGTCGTCGCGCCAGCGCCGCCACTGCGTGGTGCGCTCGATCACCCGCTCGGCCGCGTAGAGCAGGCTCAGCCAGATGCCGGGGTCGAGCGTCACGAGGTCGCGCCTGGTGCGCAGCAGCAGGCGATCATCGACGATCTCGACGTCGAACCCCTGCGCGCCGTCGACGAGCGCGGCCATCACGTCTGGCGTGAGGAGGTACAGCGCATCTCGCTCGTACCCGCTCGGGCAGTACACCGTGAACGAGCGGTGAAAATCGCCCTCGAGCGGCAACCGCTGACCGGGGGCCGGCCGACGTTTCGCGAGCAGCCCGGGCGCGAGCGAGCCCGTGCGAATGAGCAGCAGGTGAGGCAGCCGGGTCGGCAGCCGAAACTCGGCGTAGCCCGACAGGTACGTCGTCGGCGCGACGGCGTCGCTGAGCTGCCCGTTCTCGTGCTCGGTGTTGGCCGCGTGCCAGCCGAGCTTCGAGGTGACGGTTCGGCGACGCACGACCGTCGCGCGATCTCCAGACGGGGCGTGCTCGTAGCGCAGCCGGTTTTTGCGGGCGAACTCGGTGAGCCGCAAAATGTCGGCGGGTGCGGTGGCGTGGATCCGCCGCCGAAGCACCCCCAGGCCGCCCGACAGCAAGAGAAGTAGGCAGAGCCCCACCGCGGTGCCGACCCACACCCACCGCCACGGCGACCCGCCGAGCGGGGCCAGGCGAACAAACTCCGGGATTACCACGACGATGAAGATCGGCACCGCGACCAGGAACAGCGGGGTCGGGGAGCGCCGCCCCGCGTGCGCGTGCTCGCGCAGGTGCAGCCCGGT
Organism: Leucobacter albus; assembly: GCF_039528015.1. Classification (NCBI taxonomy): domain Bacteria; kingdom Bacillati; phylum Actinomycetota; class Actinomycetes; order Micrococcales; family Microbacteriaceae; genus Leucobacter; species Leucobacter albus. The sequence continues at coordinate 188,502 of NZ_BAAAKZ010000017.1, read as the reverse complement.
GAATGCCGCCGCGTCTTCGCGGGTCACCGCGGCGAGCAGCGGGCGTATGTCGAGGCTGGCCGGCACGGACAGGGGGCGCCCCTCCCCGGGCCGCGCGCGGCGCTTACCGGCGAGCGTGAGGCTCCCATCGGCGTGCACGTGGGCGACGCCCGCCCACGCGGCCATGAGGAGCGCTCGGCGCGGCCCGGCGTACTCCTGCTCGACGAGGGCTGCGCCGTGGGCGCCGAGCACGAACCCGGAGAGCGCAGCAGCGGCCGCCGCCCAGGCCGCGCTCGCGACCCCGCTCACGCTCAGCGTGCACAGCGCGGCGAGTGCAGCGCAGACGGGGGCAACCCCGACGCTCGTGGCGAGCTGCAGCCAGGCGCGCGGCGAGCGGTAGCGCCAGAGCAGCGCGCCGCCAAGCGTGCAGGCGAGCGCGAGGCCGAGCGTGTATTTCGTGCAGGCCGGCGGGGCGGTGATCGCGGCCGCGGCGATCACGAGCGCCGCCGCGACGAGATCGATGAGGCTGTGCCCGACGACGGCGTGCGGGGTGAAATCGACGCGGTGCGGGCCGCGAACGAGCCGATCGATCGGCGCCTGGGGTCGCGCCCTGGCGCGCCTGCCGGCGGCGACCGAGGCCGCGACGGCGACGACCGCGAGCGCGGCGAGACAGGCGGCGACCGCCCAGGTTAGACCCGCAAGGGGCAGCCCCGCGGCGGCCCGTGCGTGCGCCCACAGTGCCGCCGCGGCAGCGGTGAGCGCCAGCGCGATGGGGCGGAGCGCGGGTGCGGCGCGCGCGATTCGGTTGGCGGGGGAAAAGGTGGTCGCGGATCCACCGGGGCCTCGTGGGGGAGCGGCCTCGGCCTGGTTCGTGCGCATGTCACTGTCCTATTCGCGTGGCGGGCGTGCGGCGCGAGCCGATGTACACGAGTATTACATCAGTTGCGCAATTGTTTTGCTACTGTTTTGTCGTTCTGGGTGCGGCTACGCCAATGTCGCCGGCCCCGCCTACACTGGAGACACGATGAGCGACTTTGAACTTCTCGACCCAGGTGCGCCGTTCGGCGGCGCACAGTCAGCGCCAGGCACCGACCCGCTGCTCGATGGCCTGAACCCCGAGCAGCGCCGCGCCGTCATCGCGCGCGGCCCCGCGCTGCTCATCGTCGCGGGTGCTGGCTCGGGCAAGACCCGCGTGCTCACGCACCGCATCGCCCACCTCATTCGCGAGAAAGAGGCGTGGCCGAGCCAGATCCTTGCGATCACGTTCACGAACAAGGCGGCGGCCGAGATGCGCGAGCGCCTCGGCTCGCTGCTCGGCGCCGGCGTCGAAGGCATGTGGGTCTCGACCTTCCACTCGGCCTGCGTGCGCATTCTGCGGCGCGAGGCCGAGCGCTTCGGCTACGTATCTGGCTTCACAATCTACGACTCGGCCGACTCGCGGGCGCTGCTCAAACGCATCATCAAGGAGCTCGACGCCGACACCTACGGCTTCACCCCGGCCAACACGAGCGCGAAGATCTCGAAGCTGAAGAACGAGCTCACCGACGCGAGCGACTACGCCACGACGATGAACCCGAGCGACCCGCGCGAGCGGTTGTTCACCGAGATCTTCACGTCGTACGAACAAGAGCTCAAGCGCGCGAACGCCTTCGACTTCGACGACCTCATCGGGCAGACCGTGCGGCTCTTTCGCGCGCACCCCGACGTTGCCGCGATCTACCAGCGCCGGTTTCGGCACATTCTTGTCGACGAGTACCAAGACACCAACCACGCGCAGTATTCGCTCATTCGCGAGCTCACCAAGCACGTCGAGCCCGAGCAGGTCGCAACGCTCGTGCCGCCCGTGCGCGAGCGCGAGCTCGACGGCCTCGGGCGCATTCCCGGCGCGAGCCTCACGGTTGTCGGCGACTCCGACCAGTCGATCTACGCCTTCCGCGGCGCCGACATTCGCAACATCGTCGAGTTTGAGCGCGACTTCTCGAACGCCGAGGTCGTGAAGCTCGAACAAAACTACCGCTCGACGCAGAACATCTTGAGCGCGGCGAACGCCGTCATCGGCAACAACTTCGACAGGCAAGACAAGAAACTCTGGACGAGCGAGGGCGACGGCGAGAAGATCGTCGGCTTCACGGGCTACTCGCAGCACGACGAGGCGCGCTTCGTCGCCGAAGAGATCGAAGACCTGCACCGCGGCGGCATGGCATACGGCGACATCGCCGTGTTCTACCGCACCAACTCGCAGACGCGCGCGCTCGAGGAGCTGCTCATTCGCTCCGCTATTCCGTACCGCGTGCTCGGCGGCACGAAGTTCTACGACCGCGCCGAGATCAAAGACGCGATGGCGTACCTCACCACAATCGCGAACCCGTTTGACCCGATCGCGTGGTCGCGCATGCTCGGGGCGCCCAAGCGCGGCGTCGGCCCCATGGCCGAGGCGCACCTCGCCAACTTCCAGGAGGCCGAGGGCGTCACGTTCCACGAGGCCATGCAGCGCGCCGCCGAGATCCCGGCGCTCGGCCCGAAGATTCGCACGACCGTGATTGACCTCGCCGACATGCTCAGCCGCGCCACCCAGATGGCGCTCGGCGGTGGGGCGACCGACGTGCTGCCGCCGGCGGCCAACGCCGAGGGCGCTGATGCGGCGTCTGATGCCTCCGACGGGGCGGCTGGCGACGCCGACGCCTCGCGGAAGAAGCCGGCGCCGGTCGCCGACGTGCTCAAGCTGGTGCTCGACTCGACCGAGATGATCGAGAAGCTGCGGGCCAGGCGCGACCCGCAAGACGACGCCCGCGCCGAGAACCTCGAGGAGCTCGTGGCCGTGGCGCGCGAGTTCGACGCGCAGCAGCCGGGCGCCGGCCTGCTCGCGTTTCTCACCGAGGTGTCGCTCGTCGCGGCCGCAGACGACCTCGACGACCAGAGCGGCACCGTCTCGCTCATGACGCTGCACACCGCGAAGGGCCTCGAGTACCCCGCGGTGTTCATCACGGGCGTCGAAGAGGGGCTGATTCCGCACCAGATGTCGGTCGACGAGCTCGGCGGCATTAACGAAGAGCGCCGGCTCATGTACGTCGGCATTACCCGCGCGCGGGAGCGACTGTTCATCACGCTCGCATCGACCCGGGCGACCTTCGGCGATATCGCTGTCGCGATGCCGTCGCGCTTCTTGCAAGAGATTCCGGAGTCGCTCATCGAGTGGCGGCAGTCGCCGGGCGAGGTCACCGGCCGGGGCGGCACGCAGTCGCGGGCGCTCAACGCGGGCCGGGCGCCGGGCGCCGGCGGGTCTGGCAGCTCGAGCGGGGCCTCATGGTCGCGCAACCGCGACTCGCAGGTGTCGTTTGGCGCTGCTGGCGGCAGCTCGGCCGCGGTCGCTGAGCCCGCGAGCGGCAACATGCAGTCGGCGCTCGACAAGTGGCGCGAGCGCAAGCGGCTCGCGAAGGAGGCGCAGGCCGCCGGCGGCGGCTTCCCGAACACCATCGTCGGCAGCATTCGCGACAACGGTGATATGGAGCTTGCCATGGGCGACCGCATTCGCCACGACGAATACGGCGAGGGGCGCGTGAACGCGGTTACCGGCGCAGGCTCCAAGCGCGTCGCCCACGTCACGTTCGACACCGTGGGGGAGCGCAAGCTGCTCGTGAAGCTCGCGCCGATCGAGAAGCTCGAGGCGTAGGGGCGCCGCACCGTGCCCGGGCGGTTGCGAGCTACCGCCCGGGCGCCTTTGCGCCGTGTATTGTGTGCCCTCGCGCACCGGTCTTGACGGCGAGTGTCTGCGCCTACCGCTCGGTATGCAGACAGTCCACGGTCACCGTGACGGTTGCGGGCACTCGCGTTGCGCTAGTCAGGTCGACCTCGCCAGGCCGCAGGGTGTCGCCGGGAGCAATTGCGATGATGTCGGCCTCTCCTGGGTCTGCATACCAGGGTCGCGGAGCGCAGGGCTGCGACGCGGCGGGCTGTGCCGAGCCGACGGAAGATGCGGGCGGCGGAGGCTGGATGGCTTGCATGGGGTGGAACCGATCGGTTGGCGGGTGCGGAACACTCGCGGATCCACCTCGAAGGTGATTTGGAGCCCGGGGCGCGCCCGCAAGCCCCCGGTGCGACGATACCACCGTCGGGGGTGCCAGTGGGGGCTCAAGCTGGAGCGGAGGTGCGCCACAGCCGTCACCCATAATGGGGGTGGCGCGGCGTGTGCGAGACGCGCGGCGACATCGTGCGAAATCCTCTGAAGTGGCGGCTCAAGCTGGCGGAATCGATAGCGATAGAGGCCCGGGGCTACCGGTTTAGTCGTCGTGGGGTGGGGCGTGAGGCGAGGCGAGCTGGGGTTGGGCGCGCGAGCTGGGTGCGAGCGCGGGCGCCTGTGACATAGCGGTGTTAGACTGGCAAACGGTCGACATTTCTCTCGACATCGAGACATTTTTGCCTCGGGTAACCCAACATCCCAAGCAGAAGGACAGTACGTGGATCTGTACGAGTACCAGGCACGCGATCTTTTCGAACGATACGGGGTGCCGGTGCTCCCCGGCATCGTCGCTGACACCCCCGAGGAGGTGCGTGCAGCAGCCGAGAAGCTTGGTGGCGTCGTCGTCGTCAAGGCTCAGGTGAAGGTCGGAGGCCGCGGCAAGGCCGGCGGTGTGAAGGTCGCAAAGAACCCCGACGAGGCGTTCGAGGCGGCACAGGCAATCCTTGGCCTTGATATCAAGGGCCACACCGTGAACCGCGTGATGGTCGCAGCGGGCGCAGATATCAAGGAGGAGTTCTACTTCTCGGTGCTGCTCGACCGCGCAAACCGCTCTTACCTCTCGCTCTGCAGCGTTGAGGGCGGCATGGAGATCGAGGTGCTCGCCGTCGAGAAGCCAGAGGCTCTCGCGCGCATCGAGATCGACCCGATCGGTGGCATCGACGCAGCTAAGGCCGAGGAGATCGCGCGCGCAGCCCGCTTCCCCGAAGAGCTCGTCGCGAAGGTCGTTCCGGTCTTCCAGAAGCTGTACGAGGTCTACGTCGGCGAGGATGCAACCCTCGTCGAGGTGAACCCGCTCGTGCTCACCGGCGCCGGCGATATCGTCGCGCTCGACGGCAAGGTCTCGCTCGACGAGAACGCCGACTTCCGCCAGCCCGGCCACGCTGAGCTCGAGGACAAGGCTGCTGAGGATCCGCTCGAGGCCAAAGCCAAGGCGCAGGATCTCAACTACGTGAAGCTCGACGGCGAGGTCGGTGTCATCGGTAACGGTGCAGGCCTCGTGATGTCGACGCTCGACGTCGTTGCGTACGCCGGCGAGAACCACGGAAACGTGAAGCCAGCCAACTTCCTCGACATCGGTGGTGGCGCCTCGGCAGAGGTTATGGCAGCCGGCCTCGACGTGATTCTCGGCGACCCGCAGGTGAAGTCGGTGTTCGTGAACGTCTTCGGCGGCATCACCGCGTGTGACGCAGTCGCAAACGGCATCGTCGGCGCGCTCGAGAAGCTCGGCGACGCAGCGAACAAGCCGCTCGTTGTTCGCCTCGACGGCAACAACGTCGAGGAGGGCCGTCGCATTCTCAACGAGGCGAACCACCCGCTCGTGACCCAGGCCGCCACGATGGACGAGGGCGCCGACAAGGCCGCCGAGCTCGCCAACGCACGCTGAACTACCCTGCGGAACTAGAAGGAATTACAGAACTATGTCGATCTTCCTGAACAAGGATTCCAAGGTCATCGTCCAGGGCATCACCGGCGGCGAGGGCACGAAGCACACCGCCCGCATGCTCGCCGCTGGCACCCAGGTTGTTGGTGGCGTGAACGCCCGCAAGGCCGGCACGACCGTGTCGCACGTTGACGCCGACGGCAACGCCGTCGAGCTCCCCGTGTTCGCGACCGTCGCCGAGGCGATGGCGGCGACCGGCGCCGACGTTTCGGTCGCGTTCGTGCCGCCGGCATTCACCAAGGATGCGGCGATCGAGGCAATCGATGCGAGCATCGGCCTGCTCGTGATCATCACCGAGGGCGTGCCCGTCAAAGACTCGGCCGAGCTCTGGGCTCACGCCAAGGCGACCGGCGGCAACACCCGCATCATCGGGCCGAACTGCCCCGGCATCATCACCCCGGGCGAGGCGCTCGCGGGCATCACGCCCGCGACCATCACCGGCAAGGGCCCGATCGGCCTCGTGTCGAAGTCGGGTACCCTCACCTACCAGATGATGTACGAGCTGCGCGATCTCGGCTTCTCGACCGCTATCGGCATCGGTGGCGACCCCGTCATCGGAACGACGCACATCGACGCACTCGAGGCGTTTGAGAACGACCCCGAGACCAAGGCAATTGTCATGATCGGTGAGATCGGCGGCGACGCTGAGGAGCGCGCGGCCGAGTACATCAAGGCAAACGTGACGAAGCCGGTTGTTGGCTACGTTGCCGGCTTCACCGCGCCCGAGGGCAAGACCATGGGCCACGCTGGCGCCATCGTGTCGGGCTCGGCAGGCACGGCTCAGGCGAAGAAGGAGGCCCTTGAGGCCGCAGGCGTGAAGGTTGGCAAGACCCCAACCGAGACCGCTGAGCTGCTGCGCGCGGCGTTCGCACAGCTGTAAACGCAACGCGTTTACAGGCGAACCCGCGCCGGCGCCACTGCGCCGGCGCGGGTTCGCCTTTTTTCGGCTGACGCATATGGCACTTGTTGTCGCTTGGCGGGCCGGGTGGCGACAACAAGCGCCATATGCTGCCCGCGGGTAGCCCGCGGCGGGGACCGCGGGTAGCCCGCGGGCAGCCCGCGGCGGGGCCTGAGGCCGTCGGCCGGGGGTTTGGAGTTTTCGAAAGGGTGCGCGGCGGGGCGAACCGGAATGTTCGAACGGCCAGGAACCGCGCGCCGATCGCGATTGCGCATCGCCCCAAATGTATGCCCAGATCAGGGAAAACTGCGGAACTGCCGGGGTGCCAGCTGGCGCCCAGAGCCGGCGGGGCCGGAGCCCCGAAGCGGAGATCTATTCGTGCACGAACTTGGCGGTAGCTATGAGGCTCCAATCTCAGTAGGCTGGCGACATTGCGGGAAATTGGCGGCGCTGCGGTGCGCCGCATTTCACGCGATTTACGAGATCGGCTATCAAGGGGGACATCTCGCACATGTTGAAACGAATCGCGGGCTCGGTTGCCGCGCTGACAATTGCTGTCGCGGGGCTCGGCCTCGTCGGCACGGCCGCCCAGGCGCAGGAGGCGGGCGCGGTGATTACCGCCGACGACATTCTGCGCACGGAAACACAAGACACCTACACTCTCTGGCACCAGGGCGCGACGCCGGGCGGGCGCTACGCCTCGACCGTCGACGGCCTGCTGGTGACAGGCAACACGCAGATCATCAAGGGCGAGACAGAGCTGCCCGCAGTTGGTGAGCTGCTCGCCTACGCCAAGTCGAGCAAGGTCGTGTCGACCGGCGGGCCTGTCTGGCACCAGGTCGGCTTCGGGCTCGACAACGGCGACTGGACGACGCTTCGCGCGCAGGTCGGCGCCGAGTCGGGCAACTGGACGACGAGCCAGTCATTCAACGGGTTCGGGCGAAACGCCCAGGCTCCGCTCGACGACCTGCTCGCAGGCCTGACCGGAAACCTCACCTACCTGTCTGGCGGCTTCTACGTCGATCAGAAGGTGCCGGCGACGATCTCGAGCTACGAGGTCAATGGCGTCACGACGTCGTTCGCGCTCGGCGCGCTGAGCACGACGCCGCAGCAGACCGAGTACGTGCTCGACACCGGCATTCGCCCGTACGAGACTGAAGAAGAGTACGTTGGCTGGCACGACGGTGCCGAAGCCGGCGGCACCTATGTGTCGACGCCCGACGGGCTCAAGGTCGGCGGCAAGGCGCAGATCTTGAACGGTGAGGAGAGCTCGAGCTGGCAGGTCGCGCAGTTCGTGACCGGCCTCGCGATCGAGACCACGAGCCCAGACGTCTGGTACCAGGTTCCCGTACAGTCTGAGGCGGGCTTCACGACGCTGCGCGCAACCCCCGAGATGGCCGCTGCCGGCAACTGGGTGACGAGCCGCGCAATCGGGGCGCTGGCCGCGAACTCGCAGGCACCTATCAACGACATCGCCTTGGAGCTGGGAGCCCACTCCGTCATCGGCTACGGCTTCTTCGTCGACACCGGCGTCACCGCGACCGTGAAGAGCATCACCGCGAATGGCAAGCTGACCGACTTCGCGAAGAAGCCGTTCACCCCGCGCCCAGACCTTCCAGGGGTGGGCATTGGCCAGGGCATCGATGTCGCGCCACCTGCGGCCGTCGGCACGATCAAGGTGAAGCAGGGCGCAGCGGTTCGCCTCGTCGCCCCGGAGGGCATCTTCGTGCCGGGCGAATCGGTCACCGTGACGCTGCACTCGAAGGCGACCGCGCTCGGCTCGTTCGCCTCGAACGCGTTGAACGGTGCGGTTGACGGGTCAGCGACCGTTCCCGCAAACACCCCGGTCGGCACCCACCGAGTGCTGTTCCAGGGTGCGAACAGCTACTACTGGGCCCCGGCGGCCTTCGTCGTTACGGCGGCTGACACGGGTAACGCCGGTAATACCGGTGGCACGGGCGGCACCGGCAACGGCACCGTCAGTGATAAGGACCCGGCGAAAGCGGGCGGCGCGAAGGGCCAGCAGCTCGCTGTCTCGGGCTCCGAGCAGAATCTGCTGCCCGTCGCGCTCGGCGGCGTCGCACTCGCGCTCGGTGCGGGGCTGATGCTCCTGCGCCGCCGCGCGCGCTAAGCGGCTGCCAGCCTCAGCGCTGCAAGTGGCGCCCCGATACCTCACGGTGTCGGGGCGCCACTTGCGTGCCAGCGCCCGCGGATCCGCCGCTGGCAGCGAACCCACCGAGTCACAGAGCGCAACACGCGCCCCCGCGCGGGGCCCGCGCGGCATACTTGAACAATGAGCCAGGTACAGGGAGCCCACCTCGTGGGCAGCATCAACTTCGACGACGCCGAGACGACGCTGCGGGTCGCGGCGGAGCAGCTCGGCGACCGGCTGCGGCGCATACCCGACGGCGAGGTTGGCGAGCGCTTTCACTGGATTCTGTTTCAGGCAGACGTGCTCGGCCAGGCCGCCGGCATCGAGCGCGTCGGCGACACCCCGATTCCGCTGCGCATGCTCGATATTCGGCCGGTGCGGCTCGCCGAGGGGGTCGACGCCGCGAGCATCGAACTGCCGCCGCTGGGCTACGCGGCCGCGGCGCGCGAGTCGTGGGAGGTGTTCGAGCGGCTGCAGCGGGACGGCGTGATCGCCGAGCACACCCGCTTCCAGGTGTCACTGCCGACGCCGCTCGCGGTCGTCGCGAGCCTCGTCGCCGCTCCCGACCGGGCAGCGTTCGAGCCAGTGTACGAGGCGGCGCTCGCGCGCGAGCTCGACGAAATTCTCGCGACGATTCCGCACGACAAGCTCGCGATTCAGTGGGACGCGGCGCTCGAGTTTGCGATCATCGAGGGGGTCACCGGCCACGCCGGAGCGTTCGAGTGGTTCGACGACGTGTGGGCCGGCACGACCGAGCGGCTCGCGCGGCAGCTCGACCGGGTGCCGGCGGGCGTCGAGGCCGGCGTGCACCTGTGCTACGGCGACGTCGCCGAGAAGCACTTCGTCGAGCCTGCCGACACCGAGCAGCTCACCCGCTTCGCTAACCGGGTGCTCGAGCTCACGGCCCGGCCCCTCACGTGGCTGCACCTGCCCGTGCCGATCGAGCGCGACGACGCCGCGTACTTCGCCCCGCTCGCGCGGCTGCAGCTGCCGGTCGAAAGCGAGCTCTACCTCGGCCTCGTGCACCGCGAAGACGGCGCTGAGGGCGCCGAGCGGCGCATCGCGGCTGCGCAGGCACATGTCTCGCGCGACTTCGGGGTCGCGACCGAGTGCGGCTTCGGCCGCGCGCCGGAGGGCACGACCGTGCCGCTGTTCGAGGCGCACCGCCGCGTCGCGCTCGCCTGGTAGGTGCCAGGCGCGGCCCGGTAGACTTTGGGGCGATGAGAGCAATACTGACCGGGGTCGTCGCAACGATTGAGGCCATCGCGGTCGCGCTGGCCACGCTGCTGGTTGCCGCCGCCGTCGCCTTTCTCGTGTGGTGGCTCGCGTTCGACCTGGGTGCCGAGCCCGCCGACGTGTTCGCGGGCGCGGGCGCGGCCTGGCTGCTCGCGCACTTCGTGCCGCTCGGCGTCGAGCTCTCGCCCGAGACGATGCAGCTGCTCGGCTTCGGCCCCGAGGCACTCGCCTTCACGCTCTCGCTCGCGCCGCTCGGCATCACGCTCGTGACCGTCGGCTTCGCGGCGCGCGCCGGGTGGCGGTTCGGGGGCCGCGGCGGCGCCGGGGCCGCCGGCGTGCTCGGCGGGGCACTGGGGTTCGGCGCGGTCGCCGGCGTGGTCGCCTCGCTCGCGCCGCTCGTGCGCGGTGGGTGGTTTGCCGCCGCTGCGGCCGCAGGGCTCGTGTACGGCGCGGGCTCGGCGATCGCCTTCGTGATTCGCGCGGCGCGCGAACAGCACGGTTGGTGGATCGCGGCGCTCGGGGCGACCGAGGCCGCACTCGCGAAGCTCGGCTTGCCGCGCCCCGCCGCATTCGCGTACCGCGCGGGGCAGACCCTCAGGCTCGCGGTGATGCTGCTCGCCGGCTATCTCGGTCTTGCGGGCATCGCGTTCGCCGCCTCGCTCCTCGGCAGGTTCGCCCACGTCGTTGGCGCCTCCGAGGCGCTGCAGCTCGACCTCTGGGGCACGCTGCTGATGTTCGTGTTGCAGCTGATGCTGCTCCCGGTGCTCGTGTTGTGGGCGGGTTCGTGGCTGACGGGTGCCGGCTTCGCCGTTGGAATTGGCAGTTCGGCGTCGCCGTTCGGGCAGCTGCTCGGGCCGCTGCCGGGGCTGCCGGTGCTCGCCGCCATACCCGAGGGGTGGGGGAGCGGCGCGGTGATTGCGCCGCTCTTGCTCGCGCTCGTTGGCGTGGCGATCGGGGCCGCGCTCGGCGAGCGGGCCAGGCAGCAGACGCTTGGGGCGCTCGCGGCGCAGGTCGTTGGGGCCGCGGTCGCGGCAGGGCTGGCGATCGCGCTCGCGAACTGGGCGGCGAGCGGATCGCTGGGCCCGGGCCGGCTGGCCGAGGTCGGCCCAGCGGTGTGGCTCGGGGCTGGGCTGGCCGCGGCCGAGCTCGGGCTCGGGTGCTTTCTCGGCGCGCTCGCGGCGCGCGCAGACGTCGCGAGGCGGATCCGCGTGGGGCGCGAGGCCGGCCCGCGCCTCGGAGGCGTGACCGACCCCGACGCGGGCGCTGAGGCGCTGGCCGGGGCACCTGCCGGGGTGCCCGGTGGAGTGCGGGTCGGGGAGCGCGCCGGGACGGACCGCGGAGCGAGCCTTGACCGTGAGGAGGCGCCTGGTGAGGAACGCCTCGCCCCCGTGGCGCGGCTGTGGCCTCGGGCCGCGCGCCGATCGGGCTCGGAGGCTGGCATCGGAGTGCTCGGCGAGGAACTTGACCCCGACGACCAGCTCACCGAGCCGCTCGACGGCGTGGTGGGTGGCGGTAGTGCTGGCGGCGCCGACGGGTTCGCTGCCGGGGGGTACGGTACCGATGCGTACGGTACCGATGCGTACGACACCGATGCGTACGACACCGATGCGGATGACACCGATGCGTACGACACCGATGCGTTTGGTGCCGGGGTGCTTGGCGCCGACGGACCCGGCGCGCCAGTGCCAGAGGCCGAGCTGTTCGATCAGCACGACGCCGGTCGCGATGACGGTCACGACGCCGGTCACGATGCCGGTCACGATGACGCCGGCGGGCAGGCCGAGAGGCGGGCCCCGGGCGCGACCGGAGCCCGCGAAGCGGGCCGCGAGCCCGACGCCGAAGAGCTCATCGAGGCGTATTCGTGGGAGAACGTTGACCTCGACGCCCAGGCCGACCCCGAGCCGAAGCGGCAGGGTTGGCGCTGGCCTGGCCGCAAGGGCTAGGCTGGGGGAGTAATCCACGGGAGTCCCGGCGCGCGGGGCTGAGAGGGAGCACGCGTGCTCTGACCGTTTCACCTGATCTGGTTCATGCCAGCGGAGGAAGGACTCTTCTCGTTATGCGTACACACTCGCGTTCCAAGACCCGCGTATTCGCGCTCGCCGCGTTGCCACTCGCGGGCGTACTCGCGCTTACCGGGTGCGGCGCTGCCGACGCCGGCGAGCCCGCAGCCAACAACCCCAAACGGGTGTCGATCGTGGTGCACGACAGCTTTGTCGACGGCGATGCCTTTGCCGCCGCGGCGAGCAAGGCCACCGGCTTCGACGTCGAGGTGCTGACTGCTGGCGACGGCGGCGAGCTCGCGAACAAGCTCGTGCTCACCAAGGGAGCCCCGATAGCCGACGCGTTCTTCGGCATCGACAACACCTTCGCCTCGCGCCTCATAGACAACGACGTTGTCGAACCCGTTGCCGTCGACGCGCTCCCGGAGCGGGCCGTGAAGATCGCCGCCGAGCTCGATGGGGCAACCGCCGAGCAGGTACCGCTCGTGCCCATCGACATTGGGGCGACCTGCGTGAATATCGACAGCGACTGGTTCGCCGAGCACGGGGTTGCTGAGCCTGCAACGTTCGACGACCTCGCGGATCCGCAGTACAAAGATCTCGCGGTGCTGCTCGACCCGACCGGCTCGAGCACCGGCGCCTCGTTCATGATTGCCACGATCGCGAAGTTCGGCGAGGACGGCTTCGTCGATTACTGGAAGAGCCTCGAGGCCAACGGTGCGCGCATCGTGCAGGGGTGGACCGAAGCCTACAACACCGAGTTCAGCGGGGTGAACGAGGCCGGCTCCCGGCCCATCGTGGTGTCGTACTCGACCTCACCCGCGTTCACGGTGAACGACGACGAAACCGCCTCGAACACCCGCGCGCTGCTCGACACCTGCTCAAGCCAGACCGAGTTCGCCGGCGTGCTCAAGGGCAGCGCGAACCCGGAGGGTGCCCTCGCCGTCGTGAACTACCTGCTCTCGGAGGAGTTTCAGTCGGGCATCGCCGACCAGATGTACATGTACCCCGTCGATGAGTCGATCGAGCTGCCGAGCAGCTGGGCGAAGTTCGCGCCGCTGCCCGCTGACGGTCAGGCCCATGACCTGAGCTCAGCCGAGATTCAGGCGGGCCTCGACGGCTGGCTGCGAACCCTCGGCGACGCCGTCGGGCTGTAGCGGGGCTCGCTCGCATGGGGAGGCCTCGGTGAGGGCGGTGACGGCGGTGACGGCGGTGGCCCGTCGCCCGCTCGGTGCGCTCGCGTGGGCGCTCGCTGCGGCCGTTCCCCTGGTTTTTGTCGGCATCTTCTTTCTGTGGCCGGTTGTCGCGCTTGTCGCGACGGGGCTCACGAGCGGTGGCCAGCTTGACCTCGGCGGTATCACCGAGGTGCTCGGGCTCGAGCGCAGCTGGCGTGTGCTCGGCAACACGCTCACACAGGCGAGCCTCGCGACACTCGTTGCCGTGCTACTCGGCGTGCCGGCCGCGTTCGTGCTCTATCGGCTCGAATTTCGCGGCCGCGGGGTGCTGCGGGCGCTGCTCACCGTGCCGTTCGTGCTACCAGCGGTGGTCGTTGGCGTGGCCTTCACCGCGCTCTACGGGCCGGGAGGCGCGCTGCACTGGCTCGGGCTCGATCGCTCGCTCACCGTCGTCGTGCTCGCGCTCGCGTTCTTCAACGTCACCGTCGTCGCCCGCACCGTCGGCGGTTACTGGGCACAGCTCGACACCCGCCAAGGGCAGGCCGCACGCACGCTCGGAGCCGGCCCCGTGCGCGTATTCTGCACGGTCACGCTGCCCGCACTGGCACCCGCCCTCGCCTCGGCCGGTGCCCTCGTCTTCCTGTTCTGCGCGACCTCGTTCGGCGTCGTGCTCATTCTCGGCGGCCGCGAGTTCGCGAACATTGAGACCGAGATCTATCGCCTCACCGTGCAGTTTCTCGACCTGCGCTCGGCTGCCGTGCTGTCGCTCGTGCAGTTCGCAATCGTCGCGCTTGCGCTCGCGGTCTCGGCGCTCCTGCGCTCGCGCAACGAACGCGCCCAGGCGGTGCGCGACGAGGTGCGCGCGCCGCGCCGCGGCGACACCCCCGTGCTGCTCGTCTTCGGTGCGACCGTGCTGCTACTGCACGCGCTCCCGGTCGGGGCGCTCGTCTGGCGGTCACTGCATGCTGTTGGCGGAGGGTTCTCGTTTGAGAATTACCGGGCGCTCGTCTTCCCGCCCCCGTCGTCGCCGCTGCACGGCTCGGTGTTCGACTCGGCGGCGCTGTCGTTTGGCATCGCCTGCGTTGCGACGGTGATCGCGGTAACGCTCGGCATGCTCGTGTCGCTTATCGTGTCGCGCCGGCCTCGCTCACAGGGGCTTCGCCGCGGCATCGCAATATACGACGCGGCGGTAATGCTGCCGCTCGGCATCTCGGCGGTGACGCTCGGCTTCGGGCTGCTGCTCACGATGCACCGCCCGCTCGGCCTCGGCTTTGATCTGCGCACGTCGGTCGTGCTCATACCGATTGCGCAGGCGCTCGTCGCGCTGCCGCTCGTCGTGCGCACGCTCACGCCGGTGCTTCGCGCCATCGACCCGCGCACCCGGGAGGCCGCGATGATGCTCGGAGCCTCGCCGTTTCGGGTGCTGCGCACGATCGACTTCGCGCTACTCGGGCGCTCGGCCGGGCTCGCACTGGGCTTTGCGTTTGCGGTCTCGCTCGGGGAGTTCGGGGCGACCGCGTTTCTCGTGCGACCCGACGCTCAGACGCTGCCGGTCGCGATTGCCGCGCTGGTCGGCAGCCCAGACCCCGCGAGCTACGGGGCGGCGCTGGCCGCGTCGGTCGTGCTCGGCGGGCTCGCTGCCGGAATTATGCTGATGGCCGAGCGCTGGCGCGTCGACGGCGGAGTAGGGGGAAGCTGGTGAACATGCTCGGAGATGGTTCGCGTGCTGGTGCTGGTGCTGGTGCTGTCGGTGCTGGTGGTGAGTGTGGCGATGGGCTGGCTGTGCGCGCCGTGACGGTTGCCTATCGGCGCGACGAACCCGTCGTGCGCGGTGCGAGCTTTGACGTGCAGCGCGGCGAGGTCGTCGCGCTGCTCGGCCCCTCTGGCTGTGGGAAGTCGACGCTGCTTCGAGCGATTGCGGGGCTCGAACCCCTTGCCGGCGGCTCCGTGAGCTGGGGCGGGGAAGACCTTGCCAGGGTGCCAGCGCACCGGCGCGAATTTGGGCTGGTGTTTCAAGACGGGCAATTGTTTGCGCACCGCAACGTCGCCGAGAATATCGCCTACGGGCTGCGAGTGAAACGCTGGAATCGACAGGCCCGCGAGGCCCGGGTGGGCGAGCTGCTCGACCTCGTCGGTCTACCGGAGCTCGGTGCGCGGCCCGTCACCGAGCTTTCTGGCGGGCAGCGCCAGCGCGTCGCGCTCGCCCGCGCGCTTGCCCCCAGCCCGCGGCTGCTGCTGCTCGACGAGCCGCTGTCGGCGCTCGACCGGGAGCTGCGCGACCGGCTCGCCGTCGACCTTGCCGAGCTGCTGCGCGCCACTGGAACAACCGCGATGCTCGTGACACACGACGAGGGCGAGGCCGAAACCATCGCCGGTCGTGTGCTGCGCATGCGCGAGGGGCTGGTCGCCGAGTGAGCGGGGGAGCTGCTGGTGCTGGTGTGGTCGCGGGTGCTGGTGCTGGTGCTGGTGTGGTCGCGGGAGGCTTGGCCGCTCGGCTGGCGGCCCGCATCGCGCTGAACGCCGGCCGGGCTCGATGGCCGCGGGTCGTGTTTATTGACGGCCGCTCGGGTTCGGGGAAGACCACGCTCGCCGATGGGCTCGCGGCGGAGCTTGTGAGATCGGGCTGCCCCGCGCCACAGGTCGTTGGTATGGACGAGCTCTACCCTGGGTGGGACGGCCTCGCGGCCGGCAGCGCCGCCGTCGCCGGGCTGTTGCGCACGGGGGTGTACCGGCGCTACGACTGGTATGCGGAGACTTTCACCCCCGAGGTCGTGCTCGATCTCGCGGCCCCGATAATCATCGAAGGCTGCGGGTCGCTGAGCGCCGCGGCACTCGGTGCCGCTAGCGGGCTCGGTGCCCCCGCCGGGCTTGGTGCCAGCTACGCGGTGTGGGTCGAGTGCCCCGCGCCGCTTCGCCGAGCGCGAGCGCTCGCGCGCGACGGTGAGACCTTCGCGCCACACTGGGAGAACTGGGCCTCGCAGGAGGCGGCGCACTTCGCCGTCAGTCAGCCACTCGCCCGGGTGAACGAGATCGTGCACGTCGCGTAGCGCCCCTGTCTGTCTGCGGTGCATAGGTAAACAGCCGGAGACCGGGGAAATTGCGCCGGATCGGCGCGTTCTACGGCGAATCGCATATTGGGTGCAGGGCTGTGTGGTGCTGCGGTGGTGCTGGGGGCTGCGGTTTTGCGATGGGGCCAATTGGTGGCGCGCGACGTGTGGGGCGGGTATCCCGGGGAGGTGGTTCCCGCAGCGCCGCCACGCGGCGGGGCGGGTGGGCCCGGGGCGCCGCGGGCGGAACGAGGTTGGTGTCGGAGCAGACCGCTGGGCCGATGGAAGCGGACCCAGGTGCGCCCTGGCTCGGTGGTGGACAGAAGAGTCATCGCGCCTGCTGGTGTATAGCAGGGGTGGTCGAAACGCATTACCGTGAAAGAAGACGCGCAATAGTCGGGTCGTTCCCGCTAGAGGCATGGTCTGGTGCCAGAAAGCACTCGAACCCCTCGCTTGCAGCTGCGGTAGATAGCTGATCTGCGCAGGATAGGTGAGCACGGGCTGGGTTGCTGCTAGGGGCGGCCGATCGCATATTGAGTGCTGACGGTTGGGGGAGAAGCCTGGGCCGGTACTGGACCGCCGCTAGTGCACTGAAAAACCACCGTCGACCGCGATCGACTGCCCCGTCACGTAGGCGGATGCCGGGCTCGCGAGGAAGACGGCTGCCCCGGCAAAGTCGTCTGGGCGCCCGTTGCGGCCGACGAGGGTGCGAGCCGCGAGTGCGGCGACCGTGGCCGGGTCTGAGCTCAGCCGCTCGTTGAGCTTCGTCTGCACGAACCCCGGAATCAGCGCGTTCGCGGTGACGCCACTGGCCGACCACGCCTCGGCCTGGGACCGGGCGAGCGCCTCGACGCCCGCCTTCGACACCCCGTAGGCGCCGCTCGCGGCGAAGGGCCGGTGAGCCTGCTGCGAACTGATGTGAATGAACCGGCCATACCCGCGCTCCACCATGGCGGGCGCGAGGCGCTGGCCGAGCACGAACGGCGCGTCGAGGTTGACCGCCATGGTGGCATCCCAATCAGCCTCGGTGAGCTCACCGAGTGGCGGCCGAAGGTTGATGCCCGCGGAGTTCACGACGATGTCTGCCCCGCCGCCGGTGTCGTCGCCGAGGGGCTCGAGCGCGAGCATGGAGTCGGCGAGAGCATGAGCGCCTGCCCTGCTGCCGAGGTCTGCCGTGATGCCAACGGCCGAGCCGCCCGAGGCCTGAACCGCGGCGCTTGCCGACATCTCGGAGACCGCGGCTGAAATCGCCTGCTCCGTTCTCGCCGCGACGACAACGCGGGCTCCGGCCGCCGCCAGGGCCTCGGCGATCGCGCGCCCGATGCCGGAGCTCCCTCCGGTCACCAGCGCGGTCTTGCCGTTCAGCCCAAACAGTTCGTGAAGATGCATGACTGCAGCCTATCTCCGGTGAGTAGCGGTGCAGCCTGCACACTGACCACCCGGTCAGGTCAGAGAGGGCGCAGCCGCAACGCGTCAGGGCGCCCAGCGACAGCCGGTAGACTGGCTGAGTGTTGAAACTCGCGGTGCTCATCTCCGGTGGCGGCAGTAATCTGAAGGCGCTCATCGAGGCAACAGCGCACCCCGGTTTCCCGGCCAAGATCGTCTGCGTCGGTGCCGATACCGACGCCGCTGGGCTGGCATACGCAACCGACGCCGGCATTCAAAGTTTCGTCGTGCGGCCGGCAGACCACCCGAACCGCGCAGCATGGGGCACGGCGCTCGCCGCCGCTATTCGCGAGCACGACGTCGACCTCGTCGTGAGCGCCGGGCTCATGCGCATCTTGCCGGCCGGGTTCGTGTCAGAGTTCTCGCCGGGGCTCATTAACACGCACCCGGCGCTGCTGCCACTCTTCCCCGGGGCCCACGCGGTGCGCGACGCGCTCGCGGCCGGGGCCACGGAGACGGGCGTCACCGTGCACATCATCGATGAGGGCGTCGATACCGGCCCCGTGCTGCGCCAGGCCACCGTCGCCGTGCGCGCGGGCGAGACCGAGGCCGAACTGCACGAGCGCATCAAGCAGCAGGAGCGCCCGTTGCTCGTCGACACCGTGCGTGCCATCGCCGACGGGTCGCTCGACCTCGCCGCCGCCGCCAGCACCGCAGCCAGCGACGCAACCAGCACCGCCGCAACCGGCACCGCCGCTAGCGCCCCCGCCACGAAGCCCGCGGCGACGGGGTAGCGCCTCGCCAGCGGGCGGGGGCTCGCCAGCGCCCGCGGATCCGCCACGGCACGCCCCGCACCCCGCTCAGCGCAGACCACCACCAAGAGCTTTCCCAGCACACCCCACACCGAGTAGCACCCAAGGAGCCCCATGGCAGTCCAGAGCCACGACCCGAGTCTGTACGAGCATCGCGACCTCATCGAGGTGAAGCGCGCGCTCATCTCGGTGAGCGACAAGACGAAGCTGCTCGACCTCGCCGCGGCGCTCTCAGCTGCAGGCGTTGAAATCGTGTCGACGGGCTCGACGGCCGCAACGATTCGCGAAGCGGGCCACCCGGTCACCGACGTCGCCGAGGTGACCGGCTTCGCCGAGGCGCTCGACGGCCGCGTGAAGACGCTGCACCCCGCCGTGCACTCGGGCCTGCTCGCCGACCTCAGGCTTGCCGACCACCGCGCGCAGCTGGAGGAGCTCGGCTTCGCGCCGTTCGAGCTCGTCGTCGTGAACCTCTACCCGTTCGAGCAGACCGTTGCGGCTGGCAAGCCTGCCGCCGACATCGTTGAGAACGTCGATATTGGTGGCCCGGCTATGGTGCGCGCGACCGCAAAGAACCACGCGAACGCGGCTATCGTCGTCTCGCCGGGCCGCTACGACGAGGTCATCGCCGCGGTGCAGGCTGGCGGAACGACGCTGCAGCTGCGCCGCTCGCTCGCGACCGACGCGTTCGTGCACACCGCGCAGTACGACGGGGCGGTCGCGAACTGGTTCCTCGATCAGCAGGACGCTGGCTGGGATGACGCCACCGCCGAGCTCACCGCGGGCGACGAGCCAGAGGGTGACGACGTCAGCGCGATCTTCGCGACGAGCGAGGGCTACGTCGGCTACGAGGTCTTCGGGCTGCGCGAATCGGTGCTGCGCTACGGCGAGAACAGCCACCAGCGCGCGGCGCTGTTCAGCGAGAGCGAGGGCGTCGGCATTGCACAGGCGACTCAGCTGCACGGCAAGGAAATGTCGTACAACAACTTCGTCGACGCCGATGCCGCGCTGCGCGCAGCGTTCGACCACGAGCGCCCGGCGGTCGCGATCATCAAGCACGCGAACCCGTGCGGCGTTGCGGTGGCACCCGAGGGCGCGACGGATCCGATTGCCGCTGCCCACGAACTCGCCCACGCGTGCGACCCCGTTTCGGCGTTCGGCGGCGTGATCGCTGCGAACCGCGTCGTCACCGAGGGCATGGCAAAGACCGTTTCTGAGATCTTCACCGAGGTCATCATCGCGCCGGGCTTCGAGCCCGAGGCGCTCGCGATTCTCGCCCAGAAGAAGAACGTGCGCCTGCTCGTGCTGCCCGAGGGCTACGCGCAGAACCCGGTCGAGCTGAAGCAGGTCTCAGGCGGCTTCCTCATTCAAGACACCGACACCCAGTTCACCCCCGCGAGCGAGTGGACGCTCGCAGCGGGCGATGCCGCCGACGCCGAGACGCTCGCCGAGCTCGAGTTTGCGTGGCGCGCCTGCCGCGCGGTGAAGTCGAACGGCATTCTGCTCACGAACGGCGGCGCCTCGGTCGGCGTCGGCATGGGCCAGGTCAACCGCGTCGACTCGTGCCGCCTCGCGGTGTCGCGCGCTGGCGATCGCGCTTCGGGCTCTGTTGCTGCGTCAGACGCCTTCTTCCCGTTCGCCGACGGGCTGCAGGTGCTGCTCGACGCTGGCGTGCGCGCGGTCGTGCAGCCAGGCGGGTCGGTGCGCGACGAAGAGGTCATCGAGGCCGCTCGCGCTGCGGGCGTGACGATGTACTTCACTGGCGAGCGGCACTTCTTCCACTAGGCCCCACAGACGTTCCGGCCTGAGGCCGACACTCACACACAACCGCACTCACTGAAGGGGGAAAGAACATGGAAATCATTCGCAATATCCTGCTGATCCTGCACATCGTTGGCTTTGCTGGCGTCGCCGGTTCGGCGATCGCGCAGCTGCCGAAGGTGAAGGAGGGCGCCGCGAAGATCTCGGGCGGCATTCTGCACAGCTCGTGGCTTATGCTCGCCACCGGCCTCGGCCTCGTTGGCATGATGTACGCTGGCGACGGCGACGGCCCGAACAACGCGAAGATCGGCGTGAAGACGCTCGTGCTCGTCGCGATTATCGTGCTCGCGCTCGTGAACAAGAAGAAGCAGCCCGTTTCGGGCGGCGTGCTCGGCGCGATTCTCGGGCTCTCGGTGCTGAACGTGGCACTCGCGGTCGCCTGGTAGGTCGGGTGGTCGCTCGGGCCGGCGACGTTCGTTCGCGCGGCCTGACGCGGGGCGGGCGGGGTGTGGATCGGCGATCCACACCCCGCCCGCCTGTGAGTGCGGCGCCGGGCATCGTCGGGCAGCCCGCATGTGGCAGTTGTTGTCGCCTGGGCCGCGGCGAAGCGACAACAACTGCCATATTGCGGGGCGATGCCGGAGGCGTGAGGCTACCTGGGCGAGTTGAACTCGGTCTGCTGGAGTGAACCGATCTCAGTGCCGCTGCTGTCGCTGAAGGTGATCGTATCGCCCGCCACGGTTGCGGTAGCGAGCGCCAAGAGCCACGTGTCGACGTCGGCGCAAAACGCCTCTGTCGCCGCTATCTCCACGAACTCAAGGGTGGTGCCCTTCGAACGCCACTGCCCGCTGAGGGTGTTGCAGCCGTCGCTGCCAACGGCCAGGCCCTCTGCGGTGAGGGTCATGGACGGTTCGCCGGGCACGCCTTGCGCTCCCCACGAGGTGTTCTCGACCGCAGGTGCCCCGGAGCCGGGGTTGTCGGTAGCGGCACTATCCCCGCCGACCGCACCGTCAATCGACGGGGCCGAGCTCGCGCAGCCCGCCAGCGCCACCGTCGCTGCGCACACGGTGAGGAGCACACCGATTAGCCGGTTGGAGCGTGTTGACTGCGTGTTCATGACACGAAGTGTATGACATCACCCTTGGAAGCGGGGCGAAATGATGCGCGGCGAACGCTGCTGCGCAGCCGCGTTCATTCGATGGCGTGAAGCCTGTCTGCTCGAGCGAGCCGATCTGCTTGCCCTCTGCTTGCCCTCTGCTTGTTGTATGTTACTCGGGGGCCGTGAACTCAGCCTTTGTCAGCGAGCCAATTTCCTTGCCAGATTCATCGTTAAAGGTGATGGTGTCGCCCTTCGCCACAGCGGTCGCGGCCTGGCTGAGCCAGGTGTCGACGCCCTCGCAGAACATCATCGTCGAGGCGAGCTGGCTGAGCATAACCTTGCCGTCTTTTTCGGTCCACTTGCCGTTGACAATGTTGCAACCATCGGAGCCGTGGGCGCCGCCGTCGGCGGTGAAAGTCATTGCTGGCTCACCCTCGGTGTCGATCTTGCCCCAGGTTGTGTCGGCAACGGAGGGGCTGCCGGCGCACGCCGTGAGCACGAGTGCTGCGGCGCCGAGCAGTGCGGAGGCGGCAAGGCCGCGACGAATTCGGGGGCTGGGTGCGGTGCTCTTGGTGCTCATAGCCTCAGGCTAACCTATCTGCATCCCATCAGCCTAGGAAGAGTTGGTGAATGCCCGTGAACACGCTGAGAACGGGCTAACGTCGGGTGTCGGCCGCCGAACGGCGCCCTCTGAGCCTCGTCAGTAGCCAGACTCCGGTGAGCGGTGCAACCACGATCGCAACGAGAAAGACGGCTGACCAGGCTGAGTCGTAGAAGGCAGGGAGGAGCGGATTCACGGTGGGGTCTACCGGCGCCGGGTCTGCGTAGCGAAGACTCAGTGTAGCGGGGGTCGAGCCCGCTTCTGCGAACACCCTGCCGAGCAGCGACACCAACCAAGCGATGGCAACGGTGATGAACGGGAAGGTTATGGCCCATAGCTTTTCAGAGGTGCGCCACAGCTTGCTCGTACTGACGAGGGCGCAGCCGACCACCCACCCGGCGAACGGAACGACAAGGCCGCCGCCCCCAATGGCGAGGGCAGCGGCGATCGCGTAGCCTCGGGTTTCGGTGAGGGGGAGCGGCTGAGGCGCAACGATCGTTACCTGCGGGGCCGGGGCACTGACAGGCCTGGGCACGAACTCCGCGCCGAGGCTCGCGTCGAGCGCGGCCCTGGCGACAGACTCGGGGGAGCCCAACGCGGCGATGCGCTGCTGAACCGCCGCGAGGTCGAGCCCCGCGAGTTCTTCAGCGACGCCCGCGCGGAGCTCGACAGCGAGGCCGTGGGGCAGCTCGGCGATTGCGTTGTCGAGCTGGGCAAGGTAGCTCGCGCACAGGCTCTCCGCGGTGTGCGGAGTCGGCTGGCTGGTAGTCATCGTGTCTTCCCCTCTTCAATGATCTCGGAAACACTCTGGGTGAAGGGCCGCCACTGTGCGCGAAAGCGCGCGAGGTGCTCTTCGCCGAGCGGAGTGAGCCGATAGTACTTTCGCGTTGGCCCGCCCGGTGCAGACTGCTGCCCCTCGTTCCGCTGCTCGAACGCGACGATGAGCTCGCGGTCGCGCAGCCGCCCGAGCAGTGGGTACAGTGTGCCGATGCTGGCAATGAGATCGCGCTCGGTGAGTGCAGCTGCAAGTTGCCAGCCGTACATGGGTGAGCGGGCGAGCAGACCCAGCACGCAGAACTCGACGACGCCCCGGCGGAGCTGCGTGGTGACGTCATCTAGCATGCGTCACAAGCTATCATGCGGTACAAGGTAGTGTCTAGGGGGCGGGCCCTGGCTGTTGGGCCCCGAAACGGGCGATGCGGCCCACTCCGAAGAGTGAGCCGCATCGATGAAGCGGGTGGCAGGGCGGCGCGCCGCGCGCGGGTGAGCCGGCGAACGCGAACGCACCCCAGTGACGCCTGCGCAGCAGCTCGGCAGGTGCTATCCGCGGTACTGGCTGCCCCAGTCGCCCGACTGACCGGCAGGCGAAATTGCCTGCGGCACGCCCAGCGGGTTCTCGTCGCGCAGCGCCTCTGGCAGGAACGCGGCGGGCACGTTCTGGAACGCGACCGGGCGAAGGAAGCGCTTGATCGCCGAGGTGCCGACCGAGGTGCCCGCGTCGTTGCTCGTCGCGGGCCACGGGCCGCCGTGCTGCTGCGCGGGAGTCACTGCGACGCCGGTCGACCAGCCGTTGAACAGCACGCGGCCGACCTGCTTCGAGAGCGCGGTGACGAGCGCGCGCAGCTCGCCGGCGTTCGCGGTGGTGCCGGTCGCCTCTGCAGCGCCGATGTGGATCGTGCCCGACAGGTTGCCCTCGTAGAACTCGGGCATGAGTGCCGCGAGGTCGGTGCCGGCCGGGGTCTCGACGAGAATCGTGAGTGGGCCGAAGGCCTCTTCGACGAGGCTCTGGTGCCCCGCGCGGAAGTCGGCGAGCGAGACGCTGACAATGGTGGGCGAGGCCCAGCCGTGCCCGGCATCGTCGAAGCGCACGCCGCCGGGAATGACGGCGGTGACGCCAGCGGTGCCGAGAATCGCGTCGCGGCGCTCGTTGAAGCTCTGCGCGATGCGCGGGTCGAGCAGGCGGTGCTCGGGCAGCTCGCTCGCGGCCGCGGCCACTGCGGCGGGGAGGGCGGATCCGGCGGGCACGAAGATGAACCCCGGCTTCGTGCAGAGCTGGCCAGCGGAGCCCGAGACGCTCGTGATGAGGCCCGAAGCGATCTCATCTGCGCGCTCCGCGATGGCGTCGGCGGTGATGAATACGGGGTTCACCGAACCGAGCTCGCCGTAGAACGGAATCGGGGTGGGGCGTGCGGCGGCGATGTCGGTGAGCAGGCGCCCGATGCCGATCGAGCCGGTGAACGAACCGGCCTTCACGCGCGGGTCCTTGAGTACCGCGACGCCCGCCTCGCGGCCGTGGATGAGGTTGAACACGCCCTCGGGGGCGCCGACGGAGCGCAGCGCCTCGCGCGCGACCTCGGCGGTGGCGTCGGAGAGCTCGGGGTGGCCGGAGTGCGCCTTCACGATGACGGGGCAGCCGGCGGCGAGAATCGAGGCGGTGTCGCCGCCGAGCACGGAGAAAGCGAAGGGGAAGTTCGAGGCCGAGAAATTGATGACCGGCCCGAGCGGCACGTGTGTGCGGCGAATGTCGGGGCGCGGGCCGAGCACGAACTCGGGGTCTGCGTAGTCGATGCGGGCATCAAGGTATGAGCCATCCATGACGGTCTCCGAGAACAGGCGCAGCTGCACGGCGGTGCGGGTGACCTCGCCGTTCAGGCGTGCCTCGGTGAGGCCGGTTTCGCGGGCTGCGATCTCGACGAGGCGCGGCTTTGCGGCCTCGAGTGCGTCGCCCAGCGCCACGAGCACGCGGGCGCGCTCGGCCGGGGTGAGCGCCGCGTAGGCCGGGGCGGCTGCTGCCGCGCCGGCGACTACGGCCTCGAGCTCGGGGGTGAGAGTGCTCTCGGTCATCTATCGTTCCTTATCGGTGGGTGGATCGCGACGCGCGCAACGCTGCGCCCCGAACATTATCATGTGACATTGTACAGGTTGGGGGTGGGCGGATCGCCCTTGCGGCTACAGCTTCGGCTGCTGCTGGGTGATGCAGTGAATGCCGCCGCCGCGCGCAAACAGTGGCCGCGCGTCGATCGCGACGACCTCGCGACCAGGGTAGGCCTCGCGCAGCACGCCAGCCGCGCGGTCGTCGGCGGGGTCGCCGAACGCGCACGCGAGCACGCCGCCATTGAGTACGAGGTGGTTGATGTAGCTGTAATCGACGAAGCCCTCGTGATCGCGCAGGGTTTCGGGCGCCGGGAGATCCACAATCTCGAACTGATCTGAACGATCGTCGCGGTAACGCTCCACGACCTCGCGGTTTGCCCGCGCGATCTCGTGGTCGGGGTGCGACTCGGCGTCTTGGCGGTGCATCAGCAGCATGTCTGGCGTGGTGAATGCCGCGAGAATGTCTGCGTGCCCGCGAGTGCCGAAGGTGTCGTGGTCGCGGGTGAGGCCGCGGGGGAGCCAGATCGCGCGATCGGTGCCAATGGTGCGGGCGAGCTCAGCTTCGACCTGCGCCTTCGTCCACCCCGGGTTGCGGCCAGGGTCGAGCTGCACAGTCTCCGTGAGCACCACGCGCCCGGTGCCGTCGACCTGAATGCCGCCGCCCTCGTTCGTCATCTCGGAGTCGACGAGCGTCGCCCCGGCTGCCTCGGCGACGATTTTGCCGATGTGCTGATCTTTGCCCCACTCGGCCCAGTCTTGACCACCCCAGCCGTTGAACCTAAAGTTCACGGCTCCGAGCGAGCCGTCATCGCCGATCACGAAGCTCGGCCCGATGTCGCGCATCCAGGCATCGTTGAGGGGGGCGACGAGGCGATCGATCTGGCCCGAAAGATATCGGGCAGCGATCGCCTCGTCGCCGGGGTTCACGACCACGGTCACATGCTCGAACTCGCTCGCAGCGTTCGCGACTGCGGCCCACGTGGAGCGGGCCTCCTCGACCTCGGTCTCCGTGTCGCCCAGCGTGTAGCCCGAAGTGGGCCAGGCAAGCCAGATTCGCTCCTGCGGCTCGCCCTCGATTGGCATGCGCCATGTGGTCATTCGTGATTCCCCTGTGACTGTTTATTCGAACCGCAGCGCGCGAGCCAGCAGGTCCTCCTGCTCGATCGCGTGCACCTTTGCGGAGCCCGTCGACGGCGCAGCCGATGCCGCGCGTGACACCACACGAATGCGGTCGTTCGCGAGGTGCTTCGCGAGCACGAGCGAGATGAAGGGCCAAGCGCCCTGGTTCTCCGGCTCGTCTTGCACCCACACCAGCTCGGCGTTCGGGTAGGTGGCGATGATGCGCGTGAGGTCAATCACCGGCATCGGGTAGTACTGCTCGACGCGCACGATGGCAACGCGTGAGTCGGGGTTCTTCTGCAGCGAGCCCTCGAGATCGTAGTACACCTTGCCAGAGGTGAGAATGACGCGCTGCACCGCACTGCGATCGGTGACGTTGGGGTCATCGATCACCGGTTGGAACGTGCCGGTCGTGAAATCTTCGACGCTCGAGGTCGCGCCGCGCAGGCGCAGCATCGACTTCGGGGTGAACACGACGAGCGGCTTGCGCGGGCGAGCGTAGGCCTGGCGTCGCAGCAGATGGAAGTAGTTCGCGGGCGTTGACGGGCGCGCCACGATCATATTATCTTCCGCGCACAGCTGCAGGAATCGTTCGATGCGCGCCGACGAGTGGTCGGGGCCCTGGCCCTCGTACCCGTGCGGCAGCAGCATGACGAGCGAGGCCTGCTGACCCCACTTCTGCTCGGCAGCGGCAACGTACTCGTCAATCACGGCCTGCGCGGTGTTCACGAAGTCACCGAACTGGGCTTCCCAGAGCACGAGGGCATCTTCGCGCTGCAGCGAGTAGCCGTACTCGAAGGCGAGTGCCGCATACTCCGAGAGCAGCGAGTCGTAGATCCAGAAGCGTGCCTGGTCGTCAGACAGGTTCAACAGCGGCAGCCACTCCTGGCCGTTCTGCCGGTCATGGAAGACGGCGTGGCGCTGCGTGAACGTGCCGCGGCGTGCGTCTTGCCCGGCGAAGCGCACCGGGGTGCCCTCCATGAGCAGCGAGCCGAGCGCAATCAGTTCGCCAAAACCCCAGTCGATCTCGCCCGAACGGCTCATCTCCTTGCGCTTGGCAAGCAGCTGCTGCAGCTTGCGGTGCACGGTGAACCCCTCGGGCACATTCTCGTGTGCGTCACCGATGCGGTGCACAACCTCTGCCGCAACCGCGGTGTCGAGCGACTCGCCGGTGATCTGGCCGGGCTCCTCGCGCTCGGCGATGCCCGACTGATCGATGACCGGGATAGAACCAGTCTGCGCAGCGTGGGTCTCCATGAACGCCTGCTCGAGGCGGTTCTGGAAATCTTGCTTTGCGGTCTCGTACTGCTCTTGCGTGATGTCACCGCGGCCGACGAGACCCTCGGTGTAGAGCCGACGGGTCGAACGCTTCGCCTCGATGAGGTCGGTCATGAGCGGCTGCGTCATCGACGGGTCGTCGCCCTCGTTGTGCCCGCGGCGGCGGTAGCAAATGAGGTCGATGATGACGTCTTTGTGGAACTTCTGACGGAACTCGTAGGCGAGCTGCGCGACGCGCACAACCGACTCGGGGTCGTCACCGTTCACGTGGAAGATCGGTGCCTGCACCACCTTGCCAACGTCGGAGGAGTAGATGCCCGTGCGCGAATCAGACGGTAGCGTCGTGAAGCCGACCTGGTTGTTGATGATGATGTGCACGGTGCCGCCGGTGCGGTAGCCCCGCAGCTGCGACATCTGCAGGGTCTCGTAGACCACGCCCTGGCCCGCCATCGCGGCGTCGCCGTGAATGAGAATCGGGAGGGTGGTAAACGAGCCGATCGGCTTGAGGTCTTGCTTCGCGCGAACGATGCCCTCGAGCACGCCGTTGACGGTCTCGAGGTGAGAGGGGTTCGCCGCGAGGTGAATCGGCACCTGGGTGCCGTTCGGGGCGGTGAACACCCCGGAGGTGCCGAGGTGGTACTTCACGTCGCCCGAGCCGGTCTTCTGCGCCGTTCCCTCGAACTCACGGAAGATCTGGCCGTAGGTCTTGCCCGCGATGTTCGACAGCACGTTCAGCCGGCCGCGGTGGGCCATGCCGATGTCGACCGAGTCGACGCCGTCTTCGGCCGCGTCGATGAGCATCGCGTCGAGCAGGGGAATGACAGACTCGCCGCCCTCGAGGCTGAAGCGCTTCTGGCCGACGTACTTCGTCTGCAGGAAGGTCTCGAAGGCCTCGGCCTCGTTGAGCTTCTCGAGCACGCGAAGCTGCTCTTCTGAGCTCGGCTTTGCGTAGTCGACCTCGAGCTGGTTGCGCAGCCACAGCCGCTCATCGGGGTCTTGGATGTGCATGTACTCGACGCCGATCTTGCGGCAGTACGTGTCGCGCAGCACGCCGAGAATGTCGCGGAGCTTCATCGTCGGCTTGCCGCCGATGCCACCCGTCACGAACTCGCGGTCGAGATCCCAGAACGTGAGCCCGTGGTTCTCGATCTCGAGGTCGGGGTGGGTGCGCTGCACGTACTCGAGCGGGTCGACGTCGGCCATGAGGTGGCCGCGCACGCGGAACGCGTTGATGAGCTCCTGTACGCGCGCCGACTTGCCGATCGCGCCAGACACGTCGACGTGAATGTCTTTCGCCCACTGAATCGGCTTGTACGGGATGCGCAGGGCCGCGAAGACGTCTTCGTAGAAGTTGTGGCCGCCCGCGAGCAGCTCGTGCACGTACTTCAAGAACTCACCCGAGCCCGCGCCCTGAATGACGCGGTGGTCGTAGGTGCTCGTGAGCGTGATCGTCTTCGAGATGCCGAGGTTCGCGAGGACCTCTTCGGAGGCACCCTGGAACTCGGCTGGGTACTCGAGTGCGCCAGCACCGATGATCGACCCCTGACCGTTCATGAGTCGAGGAACCGAGTGAACCGTGCCGATGCCGCCCGGGTTGGTGAGCGAGATCGTGGTGCCCTGGAAGTCGTTCGCCGTGAGCTTGTTGTCGCGCGAGCGCTTCACGAGGTCTTCGTAGGCGGCGAGGTACTCGTTGAAGTCGAGGGTCTCGGCGTACTTGATCGCCGGCACCATCAGCGAGCGGGTGCCATCTGCCTTCTGCACGTCGACGGCGATGCCGAGCCCGACGTGAGCGGGCACAACGACGCCCGGCTTGCCGTCGACCTCGGTGTAGAAGACGTTCTGCGCCGGGTGGGCCTTGAGCGCCTGAATCAGCGCCCAGCCGATGAGGTGCGTGAACGACACCTTGCCGCCGCGGCTGCGGCGCAGGTGACTGTTGATGACGATGCGGTTATCGATGAGCAGCTTCGCGGGAACCGTGCGCACGCTCGTAGCCGTGGGAACGGTGAGGCTCGCGTCCATGTTCTTCGAGAGCGTGCGAGCCATGCCCTTGAACACCGAGAACTCGTCTTGGGCCTCATCAGCTGCGGGCGCCGCTGCCGAAGGCTTGCGCGGCGCGTCGGCGGGAATGGGGGTGGTGCGCGGCGCGACATTCGTTGTGCGAGCCGGCTGCGTTGCTGGGCCGGTGCTGGGCGCGGCGTGCGCCGCCTGGGCCGGGGGAGTCGCCGCCGCGGGCGGCGGGGCAGTCTGAGCTGCGGCTGCGGGCGCAGCCTGCGCTTGAACTGCTGCCTGCGACGCCGCATACTTCTCGAGCGTTGGCCACCAGGCCGCATCTACCGAGTTCTTGTCGACAATGTACTGTTTGTACATCTCATCGACAAGCCAAGCGTTCGCACCAAAATCTTCTGCGGAACCATCCTGTGAGGTGGTTTCCGAGCGCTCTGCCAAAGCGACTTCCTCTCCCGTGAGTAATGTTGTCTCGTGCAAGAAGTGCCGCTGTATCCGGCGGCGCGATCCGGGATAACGGTTCGCCATCGCACACTGTATAAGCCTACGCCTTTCTTGAGCGCTTGTCGGCATTCTCGCTGATAAAGTAGAGCAATCATGGAAGCAGACCCCCGAAGACCCGCAGACCCCCCGAGTATTTGCCGCGCAATAGCGCGGAACTCCCTATCTGATTCGGTTCTCCAATGAGCGAGTGGCTCCAGCTCACACTCGGAATATTGCTTACGCTCGGCACCGGCGTGTTCGTCGCGGCCGAGTTCTCGCTGGTCGCGCTTGATCGCCAAGATCTCGAGCGGCGGCGCGACGGGGGCGAGCGTGGCCTCGACCGCGTGATTCGCGGGCTATCGCACACCTCGACCCACCTCTCCAGCGCGCAGCTCGGCATCACGCTCACGACGCTGCTTGCCGGCTATCTCTTCGAGCCCGTGATCAGCGGCGCAATCGATGCGCCGCTGCGGGCCCTCGGGCTGCCGGCCGCCTACCACAGCGTGATCAGCGTGCCGCTCGCGGTCGCCATCGCGACGATCTTCTCAATGATCGTCGGCGAGCTCGTGCCGAAGAACTTCGCCATCTCGAAACCGCTCGCGACCGCGAAGGTCGTCATGCCGCTGCAGGCCGGCTTCACCGCGGTGTTTCGGCCAGCGGTAAAGCTGCTCAACGGGAGCGCGAACGGCATTCTGCGGTGGATCGGCATCGAACCCAAGGAGGAGCTGTCTGGCGCCCGCTCTGCGCAAGAGCTCTCCTCGCTCGTGCGCCACTCAGCGAACGCCGGCCTGCTCGAGGCCGACACCGCGACGCTGCTCGACCGCACGCTGCACTTCGCGGAGCTCACCGCCGCAGACGTGATGACCCCGCGGCTGCGCATGGAGAGCATTCAGCGCCTGGAATCGGCGCAGGCCGTGCTCGAGCTTTCTG
The DNA here is from genome assembly GCF_039528015.1 of Leucobacter albus. NCBI lineage: Bacteria > Bacillati > Actinomycetota > Actinomycetes > Micrococcales > Microbacteriaceae > Leucobacter > Leucobacter albus. The sequence goes on along the minus strand of NZ_BAAAKZ010000017.1, from coordinate 157,993 downwards.
GCCGTACGGGGTTCTCGCGATTCCCAGTGATCGACGAAGACCGCGACGACGTGGTCGGCGTCGTGCACGTGAAGCAGGCCGTGGCTGTGCCGCGCAACAAGCGAGCCGAGGTGCCCGCTGCCGCGTTGGCCGAGGAGTCGCTGCGCGTGCCCGAGACACTGCGCGTCGATCAGCTGCTCGAGCAGTTGCGCGCATCGGGCTATCAGCTCGCCATCGTCGTCGATGAGTACGGCGGCACGGCCGGGCTCGTGACGCTTGAAGACCTCGTCGAAGAGATCATCGGCGAGGTGTCAGACGAACACGACCGCAGCGCCGCCGGGGTCATCGGCACCGCCAACGAGATGACCTTCCCGGCAGACCTGCGCCCAGACGAGCTGCGCGAGCAGACCGGCATCGAGGTGCCAGAGGCCGACGACTACGACACCATCGCCGGCTACGTGCTGCTGCACCTCGGCCGCATTCCCGAAGCCGGCGACGAGGTGCTGCTGCCAGACGGGGCGACGCTGCGGGTCGAGCGCATGGACGGGCGCCGCATCGCGCGACTGCGCTTTCTCGCCGCGCCTGAATCCGATCGCAGCGGCGAATCGCAGCACGAGACGGGGGAGCGCGCATGAGCGACTGGTTGGGAATTGTCTGGCTCGTGCTGCTGCTCGGCGCGAACGCCTTCTTTGTGGCCGCCGAGTTCGCGGTGATCTCTGCGCGCCGCTCGCAGATCGAGCCCCGCGCAGAGGCGGGCTCGAAGAGCGCGAAGACGGCGCTCTACGCGATGGAGCACGCAACCCTCATGCTGGCGACGTGCCAGCTCGGCATCACGGTGTGTTCACTCGTCATTCTGAATGTGTCTGAGCCCGCGATCCACCACCTGCTCGCGGGCCCGCTCGAGTGGACGGGCATGAGCGTGCAGGTCGCGAGTGTGACCGCGTTCGCGCTGACCCTACTGCTTGTCACGTACCTGCACGTTGTGTTCGGTGAGATGGTGCCGAAGAACGCCGCGTTTACGCTGCCCGATCGGGCTGTGCTGCTGCTCGCGCCGCCGCTCGTTGCGATCTCCCGTCTGCTCGGCCCGCTGATCACGGGGCTGAACGCAATCGCCAACGGCGTGCTGCGCCTCTTCCGCGTCGAACCGAAGTCTGAAACCACGAGCACGTTCACCCTCGAGGAGGTCGCGAGCATCGTCGACCACTCGCGGCGCGAGGGGGTGCTCGAAGATCGCAGCGGTGCGCTCACCGCTGCGTTCGAGTTCACGTCGAAGCGTGCGGGCGACGTGCTCGTGCCGCTCGACAGGCTCGTGGTGCTGCCACCGGGCTCGACGCCAGCCGACGTCGAGGCGGCGGTCGCACGCCACGGCTTCTCGCGCTACCCCATCGTCGATGAGGCGGGCGCGCTCGTCGGGTACGCGCACATTAAAGATCTCGTGCGAATTAGCGAGCGGTGGATCGACGAGCCCATTCCGCCAAAGCGCGTGCGCGCGATGGTCACGATGCGCGTGGATTCGGAGCTCGAGGACGTGCTATCGCAGATGCAGCGGCGGGGCATTCACATGGCCAGGATCGTTGACGCGGCTGGCACAGAACTCGGCGCCGTGTTCCTCGAAGACGTCATCGAGGAGCTCGTCGGCGAGATTCAAGACGCGACCAGGCGCCAGCGCTACGAGGGGTAGCGGTCGGGCCGCTGCGACGCGGCCTTGACCCCTGCACTTGCCTCCGAGATCGCCCCCCTGTTGCCGGTGGGAGCTAGGGGGTCTCGGAGGTAAGTGCAGGGTTGGGCGGGCGCTAGGCGTCGCGGAGCGCGTCGACCGGCTCGATGCGTGCCGCCTTGAGGGCCGGGTACGACCCGGCCGCGAGGCCGACGAGCGCGCCAACCGCGACGCCGAGCGGTGCGGCCCACGGCGCGAGCACGGGTGTCCACTGCTGCACGAGACACACGCCGATGAGCGCGAACAGGCCGACGACCACCCCCATGAGCCCGCCGAGCACGCCCGTGGTCACCGACTCGATCATGAACTGGCGGGCGATGTCGCGGGTGCGGGCCCCGAGCGCGCGGCGCAACCCGATCTCACCGCGGCGCTCGCTCACCGACATGAGCGTGACGCTCGCGATGCCGATGCCGCCGCCGATGAGCGCGACGATGCCGATCGCGAGAAACAGTACGTTGACGTCTGACTCGACGCCCTCGCGCAGCGCGTTTGCGTTCGACGGCGCGGCGACCTTGAATGCGTCGGGCGCGTTCGGATCGAGCGCGATCGGGGCCTGGCGGGCGACGACTTCTCCCGCTCCAACATCGATGCGAATGTCGAGGCTGTTCGGCGCGGTAAGGCCGAGCTCGCCGCGCGCGGTGCTCACCGGAACGATCACTGAGTCGAGCAGCGACTTGCGAGTGCCGACGCTGTCGAGAATGCCGATGACTGTGTACGCCCGATCCTCAATAAAGATCGCCGGCTGCCCGGTCACGCGGTTCACCCCGAGCCGCTCTGCCGCTTCCTTACCGAGCACCACGACGCGATCGTGTCGTTCGTCGTGGCCGGCATCAAAGAATCGACCCGAACCGATCTTGCCGTTCACGGTATCGAGCAGCTCGGGTGAGGCCGCGACGACGGGCGGGGGCGACTTCGCGGCCGCCGACGGGTCGTTGACCTGCACGGTCTCGACCTTTGTGACGCTCTCGACCTTCGCGTAGAGCGCTGCGTGCTCGACGCCGGCGAGATCGCGCACGCGCTCGACCGCGTCCCACGGCACCTTCGACGTCGCTCGTTCCTTCCCGCCTGCCGCCTTCGCGGAGCCGGGCTCGACGGTCACGCGCGTGGCAGCGAGCGCGTCGAATTGCTGCGCGATCTGACCGCCGGCGGTCTGCGCGAAGCCGATCGTCGCGACGAGGGAGGCGATGCCGAGCACTGTGCCGGCGAGGGTGATGAGCAGGCGCGAAGGCCGTGCGCCAACGCCCTCGAGCGACTCCCGAAAGAGGGTGCGCCACGAGATCGTCTTTGGCGCAGGGCCGCCGCCCCTCACCTTGGCGCCGCGGGAGAGCTTCGAAGCCACGCTGGCGAAGAACTTCGAGAGCGACTTCATTCGATCACCGTGAGCTCTCCGTCATTGATGCGAACACGCCGCCCTGCGGCCCGAGCGACTGCCTCGTCGTGGGTGATCATCACGATGGTGAGCCCGTCGGCCGACAGCTCGTCAAAGAGCCCCATGATCGATTGCGAGTTTGCGCGGTCGAGGTTGCCGGTCGGCTCGTCGGCGAGGAGCAGGCGGGGCGACGTGCACACTGCGCGGGCGATCGCGACGCGCTGGCGCTCGCCGCCCGATAGCGTGTTGGGCGTTGAGTCAATGCGGTGGCTGAGCCCCACGCGGTTCAGCGCGGTGCGCGCGAGAGGCTCGCGCTCCTCGCTGCTGAGCCCGGCGTAGATGCCAGCAAGCATCACGTTCTCAAGCACCGTGCGGGTTGGCATGAGGTGAAACGACTGGAAGACAAAGCCTATTGCCCGCGACCGCAGCCCGGCCCGCTCGTCTTCGCTCAGGCCTGCCATGTCGATGCCCTCGAAAAGAAACGTTCCCGTGCTCGGGCGATCGAGCAGGCCGAGCGTGTTGAGCATCGTAGACTTGCCCGACCCCGAGGGGCCGATGATCGCGAGATAGTCGCCCCGTTCGACCGTGAGGTCGACGCCGCGCAGCGCATTCACGGGCGGTGGGCCCGGGAAGAACCGGGTCACGCCCGTGAGCTCGGCAATCGGGCCAGCGAAATCGGGGTTGCCGATGTCGGCGGTTTGCGCCACAGCCGGCGCCGGCGCGTCGCCCGCGCGCGCGGCATCTGCCTGCCCTGCCGAGCCGGCTGTCGCCTCGGCCGCCGCTTCGGGCGGTTCGACCTCGCGAAAGAGCTCGTCGACGGTGCTCACCTGCCGACCACGACCTTCGCGCCTGCGACGATGCGATCGTCGCTGCTCGAGATCTCAACGAAGCCGTCGGCCGCGAGGCCCGCCTCGACGGGAACAATCTCGGTTTGTGCGTTGTGACCATCGCGAACATCGATCATGAGTTCGACGCGATCCTCACCACCGCTACCCGCAGAGAGCGCGGCGATAGGCACGGCGATGACCTCTCCGTCGGTAGATGCCACGGGAATGCGCAGCCGAACATTCGTGCCGCGCAGCGCCTCGATCTGCTCGCTTGTCAGCTCGACGGGCTCGAGCGCAACGGTGTAGCGGCTGGCGCCGCCCTCACCCTGCTTGTCGTCGCCCCCGCCCGAGCCCTTCGGGGCGGTGATGCTCTTCACTGTCGCCGTGAGCTCCTCGCCGTCGGGTCCGGCGAACTGGGCTGTCAGCCCCTCAGAGAGTAGGTCTGCGTCTTGCTTGGAGACGGTGCCGGTGATCGACAGCGTCGCCCCCGAAACACTCATTGGCGAGCCCGAGAGCACGTCGCCGCGCTTCACCGAGACTTCGTCGACCCTGCGGGGCAGGCCGGAGAGGAACAGCGCTTCGCCGGCCGGCAGCGTCGGGAGCACGGCGGCCTGGGCCTCTCCGAGCGACTCCTGCGCGTCGTTGAGCGCCTGCCACGCAGCGTTCAGGGAGGCCTGCTCAGTAGCCGTGTTCGGGGCCTCGCCGGCGCGAGCTGCGTCGAGCGCGGCCTGGGCCTGGGCGACTCCAACGTTCGCGTCGCGCACCCCTCGCTCGGCGAGTCGCAGCTGGTCGCGGCTCTCCTCGCCGCCGGTCGGAGCGGAGTAGCCGAGCTGCTCGTAGAGCGCGCCTAGGCCCGCGGCAGTGTCCCAGTCGAACGTGTCGGTGTTGAGGTCTCCGCTCGCGTAGCCGAGGGCCGAGAGCGCCTGCTTGAGCTGCGTGACATCGGGGCCGCGCATGCCAATGCTCAGGCTGCGGTATGCGGGCAACTCGCCGGGCAGCACGATGACGGGGCGCCCTGCAACCTCGAGCGCGACGTTGCCAGCGTTGAACACCGTGCCAACGGCCGGCACCTGGCCGGTGATCACGGCGCGAGATTCCCCGCCCGCTGCGTCGATGGCCACCGCGACTGAGTCTGCGTAGCCGACCTCGCCGCGAAGCACGACGGTGTTTTCGATCACACGATTCTCAACGGGAGCGGTGACGGGGCCGGGCTCGGGTGCCGCCGAGCGGGCGGCGAGGGTCGCTGGTGAGACGATGAACTGCATCACCACGATGCCGAGTAGGAGCGACGCGACGGCGACTCCGGCGATGAGAGCGACGAGCCGCTTACCCGTCCAAGGCTTTCGCTGCTTTGCCGGGCGATCCGTTTCGCCAAGCTCCGAGCCGCCGGCGGCTTCCACTGAACCAGGGGAGTCAGCGACGTCGCCGTCACCAAGCCCATCGGTGCCCGGGCTGGCTGCGCCGGCTGGCTGCGCCGCCGCTATCGCCTCGCCGTCGATGACCTCGGTCGCTGCATCTGCGTCGGTGGGCGCGGCAATCTGAGCGTCGCCCTCCCGGCGACGCCGCTTGAACGCCACGGGTTACTTCTCCTCGGTCTTGGAACCCGAAGATACCTGGTACTTCGCGACCATCGCGTCGAGCTGAGCCTTGTTCTCGTCGACGAATGCCTGCTCAACGGCGTGCATGATCTTCGTCGACTTCTTCACGTAGTCGACCTTTTCCTTACACGAGAAGTCGGCGGTCGCGATCTCGATTTCCTTCTTCTTCAGGGCGTCGAGGTCTGCCTTCTTAGGCTCTTTTGGTTCCTCGCCGTCGGCGAGGTCGTCGTAATTGTAGAGCGCGTTCTGCTCGTCCATAATCGACATTTGGGCATCGTCGGCGGTCTTGAAATCGGGGTACCCCGCGTCGGCCATGCACGCCGCCCACTCACTGTTGAGCTGCTGCATGTCGTCGTTGTCTTCCATGTTCCAGACGTTGTTGATGCCCTCGAACAGATCGACAAACTCCGGGTCCTCGGAGGCCGCTTGGTAGCCGTCAGTGCCCGCGTTCACCTCAGTGTAAGCGGCACCCCAGCACCCCATATCAGCCATATTGGGGGAGTAGCCGCCCTCCTCCTCCATCGCCGCGTACTCTTCCTCGGTTGGGGTTGGTCCATTGAGAGTTTCGTAGAAAGCCTCGCGTTCCGATTCGCTGAGTGAGTTGACGTACTCCTCGTTGGGGTCGAAGTAGGCATCGGGGCTTTCTTCGATCTGCGACATCGCAGGGTTGTCAGAGAAACCATAGCCGTACTGCTCAGCGAACTCTTTGCTGCCCCACTCCGGCCCGTCGTCGTCGCCGGTCGAGACCATTCCGCCCATGCTCTGCACGTTGGGCTTGTATTCGAAGCCCTCCTTCTGCATGCAGGCGGCGATGAGGTCTTCAGTCTTGACCTGTTGCTCCTGCATCTTCTCTTCCGTCCACTCCTCGCCGTCCCACAGCGTGGAGAGATACTTTGAGAGCGGGCCCTCTTCAGGCTCGGCAGCGGCGCCGTTGTTCGAAGAGCAGCCGGAAAGCGTCAGCGCAAGCGCCGCGGCGATGGCGGTAGCTGACAGGAACGTCTTGGGGGCTCTGCGGAGCATGAAGAAACCTCATTCATGAGAAAGGGAAGCCGGGGTGAATTTGAAAGTTAGCACACAAAGGATGCCGTACTGGCTTCATTGAGCGGTTTGTCAGGCAGTCGGGGCCGAGCTGTTACGAATCCATGGCCAACCGGTATCGGGGAGCGAGCGCGAGCCTCGATACGCAGCTCGCACAGCTCACGCAGCTCACACCGCGAGCAGCCGCGTGAGCTGCGCGCCAACGAGCTCGAACTCGATGAGGAAGGAGTCGTGGCCGTAGGGCGAGTCGATGCGTACGGCCTCCGTGCCGTCGAGGCTGCCCGGCGTGTGCCGGGCGATCTCGTCTTGGCCCTCGATCGTAAACAGCCTGTCGCTCGGAATGCCGAGCACGAGCGTCGGCAACTCGAGCGTCTGCAGCGCGGCACGCACGCCCCCGCGCCCCCGGCCAACGTCGTGCGAGTTCATTGCCTGCACGAGCGTGACATAGCTGTTCGCGTCGAAGCGCCTCGTGAACTTGTTCCCGTGGAAATCGAGGTACGACTCGACCGCGAACCGACCGCCACCGCCCAGTGGGCTCACGGCAGACTGCCAGGAGCGGCCGAAGCGATCGTCGAGCTCGGTGTTGCTGCGGTAGTTCAATAGCGCGAGCCTGCGCGCGGTCGCGAGACCGTGATGGGGGCCGATGCCGTCGGGGGCGTCGTAGTAATCGCCGCCGTGGTACGACGGGTCTGAGCGGATAGCCTCGAGTTGCACAAGGTTCAGCCCGATCTGGTCGGCGGTCGTCACCGGGGGAGCGGCGATGACCGCGAGTCTTGCGGTGCGCTCCGGGTTCGCTATGCCCCACTCGAGAGCGTGCATGCCGCCCATTGAGCCACCGATGACGGCGGCGAAGCGATCCACACCGATCGCGTCAGCGAAGCGCGTCGCGGCCGCGACCTGATCGCGGATGGTGAGGTAGGGGAAACGGCCGCCCCACTCCCGGTGGTCGGGAGCCAGCGAACCAGGGCCCGTCGAGCCCTGGCAGCCGCCGAGCACGTTGGGGGCGATGATGCAGTACCTGTCGGTGTCGAGCGGCCTGCCGGGGCCGACGATCTCGCTCCACCAACCGTCGGTCGGGTGCCCGGCCGACGCCGGCCCGAGAAGATGGCTGTCGCCGGTGAGCGCGTGGAAGACGAGAATCGCGTTGTCGCGTGCCGCGTTCAACTCGCCGAACGTCTCGTAGGCGATGCGCACGTGCGGCAGCTCCTCGCCGGCCTCGGTGGCGAGGGCGCCGATTGAGACAAATTCCCGGTTTCCGACGGGGTCGCCGTCGCGCCAACCGCCCGAGATCGGCGGCCGACCCATGAGCGCGCGCAGCTGCGCGTCGGTGATGAAATCGGTCGGGAACGAATCCTCGGGAGTCTGCCAATCCATAACTCCCTATTCTGGCCTGCTTCCGCCCGCGGCGCGCGAATGTTACGGCCGCGTGTAGCCTCGGCACGCTTCGCGCGAGGGGTGGCAGGCGTGGCGGATCCCGAACACACGACGAAGGCGCCGCCCGCCCGGAACCCCGAGCGAGCGACGCCTCACACCGAAGAACCGGTTACGCCGCCGCAGCGACCACTGCCCGGGCCGCGGCAAAACCAACCTCAAGATCGGCCTTGATGTCGTCGATGTGCTCGAGCCCGATCGAGAGCCGCACGAGGCCAGGCGTCACGCCGCCAGAGAGCTGCTGCTCGGGGGTGAGCTGCGAGTGCGTCGTCGAGGCCGGGTGAATGACGAGCGAGCGCACATCGCCGATGTTCGCGACGTGGCTGAACAGCTCGAGGCTGTTCACGAAGGCCTTACCGGCCTCGACCCCGCCCTTGAGCTCGAACGACAGCACCGCGCCCACGCCCTTGGGCGCGTACTTGTTCGCTGCGGCGTAGCTCGGGTCGGTCGGTAGACCGGCGTAGTAGACCGTCGCGACATCGCTGTGAGCGTCGAGCCACTCGGCGACATTCTGTGCGTTCTGCGTGTGGCGCTCCATGCGCAGCGACAGCGTCTCGACGCCCTGCAGCAGCTGCCAGGCGCTCTGCGGCGCGATCGCCGAACCCAGGTCGCGCAGCAGCTGCACGCGCGCCTTGATGACGTAGGCGATGGCGTCACCGACCGCGCCCGTGTAGCTCACGCCGTTGTACGAGGGGTCGGGCTCAGTGAGACCGGGGAACTTGTCGACGTGCTCCGACCACGGGAACGATCCGCCGTCGACGATCGCGCCGCCGAGCGTGGTGCCGTGCCCGCCGAGGAACTTCGTCACCGAGTGCAGCACGATGTCAGCGCCGTGCTCGAGCGGGCGAATGAGGAACGGGCTCGCGACCGTGTTATCGACGATGAGCGGCAGGTGGTTCTCGTGCGCGACGTCGGCGACCGCGCGAATGTCGAGGATCTTCGTGCGCGGGTTCGCGATCGACTCGGCGAAGAACAGCTTCGTGTTCGGGCGAACGGCGCGCTGCCACTCGGCCGGGTCATCCTGGTTCTCGACGAACGTGACCTCGATGCCGAGCTTCGCCAGCGAATACTTGAAGAGGTTGTAGGTGCCGCCGTAAATCGCGGCAGACGACACGATGTGATCGCCCGAGTTCGCAATATTCAGCACTGCGAAGGTCGAAGCGGCCTGGCCGCTTGAGAGTAGGAGCGCAGCGGTGCCACCCTCGAGAGCTGCGATGCGGTCTTCAGCGACGGCCTGCGTCGGGTTCGTGATGCGGGTGTAGATCGGGCCGAACTCGGCGAGGGCGAACCGGTTCGCTGCCTGCTCGGTGCTATCGAAGACGAACGCGGTCGTCTGGTGAATCGGCAGCGCGCGCGAACCCGTCGTTGGGTCGGGCTCCTGGCCCGCGTGAATCTGCTTGGTCTCAAAACCCCATGCGGTCTTGTCGGTCATCGTGTGCTCCCCAGAGTTCGGTGTGGTGTTATATCGAGAGTATGGAAGGCGGGGCCCTTCGCGCAATCGGGGGCGACACGAACCGTAATGTTGCGCGTTAGGCTCGTGTGTATGGCGGCGCCTGCCTTGCGGCGGCGGCACAACGACAGATGGAGGCGTGGCGATGGCGAAGCGAGTAGTCGTAACTGGAGCAAGCTCAGGAATCGGCGCGGCAACCGTGCGCAGGTTTGCCGAACTTGGCTGGGACACGGTCGCCGTCGCCAGGCGCGAAGACAGGTTGCGCGCGCTCGCCGCAGAGACCGGCGCCCACACGATCGTGTGCGACGTCACCGACGAGGCCGCCGTTGCGCGGATGGCCGACGAAGTGCGTGTCACCGGGGGAGCCTCTGGCCTCGTGAACAATGCGGGTGGCGCACTCGGCACCGAGTCAGTCGAGACCGGGCTGAACGACGACTGGCGGCGCATGTTCGAGGTGAACGTGATCGGGCTGCGAAACGTCACCGCCGCGCTTTTGCCCGTGCTGCGCGAGGCGACGCTCGTTGCGCCGGCCCCCGGTGCGGGGCTCGAGGGCATCGACGCGGGCCACGGGTGGGCCTCGATCTTGAACCTCACCTCCACCGCGGGGCTGAACTCGTACCCGGGCGGCGCAGGCTACAACGCCGCCAAATACGCCGCTCACGCCGTCACCGAGGTGCTCAGGCTCGAGCTCGCCGGCGAGCCGATCAGGGTGATGGAGCTCGCGCCGGGCCTCGTGCACACCGAGGAGTTCACGTTGAACCGGCTGCGCGGCGACGCCGCCGCCGCCGAAACGCCCTACGCAAACGTCACCCCGCTCACGGCCGACGACGTGGCTCGCGTGCTCGTCGGCGCCTTCGAACAGCCGCCGCACGTGAACCAAGACCTCATCGTGCTGCGCCCCGTCGCGCAGTCGAGCGTGTTCCATACGCACCGTGGCCCGCTCGCCGCGAAGCCGCAGCAGCCCTAGCCGCCCCGGAGTCGCACGTATGCTTTCAGGCTCGCTCGCAGAACTCGTCGCCGCCGGGCGCATCGCTCCGGACTGGGGTGAGGCGCTCGCCGCCGCCGGCGCGGTCGATGATGCACTCGGGCGCGTGCGTGCGTTTCTGGCCGAGGAGGCCCGCGCCGGGGCGACGGTGCTGCCCGACGAGGCGCTCGTGTTTCGCGCGTTCGAGCGCCCACTCTCAGACGCGCGCGTGCTGATCGTCGGTCAAGACCCGTACCCAACACCGGGCCACGCGATCGGTCTCTCGTTCGCGACGGCGAGAGGCGTGCGGCCCCTGCCGCGCAGCCTGAGCAATATCTTCCGTGAGCTCGACGACGATCTGGGGCAGGCCCTGGGTACCGACCCCGAGTCTGTTGGCACCAGCCCAGACTCTGATGCCGCAGGCACCTCGCCAGGCGCCTTTACAGACTCCTGGGCAGACGATTTTTGGGCGGTGCCCCAGGCCCCGCCGCCGCCAAGACACGGAGACCTGAGCGCCTGGGCAGACTCCGGTGTGCTGCTGCTGAACCGCGTGCTGACAGTGCGTGCAGGGCAGGCAGGCTCGCACCGGGGAATCGGCTGGGAGGAGTTCACCGAGCTCGCCATTCGCGCCCTCGTCGCCCGCGGCGGCCCGCTCGTCGCGATTCTCTGGGGCAACGACGCCCGAAAGCTCGCGCCGTTGCTCGGCGACACCCCAATAATCGATAGCGCGCACCCGTCGCCACTGTCTGCCTCGCGGGGGTTCTTCGGGTCGGGCCCCTTCAGCCGAGCAAACGAGGCGCTCGCGGCTCTAGGATCCGCACCGATTGATTGGCGGGCGGCTTCGATCTGAGCTCGGTGACCAGACGTTGCCCGTGACTAAACTGAGTGCATGGATCAGAACCAACGGTGGGAGCAGCTGGCCCGGTTGAATGAAACTGCGCCGCCCCCTGCACCGCGCGGGGTGCCGGTGTTCGGTAGGGCCGCGTTGGCAGTGGGCCTGCTTGCCCTGGTGCTGTTTTTTATTGTCCCGGCGACAAGCTTCAAGCTGGGGGAAACCTGGATCAACACGAAGCAGATCGTCTTCGGGGTCGTCGCGATCGCCGCAGTGGCACTGGCGGTTGCGTCGTTTGTGCGCAAAGAGCGCAGAGCCCTCGGGGTCGTCGCGCTCAGCCTCGTGATCGGGGCGCCGCTGATTATTTGGGTGGTCGTGATACTCGCCTGGGCAGGGTACGCCCGCAGCCTGGGCGGCTAGGCGCGCAGCCCCGCAGCCCGGCCGTCAACTTTCTGCGCGTAACTTGCGAATAGATGGTTCCTATTTGCACGTTGCGTGCAAAAAGATTCATGGGTGGGAGGGTGGCGGGGTGGGCGCTCGCCACACGAGTCGGGCGCGGCCATGGTTATGCCCTCCCGAGTCGCGTGGCGAGCCCCGCCGCGGCCTCGAGCGCGCAGAGCGCGGCGAGGCGCACGGTGCGGCCGTCGGGGGCGTCGGCGCTCGCATCGACCTCGGCGATGTCAATGCCCTTCACTCGGGGATCCGCTGCGAACTGGCGTGCGAAGGCGCGCAACTCGTGCGCCTGGATCCCGCCGGGGATCGATGCCGGGCAGCCCGGCGCGACCGAGCGATCGCAGACGTCGACGTCGAGATCCACGTGGATCGGCCCGCCGCCTGCTCCCGCGATCTCGAGCGCCTCGGCGACGATGTCGGCGAGCGGGCGGGTGAACAGTTCGTCGCGGTGGATCACCGTGATGCCCCACTCCTTGGCCCGCTCGCGGTAGGCGCGAGAGTTGGCGAAGTCGGCGATGCCGATCTGCACGATGCGGTGTGGATCGAGCCCGGCCTCAACGAGCCTACGAACGGGCGACCCGTTCGAGCGCCCGTCGCGGAGGTCATGGTGGGCGTCGAGGGTGATGAGCCCCGCGGTGGCGAGGTTGTTGCCCGCGACCCCGAGGGCAGCGGGCACAGTCAGCGCATTGTCGCCGCCGAGCGCGACGACCAGCTCCGAGCGGGCCGCGAGCTCGCGCACCGCTGCCGCTGCCGCAACCTCTCCGGCTTCGGTGTCTGGGTCAGCGACGTCCCCCGCGTCGCGAATCGTGAGTGCCTCCCCAAGCACTGTTTCGAGTTCGGCGCCGCGACCCCCCGGTTCTCCTGCGGCGACCGTGTGGTCCGAGTAGCGCCTGAGTGCCTCGCGCACAGCGGCCGGCGTGAGGTGCGCGTTCGTCGGCGAGAGCGACGTGCGCGACGTCGGAATGCCGATGATGGCGAGGTCGATGTGCGCGTCTGGTGCGGCGGCGTCTGGTGCGGGCCAGGAGCCGGCGCGTGGCCAACTGGGGTCGTGGGGGAGGGGACGAGCGGCACTGCTTGTTGGGGTGGTCATAGTTGCACGCTAGCAACGGATTCGCGGTTCGCGGTGATCTGATCCGGCGCGGTCGTCCGGGATCCCGGACAGCGCCTCGCGCTCTGACGCACACGAAGAGCCCGGAATGCGGTGTGATCGAATCATGACCTCGACCACACCCGTTTCCACCCAGCCAGTCACCCTCGGCGACACCCCGCTCAGCCGCGCCGACGTCGTCGCGGTGGCCCGTTACGACGCCCAGATCACGATCTCCGCGGCGGCGCTTGCACGCGTCGCCGAGAGCCGCGCCGTCATCGAGAAGCTCGCAGACGACACCCGCCCGCACTACGGCGTCTCGACCGGGTTCGGCGCGCTCGCAAAGGTGCAGATCCCCGTCGAAAAGCGGCAGCAGCTGCAGCGCAGCCTGATCCGCTCGCACGCGGCCGGCACCGGCCCCGAGGTCGAGCGCGAGGTCGTGCGCGCCCTCATGTTGCTGCGCCTGCAGACCCTCACCACGGGCCGCACCGGAGTGCGCCCGGTCGTTGCTGAGACCTACGCCGCGATCATCAACGCCGGCATCACCCCCGTCGTGCACGAGTACGGCTCGCTCGGCTGCTCGGGCGACCTCAGCCCGCTCGCACACTGCGCGCTCACGCTCATGGGCGAGGGCAACGTGCGGGTGAGCGGCGCGGCGGATGCGGATCCGCACGCACCGACGATCCCCGCCGCCGAGGCGCTCGCCGCCGCCGGCATCGAGCCGCTCGTGCTCGCCGAGAAGGAGGGCCTCGCCCTCATCAACGGCACCGACGGCATGCTCGGCATGCTCTGCCTCGCGCTCCACGACCTCGACGGGCTGTTCGCGACCGCCGACATCGCCGCGGCCGCAAGCATCGAGGCGCTCACCGGCACCGACGCCGTCTTCCAGCCCGAGCTCCACGTACTCCGCCCGCACGCAGGTCAGGCATCGTCGGCCGCGAACATGGCCGCGGTGCTCGCCGACTCCCAGCTCGTGCAGCGCCCGCAGGAGGGCGAGTTCAGCCGCGTGCAAGACGCGTACTCGCTGCGCTGCGCACCCCAGGTGCACGGCGCCGCCCGCGACACCGCCGCCCACGCCGACCGCGTCGCGGCCGTCGAGCTCGCCTCAGCGGTCGACAACCCGGTCGTCTTGCCCGACGGCCGCGTTGAATCGAACGGCAACTTCCACGGTGCCCCGGTCGCCTACGTGCTCGACTTCCTCGCGATCGCCGTCGCCGACCTCGCCTCGATCTCCGAGCGCCGCACCGACCGCTTCCTCGACGTCGCCCGCAACCACGGCCTCCCGCCGTTCCTCGCGGCAGACGCCGGCCTCGACTCGGGCCTGATGATCGCGCAGTACACGGCCGCAGGCATTGTCTCCGAGCTCAAGCGCCTCGCGGTGCCCGCGTCGGTCGACTCGATCCCGTCGTCGGCGATGCAGGAGGATCACGTCTCGATGGGGTGGGCGGCGGCCCGCAAGCTCCGCCGCGCGATCGACGGGCTCGCCCGCGTGCTCTCGATCGAGCTTTTGACCTCGACGCGCGCGCTCGACTTCCGCGCGGCCGACGGGGCTGCTGCTCCCGGGGTCGCAACGAGCGCGATCCACGCCCTGTTCCGCACCGAGATCCCGGCGCCAGACACCGATTCGTTCCTGTCGCCGACGATCGACGCGGCCCACGGTTTCGTCGCGAGCGGCGCGGTCGTAAGCGCAGCCGAGGGCGCGCTCGGCACGCGGCTGGCGTAACGGGCGGCCGAAACTCAACTGGCGGCTACGCCCCCGAGCGCCGCGGTGATTGCCTCCACGAGCACAGGCACGTGACTGCGCTCCGGATCCTTCACGCCGGTGACGAGCGTGAGGGGTGCAGCTCCTGGGCGCTCCGCCGCGCGTGCAAGTTCCGCGAGGTCCCGAACGGCGCCGAGCGCGGGCTCCCTGGAAAGTTCCTCACGGTACGCGTCAGCGAAGGCGGCGTAGCGCTCGGGCTCGTGCCCGCGCGGGTCACCGTGCCAGGACTTTCGAAGCTCGGTGCTCGGCGTCGCGTCTTTCGCCCACGAGTCGAGCGCGGCGGCTTCCTTGCTGATGCCGCGGGGCCAGAGCCGGTCGACGAGCACGCGCACGCCGTCTGTGGGGTCGGGGGAGTCGTACACGCGCTTTACGAGAATGCTCATGCCTCAGCTTCCCACCTTTCGGGGGTCTGGGGAACAGGAACAGCACTGCGATAGTCTGCAGCTGTGCCGCCGACGATGGCGGCAACACACGCAGATCACAAATCGCGAGAGAAGGATGACTGACTATGCGAGAGCCGAAGGTCCCGGCGGCGGATCAGACGCTGCGCATCCTCAGCCTCCTCGCGCGCTCGCGTGGCCCCGTGCCCGCAGGGATGATCGCGACGCAGCTCGAGCTGCCGCGTTCGACGGTGTACCAGCTGCTTGCGACGCTGCAGGAGCACGGCTACGTCATGCACCTGCCCGAGGAGCGGCGCTACGGGCTTGGGATCGCCGCGGTCGAGCTGAGCTCCGCGTATGAGCGCCAGGAGCCGCTTGCTCGCCTCGGGCGCCCGCTGCTCGCGGCGCTTGTGGATCGTGTGCGGGCGAGCGGCCACCTCGCAGTGCCGAGCGGCAGCGACGTGCTCTACGTGATTGAGGAGCGAGCGCTCGGCGCGCCACCGCTCGTCACCGACGTCGATGTGCGGCTCCCCATGCACCTCACGGCGAGCGGCCGGGCGGTGCTCGCGTCGCTGCCGCGCGCCCAGGTGCGCGCCCTGTACCCGAACGCGCAGGCGTTCTCGCACCGGCTCGCAACGCCAGACGGGATCAACCGGTACTCGCAGCTGCGCACCGTGCTCGACGACGCGGTGACCCGCGGCTTCGCGACCGAACGCGGATCGGTGACCGAGGGCTTCTCCTCCGTCGCCGTGCCCGTGCTTGATCACCGTGAATGGCCGGTCGCGGCGGTAGCGATCACGTTCCGTGACGAGGACGTCTCAGAGGATCGCTACGCCGAGCTTGCGGCGGAGGTGCGTGCGACGGCCGATGCGCTCTCGGCGCGCATTCACGGCCGCGGCCGTGCGGCTCAATAACTGCTGTCGTCGCGCCCCGCTGTCGGGTCAGCGAAGCTGCGCCAGCCGTCATTGAGAATGCGGAACGACCCGGCGAGCATCGCGGCAGGGTCGTCGTCATTGTTGGCGAGTAGCTGAATCTGCAGCACGAAGCGCGCGTAGGCTCTGATCTCGGGGCTGGGCTCGGCAAGGCCCATGTCTGCGGCGATGGCAGCGCCCAGGGCGTGTTCGTGTCGGGTCCACATGCGTGCGGCGTAGTCGGCGAGTGCGGGCGTCCGGTCGAGGAGCGCGAGGAACTCGCGAGTGCTGTCGCCGTGTTCGGCGCGATCTTCGAGCATGCCGTGCAGGTAGTACTCGTAGAGCGCGTCGGTGATGGAGACGCCCGCTGGCCTGTCGCGCACGGCGGAAACGAGCCCGTCGCGGTGCTCCTCGTCTTCGTCGAAGACGAGGGCCTCTTTCTGCGGGAAGTGGGCGAACACGGTCGTCGGGGAGACGTCTGCCTTCTCCGCGATCTCGCGGATGCTCACGTTGTCGAAGCCGCGCTCGAGAAACATGAGCGTTGCGGTGTCAGAGATCGCCTTGCGCGTCGCCGCCTTCTTGCGCTCGCGTCGCCCGATTGGTGCTGCTTCAGCCATAAGAGCAGTCTATCGAGCGCGGTCACCTGGTATTGGTTCAAAGTTGAATTGACATCGAAATTGGTATCACTACACTTTTAACCATGCTTGAACCCTCTTCGGGGCGCCCCGCGCCCCCGCAATCCAGTCGTCGCGCCTGGGCGACGCTCATCTCGATCACCATGCTCAATGTCATGGGCATGACGATCGTGCTCCCGGTGCTGCCCTTCGTGGTGCAGCGCTACGTGGACACTCCCGGCCACCTCGCCATTTGGGTTGGCATCCTCGAATCGGTCAACGCGCTCTGCGCATTCCTTGTCGCGCCGCTGTTTGGCGGGCTCTCCGACCGCTTCGGTCGTCGCCCGGTCATCATCATCGCCACCCTCGGGGCCGCGGTCGGGTTTGCCACCTTTGGCATCGGTGGGTCGATCTGGGTGCTCCTCGCCGGCCGCATCATTCAGGGAATCACCGCGGGCGACATGCCGGCGCTGTTCGCCTACGCTGCCGACATTACGTCACCGCAAGAACGTGCAAAGCGGTTTGGCCTGCTCGGGGCGCTCAACGGCGTCGGCTTCATGATCGGCCCGGCAGTCGGCGGGCTGCTCGCAGCGATCCACATCGATCTGCCGGTGTTCGTGACGGCCGGAATCGCGCTCGTTGTCGCGATCGTGAGCTTCTTCGCGTTGCCCGAGAGTCTCGCGCCTGAGAAGCGAACGCCGCGGTTGCGGCTCGACGGCCTCCACCCCGTGGCGGTCTTCAGGGGCGCGTTCGGTCGGCCAGAGCTGCGCGGCCTGCTCATTGCGCTCGTGCTCATCGGCCTGCCGTTCGGCATGTTCGTCAACAACTTCAGCGTGCTCGCACTCGACCAGGTGCAGTGGACGGCGACGTCGATTGGGCTCCTTACCGCAGCGATCGGCATCCTCGATATTGTGCTGCAGGGTGTAATCATGCAGGCCCTGCTGCCTTGGCTCGGCGAGCGCGGCATCATTGTCGCAGGACTCATCGCCCAGGCCGTCGGGCTCGCGGCGCTCGCGGTCGTCGGCTCGGTGCTTGCAGAACCATGGATCTTGATCGCTGGCACGCTCCTGATCGGCGGCGGCCAGGGGCCCGCGACCGCAGCGATGGACGGGGTGCTCTCGCAGCAGGTCAGCGACCACGAACAGGGGTGGGTCGCCGGCGTGATCCAGTCCCTGAACACCGGCGTTGCGGTGATCGCGCCGCTCATTGCAGGGGCACTCTACGCGACCGTGTCTCACGGGGCACCCTACGCCCTCGGGCTGCTCCTCATGATCGGGGCGATCGTCGTCGTCGGGCGTGCCCGCTTCGCGAGCCTCGCCAAGCGTGGCGTCATCGTGACGCCACGCTCACCCTAATGGGGGGAGCTCGCGTCCCCGGCGTCGCGCCGGCGCGTTCGCGGACGCAGCGGGTCGTGGGGGCCGCGGGGCCGGTCCCGGTCGCGACTCAGACGACGCGCGTGCCCGCCTTCCACACCGCTTCGGTGAGGCGCATGCCTGGGCGGTAGGCGAGGTGCGTCACCGAGGGGGCGTTCAACAGCTGCAGGTCGGCGCGGGCGCCTGGGGAGACGACTCCGACGCGAGGCTGTGCGGCGCCGCGCGGGTCGATCCAGCCGTCTTCGTGCATGCCGAGCGCGATCGCGCCGCCGAGCGTCGCAGCGCGCACCGCCTCCTGCACGGTGAGGCCCATCTGCAGCACCGCGGTCGCGACGCAGAAGCCCATCGAGCTCGTGTACGAGGTGCCCGGGTTGCAGTTCGAGGCGATCGCCACGACCGCGCCCGCGTCGACGAGCTTCCTTGCCGGCGCGAGCGGCATGCGGGTCGAGAGGTCGCAGGCTGGCAGCACGGTTGCGACGGTGCCCCTCGCGACGGTGCCCCTCGAACCTTCGCCCCAGGACCCCGCGAGAGCCGCGATGTCGTCGTCGGTGAGGAAGCCGAGGTGATCCACGCTCAGCGAACCGTGCTCGACCGCGAGCTGGGTGCCAGGGCCGTGCCCGAGCTGATTGCCGTGCACGCGGGTAGCGAGGCCCTTCGCGGCAGCCGTCTCGAGAATTCTGCGGGTCTGCGCTTCGTCGAACGCGCCCGACTCGCAGAACACGTCGACGGCGCTCACGAGCGGGGCGACCGCGTCGAGCATCTTGCCGGTGACGAGGTCGAGGTAGGCTGCAGGGTCCACCCCGGCCGGCACGACATGCGCGCCGAGGAATGTGACGGCGTCGGCCTGGGTCGCCGCGACGC
Source organism: Leucobacter albus (assembly GCF_039528015.1). NCBI lineage: Bacteria > Bacillati > Actinomycetota > Actinomycetes > Micrococcales > Microbacteriaceae > Leucobacter > Leucobacter albus. Next base: position 139,347 of record NZ_BAAAKZ010000017.1, on the reverse strand, counting down.
GCGCCGAGCGCACCTCATCTGCAACAGTGAGCCCGTAGCCGGTCTTCGTCTCCATCGTGGTGGTGCCGTCGCGCCTCGCCTCGCCGACGAGCCGGGCAAGATTCGCCTCGAGCTCGGCGTCTGAGGCGGCCCGGGTTGCGTTCACGGTGACGTTGATGCCGCCAGCCGCATACGCCTCGCCGGCCATGCGCGCCTCGAACTCGGCGGTGCGGTCACCCGCGAACACCATGTGGGTGTGCGAGTCGACCCAGCCGGGCAGCAGGGCGCGCCCCTCCGCATCGATTCGCTCATCGGCGGCGGGGGCCTGGGCGGCTGGGCCGACCCAGGCGATCCGCTCGCCCTCGATGAGTACCGCGGCGTCTGCAAGCCGACCGCCGAGGCCCGAACCGAGGGTCTCGTCGTTCGTCGTGAGTTCGCCGATGTTGTCGATGAGGAGGGTGCGCACCATAACTACTTTCTTACCAGGCCGTCTCGGTGTTGCGAATGGTCGGTTCCATCGGCACGCGCACGCCGCGCTCCTTGGCGACGTCTGCGGCCCGCTGGTACCCGGCGTCGACGTGGCGAATCACGCCCATGCCGGGGTCGTTGGTGAGCAGGCGCTCGAGCTTCTCGGCGGCGAGCTCGGTGCCGTCGGCGACCGATACCTGACCGGTGTGGATCGAGCGGCCAATGCCGACGCCGCCGCCGTGGTGGATCGACACCCACGTCGCGCCAGACGACGCCGCGGTGAGCGCGTTCAGGAGCGGCCAGTCGGCGATCGCGTCGGACCCGTCGGCCATTGCCTCGGTCTCGCGGTAGGGGGAGGCGACGGAACCGGAGTCGAGGTGGTCGCGGCCGATGACGATCGGAGCCTTCACCTTGCCCTCGGCGACGAGGCGGTTGAAGAGCAGACCCGCCTGGTGGCGTTCGCCGTAGCCAAGCCAGCAGATGCGCGCGGGCAACCCCTCGAACTCGACGCGCTCGGCGGCGGCGTCGAGCCACTTGTGCAGGTGCGCGTTCTCGGGGAACAGCTCCTTGAGCGCCTCGTCGGTAACGCGGATGTCTTCGGGGTCGCCCGACAGAGCCGCCCAGCGGAACGGGCCGAGGCCCTCGGAGAACAGCGGGCGAATATAGGCCGGAACGAAGCCGGGGAACTCGAAGGCCCGGTCGTAGCCGCCCTTGCGCGCCTCGTCGCGGATCGAGTTGCCGTAGTCGAAGACCTCTGCCCCCGCATCCTGGAACTCGACCATCGCCTTGACGTGCGCGGCCATTGCGGCCTGGGCGTCCTTGGTGAACTGCTCGGGGTCGGCCTCGGCGCGAGCGAGTCGCTCGTCGACGTTGTAGCCGATCGGGAGGTAGGAGAGCGGGTCGTGCGCGCTCGTCTGGTCGGTGACGAGGTCGATCGTGATTTCGCCGGCCCGGTGGCGGCGCAGAATCTCGGGGAACACCTCTGCGGCGTTGCCGACGAGCCCGACTGACCAGCCGCGGTTCTCGGCCTTCGCCTGTTGCACCTTCGCGATTGCCTCGTCGATGTCGGTGACGACCTCGTCGAGGTAGCGCTTGCCCACGCGGCGCTCGAGCCGGGTCTGGTCGACGTCGACGATGAGGCAGGCGCCGTCGTTGAGCGTGACCGCGAGCGGCTGTGCTCCGCCCATGCCGCCGCAGCCGCCGGTGAGGGTGAGGGTGCCCGCGAGCGATCCCTTGCCCTCGACAGCGGCGATGCGGCCCTGGCCCTGGAGCTTGCGACCAGCGGCTGCGAACGTCTCGTAGGTGCCCTGGAGGATGCCCTGCGTGCCGATGTAGATCCACGAACCCGCGGTCATCTGGCCGTACATCATGAGGCCCTCGGCCTCGAGCTTGCGGAACTCGGGCCACGTCGCCCAGTCGCCAACGAGGTTCGAGTTGGCGAGCAGCACGCGCGGCGCCCACTTGTTCGTGCGGAAGACGCCGACGGGCTTGCCCGACTGCACGAGCAGTGTCTCATCGTCTTCGAGGTCGCGGAGCGTGTCGACGATCGCGTCGTACGCCTCCCAGCTGCGTGCGGCGCGGCCGGTTCCGCCGTAGACAACGAGGTCGTCTGGTCGCTCGGCAACCTCGGGGTCGAGGTTGTTCATGAGCATGCGAAGCGGTGCCTCGGTCTGCCAGCTCTTCGCTGAGATGTCGGTGCCGCGGGGAGCGCGGACGGGGCGTGCGCCGGGGAGAGCCATGGTGGAGCCTTTCGAGCGGTCAGTGATCGAACCAATGACTCCATCTCACCGCGTCTGGAGCCCCCGAACAACGCCGGAGCGAGCGGGGCTGTCCGGTACCCCGGACGCCTGCCTGGCGCGCCGCGTGCGTGTGGCGGGTGTCGCGCGGCGTTAGGCCCGTCCGAGGTTCTTGAGGGCTCGCATGTAGGCGTCTAGGTTTTGCCGGTTACCGACGGCGACCATTTCGATGCTCACAAATGAGAACTCGTTGTGGGATTCGCGGTAGACGAGCCGGTATCGAGGCTTGTCACCTGCCCTGTCTGGGAAGTCGAAGTAGACTTTTCGGCAGTCGGAGAGGTCGCCAGTGTTTGCTAGGGCTTCAAGGGGCTTGCCTGTAATTGCACCCGTCTTGATGTGCCCGATCACTTCGAGGGTCAGCTTTCGCAACGCGTGCGTTCCCAGGGCGTCAAAGTCTCTCTTGAACCCGGGGAGCATGGAGAGTTTTGCATCCATGCTGTACTAGGGCAGTTCCACACCGTACTCGGCGAAGAGATCGTGCATCGGCTTCGCTCGCCCTTCAGCCTGTCGGGTGCGCACCATTTCCGCGATCTCGCGGTCTTCCATGATGGCGGCGATGCGCTCGTACAGTTCATAGGGGATCACTGCGGCCTCTGGCTTGCGGTGTGACCCGAAGATGAGTGGTGTCGCCTCGATTCCCTGCTCGCGGAATCGCTTGAGCGCGTTCGGTAGTTCCTTGCGGGCATCCGCAGAGGTCTGAACCGGGGGCATGAGAACAGACATACCAGCATTCTACCAAAGATGTACATAAATTGGTACATATTTTGAGGATCTGGCTACCGCAATTCGGCGAGCGCCGGGAGCCTGTCGAGAATCGACACCCCGCCGAGCTCCTGCGCGACGGCCTCGGCCGCCGAGGTGAGGTGGGTGTGCAGCAGCGCGACGGCCTCGTCGCCGTCGTGGCGCGTCATCGCCTCGATGAGCAGCGCGTGCTGGTCGTCGAGCTCGCCCCGCACGTGGGTGTCGAGCAGCGACGAGCCACGGTAGCGCGCGGCGTTTCGCCAGCCTGGCAGCAGCGCCTTGACGATCCACGGGCTCTGGCACGATTCGTAGAGCAGAAAGTGCAGCGCCTCGTGCTCGGTGACGTTGGCATATGCATCTTGCGCTGCGAGCGCGGCCAGCCGGCGCTCGTTGGCTCGCCACGCCTGATCAGCGCGCTCGGCCGTGAAGCTCGGGGCGCCGAGCTTCAGCGCGAGCGTCTCGAGGTGGAGCCTGCCGTGGTAGGTCTCTACGAGGTCGTCGATGCTCAGGTGCCGAACCTGCGCGCCCCGGTGCGGGATCGCCTCGACGAGCCCGAGCGCGGCGAGCTCTCTGATCGCCTCGCGCACCGGCATCATTGATACCCCGAGCTGTTCGGCGACGTCGTTGAGGCGCAGGAAGGAGCCCGGGGCGTGGACCCCCTCAAGGATGTCCATGTAGAGCGCGGTCGTCACGAACTCCACACTTGATGTGCGGCGTTCTGGCCTGCGACTGTTCATGCTGTGAGGGGGTCCTCTCCGTGTGCCTTGCAGCTAGCCTATGCGGTTTTCGAGTGTGCCGAGCCTGGTGGCCCGGGTAACGAGCACGTCCCCCGAACGCAAGAATACCTGCGGTTCCCGAGCGTTGCCGATGCCGCTCGGTGTGCCTGTCAAGATCACGTCGCCGACGTCGAGGGTCATGCCCCGACTCAGCTCGGCGATGAGCGTCTCGATGGGAAACGCCATCTGTGCGACGCTCGCGCGCTGCAGGGTTTCGCCGTTGAGTTCGCACTCGAGCTCGATCTCTGACAGCTCGCCGACCTCGTCGAGCGTCGTGAGCCACGGCCCGAGCGGCATCGTGTTGTCGATGCTCTTGCCCTTGAACCACTGGCCGCCGTGTGCGCGCTGCACGTCGCGCACCGACACGTCGTTCGCGAGCATCACCCCGAACACGTGAGTCAGCGCGTCTTCCGGTCGAATATCCCTGCCGGCCGTGCCGATGACGAGCGCGATCTCCGCCTCGTAGTCCCACTGTTCGCTGAGCTCGAAATCGCACTCGACGGTGTCGCGCGGGCCGATCGCGGTGCGCGGCGCCTTCGTGAAGAAGGTCGGGTGCTCCGGGCGCGACGCCGGGTCCTGGCCTTCGCGCTTGCCGCGCGACTCCTCGAAGTGATCCCAGTAATTCCACCCAACGCACAGCACGTTCTTGCGCCAACGCTGAATCGGGGAGCCGAGCCTGGCCTCGGCGAGCGGAACCTCGGCGATGGGGGCGGCGCCGGCCGGCAGGCCGCCGTTCGTGATCACGTCGTCGACGAGCCCGACGGTCGCCGGGTAGACGAGAACGGTGTCGCTGTCGGTGACCTCGCCTGCGTGCCAGGTTTCTGCGTACCGAACGCTGCACAACCGCACCGTTACGCCCCCTCGTTGATGACGGCGATTGCGTTGATCTCGATGAGGTAGTCCTTGTTCACAAACTTCGACACCTCGACCATCGTCGAGGCCGGGGCCGTGTTCGTGAAGTACTGCGCCCGCACCTCGTGGCTCGCCGCGAAATCCTCCATATTGCGCACGTACACGTCGACGCGGGCGATGTCGTCGAGCGTGCCGCCCGCGGCCTCGACGGCGGCCTGCAGGTTCTGGCAGACCTGGTGGGTCTGCGCGGTGATGTCGCCGACGCCGGTGACGCCGCCGTCGACGTTGCGGGCGGTCATGCCAGAAATAAACACCATTCGACCGTTCAGCTTCACCTCGGTCGCTTGCGAGAAGTGGCCGTTCGGCACGGCGAGGCGGTCGGAGACGATCTGCTGCTTAGACATGGTTTTCCTTTGTTCGATGGGTTAGATGGTGTCTTCGGGGCTCGAGTACCACTCGGGCTGGGTGGGGTAGTGCGGGCCGTCGTAAACCTCGAGCAGCACGGTGTCTGCCTCGGCGAGCGTCGGGCCGTGCAGGCACCCCTTCGGGTTCCAATAGAACGACCCCGGCTCGAGCACGAGCCCCGTCGGCACGTAGCGGTACTGGCCGCTCAGGCAGAACATGAACTGGTTCGAGGCGTGCGAGTGCCGCAGCGGAATACCCGAGCCGGCCCTGAAACGCACGAGCGAGATCGATGCGCCGGTCTCGTCGTTGCGCCAGAGCGGCTTGTGTGAGAGGCCGTCGAGCGTCTTATCGAGCCAGTCGTGGTCTTGCGACTGCACGAGAATCTCGCGGAACTTGAACATCACGGCGCTGTCAGGAGCGCCGCCGGAGGCCCCGTCGGGAGCGCCGCCCGGGGCGACGTCGCCGCCGGCGCGAACCTTGACCCGCTCCTCGCGCGCCCCGTCGGCCGCGATGCCCCCGTACAGCGCGGGGTCTGAGAGGTTGCTCTCCCACTCAGCCTCGGCGACGCCCTCGGGCCGGGGCGGGCGCGGCACGAGCCGATCCGCCGCGCTCACGCCTGCCACCCGCCCGGCAGGTTCTCGCCGCGATCCTTAAACTCGATGAGCCGGCTCACGTAGCGCGTGGTGCCGACGTTCGTGAGCATGTGCACGGGGCTCGGATTCATCTCGATGGTGCGCCCGACGAACTCGTGGACGTCGCGCGAGGTGCCGTCGGTGTAGGTGATGCGGTTGTCTGCGGCCTCGAGGGCGACGACGAGATAGGGGTTGTGGTGCAGGTGCCAGGGCTGCGATTCGCCCGGCTCCAGGCTGATGTGCCACACGCGGGTGTGCGTGTTTTCGAGAATGATCTCTTGGCCGACGTCGCCGAGCACGAGCTCGCTGCCGTCGGGGAGGGGGAAGATGTCGCCCTTAGCCATGGGTGATCCTTTCGGAGGGTCGGGTGATGCGGCGGTACGCCTGGGCGCCGCGCGCGTGGTGGCTGGGATCTCGCGGATCCCACGGTTCGATCGCCGCGACGTGCCCGTCGGGGCGAAGCAGCACGAGCGTGTTCTCTGGCACGCCGAGCGTGCGCGTCGCCCGCTCGCCCGGGTCGAAAAGCGACTGCGGCCTGAGGCCCGTGTTCTCTGGCGCATCCCACCGGCTGACGATTCGGTGGCGCAGCCCCGGGGTCTCGTCGTCGCCGGGAATGGGCGGCTGCCGACGCGCGTCTGTGAAGTACAGCGCGACGAACGAGTCTGCGCACAGCTCGTGCAGCGTGTGCCTACCCGCCGGGCCGAACACTGGCGCGTCTGGCACACGCTGCCCGAGCTCGAGCGGAGCGTCAGCCTCGCGGTTCACGATGATGCCGCCGCGACCCGAGCCGTCGACGTCGAGCACGACACCGAGCAGCGTGCGGGTCATCGCCGCCGCCCACGCATTGTCGTTGTTGATGACGTCGGCAGCATCGCCCGCGCGCCCCATGCGCTTGCGTGCCGCCTCGGCGATCTCGCCCGAGCCGCGCAGCGCGATCGGAGACTGTTCGGCCTCGTACCCCGCCAAGAGTTCAGGATCCGCCCAGCCGCGCAGCACCCAGCTCAGCCGCCACGGCAGGTTCGACGCATCGAGCACGCCCGTGTTCAGCCCGAGCGCCCACATCGGTGTGATGAGGTGCGCGGCGTCGCCCATGAGGAAGACGCGATCGCTCTGCCACTGCGAGGCGACGCGGTGGTGCACGCTGTAAATGTTCGTGCCGATGACGCGGGAGTCGACGTCGCCGATGAAGCGCAGCACCTTCTGCTGCAGCTCCGCTGGAGTCGGCTCGGCGGCGCCGGCGGCGAGCGGAAACAGAAACCGCCAGCAGTGGGGTTGCCTGACGAGAATCATCCACTCCGTGCTGTCGCCGAAATACGACAGGTACGGGTAGTCGCGCGGCGACGACACGTCGAGGTCGGCCTCGAGGTCGATGAGCATGTAGCGCTCCTCGAGCGTCATGCCGTCGACGCGCGCGCCGAGCTGCTCGCGCACGAACGAGCGCCCGCCGTCGCAGCCGAGCAGGTACGAGCCCTCGATGGTGCCTGGCCCGTCGGGGGAGTCGAACGCGACGGTGACGCCGTCTGTGTGCTGCTCGAAGCCCGTCACGCGGTGCCGCATGCGAACGGTGCCGGGGGCGAGCGCGTCGAGCCGGTCGTGCAGCACCGGTTCGAGGTGGTGCTGCGGAATGTTGATGACGAAGGGGAACTGCGTCTCGTCGGCAAGATTCGCGGTGAGGATCGATTTCTGCGGCACATCTGAGCTGCGGTCAGTTTCGCCGATCTCGTCGATGCGCACGGAGGCGCGGAGCACGGGGTCGAGCGCGTTGTAGCGCGCGAGCACCTCGAGCGTGCGGGTGAGAACCGTGCCGGCCTTCGTGTCGAGCGACAGCGCCGAATCCTCTTCGAGAATGACGCAGGGCACGCCGTGATGCACGAGCCCGAGCGCGGTGATGAGGCCGATCGGGCCGCCGCCCGCGATAATCACGGGGAGCACGTCGGAGCGCGGCTCAGCCATTGTCGCTCACCCCGAACACGCGGTCGCGGGTGAGCACCGAGCCCGTCATGCTCGCTGCATCGCTGAGCAGAAACATGAGCGGCCCGACGACGTCGTCTGGCACCCCAACGCCGAGCGAGTTCTGCCAGTGCTCGAGCTCGCCGCCCGCGGGGTTCGCCTGGCGAAACTGCGGGGTGTCGATGACGCCGGGGAAGACGATGTTCGCGCGCACGTGGTGCTCGGCGATCTCGGCGGCGAGCGACTTGATGTACGGCGTGAGGGCGCCCTTCGACGCCGCGTAGGCCGAGGCCTCGGCGTGGCCGACGTTTGCGAGCCCCGACGAGAACGCGAGGATGCTGCCGCGGCGGGCCGCGATCATCGTCGGGAGCACCGCCTGCACCGCCCACATCACGCCGTGCAGGTTCACGTCGAGGGTGCGGCGCCACTCCTCGGGATCCATCGCAGACACCGGGGTGCGCGGCTGCACCGCCGCTGCAGCGACGAGCGCGTCGATGCGCCCCTCGCTCGCCGCGATACCGGAGATCGCCGCGACGACGGCCTCGCGATCGGCCACGTCGACGCGGTGGTGGATCAGCCCCGGCGCGAGCTCGGGGTCGGCCTTGGTGCCGAACACGTGCGCGATTCCTCCCGCCCGAACGTACGCCGCGGCGAGCGCGTGGCCGATGCCGCTCGTGCCGCCGGTGACGACGAGCACCTCGCCCGTCGCTTCAAACTGAGCCTTCATTTGGCTTCTCCTTCTTTGTGGTTCACGGGTGGGTTCGCGGGTGGTGCCGCGGGCGGCGCCGCGGGTTGGTTCGCTGCCGCCTCGAGTGTGCGGATCGCCTCGACGACGCTGGCGGGGAGGGCGACTCCAATGCGCTCGGCGGCTCGCCGCGCCGCCGCGCCGCGGGCGCCCGGGATGCGCCCCTCGCCCGCGCCGGCAGCACGCGGGGCGTCGAGGATCTCGCGGGCGAGCGTCTCCGCGCGCTCGGGGAAATCTGGGCTGAGCCGTGTCGCGTCGATCGCGAGGAAGAACTGCGCGGAGCCGTAGGGCGTCGCCGGGTCGGCGTAGAGCCCCGTGACGCGCGAGCCGAATCCACCGCCCGCGAGCACCCCGGTGAGTAGGTCTACGAACAGCGCGAAACCAAACCCCTTGTTGCCGCCGCTCGGCAGCAGCATGCCGGCGATCGCCCGCTCGGCATCGGTGGTCGGCTGGCCGTCTGCGTCGGTCGCCCAGCCAGTGGGGATCGCCCGGCCCGCCGATGCGGCGAGCCTGATCTTGCCGAGCGCGGCCTCTGACAGCGCGGCATCGAAGATGATCGGGTCGCCCGCCGCGCGCGGCGCTCCGAACGCGATCGGGTTGTTCCCGACAACCGCGCGTGCTCCGCCGGGCGCCGGCATCAGCGGTCGGGTGTTCGCCGCCGCGATCGACACCATTCCAGCCTCGGCCGCGAGTGCGGTGTAACGGTAGGCGCCCCCGAAGTGGAACGCGTTGCGGCAGGCGACGAGCCCGACGCCGTGCGCTGCCGCTCGCGCGATCGCCGATTCCATGGCGTGCTGAGCGGTGACCTGGCCCAGGCCGTTGTTGGAGTCGAAGATGGCTGCGGCCCCGAGATCCACCACCGCGGTGTTCGCGCCCGTCGGGTCGACGGAGCCCGCTCGAATGCGGTCGAGATACATCGGCAGCAGCATGAGGCCGTGCGACGGGAGGCCGCGCGCGTCGGCCTCGACGAGGCCGTCGGCGGTGAGACGCGCGGCCGCGGCCGGAACTCCCGCGTGTTCGAGCAGCGCCGCCGCGCGGTCGACGAGGTCGCTGTAGGCGAAGGTTAGCGCGCTCACTTGTCAGCCCTGCGGCTCTCTGCCCACGGCAACAGCAGCCGCTCGAGCAGCGCGAGCGCGTAGAACAGCACGATGCTCATGATTGCGAGCAGCACGATCGCGACGAAGGCGAGCGCCGTGTTCGCGCTGCTGCCCGACTGCACGATGAGGTAACCGAGACCCTCGCTCGCACCGACGAACTCGGCGATGACCGCGCCAATGACGGCGAGCGAGATCGCGGTCTTCAACCCGACAAACACCTGTTCGAGGGCGAACGGTGCCCGAAACTTCAGGAAGACCTGCAGCGGGCTCGCGCGCAGCGACTTTGCGAGGTCGATGAACTCGGCCGGGGTAGATCGCAGGCCCGTCGTGGTCGCGAGCACGATCGGGAAGAAGCACAGCAGCACGACCATCACGACCTTCGGCGCCTGCCCAAAGCCCATCCACACCACGAGCAGCGGTGCGATTGCGACCTTCGGGGCCGCGTTGATCGCGAGCAAGATCGGGTAGAGCATCTGTTCAATGACCCGTGACGACGCGATGAGCGTCGCGATCGGCACCCCGATGACGATGGCAAGCGCGAAGCCCTGCACGGTTTCGAGGAACGTCACCCAGGTCTGCGCGAGCAGGTAGCCGGGGTTTTCGGCGAAGGCGGCGTAGACGTCTGCCGGTGAGGGGAGGAGGAACTTGTCGATATCGAAGCCGAGCACCGCACCCCACCACAGCGCGAACAAGAGCGCGATGCCGAGCACGGGGAGGAGGATGCTGCGCGCCGCCTCGCGCCGCGCCTTGCGGCTCGCGCGGGGCCTCTTGTCTGGCGCGACGGGCAGCTGATTGACGACGGTTGCCGTGCTCATGCGGCGGCCTCCTGTTCGTGGGTGTCTTGGAGCAGGTCGTGCAGGTGGCCGCTCACGCTCGTGACGAGCTCGCCGTACTCGGAGTTGCCGAGCGAGCGGGGGCGCGGTATCTCGACGGGCACGACCTCGCGCACGCGGCCCGGCCTGGCCTTCATCACGACGACGCGATCGGCGAGCAGCACGGCCTCCTCGATGGAGTGCGTGACAAACACGATCGTGGTGTTCGTCTCCATCACGATGCGCTGCAGCTCGACCGACAGCTCCTCGCGCGTGAGCGCGTCGAGGGCCGAGAACGGCTCGTCCATGAGCAGGATCTTCGGGTTGCTCACGAGCGAACGGCAGAGCGAGACGCGCTGCTGCATGCCGCCCGACAGCTCGTGCGGCATCTTGCGCTCGAAACCGGTGAGCCCGGCGAGCTCGATGAGCGCCGCCGCTCGCTCTTGGGCCTCGCGCCTGTCGAGCCGCATGATCTCGACGGGCAGCATGATGTTCTGAATGACGTTGCGCCAGGGCAGCAGCGCGGGGCGCTGGAACATCATGCCGACGTCTTCGCGCGGCCCGGTGACGGGGTCACCGTCGATGGTGACCCCGCCGCCCGTTGGGCGCTGCAGCCCGGCGATGATGCGCAGCAGCGTCGACTTGCCGCAGCCGCTGCGGCCGACGAGGGTGACGAACTCGTTGCGGTCGATCGTGAGGTCGACGCCCGTCAGCGCCTGCACCGGGCCGCTCGCGGTGTCGAACCGCTGCTCGAGTGCTTCGATGTGAATCATGGGTGGGGGCTACTTCGCGATCTCGTAGGTGACAATGGCGTCGGCGCTCGGGGCCTTCGTGAAGGCGCCGCCGTCGTTCAGCAGCGCGAGGATCGCGTCGACGCGCTTCGGGTCGAGCTTGCCGTTCGCGCTCGTGTCGCCGACATAGGGCGCCATCGCGGTGATCTCGCCCTGCGCGACGGCGACCTCTTGAGTCGGCTGGATCTTGTTCAAGATCTTGGCCGCCTCTTCGGGGTGATCGATCGTGTACTGCAGCCCGCGGTGCAGCGCCTCGTTGAAACGGGCGACGGCGTCTGGGTCTGACTCGATGAGCTTCGTGCCGACGAACAGGGCGTTGCCGTAGAGGTCGTCGAGGTAATCGCTGAAGGGGAGGAACACGGCGTCTGCACCCGTTGCGCCCTTGATGAGCCCGCCGGCGACGACGAACTGGCCGATCGCATCGACCTGCTTGCTCGCGAGCAGTTGGGGGAGCGCGGGCGGCTGGGAAGGCACGAACTCGACCTTGCTCGCGTCGATGCCAGCTGCCTCGGCGTACACGGGGAACAGCACCTCGTTCACCGAGCCGGGCTGGTCGGCGATGCGCTTGCCCTCGAGGTCGGCCGGGGTCTCGATGCCGTAGCCCTCGGCGGTCGCGATCGCGGCGAGCGACCGGTCGTGGATCGAGCTGACGATCTGCGCGGGGAGGCCCTCGTTCGCGATGGTCAGCGCGCCCGCCTGAAAGTCGCCGACGCCGAAATCTGCCTTGCCAGACGCGACGAGCTTGAGCACGTCGACCGTGCCCGTGCCCGGCTGAATGTCGACGGTGAACCCGGCCTCCTCGAAGAAGCCCTGCTCCTGGGCGACGTAGGCGTAGGCGTCGCGGCCGAACTGATTAAACGAGGTGAGGTAGGTGACGCTGAGCTGTTCGGCCTGCCCCGCCTCCCCGGTGTCGTCGCCCGCGCCGGGCGATGCGCTCTGGCCGGAGCAGCCGGTGAGCGCGAGTGCGAGCGCGGCGATGCCGGCGGCGATGGAGAGTTGTTTTCTCGTCATGATGGTGTCCTTTGCGTTCGTCATTGAATGGACTGGGAGTGGGTGGGTGGGGCTGGGGTGTGTGTCAGCTCGCCGGAACGAGCGAGAGCAGCCGGGCGGGGTTTGCCCGAGCGACGCGCTCGCGGAGCTCTGCGTCGAGGTGGGCGATGGGGGTGCGCGGATCGGCGAGACCGATCGGAAACGGCCAGTCACTGCCGAGCAGCAGCTGCGAATCGCCAAACACCGTGCGCGCGAGGTCGACGTTTTCGGCGGCGTGCGTCAGGCAGTCGGTGAAGACCCGCCCGAGCTGCTCGGCGACGGGCGGGAGGCCCGCGGTGACACCGGGTCGGTTCGTGTCGATGCCCCGCTGCCAGCGCGCTGCGACGCTCGGCACCACGCCGCCGCAGTGCACGAGGATGATGCGCAGCATGGGGTGCTGGGCGAGCACGCCGCCGAGCACGAGCTCGCCGACCGCCACACCGGTCTCGACCGGGTTGCCAAGCAGATTGTGGAGGTAGTGGGCGCGCAACCGCGGGTCGGGCGACTCCGCGGGGTGCAGCAGCAGCGGCCGGCCGTCGGCCGCGAGCAGGCTCCACAGCTCCGAAAGCTCGGGGCCGTCGAGCGGGGCGGCAGCACCCCCGGCGGCGGCCGCCCACCCGGCGCACTCGTCGCTTGCCAGGCCCTCGCGCACGAGTTCGATCGCGAGCGCCGGGTGCTCGAGCGGCAGGTAGCGCAGCGGGCGCAGCCGCTCCGAGGCCGAGCAGCGGGCGATGAGGCCGTCGTTTATGGCGCGCACCCAGCTCGCCGAGGCCTCGACGTCGAGGTCTTGGCGAAAGAACGGGGGAGCGATTGCGACGAGTGCCTCGTCGAGCTGCTGTGCATCGAGGTAGCCGAGCAGCTCGCGTTCGCGGTAGAGCGCCGGGGGCCCAAGCGGGGCGGCTGCCGCGGCGTAGCGGCCGTCGGGGTGCTGCGTCAGGCCGACAAGCTTCAGTTGTTCGCCGCTGAGCAGCGGGGCGAGATGCGTGTGCACATCTACGGCGGGGAGCGTGCCCGAAAGGTGTATCAACGCTGCCTCCTTGCATGGGTTGAATAGCTGGTCATCACCATATCTTGATATTTGATCAAATTGCAAGGCGTCGTTTGTTTCGCGTGAATTTGCTGTGTGGGTGCTGGGCGCGCGGGTTGTGTCGACTCGGGTATACCTCAGGGGTGTAGACTGATACGATGCCCTCTTCCGAGAACACCGCGCCCGAGTCCGCAGACGAGACCATCGCTGCCGAGACCGCAACCGCTGACGCGCACACCGAGGCGCCAGAAGCGACTCCCGAGACTGCCCCTGTGACTGCCCCCGTAACCTCCTCCGACTCATCGGCCGATACGCGGCCCGCCGCCGAACCTGCCGCTGCCGAGCAGCCCGCCGACGCGGAGCCTGCCGCCGAGCAGGGCGACGCCGAGCGCGTGACCTTCGCAGACCTCGGCCTGGCTCCGAAGGTGCTCGAGGCGATCACCGCGGTCGGGTACGAGACCCCCTCGGCCATTCAGGCCGCCACGATCCCGACCCTGCTGTCTGGCCGCGACGTCGTCGGCCTCGCGCAGACCGGCACCGGTAAGACCGCCGCGTTCGCGCTGCCGATCCTCTCGCGCATCGAGCCGGGTCAGGGAGTGCCGCAGGCGCTCGTGCTCGCCCCGACCCGCGAGCTCGCGCTGCAGGTCTGCGAGGCGTTCGAGAGCTTCGCGTCGAAGCTTCCCGAGGTGCACCTGCTCCCCGTCTACGGCGGGCAGGCCTACGGCCAGCAGCTCTCGGCGCTGCGCCGCGGCGTCGACATCGTGGTGGGCACCCCCGGCCGCATCATGGATCACCTGAAGCGCGGCTCGCTCGACCTCACCCAGATCAAGTACCTCGTGCTCGACGAGGCCGACGAGATGCTGAAGATGGGCTTCGCCGAGGATGTCGAGACTATTCTCGCCGATACCCCGAAAGAGAAGCAGGTCGCGCTCTTCTCGGCCACGATGCCGAACCAGATCCGCCGAATCTCGCAGCAGTACCTCAACGATCCGCGTGAGGTGAAGATCGCGGGCAAGACCCAGACTTCCTCGAACATCACACAGCGCTACATCGTTGTTTCTTACATGCAGAAGGTCGACGCGCTCACCCGCGTGCTCGAGGTTGAAGACTTCGACGGTCTGATCGTCTTCACCCGCACCCGCGGCGACTCCGAGCAGGTCGCCGAGAAGCTGCGCGCCCGCGGGTACTCGGCCGCCGCGATCAACGGCGACGTCGCGCAGAACGTGCGCGAGCGCACCGTGCAGTCGCTGAAAGACGGCAGGCTCGACATTCTCGTCGCGACCGACGTCGCCGCCCGCGGCCTCGACGTCGAGCGCATCAGCCACGTCGTCAACTTCGACCTGCCGATCGACACCGAATCGTACGTGCACCGCATCGGCCGCACCGGTCGCGCGGGCCGCTCGGGCGACGCGATCAGCTTCGTTACGCCGCGCGAGCGTCGCATGCTCGGCTCGATCGAGAAGGCGACGAAGCAGACGCTCACGCAGATGCAGCTGCCCCGCGTTGAAGAGGTGAACGCGACCCGCCTCACCCGGTTCGACGACGCGATCACCGCGGCCCTCGGCGAGACGAGCCGCATCGAGCGCTTCCGCGACATCATCGACCACTACGTGCGTCACCACGATGTGCCCGAGGCAGACGTCGCTGCAGCACTCGCGGTCGTGTCGCAGGGCAAGACGAAGCTGCTGCTCGACGAGTCTGATGATCAGAAGTTTGCGCGCGACCGCCAGCAGGCCGCTCGCTTCCTCGAGGACAGCGGAGACCGGGGCGGCCGCGACGACCGCGGTGGTCGCGAGCGGCGCGAGCCACGCGAGCAGCGCAGCGACCTGCAGATGTACCGCATCGAGGTCGGGCGTCGCCAGAAGATTCAGCCTGGCCAGATCATCGGCGCTATCGCGAACGAGGGCGGGCTCACCCGCGGCGACTTCGGTCGCATCCAGGTGCGCGACGACTTCTCGCTCGTCGAGCTGCCGAAGGGCCTGTCGCAGTCGACGCTGTCGGCCCTGAGCGACACGCGCATCAGCGGCAAGCTCATCGAACTGAAGCCCGACACGGGCGGCGCGGGGCGCGGTGGCTACGACCGCGGGGGCCGTGGCGACCGCGGTGACCGTGGTGGCCGTGGCGGCTACGACCGCAACGATCGTGGCGGCGATCGCGGTGGGTACCGTGGGCGCGATGATCGCGGCGGCTACGGTGGTGACCGCGGCGGTGACCGTGGTGGGTACCGCGGGCGCGATGATCGCGGCGGCTACGGTGGCGACCGCGGCGGTGACCGTGGTGGGTACCGCGGCCGCGACGACCGTGGCGATCGCGGTGGTGATCGCGGTGGTGATCGCGGCGGGTTCGGCGGCGACCGCGGCGGATACCGCGGGCGCGATGATCGCGGCGGCTACGGTGGCGACCGCGGCGGGTATGGCAACGACCGCGGCGGCTACGGCAACGACCGTGGCAATGACCGCGGCAACGATCGTGGAGACGGCAAGCGCAAACCGCGCTGGTAGGAGCTCGCTTGCAGAGCTCGCGTGACGCATTGAGCCCCGGGACCGATTGGCTTCCCGGGGCTCGTTGCGTGTGCGCGCGCGAAAGTCAGGCGGGCCCGGGCGGAGCGCCGCTACCGTGGCGCCTGAGCCGGTGCGAGTCTGCTGGCCGCGCCCCGCAGAGCTTCGACGATGCGTGGAATGAGTTCGTCGGTCATGCGGGCAGCCGGGCCAGAGACTGAGAGCGCCGCAGGAGGGGCGCTGCCGGGAATGGCGACGGCGACGCAGCGCACACCAACCTCGCGTTCTCCCTCGTCGAGCGCATACCCGCGCCGCCTGGTCTCGCGGAGCTCGGCAATGAGCTCCGCGACCCCGGTGAGTGTCGTCGCCGTGAACCTCGGGAGGCCGGTGAACTCGACGATCTCTCGCACGCGCGCCTCGCTCAGCGTGGCGAGCATCGCCTTGCCTGCGCCTGCCGAGTGGGGGAGCACGCGCCTGCCCACCTCAGTGAACATGCGCATCTGGTGCCGCGAGGGTTGCTGCGCGACATAGACGGCCATTGCCCCGTCGAGCATGACGAGGTTCGAGGTCTCTTGCGAGAGCTCCTCGAGATCGTTGAGGAGCGGCTGGGCTCGCGCAGCCAGTTGCGGGGCGGCGCGATTGCCGAGTGCGATGAGGCCGGGGCCGAGGCCGTAGTCGCGCGACTCGGCCTGGCGGGCGTACCCGAGCGTCTGCAGTGTCTTCAACAGGCGGTGGGCCGTGGGGTGGGCGAGGCCCGTCGCGGCAGCGAGCTCGGCGAGCGGTAGCTCTGAGTCGGCCGCGGCGAGGGCCTCGAGGAGCGCGAACGCGCGGGCCACGGACTGAACGGTGCCGTCGCTAGCGGCGGTGGCGGCCTCTGGCGAGGGCTGGGGAGAAACTCTCATCGTTCCACAATACGGAATGGTCGTTCCAAAGTGAAGTTGAATTCCCTAGAGTGAGGATACCGGTTTGCCCTCTTTGCGCCGGCAGTACGAAATATCGAAGGATCCACCTCCATGAGCCATACCGAAGACCGCGCGGGTCTCGCCGTCGCCCAGCCCATTATTGAGTTCGCAGAGGAGGCGCTTGCGGCCGACCGGAGTGCGGGCGCCGGGGCGATAGACACCGCGGTCTTCTGGTCGGGAGTTGCCGACATTATTCGTGACCTCACCCCCGAAAACGAGGCCCTGCTCGCCACGCGCGACGAGCTGCAGCGACGCATCGATGCCTATCACGAGGCAAACCCCGGGCAGCCCGAGCCGAGCTCCTACCGCGCATTTCTCACCGAGATCGGTTACCTCGAGGATCCACCCGCGAGCGTCGCCGTGAGCCCAGAGCGCGTTGACCCCGAGATTGCCACACTCGCTGGCCCGCAGCTCGTCGTGCCGCTGCTCAACGCGCGCTTTGCCCTGAACGCCGTCAACGCGCGCTGGGGCTCGCTCTATGACGCCCTCTACGGTACCGACGCGATCACGCGTGAGGGCGAACTCGCCCCCGGAAAGGGTTACAACGCTGCGCGCGGGGCGGCGGTTATCGCCGAGGGTCGGCGCATTCTCGACGCCTACGTGCCGCTCGCGGGCGCATCGCATGCCGACGTCGCCGGCTACTCGGTGGCAGGCGGCGCCCTTGTCGCGTCGCTGCAGGCCGGGGCGACCGCGGGCCTCGCCGATCCTGCCGCGTTCGTCGGCTACCGCGGCGATGCCGCCGCGCCGACGCGCGTGCTGCTGACCCACAACGGCCTACACATCGACATCGTCATTGATCGCACGGGCGCGAACGGGGCAAACGACGCCGCCGGAATCAACGACATTGAACTCGAAGCCGCGCTCACCACCATCATGGACCTCGAGGACTCGGTCGCCGCCGTCGACGCTGACGATAAATCGCTCGGCTACCGCAACTGGCGCGGGCTCATGGACGGCACCCTCACCGAGAGCGTCACCAAGGGCGGCGAGACCTTCACCCGGCAGGCGAACCCCGACCGGGAGTACACGGCGGCCGACGGGTCTGCGCTGACGGTTTCGGGCCGCTCGCTGCTGTTCGTGCGCAACGTTGGGCACCTCATGCGCACTCCCGCCGTGCACGACGAGAGCGGCGCCGAAGTGTTCGAGGGCATTCTCGATGCGATTATGACTGCGGTTGGATCGCTCGGGGAGCTGCGCGGAGCGGCCAAGGGCACGAACTCGCGCGCGGGGTCAATGTACATCGTGAAGCCGAAGATGCACGGTTCTGCAGAGGTCGCGTTCGCGGCAAAGCTCTTCGGCCGGGTTGAGGCGCTGCTTGGGCTGCCGGCACACACACTGAAGATCGGCATCATGGACGAGGAGCGACGCACCTCGGCGAACCTCGCAGCGTGCATCGCGGCCGCCAGCGAGCGCGTCGTGTTCATCAACACGGGCTTTCTCGACCGCACCGGCGACGAAATTCACACCTCGATGCGGGCAGGCGCGATGCTCCCGAAGGATGCGATTCGCCAGGAGCCGTGGCTGCCCGCCTACGAGGCGCGCAACGTGGTGATTGGTGTGGAGTGCGGGCTCGACGGGCGCGCGCAGATCGGCAAGGGCATGTGGGCTATGCCAGATCTCATGGCTGCGATGCTTGAGCAGAAGGTTGGCCACGTGCGTGCCGGTGCTTCGACCGCATGGGTGCCGTCGCCAACCGCCGCGACGCTGCACGCGCTGCACTACCACGAGGTCGACGCTTTTGCAGCGCGGCGCGCATTGCCCGCGCTGCAGGCCGACAGCCTCGGCGCCTTGCTGACGCTGCCGCTCGCCCCGGCGGGGGCGCTCACTTCGGAGGTCGTCGCAACCGAGGTCGAGAACAACGTGCAGTCGATTCTGGGCTACGTGGTGCGCTGGGTCGACCAGGGCGTTGGGTGCTCGAAGGTGCCCGACATTCACGATGTTGGGCTCATGGAAGATCGCGCGACGCTGCGCATCTCGAGCCAGCTGCTTGCAAACTGGCTGATGCACGGCGTGATCACCGAGGCCGACGTCGACGCGGCACTGACGAAGTGCTCGGCGATCGTGGACCGCCAGAACGCCGCAGACCCGGGCTACCTCACGCTCGCTGGTGGCACCGGCACCGCATACGAGGCCGCTCGACGGCTGATTCTCGATGGCGCTGAGCAGCCCAATGGGTACACGGAGCCGCTGCTGCACGCGCTGCGTCGCCGCAAGAAGGCAGAGCTCGCGGGCTAGCACGGCCCCTGCGCGAGGTCCTGTGGGCCCCGCTGCGGGCCCCGCGGTGGGCCCCGCTGCGCGGGCACGCCCGTCCCTCACCATGTTTTCGCCCCGTCACCATCCAAATGTTGGGTATTTGGATGGTGACGGGGCGAAAAGTCTCTGAGGGGCGGAATGGGGGTCTTGGGCGAGGGGCCTTGCGGCGTTGTTTGGGGTCGGGGCTTCTCTCGCGGGGAACGGTCGCCGTGCTTGGTGAGTGGGGCGATTGGGGGACTGGCGTAGGTGGATGCTTGCTTGCTTGCTTGCTTGCTTGGGTGATAGGGCAAAGGGCTTAGGGCTTGGTACGAGTAGCACGGGTCGGGACGCGGGCTGCGGACACGGGCTGCGTGCGAATGCTGGGCTTGGTGGCGGGCACCGCGGGCAGCGGTTGCGGGAGAGGGCAGGGCCTTGGGGTCGATGGCCGGTGGGTCGGTGTGGGCGTGGGCGTGGGCCGACGGCCAGTGGGAAGGCGCGGGGCTAAAGGGGGCGACGGCCGGCGGAGAGCTGCAGGATCTTGGGGATGACGGTCGGCGGATAGCTGCAGGACCTTAAGGCCGATGGCCAGCGGAGAGGCGCCAGCCCGGGGCCGACAGCCGGTTGGGATGCGCCAGCCTGAGGGCGACGGAAGCTCGGGCCGCCAGGCCGCTAGGGAAGCCCAGCGAGGAACCCGGCTACGGCGGGGCCGAGCGCCCGGCTCGGAGCGCCCGGCACGGCGATACCGTGGGCCCGCAGGTGGGCGGCGAATCTGTCGCGGGTGACAACCTCGCGCACGCCCCAGCGAATGCAGCGCATGCCCGTGGTGCCCGCTACCCAGTCGTGGCGGCGCTTCTCGGCGTACACGACCTCCTCTGGCGTGCGCTCGCGCCGCATCGAGGCGTCGGTGTATTTCGCCTTGCCGTCGCACTCGCCCCACACCCCCAACCCCGTGAGCACAAAGTCGAGCCGGAGCGCGCCCCCGCTCTCGGCCATGACGGGCACCTGGATATCGACCGCAACCCCGAGCTGCAGAAATCTCAGCCGAGAGAGAGTTTCGAGCGGCGACTCCGCCCGCGAATCGGCGAGCGCCACGAGCGCTCGTTGGGCGCGCACGCCCGGGTTACCCGACTGCCGAGCGACGCTCTCGAGCGCACGCGAACGCCAGGCAGCCAAGGCCTCGCGATGCGCATCGCCGCCGTACCCATCGCCGCCGTACCCATCGCCGCCGTACTGATTGCGGCCGTGCCCACCACTACCGCGCCCGTCGCGACTGCGCTCGACCGCCCTGACGAGGAACGCATCGGCAGCCGCGAGAGCTACCGAAAACTCATCGCCGCGGGCGAGATCGAGGAGCGTGCGCTCGGCTGTGGTGACCGCGAAGCCGTGCACTTCGGTGAGATCGCACGGGGGCAACGCCGCCACGTGGCGCGCCATCACCTGATTCACACCGCCCCGGGCGCGACGCGCCACGGTGGTCTGCGCCCGCCGAACATCGGGGGAGCGTTGGCCAAGCCACGCCGACCACACAGGTAGATCGTGCAGCACCGCGGCGCTGCGATGGGAGAACGCGAGCGGGCCCGCGGCGGCGCGCTGGGCTGCGAGCAGCACGAGCGTGTGACGCTGCTCGGGGAACAACGACTCCCACAGCGCAGCGCCGACGAAATACCCGGGTCGAAGCCGCACGAGCTCGCCGCCGCGCACCCGGGCTGCGATGGCTCTGTCTGGCAGGCCCAGGCGCCGTAGCTGAGCGGTGTGCAGCAGCTCGCGCCGCGCGGTCGGAAGAAAATCACTGACGTTCACGCGTCGAGCCTCGCACCACGCAGCGGGCGCGCACGCAAGTCGGCGGGCAGTGTGCACTGCGAGCGGCGGCAGCGCCCCTTCGCTCAGCTGTGGGGAACGATAAGCCCGTTCGCTCGCTGCACCTCACGCTGATACTCGGCGACCACCGTGCCCGAGACGCGGCAGTCGAGCAGAATCGTGCCGGTGGCGCCCGCTGCGACCCACTCGGTGAGCGCCTCGAGATCCGCCACCCTCGTCACCACAACCCCGGTCGCGCCGAGCGCCGCCGCGATACCCGCGAAATTTGCGGTCGGAATGAGCATCGGCTCGGTGTCGAGCCCCATCGCGCCGTAGAGATGCACCTCGGCGCTGTACGCGCTGTCGTTCCACACGACGATCACCTGGCTGCGCGCGGTGCGAATCGCGGTCTCGAGGTCAGCGAGGGCCATGAGCCCGCCGCCGTCGCCCGTCGTCACCACGACGGTCGAATCGGGCGCGGCCGCCGCGATGCCCGGCACCGTGCAGAACCCGAGCCCGATCGACTGGTAGGCGGTGCCGACCATCACCATGCGTTCGGGCGCGGAGACTGGCCAGAAGCTGTTCGCCCACGAGATGAAGTGGCCGCCGTCGCTCGTGACGTGGCGGTTCTTGGGGAGCAGCTCGCCGAGGCGTGCGGCGACGCGGCGCGGGTCGAGCAGGCCGTCGGCGCACAGCTCGGCCGGGCCGGCGTCGCGCACCCGTAGCTCGCCGCCCGGCTCGAGGCCGGGCACGCGGTCGCGCCAGACGCCGCCCGGGCCAACCGCGGTATCTGGGTGAACCGGGTTGGGGCCCGCCGCGGGTGGCAGGGCGGCCGCGGCGCGTGGCGCGGTGGCGGATCCGCGGGCCTCGTCGCGAGTGACCCGTGCGCTGATCTCGAGCACTGTAGCCCTCGCATCTCCCTGCAGCAGCCGGTGTTCGAGCGCGTGCGGGCCAGTCGGCGCCCCGACGAGTTCGATGTCGACGCGAATGATCGTTGTGCCTTGGCCGAAGAGCTCGCCAAAGCGCATGGTGAACTGATTGAGGGCCGCGCCGACCACGAGCACGACATCGGCCTCGGCGAGCAAGGTCATCGCCGCCGGCTGCCCAAAACCGCCGGCGACGCCGAGATCGAAGCGGGGCTCCGCGAAGATGCCGCGGGCGAGCGCTGTCGTCGCGGTGAGCGCGCCGAGCCGGCCTGCGAGCTCGCTCAGCGCCGGGCCGGCACCCGCGAGGTGCGCGCCCCGCCCCGCGAGAATCAGGGGGCGTGCCGCGCGAGAGAGGGCGCGCGCAGCCCACTCGAGCTCATCGTCCCCCGGAACCGACGACGCCGCGGCGATCGCGTGCGGGGCGCTCCGCGGTGTGTGCGAAGCCTCTGTGGCAGGCCGAGGGTCGTGGGCGACGGAGCGCAGCAGCTCGGCGACGACCGCCGGGTCATTGGGGTCGATACGGTCTGCTGTGTCGCTCGCGCTGCGGGTGCCTGCTCCCTGGGCGGCCTGCGCGGCGGCCACGGGGCAGGTTTCGGGGCTGGTTTCGGTGCCGAACTCGGGGCCCGTTTCGGGCCCCCTGCCTCCTGTGAGGGCGGGCACCGGTGCGGTGACCAGATCGTAGGGGAGCGCGAGCACAATGGGGCGGCGCAGCCGGAGCGCTGCGGCGGCAGCGCGCGCCACGGCGCCAGGAGCATCTCTGACCGACAGCTGCACGTATCGCACGCCGATCGCGGCGCCGAGCAGCTCCTCGTCGACATCCCACGGGCGCGGGCCAGACGCCGGTGCGTCGCCGACGACCACGAGCATCGGGGTGCGGGCGCGCACCGCCTCGGCGAGCGCCGTGAGTGCGTTGGTATAGCCGGCTCCGTAGGTGGTCGTCGCGATAGCGAGCCTGCCGCTCACGCGGGTGTAGGCGTCGGCCGCGGCGACCGTCGCTGCCTCGTGCCGCACGGCGGTGTATCTGACGCCGGCTGCGGTGAGCGCGTCGATGAGGTGGGCGTTGCCGTTGCCCATGAGCCCGAAGCTCTCTGAGGCGTGCTCGGCGAGGGCGCGGGCGGTGACCGTCGCGAGCGTGGGCTCGGGCGACTCTGCGTGCGGGGCGTGAGGGGTCGGCGAAGCCTGAGTGGAGTGAGACATCTGCGAATCTTTCGAGAGAGCGGTGGCGGTTGAGAGTGACCGTGTATGTCTCGCGAGGGCTCGCAGCAGCGCCCCTTTTTCGGGCGCCTTACCCGGCGAATCGGGTGGACAACTGAAGTGTAGCGGACGCGCCCCGCCGCGCTACAACAGCTGGTGCTGGCGCCGCGAGATGAGCTCGCGCAGCACGATCGACGTTGCGGTGCGCAGCACGCCTCGGCACTGCATGATGTTTTGGGTGATGCGGTAGACGTCGTCGGCGTCGCGCGCGACGATTTCGATCGACAGGTCGCTCTGGCCCGAGACGGCGACGCACTCGATGATCTCGGGGATGCGCTCGAGGCCGGCGAGCATGAGCTCGAATTCCTCTTGGTTTACCTCGGCGGTGATGTGGGCGCGCAGCGGCCACCCGAGCGACCGCGGGTCGAGGCGCAACGAGTGGGCCCTGAGTGCCCCCGATTTCTGCAACCGCTCGAGGCGCGAGTGCACGGTGCCGCGCGCGAGGCCGAGGTCAAACGCGATCGCTTGAATGGTCGCGCGCGAGTCGGCGTCGAGAGCAGAAAGGATGCGCCGGTCGGTCGCGTCGAGGACGTACATAATGATCAACATAGCGTCATTCAATGGGTGGCGCACCGGTCGTTTTGTTCAATCAGAAACTTTCGGCTTGTTTGATTGCTCAGTAGTCGGCTACATTCTCGGCATGACACCTGCACCCACGCTCAGCGAGCGCCCCACAGTCTTCCCGTTGTTCGACCACGAACAGGTGAACATTTCCACCGGAAAGCGGTCTGGGCTCACCATCATTGTCGCGGTGCACAGCACGAAGCTCGGCCCCGCTCTGGGCGGCTGTCGCGTGTGGAGCTACGACAGCTGGGGCGAGGCGGCGGCCGACGCGCTGCGGTTGTCGCGCGGTATGACTTCGAAGAACGCGCTCGCCGGGTTGCCGCTCGGCGGCGGCAAATCCGTGATCGTGCTCGCACCGGGGCAACAGCTCACCGGAGAGCTCCGGCGCCAGGCATTCCTCGATCTCGGTGACGCCGTCGAGGCGCTCGGTGGGTCGTATCTCACGGCCGAGGATGTCGGAACGACTGCGGCAGACATGGCGGTCGTCGCCGAGTTGACGGCGCACGCGGTCGGGCTGCCGGCGGATCAGGGTGGTCTCGGCGACCCGGGCGAATACACAGCCAGGGGCGTCTACTCGGCGCTGCGTGAGACGCTTCGCCGCACGCACGGCACCGCAGAAACGGCTGGTCGCAAGATCACGATCGTTGGGCTCGGCCAAGTTGGCTCCGCCCTCGCGACCCGGCTCGCGGGTGAGGGCGCCGAACTCACGCTCTCTGACATCAACGATGCGAAACAGGAGCTTGCGCGCGAGCTCGGGGCGGCATGGGTCAGCCCGGCAGACGCGCACCGCGTGCCCGCGGATGTGTTCATGCCGGCGGGCG
This sequence comes from Leucobacter albus, assembly GCF_039528015.1. Classification (NCBI taxonomy): domain Bacteria; kingdom Bacillati; phylum Actinomycetota; class Actinomycetes; order Micrococcales; family Microbacteriaceae; genus Leucobacter; species Leucobacter albus. Next base: position 115,193 of record NZ_BAAAKZ010000017.1, on the reverse strand, counting down.
TCGGTGGCATGCTCTCGCCGCGCGTGATTGACGAGCTCGACACCCGCGCGGTTGTCGGCCCGGCCAACAATCAGCTCGCCGAGGCAGACGGTGCCGAGCAGCTCGCGGCCCGCGGCATCTTGTACGCGCCCGACTACCTGTTGAACGCAGGTGGCGTGATCTACCTCGGGGCAGAGGGCGACACGATCGACGAGCGGATCGCGCGTATCGACGCAATCGGTGAGACGCTCGGCAGCGTCTTTGACGAGGCCGAGCGCAGTGGGGTGACAACGGTCGCCGCGGCCGACACCCTGGTGAACGCGCTGCTCGCGAAGTAGGGCGCGGCTGAGAAGCTGTGCCGCCAGACAATTGGGCGGTCAGACTCTCGTTCTGCCAGACAACCGGCCGGTGGCGCACAGCCGTTACGCTGCAACCATGACCGAGCACTCGAGAGAACACACAGCACTCGTTTCCGAGGTCGCTTCGGCGGCGCTCGCCGCCGAAGCGACCGTCTACGCCCACGCGATCGATATCGACACGGGCACCGAGATCGGGGTTGGATCCGACGAGCCGGCCGTTACGGCGTCGGTCTTTAAAGTGCCTGTGCTCGTCGAGTATGTGCGTCAGGTGGCTGCGGGACAACTCTCTGCGACCCAGCGCGTTGCGGCGAAGGCGAGCGAAGCAACGCTCGGGCCCACGGGCCTCAGCGTGTTCTCCGACGATGCTGACTGGTCGCTGCGCGATACCGCAACATCGATGATCACGGTGAGCGACAACACCGCAACTGACCTGGTGATGGCGCTCACCGGCGTCGACGAGATCAACACCACCATGGGCGAGCTCGGGCTGCCGAACACGCACTTGATCGGCGACTGTCGCGCACTGTTCGCGTCTCTCGCATCCGACCTCGGCGTCACCGAGCTCGGCGCGAACGACGGGCTCATGGCGGTCTCGCCCGAACAGGCGGAAACCCTGGCCGTCTCGACGCCCGCGCTGACCAACCGCACGACGCCGCGCGAGGCGGCGCGGCTGCTGCAGCTGATCTGGAACGATGAGGCGGCGCCTGCCGAGGCGTGCGCCGAGGCGCGGCGCATCCTCGGGCTGCAGGTGTGGCCGCACCGCCTCGCGACAGGCTTTCCTCGAGACGACGTGAAGATCAGCGGAAAGACCGGCACGATCGGTATCGTGCGCAACGAGATCGGTGTTGTCGAGTTTCCAGACGGCACGCGCCACGCGATCGCCGTATTCGTGCGCACGCAGCGCGTGCAGTCGCGCCAGCCCGCCGCCGACCGCCTCATCGGCACCGTGGCCCGGTTGCTCTCGGAGTCGCTCCTGCAGCGTTAACGCCGCGGAAAACGCAAGGAGGCTCACCCCTCGGGGTGGGCCTCCTTGCGTGGTGTCGAGGGGTATTACCGCCGCATCAGCGGCAGCAAGCTGCGGAGCGAGCTCGCGGCAAACTCGTAGCAGGCGGTGATGAAGTTCACCGCCTCCTGCGGCGAATGGGCGATGACGCGCACCGTGCGGGCTCCGAGGCGCGACGCGGTCGGAATGCCGCCGGCAAGCTCCGCCGCGTGGATGTTTGGCATATCGATCTCAACGTCGAGCTCGGCGGGCACGCTGGGAAGGGTCAGCGAGGAGGCGCCGGCGACGGCGCGCGCCGCCGCGTCGGTAATGAGCTCGCGGGCGTGAGTCGGCGACATCGAGTCGGCGGCGTTGTACCCGTGCGAGAGCTTCACGGCCACCGTCTCGATGCCGGGGAGCGTCTCGGAGATGGCTGCGCAGATCACGTCGTCACCGGTGAGCAGCGCGACGGGAACGCCGGCTGCCGCGGCCTGCAGGGCATTCACGTCTGCCTCAGAGACGGCCCGGCCGTTCACCCTCACCTCGGTGAACAGTGACGAGAAGGTGTGTGCGATCACGCCGGGCCCGCCCGCCGCAGCGTGATAGCCAATGAAGAGCGCTACATCGTGGCCCTTGTCGATGCCCTCGGCCATGCAGTCAACCTTGGGGCTGCCGAAGATGACGCGCGCGCGGGGGTCGAGATCTTCGTGAATGAGGTTGTCCATGGTGCCGTGGCTATCGTTGATGAGCACCTCTGTTGCGCCCCCGGCAAACGCGCCGGAGATTGCCGCGTTGGCCTCTCCCGTCATGAGGTGCTGGGCCCGCGGGTAGCCGTGACCGCCGCGCACTACCTGGTCCATCGTCGCTATTCCGGCGACGCCCTCCATGTCGATCGAAATGTACACGCGCATTCGCTCAGCTCCTTTGCCGGTGGTTCGTCGCGGGGCATGGGTGTGCCTCACGCTGTGAGTTGCTCACAACTCCGAAGCCTAAACACAATGGTCGCGCAGATTTTGTGCAATCGGACAGCTTTTTTCAAAGACCCTTGGCGTGGCAGACAATGCGGCGCGATTTAGTTGTTCGCAATACTGGGGGAGCAGCTACGATCCAACGACGAGGAGAGCGCATGTCAGCAACTTCTGCGGACCCCGAGGTGACGGCGCGCCCCGTCGCGAGACAGCAGGAGTCGGTCTGGGCGCGAAACCCCTGGGCGGGGTACCTGCTTCGGCGCAGCGGCTATTTCGTCGTGTCGCTGTTCGTGCTGGTGACAATCTCGTTTTTGCTCGTGCAGCTCATTCCGGGCGACCCGGCGCGGCTCTCGCTCGGAGAGGCCGCAACCCCCGAGGCCGTCGAGGCGCGACGGGTTGAACTTGGCCTCGACCGGCCGCTGATCGTGCAGTACCTCTCGTTCTGGGCCGGGCTGTTCACTGGGAACCTCGGCGAATCGATTAGCTCGCGCATGCCGGTCATTGATGTGATCGTGCAACGCGCGCCAGCCACGCTCGAAATCGCCTTCGCCGCGGTGGCGATCGCGCTGATTGTCGCGGTGTGCCTTGGCCTCGCCTTCGGGGCCCTCACTCGCGGCGGGCGCAGGCGCGGCACCGAGGTCGGCTTCACATCGGTCTCGGCGGTGCTCGCTGTCATCCCAGAGTTTCTCGCCGGCATTTTGCTCGTCTACCTGTTCGCTGTGACGCTCCAACTGTTTCCGGTTGCCGGCCGCAGCGACTTTCTCTCCTATGTCTTGCCGGTGACGGCCCTTGCGCTCGGCCCGGCGGCGTCGCTCACCCGAATCGTGCGGGCCGAGACACTGACGGTGCTGCAGCAGGATTATGTTCGCACCGCGCGCTCGCGGCGTATGCCGGCGATTCGGCTGTACGGCAAGCACGTGCTGCCCAACCTGCTGACCTCGACGCTCACGATCTCGGGCCTGCTGCTCGGCAGCATGATTGCAGGCACCGTGCTCGTCGAGAACATCTTCGCGTGGCCCGGCCTCGGCGGGGTGATCGTGCAATCGATTCAGGGCAAGGACTACCCGCTCGTTCAGGGCATCATCATCTTCTACGGAGCCGTCGTGCTGCTCATCAACCTCGTGATCGACATCGCGCTGATCTTGCTTGACCCGCGTACCGCATTGGACAAATCATGACTACGAATCGACGCCTGCTCGCCGCCCTTCGGAGCCCGCTTGGCGTGCTCGCGGTGCTCGCCTGCGCAGCGCTCGCCTTTCTCGCGATCTTCGGGCCCGTGCTCTGGGGCGAACAGGCGGCAGCGACCAATACTGCCCTGATCTCGCAGCCGCCGAGCCCCGAACACGTGTTTGGCACCGACGGTAGCGGCCGCGATATTCTGTTGCGCACGCTCGTGGCCGCGCGGCTGTCGGTCACTATGGCGCTCGCGGCGACAGCTGTCGGCGTCGTGAGCGGCGTGCTGGTTGGCCTGCTCCCGCTCGTGCTCGGCGGCCGGGTTGGTCGCTGGATCGTCGCGGGCATCAACATCGGCGTCGCCTTCCCCGGCCTGCTGCTTGCGATCGCCTTCTCCGTCATTCTCGGGCAGAGCGGTGTCGCCGCAAGCCTCGCGATTGCGATCGCGATGATGCCAAACTACGGCAGGCTCACGCACAACCTCGCCGCGTCGGTGTGGGGGCGCGACTACGTTTCGGCCGCGCTCGTGCTCGGCATTCCGAAGCGCGTGATCGTGTTTCGGCACGTGCTGCCAAACGTGCGCGATCCGCTCATCGTCAACGCGGCCATCACTGCGGGCGGCACGCTCGTGTCGTTCGCCGGCCTGTCGTTTCTGGGGCTTGGGGTGCAGGTGCCGCAGTACGACTGGGGGCGAATGCTCAACGAGGGCGTCGCGCGTATCTTCGTCACACCGGCGGCGGCGCTCGTTCCCGGCATCGCAATCATTCTCGCGGGGCTGACGTTTGTGCTGCTGGGTGAGGTGCTCGGCAAGGCCCTGACCCCAGAGGGCACCCGCAGCCTGTCGGCTCGTGCCCTGCGGAGCCTAATGCCGACCCGCAGGGGGGCCGAGGCGCAGCGCCACGCAGGTGCCGCTGGCGCCGTCGGCGCCGCGCAGCCGGCGGTCGACACGGTGCTGTCGGTGCGCGACCTGCGGGTGTCTGCTCCGCAGGCGGGCGGCACGCTGAAGCCGCTCGTCGAGGGGGTCTCGTTCGACATCGCGCGCGGCGAGATTGTGGGCGTTGTCGGCGAGTCTGGCTCGGGCAAGAGCCTCACCCTCATGTCGGTCGCCGGGCTCGTCGAGGCGCCGCTGCACGTGAGCGCTGCTGCTGCCCACTTCGACGGCGAGAGTCTCACCCTGAGCGAGCACGGCCACCCAGCCTCGTTGAACCACCATCTCGGGCAGCGCCTTGCGATGGTATTCCAAGACCCGATGTCGTCGCTGAACCCGGCCATCCACGTGGGTGACCAGGTGGCCGAGACTGGCTTGCTGCACCTCGACATGAGTCGGGCCGGCGCGAAAGCGGCCGCGATCGAGCGCCTCACCGATGTGCGCATTCCCGACCCGGAGCGCCGGTACGGGCAGTACCCGCACGAGTACTCGGGCGGAATGCGACAGCGCGCGATGATCGCGGCCGGTCTCATGGGAACGCCGTCGCTGATCCTCGCCGACGAACCGACGACGGCGCTCGACGTAACGGTGCAGGCCGGCATTCTCGAGCTGCTGAAGCGCATCAACGAGGCCGAGGGGACGGCGATCATGTTCGTGTCGCACGACATCGCCGTGGTGACATCGCTGTGCACCAGGGTGATTGTGATGTACAGGGGCAAGCTTGTCGAAGACATCACTGCAGACGATCTGCGCGCCGGCAACGCCGCGCACCCGTACACGCGTGCGCTCATGGCGACCGTGCCGACGATGGACTCGCCGCGCGGCGAGCCCATGGCTTCGATCCCAGACGACGCAGATTTCTCGGGAACCTCGCCCATCGGGGTGATCGAGGAGCTGGTACCGACGACCGAAGCCATCAGACAGCTTGACTTTGAGGGGCCAACACGATGAACACGACGCTGTCATTTGAGGGCGTGAGCATTACCTACGGGCACGGTTCGACCGCCTTCACCGCGGTGAACGGCGTCGATCTCACGCTTCAGCCCGGCGAGGTGCTCGGCCTGGTCGGCGAGTCTGGGTCGGGCAAGTCGACGCTCGCCAGGGCCGCGGTGGGGCTCTCCGAGCCGTCGAGCGGTCGCGTGCTGCTTGGCGACGCCGAGATCTCTCACGCGCGCGGTGAGCGCCTGCGCGAGCGGAGGCGGGTGCAGATGATTTTTCAGGATCCGCAGTCGTGCTTCAACCCCAGACGCACCATTGGGCAGTCGCTCGAGGAGGCCCTGGTCGCCGCCCACAAGCGCGAGGGCACCCCGATTCCCGCTCCCCGCGCCCGACGCGACGAGGTTGGGCACCTGCTGCAGGCCGTCGCTTTGCCCGCAGACACGGCCGCCAGAATGCCGGCCCAGCTCTCGGGTGGCCAGCGTCAACGGATCGCCGTTGCGCGCGCAATTGCCGCGAAGCCGACGGTGATTCTCGCCGACGAGATCACGTCTGCGCTCGATGTGTCGGTGCAGGGCGCGGTGCTGAATCTGCTGCAGAAGCTGCAGCGGGAGCTCGGCTTCTCGATGCTCTTCATCAGCCACAACCTCGCGGTCGTGCGCATTGTCTGCGACCGTGTCGCGGTGATGCGCAAGGGGGAGCTCATCGAGGTGGGCGACACCCTCGACGTGATGCACAGCCCCCGGCACGACTACACCCGTGAGCTCATCGCCGCGGTCCCAACCCTGTAACTCCACCACAACACTGTTCAGACGCACCAACGCGGGGAGGCATTTTGTTCCCCACACCGAAGTGGGGTGTGCAAATATCCCAGACAATGGTGTTCTGAGCCTGAACGAAGGAACGCAACATGAAGACAACCACGATTGTCGGTCTTGCCGCCATCGGTGCGCTCGCGCTCAGCGCGTGCAGCAGCGGTGGCGGAGGGGCAGCCGGCGGCTCGGGCGAGCCGGTTATCGACGGCACGCTGAAGTTCGCGATCAACGAAGACCCCGGCAGCCTCTTCAGGCCAGCCAACTCCAGCGCAACGCTCAGCTACGTCTACCCCTGGGCCTACGAGTCGCCCGTGTACTTTAACCCCGAGGGGGAGCCACAGGGCTGGCTTGCCGAGTCGTGGGAAGACACTCCGACCTCGGTAACCTTCACGATTCGCGACGACGCGACCTGCTCCGACGGCACGAAGCTCACCGCAGAGACCGTCGCGAACAACTACCGGTGGATCGCCGACCCAGCGAACGGCTCGAGCTTCCTTGGGCTCGTCGTGCCCGCAGACGCGCAGGTCGAGAACGACGAGCGATCCGTCACGCTCACCACCGCGACCCCCAATTCCTTCCTGCTCACGGCGCTCGGCACACACCCGATCTACTGCCAGGCCGCCCTCGACGACCCCGACAGCACGGTCTCGGCGACGAACGGCACGGGGCTGTTCCAGCTCGCCGAGGCCGTTCCCGGCGACCACTACACGTTCGAGCGGCGCGACGACTACACCTGGGGGCCCGAGGGCGCGCCGACCGGCGCGACGCCCGGCGTGCCCAAGGAGGTTGTTATCAGCGTCATCGAGAACGCGAGCACGCGGGCCAACCTGCTGCTCTCGGGTGAGCTCAATCTCTCGACGGTCGCGGGGCCAGACGAAGATCGCGTCGCGAGCGCCCTCGAGCCCTACACCCAGATCATGGGCATCACGGGCGGCTTCGTTTACTCGCAGGCCGAGGGGCAGCCGACCGCAGACAAGAACGTGCGCATCGCGCTGACGAAGGCGCTCGACCTTGACGCGCTCATGAAGGTGAACACCGCGGGCCGGGGCGAACGCGCCACGCGGCTCGCGGTCACCCCGCCGCAGGTGTGCCAGTACGACGCCGCGACGCCGAACCTGCCGAAGACCGATATTGCGGGCGCCGAGAAGCTGCTCGACGAAGCGGGCTGGGTGAAGGGAGCCGACGGCATCCGCGCGAAAGACGGGGAGAAGCTCGAGCTCGATTTCGCCTGGCAGACGCGCTGGGCCGAGAACGCAGCGACGGCCGAGCTCGCCGCTGACCAGTGGGCCGAGATCGGAGTGGGTGTGAACCATCTGGGAACCGACTACGGCGCGTTCATGGAGCGCGTTGGCAAGGAGGGCTCTGCCTCGGAGCTCGACGTGATTTGGATCGCGCCCAACTACCCGGTGCCGAGTGTGCTCTCAAGCTTCTTCTCGGGCCCGGCGCCGACAGGTGGCAACAATTTCGGTGCGGTGAGCAACCCCGAGTTTGACCGGCTCGTCGCCGAGACCACCGGCTCGACTGGCGCGGAAGCTTGCGCCGGCTGGGAGGCCGCAGAGGCCGAGATGTTCGCCTCGGCAGATTACGTCTCGTTCGCGATGCGGCCCGACGTGACCTACGGTCGCGGCGTGAAGGCTGTGATTCAGCCGTCGGGCATGGACACCTACGTTACGGGTGTCACGCTCGTTAACGAGTAGCCCCGCTGGGGTTCCGTCGCCGCGCGCGCCGGAACCCCAGCCCACCCGAACCACCACCGGCTGATGACTGCAGATCTGAGGAGACGCTCATGCTCGATGTAACCCACCCGCTCGCATTCGATTCCGCCCGCTGGGAGCACCTCATTGCCGAGGCTGCCAGAAGGCACAGCGTGCCAGGCATTGTCGCCGGTGCGCTCTGGGTCGATCCGAATACCGGTGCGGTGCGGCGCTTCGCTGCCAGCACCGGCGTCACCAACACTCGCACGGGCGTCGAAACGACGCGCGACACGCTCTGCCAGATCGGCTCGATCACCAAGGTCGTGACGAGCGTGATGATCATGCAGCTGTGCGAAGAGGGCAAGCTCACCCTCGACACCCCGGTCGCGCAGATCATCACCGACCTCGAACTGCCGGAGAGCGATGTGTCGAAGATCACGGTGCGGCACCTGCTGACGCATACCTCGGGCATCGATGGCGACGTGTTCACCGACACCGGCCGAGGCGACGACTGCCTCGAGAAATACGTCGCGGTGCTGCGCGAGACCCGGGCCCTGTTCGCCCCCGATACCGGCTGGTCGTACTGCAACTCTGGGTTTGTGCTGCTCGGGCGCATCATCGAACTGCTCGACGGCCAGACCTGGGACGCGTCGCTGCAGCAGCGCATCAGCGCACGGCTCGACCTGCGGAGCTTTCTCACGCTGCCAGAAGACATCATCGCGCACCGTTCCCAGCACGGGCACGTTCGGGGCAAGGGCCAGCGCGACTGGGTGCTCGCCCCCGTGTCGTCGATTGTACGCTCGATGGGGCCGGCCGGTCTCATCAGCAGCAGCGTCGACGACCTGCTCGACTTCGGCGCAGCGTTTCTGCGGCAGGGCGCCGGCGCCGGGGGAGTGTCGCTCCTCAGCCCCGAGTCGGTCGCGCTGATGACAGACACCCACGTGACGCTCGACCCCGCAGCCGACGCCGCGGCCCCCGAATGGGGTCTCGGCTGGATGCTCGACCGGTGGGGCGGGCATCGCGTGTTCTGGCACGGGGGCACGACCATCGGCAACAAGGCCTGGTTGCAGGTGCTCCCTGAGCAGAACCTCGTCTTCGTGGTGTTCTGCAACGGCGGAGAGGCGCCCGCTGCCGGCGCGGAGATCTTCGGGGCGTTCGCCCGCGACCTTGCCGGCATCGAGCCGAGCGCCGAGCCGCACCCGACGGGCCCCGCGAGCACCGCGGTGCTCGGCGACGAGTGGCTGGGTGAGTACGCCGATGTGAGCACCTCGCTCGACGTGTTCAGGGCAGACGACGGGGCGGTGCACGCGCGCATTAAGCGGCTGCTCGATCCCAACGACCCAGGGGCAGAGACGGTCGAGCTGCTGCCGGGCGACGGCCCGAACCGCTTCGCCGCACGCCCAGACGCGCTCTCGCCGTGGAGCCAGATCGCATTCACCCTCGTTGACGGGCGGCCCTGCGCCTACGCCGATATCCGCTGCCTACGCAAGCTCGAGACCGCTGGGAGCGCCGCCTGATGGCGCGGGTGCTCTTGCGCGGCGGCAGGGTCGTCGACCCGGCCGCTGGCACGGAAACGGTTGCAGATGTGCTCATCGATGGCGGTCGGGTCGCGGCCATCGGCAACGACCTGGCGCCCGAGGTGACGGCCGAAGCCGAGATCATCGATGCCACGGGCAAGATCGTCGGGCCCGGGTTTGTCGACCTGCACAGCCACGTCAACTCGATCGCCGGCCAGCGGCTGCAGGCGCGCGACGGGGTTACGACCGCGCTCGAACTCGAGGCGGGGCTGCTGCCCGTCGAAATCGCCTACGACCGGGCGATGCGAGAGGGGCGACCCATCAACTTCGGGTTCTCGGCGTCGTGGGGCATGGCACGGGCCGAGGTGCTGTCTGGCAGGCCGGCCGACGCCGATTTCGTGGGGAGCCTGTCGATTCTCTCCGACCCCGCCTGGCAGGCCGACTCCACCCCCAAGCAGCTCGGCCAGTGGCTCGGTCGGCTCGAGAGCGAGCTCGGCGACGGCGCCCTCGGCATCGGCATTCTGCAGGGCTACGCGCCCCGCACTGACCCGGCCGAGTATCTCGCGGTGAACGAACTCGCCGCGCGGGCGGGGGTACCGACGTTCACCCACGTGCGCGAGATCGTCGAGGCCGACGCAACCACCCCGGTCGACGGCACCGAAGAGGCGGCTCGGGCCGCTATGGAGTTTGGCGGCCAGGTGCACCACTGCCACGTCAACAGCACCTCGCGCCGACACATCGACCGCACGCTCGGCGTGATCGAGCGGGCCCGCAACGGCGGGGCAACGATCACGGTTGAGACCTACCCGTACGGGGCGGGGAGCACGGGCATCGGAGCGGCCTTCCTCGCGCCAGAGCGGCTCCCAGTGTGGGGCATTACGCCGAGCAGCATCGTGATCGTCAACACAGGCGAGCGCATTCGCGATGAGGCGCACCTGCGCCACGTGCGGGCGACCGACCCGGGCGCCGCGTGCATCGTGGAGTTCTTGAACGACAGCGACCCGGGCGACCGGGCGCTGCTCGAGAGCGCGCTCGCCTTCGACGACGGCATCGTCGCCTCAGACGCGATGCACGTCACGTGGCCAGACGGCAGCGTTGACACCCGGGAGTGGCCGCTGCCGGAGGGCGGCATGACCCACCCGCGCACCTCGGGCACCTACGCGCGTTCGCTGCGCATGATGGTTCGGGAGCGCGGTGCCTGGAACTGGGTCGAGGCGTTTCGGCGGTGCAGCTATCTCCCGGCGCGCGTCATGGACGCGACGACGCCGGCATTTGCCGCGAAGGGCCACCTCGCCGTCGGCGCAGACGCCGATGTCATCGTCATCGACCCCGAGCGGGTCACCGACCAAGCGACCTATCTCGACAGCACCAGGCCGTCGGTCGGCATCACGCACGTGCTCGTCGCGGGCGAGTTCGTCGTTCGTGATGAAGACATTGTCGCCGATGCATACCCCGGTCGCGGGCTTCGCGGCCAGCGCCGCTAACAGACACCCCAGCACGATCCAGCAGCGGCCACAAGCCGCGCGGAAACAGAAAGGTCCATCGACATGACACCGAACCAGGTGCGCCTCGATGACATCGTCGAGACAATCCGGCGACTCGTGGTCTGCGAGTCGCCCTCAGACGACCACGCAGCAGTTCGTGCCTCGGCCGACGTTGCTGCAGAGCTCGGCGAGCAGCTCTTGGGGGTCAGCCCCGAGCGCATCACGATCGAGGGGGTCTCGCATTTGCGGTGGCAGTTTGGCGGTGCGCCTCGCGTGGTGCTTGTCACCCACCACGACACCGTCTGGCCGCTAGGCACCCTCGACAGGCTGCCGTTCGCGGTGAGCGACGGCGTGCTCACCGGCCCCGGCTGTTTCGATATGAAGACCGGGCTCGCGATGGCGCTGCATGCCGTCGCAGCGCTCGACGACCGAGACGGCGTGACGGTGCTCGTGACCGGTGACGAAGAGGTCGGCTCACCGAGCTCGCGCGCACTGATCGAAGAGTCCGCGAGGGGTGCCCGCGCGGCACTCGTGCTCGAGGCCTCGGCAGACGGCGGGGCACTCAAGCTGGAGCGCAAGGGAGTGTCGCTCTACGAACTCGTGGCGCACGGGGTCGCAGCCCACGCGGGCCTCGAACCAGAGAAGGGCGTGAACGCCTCGCTCGAGTTGGCCCACCAGCTGCTGGCGGTTGCGACACTCGGTGACCCGTCGACGGGCACTACGGTGACTCCGACGGCGGCGGCGTCTGGCACCACGAGCAACACGGTGCCCGCGCGAGCATCGTTCAAGATCGACGTGCGGGCCAGCACCGCGGCCGAGCAGGCGCGGGTGCACAACGCAATGACTGGGCTCGAGCCCGTGCTTGCGGGGGCGAGCCTCGAGCTGCGCGGCGGCGTCAACCGGCCGCCGCTCGAGGCAGCAGCGTCGGCGTGGTTGTTCGATCGGGCGGCGGCTGCTGCCGAGCGGCTCGGGCTTGCACCGCTCAGCGGCGTCGCGGTTGGCGGCGCGAGCGACGGCAACTTCACGGCGGGTATCGGTGTGCCGACCCTCGATGGTCTTGGCGCGGTCGGCGGCGGCGCGCACGCAGAATCGGAGCACGTGGTTGTCAGCGAGATTGTGCCGCGCACGCTGCTGTTGCTCGAGCTCGTTCGAGGGCTGCTCGACGACGCGGAAGCGGGGGCGTGATGGCTGACGCTCGGCAATCTGAGGCGCTCGTCGCCCAGGCGGTAGCCGACGCCGAGCGCGCGGCAGCCCGCACCGGGGTTGTCGTGAGGGAGATGCACGGCAGTGTCGAAGAATCTGAAGTGCTCGATCTGCTCGCGCTCATCTGGGGCCGCACCCCGGCCAACCCGGTCGTGCCAAAAGAGATCATGCGCGTTCTTGGAAAGACGGGCAACTACATTGCCGGCGCTTTTCTCGACGGCGAGCTTGTCGGGGCCGCGCTCGGGCTGCACTCAAGCCCGGAGCGGTTGACGCTGCACAGCCACATCACCGGCGTGGTGCCGGGGCTCGTCGGCAAGTCGGTCGGGTACGCGATCAAGCTGCACCAGCGGGCCTGGGCGCTCGAGCGCGGCATCGACATCATCGAGTGGACGTTCGACCCGCTCGTGTCGCGCAACGCAAACTTCAACATCAACAAGCTCGGCGCCCTGCCCGTCGAGTACCTCGAGAACTTCTATGGCGAAATGCCCGACACGATCAACGCGGGCGACCTCACCGACCGGCTACTCGTGCGCTGGTACCTCCGGGAGCCGCGCGCCTGCGCGCTCGCGGAGGCGGGGGGCGCGCAGGCCCCAGCGCCCGCAACGGCCCCAGCTCAGCAGCGCTCTCTTGTCGCGGCCGTCGCCGTGCCAGACGATATCGAGGGCCTGCGGCGTACCGACCCCGGCGCTGCCAAAGCGTGGCGCAGCACCGTTCGCACCGAACTCACCGAACACCTGAACAGCGGTGCCCGCATCGTCGGCTTCCAGCGCGGCACCGGGTACATCTTGCAACACGCATCAACTGAAGGAGAACAAGACTGATGAAGATTGAGGGCTTTGAGCTGCGCCGAGTTGGGCTGCCGCTTGTCTCGCCGTTTCGCACCTCGTTCAGCACGCAGACGGCGCGCGATATTCTGCTCGTGAAGGCGGTCACCGACGGTGCCGAGGGCTGGGGTGAGTGCGTCACGCTCGGAGACCCGCTGTACTCGCCCGAGTACACCGACGGCGCCGCCGACATCATGAAGCGCTATTTCATTCCGGCGATCGCGAATGTCACCGACGCGACGGGCGTCGGCCACGCGCTGCACAAGTTTAAGGGTCACCCGATGGCGAAGGCCGCCCTTGAGTCGGCCGTGCTCGACGCAGAGTTGCGCGCCGAGGGGCGCTCGTTCGGGCGCGAGCTCGGGTCGGCGAACGAGCGGGTGCCGTGCGGCGTCTCGGTCGGCATCATGGATTCGATCCCTGAGCTGCTCGACGCCGTTGGTGGGTACATCGACGAGGGTTACGTGCGCATCAAGCTGAAGATCGAGCCCGGCTGGGACATCGAGGCGGTGCGCGCGGTGCGCGAGCGCTTCGGTGACGACGTGCTGCTGCAGGTCGACGCGAACACCGCCTACACGCTGCGCGATGCGAGGCACCTCGCGAAGCTCGACGACTTCGACCTGTTGCTCATCGAGCAGCCGCTCGAAGAAGAAGACATCGTTGGCCACGCCGACCTGGCGAAGATGCTCAAGACCCCGATCTGCCTCGACGAGTCGGTGACGTCGGCGCAGACCGCGTCGGCGGCAATCCGCCTCGGCGCCACGAGCGTCATCAACATCAAACCGGGCCGCGTAGGCGGGTACCTCGAGGCGCGCAAGATTCACGATATCGCGGTCGCCGCCGGCGTGCCGGTGTGGTGCGGCGGCATGCTGGAGTCGGGCATCGGTCGCGCCGCGAACATCGCGCTCGCCTCTCTTCCCGGCTTCACTCTGCCAGGCGATGTGTCGTCGAGCAGTCGCTTCTACAAGACCGACATCACCGAGCCGTGGGTCATGGAAGACGGCCACCTCACCGTGCCGACGGGCCCGGGGCTCGGCGTCACCCCGATCCCTGAGCTGCTCGAGGAGTTTACGACGAGCGTCGAGTGGATCGCGCTCTAAAGTCAGTCGGGGGCTAGCGGTATGCTTCCATTCATGAGCGAGCGGCACGAACCCAGATTCACCAGGTTCAGCCTCGGGCGGGTGCTCGACGATCTCGGTCTCACCCTGCTCGAGGTCGCCCACGGTCGCATCGATGCGCAGCGCGACGTTGGCGGGGTTGTGATCTACGACCCCGTCGACGAGCCGGTGTACCCGGTGAACGCCGTGGTGCTCGGCGTTGCCGTGCACGGCGATGACGAGCTCATCGCTTTGCTGCACGGTCTCGCCGACCGCGCCATCGCCGCGGTGGTCGTGCGCTCGCCCGTTGAGCTGAGCGACGAGGCTCGGCAGGTCGCCGACGAGCACGGCATCGTGGTGCTCGGCCTCGCCCGGGGCGCTACCTGGACGCAGCTCGCGGCGATGCTGCGCTCACTGCTCGCTGAAGACGACGTTGGTGACACGCACGTCGATTCGCTCGGCGGTATCACCTCGGGCGACCTGTTTGCGGTTGCGAACGCGATCTCGTCGCTGCTCGATGCGCCGGTGACGATTGAGGATCGCTCGTCGCGCGTGCTCGCGTTCTCCGGGAGGCAAGAGGAGGCGGATCCCGCCCGCGCCGAAACCATCATCGGCAGGCGGGTGCCCGAGCGCTACACGCAGCACCTCACCGAGCGCGGCGTGTTTCGGGCGCTGTATCGCAGCGATGAGCCCGTGGTCATCGACCGCATCGAGGCCGAGGCAGACATGTCGACGCAGCGTGTGGCGATCGGCGTGCGCGCGGGCGACGAGGTGCTCGGGTCGATCTGGGCGGCGATGGATGGGCCGCTCACCGAGGAGCGACGTATTACGCTGCGCGACGCCGCGAAGCTTGTTGCGCTGCACCTGCTGCGGGTGCGTGCCGGGGCCGACGTGCAGCGCCGACTGCGAGCCGAGCTGCTGAGCACGGCCCTCGAGGGCGGGCCGGGCGCGAGCGACGCGCTTGCGCGGCTGAACCTCGCGCGGCAGCCGGTGTGCGTCATCGCCGCGGTGCTTACCGATACCGACAGCCACGGGGCAGGCGGCGCCGATCAGGCACTCATGGCCGAGCGCGAGCGCTTTACCGACGCCCTCGCGGTGCACCTGTCGGCGATGCGGCCGGGCTCTGCGGTCGCGCTGCTTGGCGACACCGCCTACGGCATCTTGCCAGAACCGAACGACCCCGCGGGCGAGCACGCGGTGCGAACAATGGAGGATTTTCTCGAGCGCGTCGGCGGGCGCATGTCTGCGGTCATTGCCGTGGGCCCGCCCGCGCACGATGTCGGAGGCATTTCGCGCTCGAGATCGTCTGCGAGGCGAGTGCTGCGTGTGCTGCTCGAGCCAGCGCCGGGGGAGCGCGCCGAGAGCCGGGCGACCGGGCAGGCGCCCGGGGCCAATACCCCGCCTGCTGCGCAACGCACGGCGCGGCGCTCGCGGGTCGCGCGCTTGACCGATGTGCACGCTGCCGTGCTGATGCTCGAGCTGCGCGACCTCATCGCGGTGCGGGGCGAGGAGTTCACTGGCCCGGTGTCGGTGCTGCTCGACCACGATTCTCACCAGCGAGGCCACCTCGTCGACACCCTGCGGGCGTGGTTTGATCACTTCGGCGACGTCGCGAAGGCCGCCGAGACGCTGTACGTGCACCCGAACACGTTTCGCTATCGCCTGCGCCGAGCGGTCGAGATCAGCGGCATCGACCTCGACAGCGCCGATGACCGGTTCGAGGCGATGCTGCAGCTGAAGCTGCTCGACGGCTAGTCGGGCGCGCGGCGCCAGTACAGCACTGAGGGGTGTGGATCCGCTATCGGATCCACACCCCTCAGTGCGTGCGCGTGTCGCGCGACGAGTGACTAGCCCGCGTAGCGGAACAGCTTCTTGTTCGCGAATTCGAGCATGCCGACCTTGCCGAGCTCGCGCCCGTAGCCCGACTTCTTGACGCCGCCGAAGGGCACGTCAGCGCCCTCGAGGCCTGCGCCACCGATGAAGACCATGCCGACGTCGAGCTGGTTGCCGACCTGCTCGGCGCGATCGAGGTCGTCGCAGATGATGACGGAGCCGAGGCCGTACGGCGAGGAGTTGGCGAGCTGGATCGCCTCTTCGTCGCTCGACACCTTGTAGAGCTGCGCGACGGGGCCGAAGAGCTCCTGGCTGTAGACGTCCATCGCCGGGGTGATGTTCGTGATGATCGACGGGGTGTAGACGTTGCCCTCAGGGGTGTTGTTGCCAACGACAACCTCAGCGCCCTGGTCGATTGCGCCCTGCACCTGAGCGGCAAGGGTCTTCGTCGCTGCGTCAGACGACATCGGGCCGAAGTCGCCGTCGGTGTACGACTGGCCCGCGATCGCGGCCTGGAACTTCTCCGAGAACTCGTCGAAGTACTTGTCCATCACAACGATGCGCTTCGAGCCGTTGCACGCCTGGCCGGTGTTCTCCATGCGGCCGCCGACAGCGTGCTCGACCGCGTGGTCGAGGTCTGCCGAGTCGAGCACGAGGAAGACGTCGGAGCCGCCGAGCTCGAGCACGCACTTCTTCAGCGCGCGGCCGGCCTGCTCGGCGACGATCGCGCCTGCGCGCTCCGAGCCGGTGAGCGAGACGCCCTGCACGCGGTCGTCGGCGATGATGTCCGAGACCTGGTCGTGCGTCGCGAAGACGTTGACGTAGGCGCCCTTCGGGAAGCCAGCGTCGAGGAAGAGCTGTTCGAGTGCGAGGGCCGACTCGGGGCACTGCGCGGCGTGCTTGAGCACGATGGTGTTGCCGAGAATGAGGTTCGGCACCGCGAAGCGAGCGACCTGGTAGTAGGGGTAGTTCCACGGCATGATGCCGAGAATCACGCCGGTGCCCTGGAAACGGAAGAAGGTCTTCAGACCGTCTTCGACCTCGAGGGGCTCGTCTGCGAGCCACTTCTCAGCGTTGTCTGCGAACGCAGCGGTGATCGCGCCAGAGAACTCAGCCTCGCCAATCGACTGGTCGAGGGGCTTGCCCATCTCGCGGTTGATGATCGCGCCGAGCTCGTCCTTGCGCTCGTCAAAGAGCTCAGCGGCGCGCTTCGCGAGCGCAGCGCGCTCGGCAACGGTGGTCTTACGCGACCACTCCTGGTAGGTCTGCTGCGTCGAAGCGAGCGCCGCTTCGATGTCGGCAGCGGTCGCGTCCGGGTACTCTGCGAGCTTCTCGCCCGTAGCCGGGTTAATGACGGCGAAGGTGCCCATAGTTGACTCACTCCTTAGTGACTTCGTCGGTGACTGGATGAAGCTAGTCTTTCACACCCTGAGGCGGATCACTAGCGCCTCGCCGACGGCCTTTTCGGCTGGCGTTCAGCGGGGCAGAATGCCCGGATCGCTAGGGCTGCTCGGCTTCTGCAACTGATTCCGCAGGTTTTGTGCTCAGCGCATTCTCAGGGGAGGCGGCCCGCCGGGCGCGCCGCTTTCGGGCGCGCAGCGGGAGCGCAATCGCGAGCACGACGATCGCTGCGAGCGCGATCCACGGAAGCGCGACCCCGAACGCGATGAACGCGGCTGCGAAGAAGCCGCCGATCGACGCGACGCCCGCCTGCAGGGCCTCCCAGAACGTCTGGGGCCCGCCGCCCGGCAGCGCGCTCGGCTCGCTGAGCGACACCCAGATCGTTGCCTGCTCGACCGACGATTCGAGCGATTCGAGCTGCGCGCGCAGCCCGTCAAGCTCCTGCTGGCGTGCCGAGAGCGCGGTCTCGGCCTCGATGAGCTCGCTCGTCGTTGCCGCGCCGTTGAGCAGTTCGGTGAGCCGCTCAACCGAGGCGGTGAGCGCAGCGACGCGGGCCTGAAGATCGACGTGCGCCTCGGTGACGTCGTCTGCTGAACGCTGCTCCGACACTACGTCGCCGAGCTCGGCGAGCTTGGTCATCGCGGCCTCGAGCCGCTCGGTCGGCACCCTAATGCTCACGTCGGCCGTGTGGGCCGATGCGCCGGCGCTCGACACCGACTGCGACGTCACGGATCCGCCGAGATCGCCGGCAATGACCGCGACGCCCGCCGCTGCATCGCGGGCAGACGGCACCGTGAGCTGCATACTCGCCGTGCGCACGATCGAGCGGTCTGCCGCCGATTGCTCCTCGGCGACCATGCTCGGATACGGGGCGTCGCCGGGCTGCGCGAACGCGTCGCCGCCGGTCTCATCGAGCCTGGCCTCCGGCGAAGCGACCGCGGGGCCGACCGCCTCTGCGCCAGCCGCATCCATGCCCGCCGCATCGGTGCCAGCCGACCCGTCAGCCGGCGCCGAGCAGCCTGCCAGCGTGAAGATCAGCACGGCGGCCGCAGCGCCCGCGGTCAATCGCTTGAGTCTCATGTCGAAACGATAGCGCCGCAGCGCGACCGCGGGAAGACCTCGCGCGCGAACGTTATGGAAGCGGGAGCGTGATGGTGCCGGTCTCGGGCGGCTGCTCAATGTCGCGATCCTTGAGGTCGGGGACCCACTTGGTCGTGAGCGCGGCGATGATGCCGGCGATGAGAATGAGCCCGCTCGACACAATGATCGCGCCCTGAGCGCCCATCGCGTCGATCGCGACGCCGGCGATCGCGGAGCCGGTTGCGACGCCAACGAGCTGGCCCGTGCCGATCCAACCGAACGCCTCGGCGGTCTCCGAGAACTTGATGGTCGATCCGATCATGCTCGAGATACCAGCGAACGTCGGGGCGGTGCCGAGGCCGCCAATGAACAGCACGATCGAGAGCCACCAGATGTTCAGGCTCACGAGGCAGGCGAGCGTGCCGACGAGCACGACGCCGATGCGCAGCGCGAGCGACCACGGGCGCAGCGC
Source organism: Leucobacter albus (assembly GCF_039528015.1). Classification (NCBI taxonomy): domain Bacteria; kingdom Bacillati; phylum Actinomycetota; class Actinomycetes; order Micrococcales; family Microbacteriaceae; genus Leucobacter; species Leucobacter albus. The sequence continues at coordinate 96,451 of NZ_BAAAKZ010000017.1, read as the reverse complement.
CCGGTGGCCGATGATCAGGCCGCCGACGAGCGACCCGCCGGCGAACACCGCGAGCACGATGCCCGATTCGATGCTCGAGTGGCCGCCGCCGCCCTCGGGCGCGAAGGCACGCACGATGCCGGCCTCGATCGCGGCGAACGACGCGACGAAGAAGAACCCGATGACCGTTGCAATGATCACCGTCGGGCGCTTGAGCACCGCGCCGAGGCTCGCCTTCGATGGCGGAATCTTCACGACGCCAACCGGGCGGCTGAGAATAAACCACGCGCCGCCGCCGAGCATGAAGGCCGCGGCGACGGTGAGGCCAACGGCCGTGCCGAACTGCGCGGCGATGAACACCGCGATCACCGGGCCGAGCACCCAGATGAGCTCCTGCGCCGCAGCGTCGAGCGAGAACAGCGCCGAGATCTGCTTACCGGGCACGAGACGGGGGTAGAGCGTGCGCACCGCGGGGGTGATCGGGGGCGTCGTGAGGCCGATTGAGAACGAGATCATCGCCGTAATCGCGAGCGGCAGGTGCACGAACGCGATCACGATGATGAAGCCGGTGCAGAGCACCGAGGTGACCCACAGCACGCGGCGCATGCCAAACTTGCCCATGAGACGGCTCGACAGCGGGCCCGAGATCGCCTGACCGATGCTCTGGGTCGCGAGCACGATGCCGGCCGCAGTGTATTCGCCGAACTGCTGCTGCATGTGCAGCAGCACGATAATCGAGAGCATTCCAAACGGAAATCGAGCTGTGAGCTGCGAGAAAAGGATACGGAAAACGCCCTCGTTACGTGCGAGCTCACGGTAAATGCCCATCAGGCGATTCTAGTGCCGTTGTGGCACGCAATTCGACAGACTGTGCCGTTTTGGCACGGCGAATATTTGGGGGCATCGAGAGCCCGTCTGGGGCGGTTGAGCGCCCGCTGGCAGTTGCCCTGCGCAGACTCGTGCGCGTGGCGCTGCGGGGGATCTGCTTGGCACGGGCAGCGCGCACAGAATTCACCGAGTGCTCGCCCTCCGTTCACCCGGGTGTGGCCATCGCTGAGCAGCATGGAGTGTGAGGAGGGCACGTGGCGAAGCTTGACGACGTGAGGTGGCACACCGGGGGCGACTTCCCGGCCGACGTGCCGGCCTCGGCCGGCGCGACCCATATGGGCATGTTTCTTGCGTGGGCGGCGCAGGCGGGGCTGCTGGCCACCGAGCACGAGGTCGGCCTGGGTGACACCGTCACCGCGCTTCGCGCGCGAACCATCACGCCGGGCACCGCGATCCGCACCGCGTGCGACGGCGTGCTCTCGGGCGAGCTCTTCAGCCAGCGCGGCGGCCGGTTCGCCGAGGCCTACTACGACGCCGACGAGGGCTCCTACCTCGACGACTACGCCGACGAGTTCTGGGACACCGGCGAGACGATCTACCACGTGCCAGACAGCTGGGTGAGCTACGACCGCATCGCGGCACGCGTGAGCGAGCGCTACGAGACATGGCTCGCGGCCCAGGGGCGGGCGCGGGGCTTGGAGCGGGCGCGGGGCCTGGGGCATGACCATGAGAGCGGGGCTGATGACTAGGCGAACGCGCGACCTCATCAGATGGGGCGCGCTCGTCGTGCTCGGCTGTGCGACTGCCTTGGCTTTCGTTGCCACGGCGACGGCCGAGCACCCGTGGTCGTCTCCCGCGCCGGTGTTCGTGCCCGTGTTCGGCGGGCTCGTCGTCGCTGCGATCTGGAGATTCACCGGCAGCAGCCACCTCGACTGGGAGTTTCGCGGCGCGCCGCGTGCATCTGGCGAGCTCGTCGAGATCGCTGCGACCGACGTCAGCGAGGCCGGGTCGGCTGCCGCCGATCTCACGATCGACGTGGTCACGCCCGAAGCGACGTTTCGCGCGGTGACCCGCACCCGCATCAATCTCGGTGACATGCCCAGGTTCGTGCCGGGCGTCGCGGTCGAGGTCGCCTACCTGGCAGATCGGCGGGTGCGCTTCATCCGTCTCCTCGTTCCCGCGCGGTAGGCGCAGTAGGCGCGGGAGGCGCGGTAAGCGCGCCGGGCGCGCTACCCCGCGAGCGCCTTCTGGATGCGCGGGAGCGAGACCGCCTCGGCCGCGCGCAGCTGCTGCGCGAACAGGCTGACGCGAAACTCCTCGATGAGCCAACGGGTGCGTTCGAGGTGCGGGGGAGCATCGACGGGAAGCGGAATCTTGCCGCCCGCGTCGGCGAAGAGCACGAGCGCGCGATCCACGTCGTTCTGCCAGGCCCGGTCGCGCCCGGGGTTTGCCGGCAGCGCCTCCATGCGCAGCTTCAGCGCCTCGAGGTAGACGGGGAGGCGTTCGAGCTGCGCCGCGCCGGTGCGCGAGACGAAGCCGTCGTAGACGAGACCGTCGAGCTGCTTCGCTGCGTCGGCGACCTGCCCGAGCACCTGCAGCGACTTCGCCTTGTCGATTGCTTTCTTGGCCAGGCGTGCCCCGTCGAGCACCTTCGCGGTGAGCGCGATTGTGCCGTAGATCTCGTCGATGAGGCTGCGCGCGTAGTCATTCGCGATCGCCTCAAAGTCGGCTGCGCGCCACACGAGCCCGTCGGGGGCGTGGCGGCGGATGACGCGATCGGCGACCGCGAGCGACACGTCAGCGATCGCGGTGTCGAGCGAGCGGTACGGGCCAGCGCCCAGCAGCAGCTTCTCTTGGTTCGAGAGGTGGTCGCGCACGTAGCTCGCGGGCGACGGGCTCGAGAGCACCACGAGCCGGCGGATCCCGCGACGCGACGCCCGCTGCTGCTCGGCCTCATCGGCGACGAGCCCGAGGTCGACGCTCGTGCGCCGATCCACAATTGCGGGGTATGCGCGCACCACGCCGGCGCTGCCCGAGCGGCCCTTCGCGTAGCTCGAATCGACGTGCTTGGGGAGATCCCCGAAATCCCAGGTCGTCGCGCCGGTGCGCTCAAGCTCGCTCTTCGGCAGCGCCGCCTGCGCAACCCTGGCGACACCCTTCGTGGCCTGCTCCTTGTGCTTCGACTGCAGCTCTGCGAGATCTTTGCCTGCACCCACGGTGCGGCCACGCGCATCGATCACGCGGAACGTCGGGGTGAGGTGCGCCGGGAGCCTGGACGGGTCGAAATCGCTCGCCGTGACCTGCTGGCTCGTGCGGCGGCGAATCTCGTCTGCGAGCAGCTGTGTGAGCGACGCGTCGGTGCTGCTCCCGGCCGTGCCACCCGCGCCCGCTCCATCAGCGCCGCCGCCCTCGAGCTTCGGGCCGACGGCGCCGAGCAGCGTGCGCGCCCAGTCGGCGGCGGGTACCACGTGTTTGCGGATCGCCTTCGGCAGCGTCTTGATGAGCGCCGTCACGAGCTCCTCGCGCATGCCTGGCACGAGCTTCTCGAAGTCGCCCTGAGCGAGGCGGGGGAGCAGCGGCAGCGGCACGTTCACGGTCACGCCGTCGTCTTCGCTCGTCGGGTCGAAGCGATACTTCAGCTTCAGCGACTGATCGCCGTGCTGCCACTGCCGCGGGTAGACGGTCTCGTCGATGTCGACGGTCTCTTCTTCGAGCAGGTCTTCGCGCTTGAGGTGCAGGTACTGCGGGTCCTCCGAGCGCTTCTTCTTCCACCAGCCCTCGAAGTCGCGCGTGCTCGCGACACCCTTGGGAATGCGGGCGTCGTAGAACTCGAACACCGCCTCGTCGCCGTCGAGAATGTCGCGGCGGCGGGTGCGCTCCTCGAGCTGCACGAGCTCGCGCCTGAGCTGGGTGTTCGCGCGGTCGAAGGCCTGCGGCGAATCCCAGTCGCCGTCGACGAGCGCGTGCCTGATGAACAGCTCGCGCGCCTCGACCGGGTCAAAGCGCGAAAGCTGCACGCGGCGGCCAGTGACGATCGGCACGCCATAGAGCGTGACGCGCTCGGTCGCGACCGCGGCGCCCTGCTTGCGCTCCCAGCGCGGCTCCGAGAGCTGCCGCTTCGCGAGGGGCCCCGCGAGCTCCTCGGCCCACTCGGGGTCGACCTGCGCGTTCGACCGGGCAAATAGCCTGCTCGTCTCGACGAGCTCGACGCTCATCACGACCTCGGGCGGCTTCTTCGCGAGCACCGAGCCCGGGTACAGCACGAACCGGGTGCCGCGCGAACCGAGGTACTCCTGCGCCGGCTTGCGTTTCACCGCGCCTGGCACGTCGCGCCCGCCGCGGCCGGGGGTTGCGCGATCCTGCCGGTCGTCGCGCGCACCGAGCTGCGACAAGAGGCCCGAGAGCACCGAGCGGTGAATGAGCTCCGCCGAGCCACCCGTCGCCTCGCGCACCTGCCCCTTGACGCCGGCAGCCTTTGACAGCTGGCGCACGAGATCCATCCACTCGCGCACGCGCAAGAAGTTCAGAAACTCCTTCTTGCAGAGCCTGCGGAACGCGCTCGACGAGAGCTCGGCCTGCTGCTTCTGCAGGTGGTTCCAAAGGTTGAGCAGGGTCATGAGGTCACCGAGCGGGTCGTTGAACCTAGCGTGGAACTGATCTGCCTGCGCGCGCTCGGCGACGGGCCGCTCGCGCACGTCCTGAATCGTGAGGCCCGCGACGATCGCGAGCACCTCCGGCGCGACCTCGTGCCTGCGCGCCTCGATGACCATGCGCGCAAAGCGCGGCTCAATCGGCAGGCGCGCGAGCTCGCGGCCCGTCTTTGTGATCTGGTGGGTCGCGCCGGAGGTGCCGGCAGCGGCCGCCGCTGGCTGCGCCTGCGCCGTTCCGCCCTGCGCCGATCCGCCCCGCTGGTCCTGCGCGTCGGCCTGTGAGCCGTCGCGGCCCGATCCGCCGCGCTTTGCCGCATCGCGCTTCGCCGCGCCGCGCCCCACCGGCCGCACCGCGCCGAGCTCCTCGAGCAGGCCGAGGCCGTCGCGAATGCCGCGCTGATCTGGGGGAGTGAGAAACGGGAACCCGGCGATATCGCCGAGACCGAGCGACAGCATCTGCAGAATGACGCTCGCGAGCCCCGTGCGTCTGATCTCGGGCTCGGTGAACGCGGGCCGCGACTCGAAGTCTTCCTCGCTGTAGAGCCTGATCGCGATGCCCTCGCTCGTGCGCCCCGAGCGGCCGGAGCGCTGGTTCGCGCTCGCCTGCGAGATCGCCTCGATGGGCAGGCGCTGCACCTTGCTCTTCGCCGAGTAGCGCGAGATGCGCGCGGTGCCCGCGTCGATGACGTAGCGGATCCCCGGGACCGTGAGCGACGTCTCGGCGACATTCGTGGCGAGCACGATGCGCCGTGCGCCCGCATTCTGGCCGCTGCGGCGCTCGAACACCCGGTGCTGCTCGGCGGCCGACAGCCTGCCATAGAGGGGAAGAATCTCGGTGCGGTTCGCTGGCCCACCGCGCTGCACCCGACCCTGGAGTGCGTCGGCGGCGTCGCGAATCTCGGCCTCGCCCGAGAGGAACACGAGCACGTCGCCGCGCGACTCGCGCCCGAGCTCGTCGACGGCCTCGCCGATCGCGTCGAACATATCGCGCTCGATCTTGCGCGTCTTCGGCTGCTTGGTCTTCGGATCGATGACCTCGCGCTCCTCGACGAGCGGGCGATACCTGATCTCGACGGGATACGTGCGCCCCGACACCTCAATGATCGGTGCTGGCTCGCCGGTCTTGTGATCGGCAAAATGCTTCGCGAACGACTCGGGGTCGATCGTCGCCGAGGTGATGATCACCTTGAGATCTGGGCGGCGCGGCAGGAGCGTGCGCAGGTACCCGAGCAAAAAGTCGATGTTCAGCGAGCGCTCGTGCGCCTCATCGATGATGATCGTGTCGTAGGCCTTGAGGTCGCGGTCGCGGTGGATCGCGTTCAGCAAGATGCCGTCGGTCATCAGGCGGATCTTCGTGTCTTTCGACGCCTGGTCTGTGAACCTGACCTGGTAGCCGACGAGGCCCCCGAGCTCCGTGCCCGTCTCTTCGGCGATGCGCTCGGCGATGGTGCGTGCCGCGATTCTGCGCGGCTGCGTGTGCGCGATCTTCTCGCGCCCGAGCGAGAGCGCAATCTTCGGCAGCTGGGTGGTCTTGCCCGAGCCGGTTTCGCCCGCGACGATCACGACCTGGTGGTCGCGAATTGCGGCTGCGATCTCGTCTCGCATCTGCGAGACCGGGAGCTCCTCTGGGAACTCGATGCGGGGGCTTTGGCCTTCGGGGTTCGACATAACAGCATCCATTATCGCGCGAGACATAGACTGGCACCCAGTCGACTTAAAGGAGAGAACATGACCGCGCTTGAAATCCCGAACATTACGCTCCTCGATGGCACCGAAATCCCGCAGTTCGGGCTCGGCGTCTTCAAGGTTGACCCTGGCGAAGCCGAGCGCGTTGTCGCCGACGCGCTCGCCGCGGGCTACCGCCACATTGACACCGCCGCGATCTACGGCAACGAGGCAGAAGTTGGGGCCGCGATCGCCGCGAGCGGGGTGCCGCGCGACGAACTGTATGTGACGACGAAACTGTGGAACAGCGACCAGACCCGCGGCGAAGAGGCCTTCGCCGAGAGCCTCGCAAAGCTCGGGCTCGACCGCGTCGACCTGTACCTCGTGCACTGGCCGCAGCCGATGTTCGGCGAGGCGCTCACCGCGTGGAAATCGCTCATCAAGATTCACGAGTCTGGCCGCGCGACCTCCATTGGCGTTTCGAACTTCGAGATCTCAGACCTCGAGGAGATCATCTCGGAGACCGGCGTCGTGCCCGTCGTGAACCAGATCGAGCTGCACCCGCTGCACCAGCGCCGCGAGCTCGTCGAGTACTGCAACGCCCGCGGCATCCGCATCGAGGCGTGGGGCCCGCTCGCGCAGGGCAAGTCTGACCTCTTCGAGCGGCCCGCGATTGCCGATGCCGCTGCCGCGCACTCGAAGACCCCGGCCCAGGTGATTCTGCGCTGGCACGCGCAGCAGGGCCGCATCGTGTTCCCGAAGACCGTGCGCCCCGAGCGCATGGTCGAGAACGCGCAGATCTTCGATTTCGAGCTCACGGACGCCGAGATGGCGGCGATCGATGCGCTTGAGGCCGGGCAGAACTTCGGCACGAACCCGCACGAGATGGACGTGCGCTAGGGCCCGGGCCTGGGGCCCCGTGCCCCGGGCCCCGGGCCCCGGGCCCCGTGCCCGTGCCCGGCCCGGGCCCGTGCCCGGGCCTGGGGCCCCGTGCCAGCTGCCAGCCAAACTTTCTGCACGAAACACGCGTTTACGACGCCGCATAGCGCGCGTTTCGTGCAGAAAGTTGTAGCGGGGGCGCGAGACTCCCAGGCACCAGGCAGGCGCGAACCCGGTAGCGTGGGGCTATGGAGAGTCTGAGCCTTATCGATACCTGGCCCGTCGACAACGCAGCGGTGGCGGTCATCGCGAAAGATGGCACCACCCTGGGAACCCGCGGTGACCAAGACCGGGAGTTCGCGCTCGCCTCCGTCACGAAGCTCTTGAGCGCGAGCGCAATTCTGCTCGCCATCGAGGAGGGCGCGCTCGAGCTCGACGACCCGGCAGGCCCAGAGGGCGCCACGATCAGGCACCTGCTCGCACACGCCTCCGGCCTCGACTTCTCCGAAGATGTCGTGCGCAGCACCCCGGGCAAGCGCCGCATCTACTCGAACATCGGCATCGATACGCTTGCCGAGACCTTCACCGAGCGCGCCGGAATGCCGTTCGGCGACTACCTGCGCGAGGGCATTCTCGAACCCCTCGGCATGACCCAGACGAAGCTCGTCGGCAGCCCGGCCGCCGGCGGGGTTTCGACTGCGGCCGACCTCTCCCGGTTCGCTGCCGAGTTGCAGCGCCCGCGGATCCTGCACCCCGACACAATCGCGCAGGCGACCCGGGTCGTGTTCCCCGGCATCGACGGCGTGCTGCCGGGGTACGGCCGCCAGCGCCCGAACGACTGGGGGCTCGGCTTCGAGATCAAGGGCACGAAGGAGCCGCACTGGACGGGCCACGCGAACAGCCCGCAGACGTTTGGGCACTTTGGGCAGGCGGGCACATTTCTCTGGGTGGATCCGATTGCCGGCGTCGCCTGCGTCGGCCTCGCAGATCGAAGCTTCGGGGAGTGGGCCGCCGCGGCGTGGCCGCCCCTGTCAGACGCCGTGCTCGCAGAGCACGAGGCGACCGCGGGGGCCTAGCCCCGGGAGAGTGACGCCCGGCCAGCAGGGCCGTATGGCCGCGAATGAAAGGGAAGCGAAGATGACTATGACAGCACCACAGCAGAACCACCGCGGGCAGGCAACGCCCATAACAGTGACCATCACAGGGGCTGGAGGCCAGATCGGCTACGCTGCGATGTTTCGCATCGCGTCTGGCGCGATGTTCGGCCCCGACCAGCCGGTGGCGCTCCGGTTGCTCGAGATTCCGCAGGGCGTGAAGGGGGCCGAGGGCGCCGCGCTCGAACTCACTGACTGCGCGTTCCCGCTGCTCACGAGCGTCGACATCGCGACCGAGCCCGCGCAGGGGTTCGACGGCGCGAACGTCGCGCTGCTCATCGGCTCGCGCCCCCGCACAGCAGGCATGGAGCGCGCTGATCTTCTTGCTGCGAACGGCGCGATCTTCGGCCCGCAGGGGCGTGCGATCAACGATCATGCGGCCGACGACGTGCGCGTGCTCGTCGTGGGAAACCCGGCGAACACGAACGCCCTCATCGCGCAGCGTAACGCCCCCGACGTGCCAGCAGAGCGCTTCACCGCGCTCACGCGACTCGACCACAATCGGGCCGTTGGCCTGCTCGCCGAGCACGCTGGTGCGGCCGTCGCCGAGGTCTCGGGAGTCACGATTTGGGGCAATCACTCGACCACGCAGTACCCAGACCTCAGCCACGCCCGCATCGGCGACCGGGCAGCGCTTGACGTTGTGGGCGCCGACTGGGGCCGCGGTGCGTACATTGACCGGGTGGCGAACCGCGGAGCGGAGATCATCGAGGTGCGCGGCGGCTCGTCGGTCGCGTCGGCGGCGAACGCGGCCATCGATCACGTTCGCGATTGGGTGCTCGGCACCGCCGGGAGCGGGGGCGGATCCGATGACGCAGCTCCCTGGACCTCTGTGTCGCTGTATTCCACTGGCGCCTATGGGGTGCCCGACGGGCTCATCGCCTCGGTGCCGGCACGCTCTGTCGGTGGGCAGTGGCAGGTCGTCGAGGGGCTCGAGATTGACGAGTTCTCGCGCTCGCGCATCGATGCCTCGGTCGCAGAGCTCGCGGCTGAGCGCGATCAGGTGAGCGAGCTCGGGCTGATTTAGCCCTGATTGCTGGGGCTCGCGCGAACGAAGTCTCGTGCGAGCCCTAGGATAGAAGCATGTCCAAAGTTCTTTCTTCCCTTCCTGTAGGCGAGCGCGTTGGTATCGCGTTCTCCGGTGGTCTCGACACCTCATGCGCTGTTGCATGGATGCGCGAAAACGGTGCGGTTCCCTGCACCTATACCGCAGACATTGGCCAGTATGACGAGCCCGACCTCGACGGTGTGGCGGCCCGCGCGAAGGAGTACGGCGCGGAGATCGCGCGTCACGTCGACGCGAAGCGCGCGCTCGTTGAGGAGGGCTTCGTGGCGCTGCAGACCGGCGCGTTCAACGTGCGCTCGGGCGGCAAGACCTACTTCAACACGACCCCCGTCGGCCGCGCCGTCACCGGCACGCTGCTCGTTCGTGCGATGAAGGAAGACGGCGTCGACATCTGGGGCGACGGCTCGACCTACAAGGGCAACGACATCGAGCGCTTCTACCGCTACGGCCTCATGGCGAACCCCTCGCTTCGCATCTACAAGCCGTGGCTCGACAGCCAGTTCGTTGAAGAGCTTGGCGGCCGACACGAAATGAGCGAGTGGCTCGTCGCACACGGCTACCCGTACCGCGACTCGGCTGAGAAGGCGTACTCGACCGACGCGAACATCTGGGGCGCAAGCCACGAGGCGAAGCACCTCGAGTTCCTCGACAACGGGCTCGACATTGTGACCCCCATCATGGGCGTCGCCGCCTGGCGCGAAGACGTCGAGGTCATCACCGAGGAGGTCTCGGTTCGGTTCGAGGCGGGCCGCCCCGTCGCTATCAACGGCGTCGAGTACGACGATCCCGTAGCGCTCGTGTACGAGGCAAACGCGATCGGCGGCCGGCACGGCCTCGGTATCTCCGACCAGATCGAGAACCGCATCATCGAGGCGAAGTCGCGCGGCATCTACGAGGCTCCGGGCATGGCCCTCCTGCACATCACGTACGAACGTCTCGTGAACGCGATCCACAACGAGAACACCCTCGCCTCGTACCACAACGACGGCCGCAAGCTCGGTCGCCTCATGTACGAGGGCCGCTGGCTCGACCCCGAGTCGCTCATGCTTCGCGAGGCGCTGCAGCGTTGGGTCGGCTCGGCAGTTACCGGCGAGGTCACGCTGCGCCTGCGCCGCGGTGACGACTACACGATCCTCAACACCGAGGGCCCGAACCTCAGCTACCACCCCGAGAAGCTCTCGATGGAGCGCACCGTGGGCGCGGCGTTCGGCCCCGAGGACCGCATCGGTCAGCTCACCATGCGCAACCTCGACATCGCTGACTCGCGTCAGCGCCTCGAGCAGTACGCGGCGATGGGCCTTGTCGGCGGCGCGACCGCTGAGCTCGTCGGCAAGCTTGAGGCCGGCGGTGCAGACGAGATCGCGACCGCGGTCAGCGGCATCGACGAGAATGGCGACGAGCTCGGCCTCGCCGCCGCGTTCGACTCGGGCACCGACTAACGGGTCGGCGAGCGCGTTCGGCGCGGGAAAGCCCGCTGTCGCTCGCGCAGCGACTACTTCGGACAGGCGGCTGTGGGCTGCGCTGGGCTTCGGCCCGGCGCGGCCCACAGTTGTATGTGCTGGCGCGAGTGCTGGCGCTGGCTCGGCGCGCGCTCGGCCCGCGCTCGGCGCGAGTGCTGGCGCGGGGGCTGGCTCGTGAACCCTGCACTTCTCACCGAGAGCACCCCCGTACCTCGCGAAGCAAGGGCCCGTCCCGGAGGCAACGCAAGGGTTGGCGTGTGGCGGCGCGGGCCTGGGCGCGCGGGCCTGGGCGCGCGGGCACGTGAGCTCACCGAGCCCCACCGAGCTCACCGAGCCCCGGTCCCGCCGGCCCAACCGCGCCCGCCGGCCCCACCGCCCTCGCCGGCCCCATGCCGTGCCCCACACACGCAGCGAGTCCCGGCACCCACTGTGGGGTGCCGGGACTCGCTTGCGACCGCGCGCTGCGGCAGAGGAGACTAGGAGGCGCGGCGTGCGCGTGCCGCGCGGCGCTTCAGAGCGCGACGCTCGTCTTCGCTCAGGCCACCCCAGACGCCAGAATCCTGGCCGGTGTCCATTGCGTACTGCAGGCACATTTCAGTGACTGGGCAGCGGGCACAGACGGCCTTAGCGCGCTCAATCTGATCCACTGCAGGCCCGGTGTTGCCAACCGGAAAAAACAGCTCGGGATCTACGGTTAGGCACGCAGCCTGTTCACGCCAATCCATTGTTACCTCCTCTGCGTCGCACGTGCGATGCTCAATCTGTACACGCGCTAATCAGCAAAGGCCAGGTAGCCTAAGAGTGATCGCGCCGTGTCTATTGCCAACGTGACTGAGAATGCTCACACCGGCGTGCGCGAAACTCTTGATGAATATATGGTTCCACGGAATTGAACGAAAGACAATAGGCTTTTTGCTGTTGTTTCAGGAAACGAATAGGTACGGTGACGAATATGCGGGCTCGCTCGGCAAGGATCGCGCTTACTGCGGTACTCACCGTTGAATTGGCGCTCGGGCTCGTGGCGGTTGTCACCATGATTCCGACGTATCCGGCAGCGGGGGCTGAGCGCGACGTCTTCGCCCCGCTCTGGGTGAGCTTGCTTGTGAGCGCTATTCTTTCGTGCGTGTGGGTCGCGGCAACGCTGCTCGGTGCAGTGCGCCGGAAGGGCAGCTGGGTGCGCGGATCGGCGGTGACTATTCACGTGCTCATGCTCGCTGCGGCATTCGCGGTATTCCAAGGCGTGATCGGCACACCGGCGATTGGCGCGCTGTTGCTGGTATTGGCACTCGTGGGGCTTGCCTCCGCAGTGTTCGTCGGGCTACCGGCCTCACAACGCAAGCCCGCGGGCGACGCCGGGCTCGCGCAGCAAGCCGTCGAGCGGCCCGAGTAGTTCGCTGCTGCTCGAGTCGCTCGCTTCGGCCCGAGTAGCTCGCTGCTGCTCGAGTAGCTCGCTGCTGCTCGAGTAGCTCGCCGCGGCCCGAGTAACTCGCCGCGGCCCGTGTGCTGTGTTGCTCCCGCGGGCCCGGGTGCTGCCGCGGCGTTTACTCCGCGATCATCTTCAAGACACGGGCGACGTGACCGGTCGCCTTGATGTTGTAGAGTGCGCGCTCGATGTTGCCTGCCTCGTCGATGATGAAGGTCGAGCGAATGACGCCCTCGACAATGCGCCCGTAGCTGTTCTTCTCGCCGAAGGTGCCGTAGGCGCGGTGCACGGCCGTGTCGGGGTCGCTGAGCAGCGGGTACTCGAGGCCGTCGCGGTCTGCGAAGCGTCGCAACTTGTCGACCGCGTCTCGTGAGATACCGATGACGCGGTACCCGGCGGCGGCGAGCGGGGCAGTGGACTCCTGAAACTCGCACGCCTCGGTGGTGCACGCCGGGGTCATCGCCTGCGGGTAGAAGAAAATAACGAGTTTCTCACCACGGAAGTCGCTGAGCTTTCGCTCGGCGCCGTCTTGGTCGAGAAGGGCGAATTCGGGGGCGGGCATACCTGGCTCGAGAATCACGCGTTCAGTCATGCCCCCAGCCTAGCGGGGGCCACTGACAGCGCCCGCTCCCGGCCCTACTGCTGTGGCGGCAGCGGCGGCTGAGGCGGCAGCGGTGCACCCTGAGGAGGCAGCTGGTGGGCCTGCTGGGCCTGCTGTGCCTGCTGTGCTTGAAGGTGAGCTTGCTGTGCCTGAACGTGAGCCTGCTGGGCCTGCTGAGCCTGAAGGTGAGTCTGCTGAGCCTGCTGAGCCTGGTACGGGAACGGCTGCGCCGCGGGCTGTGCAGGCCCGGGCTGCCCGGGCTGGTGAACATGCCCAACGAACGGCGCCGGTACTGCGTAGCCCCTGAGCAACTCGTGCTCGCGTGCGAGCTGGCCCTGTTGCAGCGACCACAGTGCGGTAACGCCGGCAGCTCCGTACTCACGTTCGACCCTGCGCACGGCGAGCGCCTGGGTGAGCCCCGTTGCGGGCACGAGTAGCACGCAGACGATGAACAGGCCGATGAGGGGCAGGCTGTTTGTGCCTCCGACAAGTGGGTAGCGAGACGTGAGCGGGGCGAGGATCAGCAGCACGAAGCCAAAACTCGGAAGAATGAGCCCAAGCCAGAGCAGCGTGCTGAACTGAGCTCCCGACGCGGCATAGTCACGCACCATCTTGCGTGCGTTGGCGATGCCCATGACCACGCCGCCCACCATGCAGAGCCAGCCAATAAGCGCCACCATCAGGGAGAGACCGGCGAGCCCGGCAAAGGCGGCAATACCGATGCCGTAGGCTCCGATCATGAACAGCCCAACGCAGGGGATCGCAACCCCAAACATCGGCTGGGTGATCTTCACGAGTGACTGGTAGCCGCGCGCGAGGTCGGGCAGCGGCGTCGGCGCCGGCTGCGCCTGCTGCGCCTGCTGCGCCTGCTGCGCATACCCCGGCTGCGCCTGCTGCGCATACCCCGGCTGCCCCGGCGAGGCATACGCGGGCTGCCGGCCATTCGCTGGCTGCTGCCAAGGCTGCGGTTGGTGTTGGGGTATTGGCTGGTGCTGTGGCTGCTCCGACATAGCTCCAGTGTACGGGGCGCGCCCGCAGGCGCCCCTACTTCAGTAGCCGCCGCAGCGACTCGACCCGCCGGGCACCCATCGCGTCGAGCCTGCCGTCGGCGATCGCGAGGTCGAGTTCGCAGTCGGGCGCCTCCTCGGTGTGCGAGCAGCCCCGCGGGCAGAGATCGAGCAGCGGCACGAGGTCGGTGAACCCGCGCAAGATGCCGTCGCTCGTGACGTGCCCGAGCCCGAACGAGCGCACGCCCGGGGTGTCGATGACCCAGCCAGCGTCGCCGCCGGCGGCCCCCGGGGTGCGAGCGCGCAGCGCGACCGACGAAGACGAGGTGTGCCGGCCGCGCCCGGTGACCTCGTTCACATGGCCGGTCGCGCGATCCGCCTCGGGCACGAGCGCGTTGATGAGAGTCGACTTACCGACGCCCGAGTGCCCGACGAACACTGTCGTCTTGCCGGCGAGCGCCTCGCGAATCTGGGCGAGCACCCCATCACTCGAGTCGTCTTCCCAAGCACCCGGCGCTGAGCGAAACACGGGCACCTCGAGCGCCTGAAAGTTTTCGAGGAAGGGCTCGGGGTCGGCGAGGTCGATCTTGGTGATGCAGATGAGGGGCCGGATCCCGGCGTCGTACGCCGCCACCAGGTACCGATCCACGAGCCTGACGCGCGGCTCCGGGTTGGCCGCCGCGACGACGATGAGCATCTGCTCGGCGTTTGCCACCATGATGCGCTCGACACGGTCGCTGTCGTCGGCGCTGCGGCGCAACAGCGTGCTGCGCTCCTCGACGGCGACGATGCGCGAGAGGGTGCCCTCCTCGCCAGACACGTCGCCGACGAGCTGCACCCGGTCGCCGATGACGATCGCGGTCTTGCGCAGCTCGCGCGCGCGGGCGGCGACGACGGCCCGCTCGGGCTGCGCCTTCGGGCCGCCCTTCGTGGCGGGCGTCGCAGGCACGAGCGCGGTGTAGCGCCCGCGATCCACCGCGGTCACCATGCCGATTACGGCGTCGGAGTGCTCTGGGCGGCGCTTCGTGCGCGGCCGATTCGCCTTCGGGTTCGGCCGCGCGCGCACCTCGTGGTCGGCGTATTCGCCGTAGGGCGCGTCGTCATCGTCGTCGACGGTGAACCAGCTCACGCGGTCAGATCCCCTCGAGGAAGCCGCGCGCGATGCGCCCGAGCCCGCTCGCGATGTGGGCGCCGCCCGCGACGCCCTCGGCGAGCACGTCGGTGCCTGTCGCGACGGGGTCGAAGTCAGATTCGCGGCTCAGCATGTCGTGCCAGAGCTTCGGAAACTCGGGGAGCGTCTTCGACGTCGACGCGATGTCGTCGATCTTGATGCCCGGCACGACGAGCCCGATGAGCGCGCCGGTGGTCGCGATGCGATGGTCGGCGTACGCGTGCCACAGCCCGCCGTGCAGTTCGGCGGGGTGGATCGCGATGCCGTCTGGCAACTCCTCCGCTCGGCCGCCGAGCGCGTTGATCTCGGCGACGAGCGCCGCGATGCGGTCGGTCTCGTGGTGCCTGGTGTGGCCGATGCCGGTGATCTCGCTGCCCTCGCCAGGGGTGCCGTCTGGGCGGGGGAGCGCCGCGAGCGCCGCGAGCCCGACGAGCGTCGGCGACAGCTCGCCGGCGTCTGGCATGTGAATCTTCACGCCGCGCAGCTCGCCCGTGCCGGTGACGGTGAGCGTGCCGCCGTCGAGCGCGACGTCGGCGCCGAACTCGGGGAGCAGCTCGCGCAGCTGGTCGCCGACCTGGGTGGTGTTCGCCGGCCAGTTCGGGATCGTGACTGAGCCGCCGACAGCGAGCGCCGCCGCGAGAAACGGTGCGGCGTTTGAGAGGTCGGGCTCGATGGTGATCTCGCGCGCGCCGATGGGGCCAGGCTTGACCCGCCACTCGCCCGGCGCGGGGGAGTCGGCCTGAACGCCGCGGGCGCGCAGCGCCTCGAGCGTCATCTCGATGTGGGGCACGCTCGGCAGCCGGTCGCCGGTGTGCACGACGTGCACGCCCTCGGTGAACCTGGCCCCCGAGAGCAAGAGGGCCGACACGAACTGGCTCGACAGCGAGGCGTCGATCTCGACCCTGCCGCCGCGCAGCGACCCCGCGCCATGCACGGTGAAGGGGAGCGCGCCGCGCCCGTCGTCTGAGATGTCGGCGCCGAGGGCGCGCAGGGCGTCGAGCACGGGGCGCATGGGGCGCTTGCGCGCGTAGGGGTCGCCGTCGAAGGCGACTGGGCCGAGCGCGAGCGCAGCGACCGCCGGAACGAACCGCATGACGGTGCCGGCGAGCCCGCACTCGATGCTTGTCGACCCGGTGAGCTCTGCCGCCGGTGTGACGCGCAGGTCGGGGCCGTAGGGGTTCTTGCCGGGCAGCGGCTCGACGCCGGTGCCGAGCAGCTTCAGCGCCTCGACCATGAGGTCGGTGTCGCGCGAGTACAGCGGCACGCGCAGGGTGCCAGGCCCGTCTGCGAGCGCGGCGAGAATGAGCTCTCGGCCGGTCAGCGACTTTGAGCCGGGGAGCGGCACATACGCGATCACCTCGCCGTCGGCCGCTACCGTCGGCGCAGCCCAAGCCTCGACGGCATCGTCTGGGGCATCGCCCGCACGCTTGCCGTCGTCATCATTTCCGCGGTTCATTTTTGCAGCCAGCATCTCTCTGAGCTTACCCGTCTTCGCTCTCGGCGCGCAGGGAAGGCGCGCGCTCGGGGCTTTCAGCGTCTGAATGGTTAGGATTGCACCGTGAACAGTAGCGAACAGGACGACGCGTCCGCGAACCTCAAGGCCCGCTTCGCCGACGAGGCGTTGCCGATGCTCGACCAGCTCTTCGGCGCCGCGATGAAGATGACGCGCAACCCGCAAGACGCGCAAGATCTCGTGCAAGAGACCTACCTCAAGGCGTTCCAGGCGTTCGCCTCGTTCGAGCAGGGCACGAACCTCAAGGCCTGGCTCTACCGCATCATGACGAACAGCTACATCAACACGTACCGCAAGAAGCAGCGCCAGCCCTTTCTCGGCGCTGTCGAGGAGCTCGAAGACTGGCAGCTCGGCGGCGCGGAGTCGACGACGGCGATGTCGTCGCAGTCGGCCGAGGCCGAGGCGATCGATCGCACGCCAGACAATGTGGTGACGAGCGCGCTGAACGAGCTCGCGGAAGACTTTCGCATGGCCGTCTACCTCGCAGACGTCGAGGGGTTCAGCTACCAAGAGATCGCCGACATTCAAGAGGTGCCCATCGGCACCGTCATGAGCCGGCTGCACCGGGGGCGGGCGAAACTTCGCCAGACCCTCGGGGAATACGCGCGCGAGCAGGGCGTTGGACTAGACAGAGCCGAAACGGCAACAACCACACCGACAACGAAGGGAGCCGCGCGATGAGTGACTGCGGGTGCGCCAAAGCCAAGGCGAACATTTATGAGTTGCTGCGCGGTGAGCTGTGCGCCGAGGAGTCAGCCCCGATCAGGGAGCACCTCGAGCACTGTACCGACTGCCAGAACGAAGAGAGCGCCTGCGCCCAGCTGACCACGGCGGTGCGCCGCGCGTGCGAGGAAGAGCGCGACGGCGCCGCCCCGGCAGACCTGCGCGACGCGATTCTGCGCGGGCTTACCGCCAGCGGTCAGCCGGCCTAATCGGCTGCGGCCAGCTGGCCTAAGTTGCGGCGGGCGCGACAGCCGACTGGCGTAGTTGCCGGCGGGCGACCGGCCTAACCGCCGATTGGGCGCGGCTTCGGCGTCGCGATAAACACGGCGCCTTGGAACGATTCGGTTGCCGAGTGCTCGGCGTAGTGCTCGGCCCCGAGCCATGCGATAACG
Organism: Leucobacter albus; assembly: GCF_039528015.1. NCBI lineage: Bacteria > Bacillati > Actinomycetota > Actinomycetes > Micrococcales > Microbacteriaceae > Leucobacter > Leucobacter albus. The sequence goes on along the minus strand of NZ_BAAAKZ010000017.1, from coordinate 78,940 downwards.
CCATCGAATTCCATCGAGAACTGCCCGAGGCGGCCGCACGAGGCGCCCCACAGCCCACCCTCGGCGACGACCGCGAGGCAGGGCGTTCCCTCGGCGTCCGTTCCGACGAAGTACCCCCGGCCAGCGCTGTCGCGCCCGGCGAGCCGAACCGTGTCGTGCTGCAGCTCAAGCTGGGCGCCAGCGTCTGGCGGCAGCGCGTCAGCCGATGCCACCGGGGTGTCGAGCAGCGCAGCGAACGCTGTTTCTTGGGCGCTGCTGCAGGCCGCGAGACTCCCAACAATGACGATGCCCGCTGCCGCCATGCCTGCCCGCTTCATGCTGACCCGCTTCATGCCGACCCCCTCCTAATCAAACATCGACAGGGATACGAGATCAGGGAAGAGGCGCTCGGCTTCGGCGTTGACGCACGCCCGAGCGTTGCCCCTCGTCTGCCCTGCCGCGTCGGCAGCCGGGGCGATCTCCGCGAGATTCACGCCGGCTTCGACCCCGGGCGTGCCCTTGCGCGCGAGGCATTCGAGCAGCGCAGTCTTCAGCGTTGGGTCCATCCTCTGGCTGTGGGTGGCGATGAAATAGGCGGATAGGGGCGACCAGAACTCGGTTTCGCACCCCCGAAACCACTCTGCGGTGCCTGGCCCGTCTCGTCCATTGGTCTTGTAGACGAACTCATAGGTTATTCCGGTGACCGGGTTGGGCTGCGGCTCGGTGAACTCGAAGCCGCCCGACTCGACGCACTCCCTCAGGAGCCGCATAGTCGACCGGTATTCCTCGGTGGTAATGACGCCGTCTGAGAACGCCGCTGCCTGGAAGTCGTAGCCTCCTCTGTCGAGGGCGGCAGCGACTTCCGTGAGCTCGCTCGCGGGTACCGCAGCATGGGGGCCAGCGGTCGGGTTCATCGGTGCGCAGCCCGCGAGGGCGAGGGCGCAGAGGAGGCTGATTACGATCGTCGATTTCATATGCACCCCTCACTGCAGTCAGCTCAAAGGTACGCGCGATCGCAGAGAATGACAAGTGTCGCACAATTCGCCGCGGCTCCCGCGGCTCCCGCGGGGCGGCTAGCCCTCGGCGCGCCACCCGGTGCAGACGTCGACCCAGCCGAGGGCATCGCCGAGGTCTTCGAGCTCAGCGAGCGTCAGCTCGACCGCCGAGTTCGCGCTGCCCGCCGCAGGGAAGACGGTGTCGAAGCGGCGCAGCGACTCGTCGAGGTAGACGCGGGCGGAGTCGGGGTTTGCGAACGGGCACACGCCGCCGACGGGGTGGCCGGTGAGCGGCTCGACCTCGTCGAACTTCAGCATGCTCGGCTTGCCGCGAAACTCGCGCTTGAACATGCCGCCGTTCACCTTCGCGTCGCCGGCTGCAACGACGAGAATTGCGCCGGGCTCGTCGCTCGTGCTCGCGAACGCGAGGGTCTTGGCGATGCGTGCCGGCTCGGTGCCGGCCTGCGCCGCCGCGAGCTCGACGGTGGCGCTCGACTCGCTGAACTCGAGCACGGGGCCGGTGAACCCCTCGGCGGCGAGGTACGACTTCACGGTTTCGATACTCACGGGTGACTCCTTTGCGTAGGGGTAGGCAGGTTAGCCGCGCCAGGTGTTCTCTGGCAGGGTGAGCCGCGAGGCCACGAGCTGCTGCGTGTACGGGTCGCTGGGGTTCGACAGCAGCTGCTCGGTTGGGCCGTCTTCAACGATCCGCCCGCCCTGCATCACGATCGTACGCTCCGCGAGCTGCGGCACAATGCCGAGATCGTGGGTGATGGTGACAAGGGTGAGCCCGAACTCGCGCCGCAGCTCCGTGAGCAGGCCGAGCACGCGGGCGCGCACGAGCACGTCGAGCGCGCTCACGGGCTCGTCGCCGACGAGCAGCTCAGGCCCGTGCACGATCGCGCGCGCGACGGCTATGCGCTGACGCTGGCCGCCCGAGAATGCGTCAGGGTAGCGCTGGGCCGCATCGGCCGGCAGCCCGACGCGCTCGAGCACCTGGCGCACCATGTCTGCGTGATCGCCAGGCACATTGCCGCCCTCGAGGGGTTCGGCGACCGACTGCCCGATGGTGCGGCGCGGGTTGAACGACGAGTACGGGTCTTGAAACACGAGCCCCGTTCGGCGGCGAAGCCACGCGAGGTCTTTCGAGTGCGCGGCGACCTCGCGGCCGTCAAACCGCACGGTGCCCTCAGTTGGCGTGCTCAGGCCGAGCAGTTGCCGAATGAGCGTCGTCTTGCCCGAGCCCGACTCGCCGACGATGGCGACGCTCTCGCCGCGCTCGATCTTCAGCGTCACGAAGTCGAGCGCTTTCACCTGCTGGGCGCGCTCGAACAGTCGCCGCGGCGGCATGCGAAACACCTTCGAGACGCCTGTGAGCTCGACGAGCGGGTTGTCTCTGGTGGTGTGGCTGCGCCCCGCCGCGTTCTCGCCGGCGACGTCGATGCGCCCGGTCCACGGGGTCTGCCCGGTCCACTGTGCCGCGGGCTGCGCCGCGGGCTGTGCCGCGGGCTGCGCCGCGGGCTGTGCCGCGGGCTGTGCATCGACCTGCGCCGGGATAGCCTGCGCCGCTGCCGGGTGTTCGCGTGCCTCGCTCATGCGGCCTCACTTCCCGCCGCGGCGATGAGGGCCTGGGTGACCCGGTGCTGCGGGCGCTCGAGAATCTCGCGCACCGCACCCTGCTCGACAATGCGCCCCGCCTCGAACACCACGACGCGCTCGGCGACCTGGTTGACGACGGCGATGTCGTGCGTGATGCACACGAGCGAGCACGACTCGCTGTCGGTGATCTCGGTGAAGAGCTCAAGAATGCCGCGCTGCACGGTGACGTCGAGCGCCGTCGTCGGCTCGTCGGCGAGCAGCAGCCCGGGCGATGCCGAGATCGCGGCGGCGATTGCGGCGCGCTGGCGCTGCCCGCCAGACACCTCGTGCGGGTACGCGCGCACCATGCGCTCGGGGTCTTTGAGGCCGACCTGGGCCGCGAGCCTGAGGGCCGCGGCGCGGCGCTCCGCGCGGCCGAGTCGATAGTGGATCGCGAGGGCCTCGGTCATCTGTGCGCCGAGCCGGCGGAAGGGGCTGAGGGCCGTCTTTGGCTCCTGGAAGACCATGCCGATGCGGTCGCCGCGAATGCTCGCGAGCTCGCGGTCGGGGAGGCCGAGCAGTTCGCGCCCGTTCGCGCGCACCGACCCGGTGACCACGGCGCCGCGGGGGAGGAGCCCCGCGATCGCGAGCGCCGTGATCGTCTTGCCTGAGCCCGAGCCGCCGATGATGCCGAGGCGTTCGCCGGCCGCGAGGCTGAAGCTCACGCCGTGCAAGATCTCGGTGCCGTCGATCGACACCCTGAGGTCTTCGACCTCGAGCGCGGTCGCGCCGGTCTCTGCGTGCTGGGCTGAATCGCTCACCTTGGCACCTCCGCGGTCTCGTCAACGGGGTCGCGCGTGTCGAGCGCATCGCGCAGCTGGTCGCCGAACAGGAAGAACGCGAGCACGGTGATGGTGATCGCGAGCCCGGGCCAGAGCACGGTCTCGGGGTAGATGGAGACGAAGCGCTGGGTCGAGGCGAGCATGCCGCCCCACGACGGCACGTCTTTGGGGGCGCCGAAGCCGAGGTAGCTCAGGCTCGCCTCGGCGAGCACGGCCGTGCCCATCGTCCAGGTCACCTGCACGATGTAAACGGGCAGCACGCTCGGAATGAGGTGGCGAAAGAGGATGCGCGTGCGCGAGAGCCCGGCGACCTGCGCGGCGACGACGAAGTCGGCGCCCTGCACCTGCCTAAACTCTGCGCGCATCACGCGGCCCATGGAGACGCCGAACGCGATGCCGAGGGCCGCGATGACGATGGGAATGCCGCTGCCGAACACGGCGGTGAGCATGATCGCGAGCAGCGTGGTCGGGAAGGCGACGAGCACGTCGATGCCGACCGCGACGACCTCGCGCACGGGGCGCTTGCCGAGCCCGCCGAGCAGCGCGAGCAGAAACCCGATGACGCTCGCGAGCGCCCCGGTGCCGAGCGCGACGCCGAACGAGACCCTGCTGCCCGCGATGAGCCTTGAGGCGATGTCGCGGCCGCTGCCGTCGGTGCCGAGCCAGTGGTCGGCAGAGGGAGGCAGCCAGACGTTGCCGCTCGCGTAGTTCGGGTTCTGGGGCAGCCAGAACAGCGAGACGATCGACACGAGCGCGACGAGCGCGAGCACGGCGATCGCGAAGGCGCCGACGGGGCGGCGCACAACCCTGCGCAGCGTCTTCATTCTTCGCCCTCCGCCCGGAGCCTGGGGTCGATGATGCGGTGGATCACGTCGACGAGCGCGCCCATCACAAGAATCACGCTCGTGAGCACGAGCAGCGTCGACTGCACCTTCGGGAGGTCGCGCTCGCCGACGTCAGAGACGAGCATCGTGCCGAGGCCTGGCAGGCTGAACAACTGCTCGACGACGACGGCCCCGACGAGCAGGGCGGCGGCCTGCAGCCCGAGCATCGAGATGATGGAGAGCCCGACGCCGGGGAGCCCCTGCGTGAGCAGCGCCCGAAGCCGGGAGTTTCCCTGCGACATCGCGGTGCGCACGTGGTCGGCGTCGAGCGCGCGCAGCGTCGCGCTGCGCACGAGGCGGAAGAGGATCGCGCCCTCGATGAGCCCGATGGTGAGCGCCGGGAGCACGAGGGAGCGGATCGCCTGCAGCGGTTCTTCCCAGCCGTCGCGCGGGAAGCCCTGCGACGGCAGCCAGCCGAGCCACGAAGACAAGAGCAGCGTGCCGAGCAGGCCGGCCCAGACGACGGGAATCGCCGAGGCGAGCACGCTCGAAGCGGCGACGAGCTGGCCGACGGGGGAGTCGTTGCGGTACGCCGCGAAGACGCCGAGCGGGATCGCGACGAGCAGCACGACCGCGAGCGACATGACGGTCAGCGGAATCGTGACCTCGGCCTTCTCGGCGAGCTCGGCCGAGATCTCGGTGCCGGTCACCACCGAGGCACCGAGATCGAAGCGCAGCACGCCACCGATCCACTCGAAGTACTGCGTGAGCAGCGGCCGGTTCAGGCCGAGCGCCTCGCGCAGATCGGCGATCTGCGCGGGCGACGCCTGAGTGCCACCGATGACCTGCGCCACATCTCCGGGCAGTATTCGCAAGGTGGCAAATATGAGCACGCTTGCTAGGAGCCAGGCTAGTGCCAGCAGGCCGGTGCGGCCGAGGAGAAAACGCGTCACGCTTCGAGACTACTCACTGAGCGAGCGATTACTCGACAGTCACGCCCGCGAGATTCACCCGAGAGTTCGTGTTCACGCTCGGGAAGCCCGAGACCTTCGTGCTCACGACGTTCGTCGGCGTGTAGTTGAACAGCCACTTCGCGGGGGCGTCTGCCGCCACGAGGCCTGCTGCCTGCTCGAGCAGCGCAGCCTCATCGGCCGGGTCGATGCTCGCGATCGCTTCGGCGTAGAGGCGCTGCACCTCGGGGTTGTCGTAACCGAAGTAGTAGCCCGGGTTCGCGTAGTTGCCGAAGTCGCGCGCCTCGGCGTGGTCGACGTAGCTGAGGTCGAAGTCGTGGTTCGAGTACACGTCGTTCAGCCAGGTGGGGAATTCGACGGGCTTCACCTTCGCCGAGACGCCGATCTCTGCGAGCTGGCTCGTGACGAGATCGAGCGACGCTGTGTCGTAGAAGTTCGGTGCGGTGATGGTGAGGCTGAGGTTTTGCTGGCCGGCCTCGGCGAGCAGCGCGCGGGCCGCTTCTGGGTCGTAGGCGTTGACGCTCGTGAGGTCGGTGTAGCCGGGCTCGAGCTCGGTGATGGGGCTGCCGAGCTGCTTCGCGTCACCGTTCTGGGTGCCGACGAGCTTGTCGCCGTCGATCGCCATGCTCAGCGCCTGGCGCACCCGCGGGTCATCGAACGGCGCGCGGGCGTTGTTGTAGGCGAGCGTGAAGACGTCGGCGCTCTCTGCGCGCACCATGTCGAAGTTCGCGTTGCCCTCGAACTCGGCCCGCAGCGGTGGCAGCAGCGCCGTGTGCACGTCGATGTCGCCGTCTTTGAGCGCGTTGACCGCGGCGCGCCCCTCGGGGAAGAAGCGGAAGATGGCGCGGTCGACCCCGGCGGGCTCGCCCCAGTACGCATCGTTCTTATCGAGCGTGATGCTGTCGCCCTGCTTCCACCTGGTGAACTCGAAGGGGCCGGTGCCGTTCGCCGAGTTCTGCAGACCGTCGGTCGAACCGCCCTCGAGAATGACGCCCTTTGAGCCGGCGAGCTCCCACAACAGCAGCGAGTTTGGCGCCTCAAGCGTGAGCTTCACCTGAGCGTCTCCGACCGCCTCGACGGCGACGGCGTAGCCGACCGTCTCGGGGGTGAGCGCCGGGGCGAGCGACTCGACAACGTCTGCCGTCGTGAGGTCGGCGCCAGAGTGGAACTTCACGCCGTCGCGCAGCGTGAACGTGTACTCGAGCCCGTTGTCGCTCACCTCGGGCAGTTCGGTTGCGAGCACGGGAACGATATCGGCCACGCTCCCCGCCGCGATGCCAACGAGCCCCTGGTACACATTGTCGATGAGTACCTGACCGGTCGCCACGCCGGCGTCGTTGCGCACGTCGAGGCTCGTCGGCTCGAGCACGAGGCCAACAGCCACCTCGTTCTTTGCGGTCGCGTCTGAACCCGGTCGGGTCAGCGCGAAGTACGCGGCGACGGCGGCCACCAGGCCAACGACGACAACGATCGCGATAATCAGCGGGGCCTTCGAACGCTTTCGCTTCTCGTAGCGTGGCGCCTGAGGGTTCGACTCACTCACGGTGACTCCTTGGGTTCAGTGTCTGGAGTCTGCGTCGACCTGGCGCGATCGCAGACGATTTCAACACGCTGCTCGTCGTGCTGAACGCCTGCGCCTCGCTGCGCGGGTGTCGAGGATCGAGACTACGCTGAGCGAACGCAGACTGTCTCGGAGATGGCTACCTTGTTGCAGTGTTGTTACGTAGGTGCGCCCGGTGTGCTGCCCCGTGAATCAACGCTAGCGAATATAGCCGCCGTCTTTGAGCCCTGCCTCGATCTCAAATCTGTTCTTCAGTGGGTCTCTGCCGGCCAGGAAATACAACAGCGGCATGGCTAAGCCGTAACGCCGCCACTGCTGCCGATGCACCTGTTCGTGCCGCAGCACGGCCGGCCGCACGTTCGAATCGGTGAGATAACACGCACCGACGCAGCTGCCCCCGCGGCCAAACGTCCACTTGGGCATGCCCTGAAAGACCCACAGGCCGTCGACCCGCTCAACCGCCCCCGTCGACCAGATCGAGCCCCACACGAAGCCGACCACGGTCGCGTACGCGTAGCCGAACCACGCGAGCGGCAGGTGTCGCGGCCGGGCCGGCGCAGGCGCCGTCACTTCGCGCCGCCGGAGAGCAGCGCAGCGAGCAGGCGAAGCACTGTCGGGGCATCCTCGGCGGCCGCCGACGCCGACGCCGGGGCAAACTCGCAGATCGCCGCGCCCGCAAGCGGGGCGGCAGCGACGGCCTTGCGTATCGCCGTGATCAGCTCGGTCGTCAACAGCCCGAAGGGCACCGGTGTGTGCACCGAGGCGAATTCTGCCGGGTCGAGCACATCGAGGTCGATGTGCACGTACACGCTCGTCGCCCCGCAATCAGCAAGCCAGGCCGCGACCTGCGCGGCGAGAGCCGCGTCGCTCGAATCGTTGCCCGCTGCTGTGGCGTCGCCGGGAGGAGGCACTGTCGCCACACCGAGCTCGGCGATCGCGACCGCCTCCTCAGGGTCAACCTCGCGCGTGCCGACGAGGAGCACGCGACTCGGGTCTACCGCGACCGCCGCGTTGAGATCGGAGCCGCCCTCGCCGAGCGCGTGCCGCAGCGCCATGCCAGAGGCCGCCCCCGACGGCGAGGTGCTCGGGTGCTGCACATCTGCGTGCGCATCGAACCAGAGCACGGCGACTCCCGGGTCGCGCGAAACCGCGCGCTCAAGGCCCGCGAGGGTCGAGGCGCAGTCGCCGCCGAGCGTGATCGCGGGGCCCTCGTGCGCGCGCAGCAGCTCGCGGGCGCTGTCGCGCGCGGCAAGCACAGAGCTCAGGCGTGCGATCGGGGTTCCAAGTGCGTCGCCGGCGTGCGCCGGCACCGCGACATCGACACGCGAGCTCGGTGGCAAATCCTCGCGCAGCAGCGCGGCTCCGTCTGCGAGCTGCATCGCGCGCGAAGAAGCGGAACCCTGCCACTCGGGCATCACCAGAAAGATCGGCCCAACCGCCTCAGCCATTGCATCCACCCCTGTGTTGTGAGCTCTGATGGCGCGGCCCGATGCGCGCGCCACGACCCACTCAGAATACGCCGAGCAAGCTGATTAGCGCCCGACAGAAACGAAGTCGATGAGCTCCTCGACCCGGCCGACGAGCTGCGGCTCGAGGTCGCGGAAGTTGCGCACGCGGCCGCGGATCCGCTGCCACGCGTCTGCGGTGTCGGCGAGACTCTCCGACGGCCACCCGAGTGCGCGGCAGATACCGGTCTTCCAGTCGATGCCGCGTGGTATCTTCGGCCACGTCTCAAGCCCGAGCCTGGCCGGCTTCACCGCCTCCCAAATATCGATATACGGGTGCCCCACGATGAGCACGTTGGCGCCGTGCGGGCCGCGCGCGATCGCGTCGGCGATGCGCGTCTCCTTCGACCCGGTTACCAGGTGGTCGAGGAGCACGCCGGCGCGCCGACCAGGGCCAGGCCGAAACTCGGCGAGCACCCGCTCGAGGTGGTCGGCGCCGTCGAGCAGCTCGACGACGATGCCCTCGACCCGCAGGTCGTCGCCCCACACCTGCTCGACAAGCTCGGCGTCGTGCTTGCCCTCGACAAAAATGCGGCTCGGCATCGCAACCCTCGCTCGTTCCTGAGGGGCAGCGAACGACCCGCTCGCGGTGCGGCGGCGCGCCTGCGGCCGCTTGGGCGCGACGAATTTCACCGGCTCCCCGTCGACGAGAAACGCGTCGGCGAGCGGAAACGCCCGCACCGCGCCGTCAAAATCTTCAAGCTTCAGCACACCGTCGCGGGCATCGATGACTGCGCCGCAGAACTCGGTCAGGCTGTGCTCCACGACGAGCCCGCGCGTGAGCGGCACCTCCCTGCGCGCAACCGGGCCACGGCGCGGCTTCATTCGGGCGATCGGGTCGTCGTCATAGCGGTTGTCAAACACGCTCACGAGCCTAGCGAAGACATCGCCCGTGCGGCTTCGCGGCGCGGCTGCTAGCTTGGGGGCATGAACGCTGAAGTTTCTGACCCGCTCATTCTGGTTGACCGCGTCGGCGCGATCACCAGGGTGACGCTCAACCGGCCGCGCGCTATCAACGCGCTCAACACCGAGATGTTCGAAGGGCTCGACGCGGCCCTCGACGCCGCGGCCGGGTCCAACGCCATCGTGCTCGACGGCGCGGGCGAGCGCGGCTTTTGCGGCGGCGGCGACATCAAACAGATCGCCTTCGGCGGCGACCCGCGGGGCCTGTTCGGGGCCGAGTACCGCGTCGACTACCGCATGAGCGCCTCGCCCGTTCCCGTCGTCGCGCTCATGGACGGCATCGCGATGGGCGGCGGCATCGGGCTCGGCGGCCACGCGGCGTTTCGCATCGTCACCGAGCGCAGCAGACTTGCCATGCCAGAGGTGCGGATCGGCATCGCACCCGACGTCGGCGGGCACCTGCTACTCGCCGAAGCGCCGGGAAGGCTCGGGGAGTACCTCGCGATCACCGCGGGCGAGATGACGGCGGGCGACGCGATCGCGCTCGGCTTCGCCGACACCCTCGTGCCAAGCGACAGGCTCGACGACCTGCGCGCGGCGCTCGCCGCAGGCGGAGACATCGCCGCTACCATCGCGCAGTTCGCCGAGCCGGCTCCGACGTCGCCGCTCATCGCGGTGCGCGACTGGTTCGACCCCATCGCCGACGCGGCGCTCGCGCGCGTCGATGCCGTGACCGACCCGGTCGGTGCCGCCGTCGCGCTCGTGACCGCGCTCGAGACCAGCGAAGACGAGCGAGCCCGCGAGACGGCGGCGGTCGTGCGCGGCATGTGCCCGCTGTCGCTCGCCGTGACGGTCTCGCAGATCGCGCGCACCCGCGCAGAATCGCTCGACGTCGCTGCAGTGCTCGAGGACGACTACCGCATCGTGCCGCGGTTCGCGGTAAACCCAAACTTCGCCGAGGGCGTGCGCGCCCAACTCGTCGACAAAGATCGCAACCCCAAGTGGATCCCGGCGACTGTCGAAGCGCTCGACCCCGCAGTGGTCGCGGCGCTGCTCGCCCCGCTCGAGCCTGGCGAGAGCGGGCTCGGGCTGCCTGCCCGCAGCTGACGCGGGCCTGGCGCTGTCGCGGGCCGTGCTGTGGCGCCGGCTGTGCTCGGGCGTCGGCGGGGCGCTGTCGCGGGCCTGGCGCTGACGCGGGCGTGGCGCTGAGAGCCTGGATGTGGTCGGGGCCGGGCACTACTCTGGAACCATGACAGCGGAAGGGCTCGCGGATTCGCGAAAGGCCGAGGCCGCGGGGCCGCCGAGCGTTCCTCGCGCTGCGGGTTCGTCTCGCGCTGCGGGTTCGTCTCGCGCTCCGCGCTCGCCCCGGGGAGCTGCGAGCGAGTTTCCGGTCGAGCTCGACCGGGCCCGCGATACACCGCTGCCGGTGCAGCTTGCGGCGGCAATGCGCGACGCCATTGACGCTGGCACGCTTCGCCCGGCAGAGCCCGTGCCTGCGACTCGAGAGTTGGCGAGGCGCATCGGAGTGGCCCGCGGGGTCGTGGTCGCCGCCTACGAGCAGCTCATCGCCGAGGGGTACCTCGTGGCGACCCACGGCCGGGGCACTGCCGTGCACCCGAAGCTCGGCGCGGCGAGCCATGACCCGCGAGGTGTGACGGGTAGGGGAGGGCCCGGCGGGGCCGCGCCGATCGGCCCAGCGCCGATCCGCCCCGCGCCCGGCGGTGCCTCGTCCGGCGATGCCTCGCCCGGCGGTGCCTCGCCCGGCGGCGCCTCGTCCGGCGATGGCGATCCCGGCGATGCCGCGCCCGGCGAGACGGCGCCAGGCCAAGCGGCCCCGCGCCAACTGGGAGCGCGCCCCGCGCGGCGCGGCGAACCGCTCGCGCCGGGCGAACCGATTCCCAGCGCCATTAACAGCCCGGCCTGGCGCGCGGCCTGGCGCGAGGCCGCCTCGCGCGCCCACCTCGTCGCTCCGCCGCTCGGCGACGGGCGGCTGCGCGAGGAAATCTCCGACCATCTGAGGCGCATGCGGGCAACGGCGCGCTCGGCGAGCGACGTCGTCGTGACCGCGGGAACCCGCGAGGGGCTCGGGCTGCTGCTCACGGCGCTGGGCACCACGCGCGGGCGCGGGCTTGTCGTGGGCGTCGAAGACCCCGGCCTGCCGTCGTTGCGCGGCGTCGCGGCCAGGCACGGAGCGCGCATCGTCGCGCTCCCGACTGACGGCGAGGGCCTCGACACCTCGCGGCTCCCCGACGGTGTGCTCGACCTCGTGATCGTGACGCCGAGCCATCAGTACCCGCTCGGCGGGTCGCTGCCGCTCGTGCGCCGCCGCGAACTTCTCTCCTGGGCCGCGCGCGGCGGCGTGGTCATCGTCGAAGACGACTTCGACTCCGAACTGCGCTTCACGGGGAGCCCGCTGCCGACGCTCGCGGCGCTCGACGACGCGGAGCACGGCTCGGTAGTGCTGCTCGGCACCTTCTCGCGCACGGTTGCCCCAGCGCTATCGGCTGGCTATCTGCTCGCGCCGGCTGGGGTGCGCGCGCTCGTTGAGCCGGTGCGGCACGATCTTGGCGGCCCCGTGTCGTCGGTCGTGCAGTTTGCGCTCGCGCACTACCTTGGCACGGGCGAGCTCAGGCGCCACACCGCGAGGCTGCTGCGGCGCTACGCCGAACGACGCGACCTCGTCTCCGACCGACTCGCGGGGGTTCCCGGGGTGCGCGTGCGCCCGATGGACGGAGGGCTGCACGCCGTGCTCGAATTCGTTGGCCCCGATGCCGCCGCTTTGCGGGCGCGCGAGGAAGCAGCCGTGCGCGGCTCGAACGCCGCGCAGCTGGGGGCGCAACCGCTCGGCGGGTACTGGCAGCGGCGCGGCGACGGCATGGCCGGGCTGGTGATCGGGCTGGGCGGATCCGTAGATCTCGAATTCGAGCGCGCGCTCGGAGTGCTCGCCGATGTGCTGAAACACGGCGACGAGCATCGCTTGCCGATGCGCTGAGCGCCGGCAACGAGTGGCGCTGGCCGGCGGCGCGCGCGGCAACAGCTGCCGGGGAACAGGGGTGCTCACCGCTGTTCCGGGCCGCGCGCGGTGCGACGCGGTACGCTTGGCTCGTGAGTGTTGAGAACATTACTGCGAGCATGCAGAACTACCTCAAGGTGATTTGGAGCCTCGAGGAGTGGTCTGATGCCCCGATCACCAACTCCGCGATCGCTGAGGCCGCCGGAGTGCGGCTGTCGACGGTCTCTGACGCGCTGCGCAAGCTCGCCGACTCCGAACTCATCGATCATCAGCGCTACGGCGCTGTGTCGCTCACTCCCGAGGGCCGCGAGCTCGCCGTCGTGATGACTCGCAGGCACCGGCTGCTCGAGACGTTTCTTGTGCGCATGCTCGGCTACTCGTGGGACGAAGTGCACGACGAGGCAGACAAGCTTGAGCACGCTGTCTCAGACGAGCTCATCAACCGCATGGATCGGGTGCTCGACTACCCGACGCGTGACCCTCACGGCGACCCCATACCGAGCGCCGACGGCCTCGTGCACAAGCCCGCCGCGCGGCTGCTGACCGAGATCGAGGCGCCGTGCCGGGTGCGGGTCGAGCGCATCTCTGACTCCGACCCCGAGATGCTGCAGTACTTCGCATCGCGCGGCATTATCGTCGACGCCGAACTCGAGCTGCTCGAGGGCGAACCCTATTCCGAGACGACGGCGGTGAGCGTCGCGGGCGTTGATCAGCCGGTGTTGCTCGGCAAAGCCGCATCGAACTCCGTCTGGGCTGCGCAGGTCAGCTAGCTGCGGCGCTGCCGCGTTGCCGGCGCTGCCGCGTTACCGGTGTTGCCGGTGCTGCCGGTGTTGCCGGTGCTGCGGCGCACCTTGCCTCGCCGCGCGGCCGCGCTGTGCGACCGCGCCGTGTGAACGCGCCGTGTGAACGCGCCGTGTGGACGCGTCGCGAATCTGCGCGAGTTACCCCCGACGACACCCGGATGCTGCCAAGCGGGCTGCAATACGAGATAATGGGGGTCTGACAGCGAAAGGGGGCGGCAGTGGGCTGGTTTTCAAAGCGCCGCAGGCAGGCACAGCCGCCGCGCCGTCTGCCCAAGCGCGTGCTCGCCCCCGTCGAAGAGATCGTTGAGCAGGGCTTGCTCGTCGCAGACGTCGCCGTGCGCATGACCGTGAAGAACGCGATCATCATGAACGCGCTCAAGGAGCATGTCGACTACGACGAGGCGCAGATCTTCGAGATGGTGCGAAACTCGCTGAACGAGCTCGCGGCCGAGCGGGAGCGCGACGCACGCCACATCTCGCGCGTGCGCGGCGAGGTGCGCGACACGGGGCGCAGCTCGTGGAGCGAAACCGAATACGGCAGCAGCGATAGCCGCACGCTGAAGCACCGGCAAGAGGTCTACGAGCAGGTCGCCACCGAGCTCCGCGCGCGAACGGAAGACGAGGAATACCTCAACGCCACGGTGCAGCGGGCGCGTTCGTTGGCGTGGGCCGAGATCGGCGATTCGTTGAAGGAGCGCGCGAGCCACCCCTATTACAGCGGCGGCCACGACGAGGAATACCGCAGCAACCGCGACGAGCGCATTCAGCAGCTCATCGAGAAAGATCTCACGTCGCTGATCAAGCAGCAGACCCCGAAGGCGAGCTTGAAAGACCGCATTCGGCTGAAGACTTCGAAGTAGCGCGGTCGCTCGCCGTGCGGTCTCGGGCGCGGTGCGGGCGCGCAGCGATTGGCGGATCGCGCGGGCGCGCTACTCAGCCGAGCGCACGAGCCCGGGGTGCTTTGCCAGGTAGCCCTCGATGAACCAGCACGACGCGACCACGGCGTTTGTCTGGGCGAGCTCCGAAGTCACGGCTTCGTGCGCGAGCAGCCCCGAGAGCCCCGTGCCGCGATACGCGGGGTCGACGAGCGTGTGGTCGAAGTCTATGACGCCGTCGCGGGGAAAAGAGTAGTGCGCCTCGCCCGCGAGCCGCTTGCCCGCACCGTCGGCGTGGTAGACCGCGAAGCGCTGCGCCTCGGGCTCGTGCAGAAAAGTGATGCCAGCCGCGGCGGCATCTTCGACCGATAGGTATCTCGCCATGGTCGTAGCCTAACCCCGTTATCCTCGAAGAGTGCGAATGAGATTTCTGAGTGTGCTCGTTGGAGCGTCGGTGCTCGGCCTCGCGGGCTGCTCTGCTCCCGAGCCGGAGCCAGAGCCTGAGGAGCTCACGGTGACGGAGGCAGGCGCGAGGTACCTCGATGCGGTGTGCCCGGTGAACGAAGCGTGGGACGAGGTCGATGCGGGGGTCGATCGCCTGCGTGTCGCTGGCGCGCGGCCGGCGCAGGCCGACGCTGCCGAGCTCTCGGAGGCGCTGGGCGCCGAGCTGAGCGCCGCACTGACCCGGCTCGAACAGCGCTCGCTCGCCGCGGTGAAGACGCTCGACGACCCGCTGGTCGCCTGGCCAGCCGCCGCGCAGGCCGCGGTCGAAGAGGTGCGCGACACGCTTGTCGACGATGCCGAGCAGGCGAGTAGTGCCGCCGCGCTCGATGGGCAAGAGCTGAGTGAGTATCGCTGGAAAGACCCTCAGGGCATAGCCGAGGCGGCCGCGAGGGCCCGTGCCGCGCTCGGGCTCCCAGAAGACCCGGCCGCTGCCTGCGACGCGCGCTAGAGGCAGGCCCGCGAACTGCCGTAGGCTAGTGGTCTCATGCAGCGCGAACCGCGAAACCCAGGCCCTGACGGCAGCGAATTCGGCGTAGGCGCCGGCGCTGCCGGGGGTGCACACGGTTCCGGCGCCGCCGACGCTGGCGGTGGCGGAGAGCCGCCCGGCACGGCCGGGCCCGGTTCGGCATCTGACTCGTTCGGCCCGCGCGAGCGGCTCGCGATCTGGCTGTTGCTCGGCTCCTGCTTCATCGCGGTGGTCAACGAGACCGTCATGGGTGTTGCGACCGCGCCGCTCATGCGCGAGTTCGCGATCTCAGCGGCGCAGGCCCAATGGCTGACGACAGCGTTCATGCTCACGATGAGCATCATCATCCCGATGACCGGACTCGTGATTCAACGCTTCTCGACGCGAACGCTGTTCATTGTGTCGACGGCGGTGTTCACGCTCGGCACACTTATCGCTGCCGCCGCTCCGGGGTTCTCGGTGCTGCTGCTCGGCCGCGTCGTGCAGGCGGCAGGAACGGCCGTGCTCAGCCCGCTCGTCATGACGACGGTTGCGACGGTCGCTCCGCCAGGGCAGCGCGGCCGGCTCCTGGGGCAGGTGTCGGTCGTGTTTGCCTCTGCGCCAGCGTTCGGGCCCGTGCTCGCGGGCTTCGTGCTGCAGTGGTTGAGCTGGCGATGGCTGTTCTTCATCATGCTGCCGATAGCCGTGGTCGTGCTCGTCGTCGGTGGGCGGTTGATGCCGAGCGTCGGGGTGCGCCGCCACGCGCGCATCGACGTCTTCTCGATCGCACTCGCTGGGTTCGCGTTCGGAGGCATCGTCTACGGCCTGAGCGCGGTCGGTTCGCTCGCGGCGGGGGCACCGACACTCTCGCCATGGGTGCCGCTCGCGGTCGGTGTGGTGGGGTTGCTCGCGTTCGGGTGGCGACAGCGCGTGCTGCAGCGTGCAGATCGGGCGCTGCTCGACCTGCGCGTGTTTGCGCAGTCGACGTTCGCGCGTTCAACGGTCGTGTTCGTGGCGAGCAGCATCTCGCTGTTCGGCGTATTGTTTCTGCTCCCGCTCTACGCGCAGAATGTGCTCGGGTTCAGCCCGCTCGTGACGGGGCTGATCGTGTTGCCAGGCAGCATCGTTTCTGCAGCGCTCGCTCCGCTCGTCGGGCGGATCGTGGATGCCCGCGGCGGCAGGAGGGTACTCATTGCTGGCACCGCGGTGACCGCCCTGTCGCTGTGGTCGATGCTGTTGTTTGGCGAACACACTCCGCTCGCGCAGTTGTTCGCGACGAACCTGCTCATGAACATCGGTCTCGCGGGTGTCTTCACTCCGATCTACGCAATGGCCCTCGGCTCGCTGCCGCCGAGGCTCGCTTCGCACGGCAGCGCGACCCTCAACACCGTGCAGCAGCTTGCCGCTGCGGCAGGCACAGCCCTGCTCGTGACGCTCATGACGGTGTTTTCTGTGCGGCACGGCGGGCTCGGGCTCGCGGAGTCGGCGGAGTCGATGGTGGTGGGGCTGCGCGTGGCGTTTTTCACCAGCGCGACGATCGCCACGGTGGGGGTCGGGTTTGCGCTCGCGGTGCGCGATCGGCCCGGGGTTTTCCCAGAACGGCAACGCGACGACACCGACGAGACGTAAAAGAGGCATAGAATATCCCTTCTATGCCTGAAGCAGAACACACACCAGCCCCCGACGCTTCGAACGACCCCTCGGAGCGCGTCTTCGGTGCGCGCGAACAGCTCGCCATCTGGCTGCTGCTCGGCTCTGCGTTCGTGGTGATCTTGAACGAGACCATCATGGGTGTGGCGTTGCCCGAGCTTATGCACACGCTCGGCATCTCGGCCTCAGAGGGGCAGTGGCTCACCACCGCCTTCCTCCTCACGATGAGCGTGGTCATTCCGATCACGGGCATGCTCATTCAGCGCGTGCCCACCCGTGCGCTGTTCATCGCGGCGATGTCGCTGTTCAGCGTCGGCACGCTCGTCGCAGCGGCCGCCCCAGGCTTGCCGATGCTGCTCGTCGGTCGCATCGTGCAGGCCTGTGGCACCGCAATCATGATGCCGCTGCTCATGACGACGGTCGTGACGCTTGTGCCCGCGGGCCAGCGTGGCCGCATCATGGGCCGAATCTCGATCGTCATGTCGGTGGCCCCCGCGCTTGGGCCGACGGTGTCTGGCATGATTCTCGAGGTGTTGAGCTGGCGCTGGCTGTTTCTGCTCGTGCTGCCGATCGCGGTGATTGCGCTCGTGCTTGGCGGGGTGCGCATGCCAAATGTCGGCGTGCGCAAGCGCACCTCGATCGATCTGCTCTCGGTGCTGCTGTCGGTGCTCGGGTTCGGCGGGCTGGTGTTCGGGCTCAGCGAGATCGGCTCCGCGGCGAGCGGCCATGCCCTCGTCTCGCCGGCGCTGCCCGCCGCGGTCGGAGCTGTGGCGCTCGCGCTCTTCATCTGGCGCCAGCTCGTGCTCCAGCGCGGCGACCGCGCGCTGCTCGACCTTCGCACCTTCCGCAGCCGCCCCTACGCACTCTCAGTAGTGCTCATCGGCTGTGCGTCGATGGCGCTGTTCGGCTCGCTCATTCTCGTGCCGATCTACGCCCAGAACGTGCTCGGCCTCACGCCGCTGCAAACAGGGCTGCTGCTGCTGCCGGGCGGGCTGCTCATGGGCCTGCTCGGGCCGGTCGTTGGGCGCTTTATCGACGCCCGCGGCGTGCGCCCGATGCTCATTCCCGGCACGATCGTTACCGCGCTCGCGCTCCTGAGCATGGGGCTGTTCACTGACACGACGAGCGTGTGGCAGGTGCTCGCGACGCATCTTGTGCTGAGCGTCGGGCTTGCCGGGGTGTTCACCCCGCTGTTCTCGGTGTCGCTTGGCTCGCTCCCGGTGACGCTTGCCTCGCACGGCAGCGCGATGCTGTCGACCGTGCAGCAGGTGGCCGGGGCAGCGGGAACCGCCCTGTTCGTGACGGTCATGACGCTGGTCTCGGTTGCCGCTGCAGACGGCGACCCCACTGCGGTCGACGGCGAGGCGCTCGCACACGGCACCCGCATCGCCTTTATCATCGGCGGCGGTATCGCCTCGCTCGGTGCGATCGTCGCGCTGTTCGTGCGCGAGGAGCCCGCCGAGCAGGTCTCCGTCTGAGTGCTTACCGCTAGCCCGTCGCGCCAGCGGCGAGCAGCCCGGCGATGAGCGCGGCGAGACCGAACTCGAAGGTCTCGGTGACCGCGGAGTGCCGCTGCGCAGCGGCGTTTTCGCGTGCTGCCGCTTCCGCTCGGGTGAGGTTCGGCGCAAGCTCGGCGTTGTCTACCGGGCGAAGGTTGTCTTCTGGGGCGAGCGAGTCAAGGGCCGAGCCGATCACAAACGACTCGATTGCGACGATGGCGGGCACGATGCGGTGAACTGGGTAGCCGTCGCGGCTCATCGCGGCGGCGATGCGCTCGTAGTCGATGATTGATTCGGGCTCGTCATCGACGGGCAGCGTCGCGAGCGCAGCGATGATGCCGGGGTGGGCGCCGAATGTTTGCCGGTAGGCCCTCGCCCACGGCACGATCGCCTCGTGCCAGGGGCGCGCGTCGAAGCCGTGGTCGCCGACGCGCGTGGTGAGTTGGCCGCGCATGCCGGCGATGAGTTCGTCTTTGCCCGCGAAATAGTGGTGAAGGGCGCTGGGCCGCACATCGAGGTTTCGGGCGAGCGCTGCGAGCGTAAAATCGCCGCCGCGAACGTCGGCGAGGGTAAACGCCGCCTCGAGAATGCGCTCGCGCGAGAGCACGGCGGTGCGCGGCCGGCCGGCCGAGCGGTGGGCGTCTGGCGCCGTCGTCATGGAGGTTCCTTGTCTCGCGGGGTTGCAGAGCTTATTGAATGTGCGTAAATTAATGGTGCTCCGCGTCTTACTCGAGGATACGGGGTCTCACGAACCAAGGGGGATACCGTGGCCGGGACGACCGCAGACCTGATCATTCACGGTGCGCGCGTGCACACGATGGTCGACGGTGACAACGAAACCGGCCCACGGTCGATTGCGATCGCGGCCGGGCGCGTGCTCGCCGTCGGCGCAGCCGCAGCAATCGAGGCGGCGCACCGTGGCGAGCTTACGCAGATCGACGACGCCACCGGGTCGACGATCACCCCCGGCCTCATTGACGCCCACCTCCACCCGATTCAGGGGGTCGAGCTGTGTCAGGGCGCAGATCTCGGCGGCGTGCGCGACCTGCGTGACCTGCGCACAGCGCTCGGCGCCGAGGCCGACCGAGTGCGAGCCGGCAACGGCGGCGGCTGGGTGCGTGCTTGGAACCTCGACTACGCCGCCTTCGATGGCGCACCGCTGACCTCCAGCCTCATCGACGACGCGGTTGGGGGCCTGCCTGCCCTCGTGTTCTTCTTTGACTTCCACACCGCGATTGCGAGCAGCGAGGCGTTGCGCGCGGCGGCCATCACGGGCGCCCGCGCCTTCGACGATACCTCCGAAATCATTGTCGACGCGGCCGGCGTGCCCACGGGGGAGCTGCGTGAAGACAGTGCCTACCAGCCCATCCTCGAGATCGCGCCGAAGCCGAGCCGTGAGGAGACCCTCGAAGCCGCGCGCGCGACCTTCGCGAAGATGCGCCGCTCGGGGCTCACCGGCGGCACGATTATGGATGGGAACTCCGAGACGCTCGATTTGCTCCAGGCGCTCGACTCGACGGGCATGGGCCTGCCCGTACGCATCGTCAGCGCGATGGATATCAAGCCCAGTTACACGGCAGAGCAGCGGGCGGCGATCAAAGCGCAGGTCGACCGTGGCGGTAATCGGTGGCGGGGCGGCGTGATTAAGCTCTACGCCGACGGCGTGATCGACACCGGCGCCGGCTGGCTCTACGAGGCCGACGCCGACGGTGACGGCCTCACGGGCTTCTGGCCTAACCAAGCCGATTTCGCCGCGACCGTGCGCGAGTTCGCCGAGGCAGGTTTCCAGATCGCAACGCACGCGATCGGCGACCGGGCCGTCGGCGAGACCATTACCGCGTACGAGGCGGCCGGGCCCATCGCTCGCACGGGCGTTCCGCACCGCATCGAGCACCTCGAGACCCTCGACCCGCGCGACGCGAAGCGGCTCGCCGCAGCCGGCATCACCGCGTCCATGCAGCTGCCGCACCTCCAGTGGCGCATCGCCGATGGCAGTGACGAGTGGGCCAGGCGGCTCGGCGCCGAGCGCGCCTCGCGCGGCTGGGCAGCTGGCACCGTGCTCAGCGAGGGTGCGCCGCTCGCGCTCGGCTCAGACTGGCCGATCGCCGACCTCGACGCCCGCGTCGGTCTCGCCTGGGCGATGCTGCGCAGGGCACCGGGCGACCCCGACGGCTTTGTGTACGAACCAGAACAGCGGCTGACCGCCGCTCAGGCGCTCCACGGGTATACCCGCGGCGCCGCGCTCGCTCAGGGCGACGACGACCTCGGCATCATCCGTGCCGGCTCCCGCGCAGACCTCACCGTCTGGTCTGCAGACCCGCTCGAGGCGACAGGCGACGACCTTGCCAGCCTCCCCGTGCGCGCAACCTATCTCGACGGGCTCCACACCCTCCACACCGAGTAATCTCTTCTCTATCCAATCGAGCGGCTCCGCCGCTTCCCCGAAAGGCCATCGTGGTCCAAAACACAGCACTGGCACTGTTGCCGGTCATCACCGTTCTTATCGTGTCGGTTCTCACCAAGCGCGCCCTGCTCGGGCTGTTCTCCGGTGCAATTGTCGGCGCCATCCTCATCGGCGGCTGGGGTTTCTTCGACACACTCGTCGGGCTCGTCGGCTCGTCGCTGTCGAACGAAACCGTGCACTGGCTCGTGCTTGTGGTCGTGCTGTTCGGGATCCTCATCGCGTACTTCAACGCATCTGGCGCGGTGAACGACTTCGCGCGGTGGACGGAACGGTTCGTGAACTCGCGCCGCAAGTCGCTCCTGCTTACCTGGCTGCTCACGATCGCGCTGTTCATCGATGACTACCTCAACGCGCTCACCGTCGGCACCTCGATGAAGCGCGTCACCGATCGCTACAACGTTCCCCGCACCCTCGTCGGCTCCGTCGTGAAGCTCACCTCGGCGCCCATCGCCGTGATCATTCCGTTCTCGACCTGGGCGATCTTCTTCGCGGCGCTGCTCGAGCAAGACGGCGTGACGGTCAACGGCTCGGGCTTCGGCGCCTACATCGCCGGCCTTCCCTACATCTTCTTCGGCTGGATCGCGCTCGCGGTCGGCCTGCTGCTCGCCCTCGGCGTGCTGCCGCTCGTCGGCCCCCTGAAGCGCGAGCAGGAGCGCGCGAACCGCACCGGCGACCCGCTGCCCGAGGGGCTCACCCCCGAAGAGCGAGCGTTCGAGCTCGCCGAAGACGGGCGCGACAGCACGCGCCCGCTGCCCTTCAACTTCCTCATCCCGATCGTCACGCTCGTCGTCGTCACGATTCTCACCGAGGTCGACATTGTGAAGGGTGCCGCCGCGGCGGTCGTCGTCGCGATCATTCTCTATCTCGTGCAGCGCCGCATGACGTTTAAAGACGTCGCGGTGCAGGCGTTCGAGGGCATCACCAGCATGGGCTACGTCATCGTGCTGTTCGTGCTCGCGTTCATGGTGCAGCAGATCAACATGGATCTGCTGCTCGCAGACTGGGTCATCGGCGCGACCGAGCCCATCATGAACGGTGCGCTGCTGCCGGCAATCGTGTTTCTCGTGTGCGGGCTCTACGCCTACGCAACGGGCGCGTTCTGGGATCTCGCCGCGGTTATCACACCCGTCGTGCTGCCGCTCGCGATCGCCGTTGGCGTTGACCCCGTGCTCGCGGGGGCCGCGGTGTTCTCTGGGGCTGCCCTCGGCTCGACCACGTGCCTCTACGGCGACGGCATGATTCTCGCGTCGAAGTCGGTCGGCGTGAAGCCGCTGAACCTCATGCTGTCGATTCTGCCCTACGCTGGCCTCGCAGCTGCGCTCTCGTTCGCCGCCTACCTCATCGCGGGCTACGTCTCGTTCGGAGGGTAGTAGGCGGGCCGGTCGCGGATCCGCCCCGCCGCGCCGCGCCCGGCCCCGCGCCAGCCTCGCGCTCAACTTTCTGCACGTAACGCGCGTTTACGCCGCGCCATAACGCGCGTTACGTGCAGAAAGTTTCGGGGTGCGGGCGACCCCGCCCCGGGGCACCGCGCACCCCGGGGCGGGGTCGCGGGCTACGGCGCTGGCGCCGGCACGAGCCGGTACAGCACCTCGGGCCTGCCGCGCTTGCCGTAGCGATGCGAGATGTCGATCGCGCCGGCCGCGACGAGATAGTCGAGATATCGCCTGGCGGTCGCCACCGACACCGTGCACTCGGCAGCGAGCGCGGCAGCGGTGAGGGGCATCACCGGGTCGAGCGCTCCAACGATCTCATCGAGCGTCACGCGGGAGATCCCCTTCGGCAGCGTGGCGCCAGCAGCGCGCGCAGCCCCGGCCGCACGCCACGACGCGCGGGGCTCCGACGACGCCCGGGCCGCTTGCCCCGCCTGCACCTGCACGCGGCCGGTCGAGAGGAGCTGATCGATCTCGCCCTGCGCGAGCGGCACCTCGCGCAGCTCCGGCGTGTGAGCCCGAGATCGGGCCAGGTCGCTCCGGTAGACCTGCAGCCTGCCCGCGAGCGCATCCTCGGTGAACGGTTTCACGAGGTAGCCGACGATGTGCCCGGCGAGCGCCTGGCGCACGGTAACGCGATCTTGCGACGAGCTGATGACGAGCACATCGGGGGAGTCTGGCCCGAGCGTGCGCACCCGGTTGAGTACCTCAACGCCGCTGATGTCGGGGAGCCGCATGTCGAGGAGCACAAGGTCGACCCCGCCGCGCACGATGACCTCGACCGCGGCGCGCCCCGTGCCGACCGCGCCGACGACCGTGAAGCCCGGGGCGTCTGCGAGAAACCTGCTGTGCAGCTTCCGCGCGCCAGCGTCGTCGTCGACGATGAGCACGCGGGTATCAGCCGCGATGGGGGTCGTCATCGCACCTCCATGTCGAAGCGAAACCGCGCGCCGCCGGCCGCCGCTCGGCCCAGCTCGATGGTGCCGTCACGGCTGGTGACGGTGCGGCGCACGAGGTCGAGGCCGATGCCGCGCCCGATGCCCGTCGCGTCGACCTTTGTGGAGACACCCCGGGTGAACACCCGCTCAAACTCGGTCGCGGGAATGCCGCCGCCGTCGTCCGAGACCTCCCCGAAGAACCTACCGTCGCGCTCGGTGAGCTTGCAGTGCACGACAGAGGCGCCGGCTTCCCCGGCATTGCGACACAGATTTGCGAGCACGAGCATCACCTCCTCATCGACCTCGCTTGACACCGAAACCTCGGCCTCGAGCCGTGCGCCGTGCGCGCTGAGCTCGGCGCGGAGGGCGTCAAGGGTCGCCCGCAGCAGCGGCTGTTCGCGCAGCCCCTCACCGTGGGCCGACGAGGATACAGGGGCGATGCTCTCGATGTACCCGAGCGCGTCTGCGGTATCGCCGTGCGAGACGAGGCCGTGCAACACGTGCAGCCGGGTCATGAACTCGTGCGACTGCTCCTGCAGCGCCGCCGCGGTGCGCCGGAGCCCCTCGTGCTCGCGGGCCGCGTCGTCGAGCCTGCGAAACCTTCGTTCGAGCAGCGCCGCGATGCTCGAGCTGGCGAGGGTGCCGACGACGAGCGCTCCGAGCGCCCACGGCAGCAGCTGCCTGAGCGCCTCGGAGGAGTCGGCAGCTATTCGGCTCTCAAGAATGCCGACCGACAGCGCGCCGATGATCTCGCCCTCTGCGTCGCGCACGGGCACCTTTGCGCGCAGCGTGCGCCCGATCGTGCCGGTCTCGGTGCCCAAGAACGTCTCCCCGGCGAGCACCGCTGAATAGTCGGTGGAGAGCACCTGGCCGCGGCGGCTCGGAGTGGGGTGGGTGGCGCGCACGCCGCGTTCGTCAGAAATCACGACGTAGTCGACCCCGGCTGCGCGTTCGATGACGTCGGCGAGGGGCTGCAGCTCCGCGGTCGCCGCGGAGATGTCGGTGTGTACGAGCGCGAGCGCGGTGCGAACCTGCGACAGCTCGGCGAGACTGAGGGCGACACTCGAGACTCGCTCACCGGTCGTCTCACGGATGCTGCGCTCCTGCACCGCATACGCGATCGCAGTGGTGAGCGCGACGGCGGCGACGACGATCACCGTCGGCAGAAAGAGCATCACGAGCCGCATGCTCTTGGCTGTGCGCTTCATCGCCACAGTCGCTACCTCCTTGTTGACGACTCAGTCTAAACCGAGGCGGGATTGCCTGGACACGCGCGCCGTGAGCATCAAAGAGGTTAAATGCGCCCGGTGCCCAGGCCAGCTCGAGACGCTGCCACAGTGAGTGCGAGTCATGGCACACCGCCACCCTCACAAAGGAGTGAACACCAGTGGAAGAACCTGCCAGCGCGGCACCGCCGCGCACACCCCCAAAGCGCTCGCGGCTCGTCTCGCGCGTGGTCGCCGGAGCCGTCGCGGCCTGCGCCATCGGCGTCGCAGCATTCGGATCGATCAGCTCGGCCTCCGCGGGCGGGGACATCACCTCGTCGCTCACCATCGTCGCCCCGGCCGCCGCCGGCGGCGGCTGGGACACCGTCGCGCGCGAGATGCAGCAGGCGCAGCGCGCGAACGGCCTCACCGCCAACGTGCAGGTCGTGAACATGCCGGGAGCCGGCGGCACGATCGCGCTCGGCAACCTGACCCGAATGGAGGGCCGCGCGAACACGATGCTCGTCGGCGGCACCGGCCTGCTCGCGGCAACCATTCAGTACGATTCGGCGGCCACCCTTGACGACGTGACGCCGCTCGCGGTGCTCTTCGACGAGTACGACGTCTTGGTCGTGCCGGCCGATTCGCCGTACGAGACCCTCGACGACCTCGTCGCGGCGTGGCAGGCCGACCCGAAGTCGGTGCCCTGGACGGGCGGCGGGTCGTTCGACCAGCTCGTCGTCACCGACCTCGCGCTCGCCGCCGGCATTGACCCAATCGACACGACCTACATCTCGTCTGACGGTGGCGGTGAGGCCGTCGCGGCCCTCCTCAATGGCACCGCGCAGGCCGCTGCGGGCGGCTACCCCGACAACATTGACCAGATCGAGTCGGGCCGGCTGCGCGCCCTGGCCCTCATCGCCGAGGAGCCTGTTGACGGTATCGACATTCCGACAGCGCGCGAGCAGGGGTACGACGTGACGCTCGCGAACTGGCGCATGCTCGCGGCCCCCGCAGCGATCACCGAGGAGGAGACGGCGCAGCTCACGGCGCTCATCGAGGACTCGGTTGCGACGCCCGAGTGGCAGGCCGCGGTCGGTCGCTACCACTGGAGCGAACACTTCATCGTCGGCGCAAACGTCGCCGAGTTTTTGACCACCGAGCGCGATCGCATTGCGCGGCTCTACGAGGAGATGGGGCAATGAGCTATTCGAACAATCCGACCGCGATGTCGGCGGTGATCGGCGAGGAGATCGTGCTCGCGGGCGGGGCAGATCGGCGCACGGAGCTGCTCAAGCAGCTCATCATGCCGGCGCTGCTCCTCGCCTTCGCGGGCTACCTCGCGATCGGGATGCTGACGATGCGGGTGCCAGAGGGCACCGCGTTTCCCGGGCCGAAGTTCTTCCCGGCGCTCATCGCGAGCGGCATGACGCTGTTTGCGATCCTGCTCGCGGTGCAGGCGGTGCGCGCGCACCGCGCTTCCGCCGCGCTCGCGCGGGCCGAGGCGCTCCGCGGGCTCGACGAGGGGGAGGCGGGGGTCGTGGCGGATCAGACAGCCCCCGGATCCGCCACCGCCACCGGCGACCCCGCGCACGCCGAGCCGGCGCGCAGGGTGGGCGTCGACTGGCGCTCGCTCGCCTGGGTGATCGGCTCGTTCCTCGCCTTCGCACTCGTGCTCCCCACCCTCGGCTGGATCATCGCGGCCGGGCTGCTGTTCTGGGGAGTGGCTCGCGGGTTTGGCGCAGGCAAGCCGCTCACCAGTCTCATCGTCGGGTTCACGCTGAGCTCGTTCGTTTACATCGCATTCGACATGGTGCTCGGGATGTCGCTCCCGTCGGGCATCTTGGGCTGGGGGTTCTGACATGGAAACGCTTCAACTTCTGCTCGACGGTTTTGCCGGCGCGCTCAGCTGGCAGAACCTGCTCTGGGTGCTCATCGGCTGCCTCCTTGGTACCGCTGTCGGCGTGCTGCCTGGCCTCGGCTCCTCGATGGCCGTCGCGCTGCTGTTGCCGGTGACGTTCTCGCTCGAACCCACTGCGGCCTTCATCATGTTCGCTGGCGTCTACTTCGGCGGGCTGTTCGGCGACTCAACCATGGGCATCCTCATGAACACGCCGGGCCAGGCGTCGGCGATCGCGTCGACGTTCGAGGGGCACAAGATGGCGCTCAACGGGCGGGCCGCGCAGGCGCTCGCCACTGCGGCAATTGGTGCGTTCATCGGCGGTTTCGTCGCTTCGATCGTCGTCGTCTTCCTCGCCCCGGTGCTCGCCGACTTCTCGACCAGGTTCGGGCCGGCGGAGTTCTTCGCGCTCGCGGTGTTCGCCTTCGCCGCGACCTCATCGGTCGTGACCGACAGTGCGGTGCGGGGGCTCGCGGCGCTGTTCATCGGGCTCGGGATCGCGGTCATCGGCATCGACGGCGTCTCGGGTGCCCCGCGCTTCACCATGGACTCTCCAAACTTGTTCGACGGGATCTCGCTCGTCACCGTGACCGTGGCAGTCCTCGCGCTCGGCGAGGTGATCTACGTCGCCTGCCTCGAACGGCACGTCACCGGCGGCAAGATCATTCGCCCGAAGGGTCGGCCGTGGCTGTCGCGCGCCGAGATGCGAGAGGCGGCGCCCGCGTGGGCGCGCGGCACCGCGATCGGGCTGCCGTTCGGCATTATCCCGGCCGGCGGATCCGAGATCCCCACCTTCCTCGCCTACGGCGTCGAGAAGCGGCTCGACGCGCGCCGCTCGCGGCCGAAGTTCGGCACGGGCGCGATCCGCGGGCTCGCTGCCCCCGAGGCGGCTGGCAACTCGACGACCGGCATGGCGATGGGCGCGCTGCTCGCGCTCGGGCTGCCAATCTCCGCGACCGCCGCGATCATGCTCGCCGCCTTCCGGCAGTACGGGCTACAGCCGGGGCCGCTGCTGTTCGAGCGCGCGCCTGAACTTGTGTGGGCGCTGCTTGCGAGCTTCTTCATCGCGATGATCATGCTGCTGATCTTGAACCTGCCGTTCGCGATGCTGTGGGCCAAGCTGCTGCTCATCCCGCGGCCGTACCTCTACGCGGGCATCACCGTGTTCTGCGCGTTCGGCATCTACGCGACGTCGGGTTCGGTGTTCGACCTGCTCATGCTGCTCGGCATCGGCATCGTTGGGTTCCTCATGCGGGCGCTCGACTTCCCGATCGCGCCGCTCATCATCGGCATGGTGCTCGGGCCGCTCGCAGAGACGAGCCTGCGCGATGCGACCATGAGCGCCGGCGGTGACTTCTCGGTGCTCGTGCAGGGGCCGATCGTGCTCACCCTCTACGCGCTGCTCGTACTCGTGCTCGGGTTCGCCATTCGTGGGCGGGTTCGTGCGCGCCGGGAGGCGCGCCTGGCTGCGGGCCTGGCTGCGGGTGCCTCGGTGCGCGCTGAGGCTCGCAGCGAGGTGTGAACCGAGGTGTGAACTTTCTGCGCGTAACGCGCGTTATGGGAGCGCTATAACGCGCGTTACCCGCAGAGAGTTGGGGTGCAGGTGCCGGTGCACCCGCACCCCCGGGGCGCGGGGTGCGGGGCGCGGGGTGCGGGGCGCGGGGTGCGGGGCGCGGGGTGTGGGCCCGGGTTAGCCAAGCTGGTCGGTGATCGCGCGCAGCACGTCGTCGGGGGAGGCCCCGGCCTCGAATGCCGCAACGACGACCCGCGAGGCCCCGGCCTCGCCGCCGAACCAGGGGGCAAACTTCGCGAGCAGCGCCGTCAGCTCGCGGGTCAGCCCGCCGAATGCGTGGTCGTCGCCGAGCTTCATCCAGCGGCGCAGCGCGGCGTTGTGCACGGCGACGACAGCGGCGGCTACGGCGATCGGCCCCCAGTCGGGGGTGCCAGGGGCTGCGACCCTGGCGAGGTAGCGCTGAAACATGCGCTCGTAGCGGTGCGTGATGACGAGCTCGCGCTCTCGCAGCAGAGGCGTGCTGCGCAGCAGCTGGGCCCGCATTCGGGCGGTCACGGGGTCGCGGGTGAGCACGCGCGATACCTCGAGGGTGCCGCGGGCGATGGTCTCGGAGGCCGTGAGATCTGAGGTGTCGAGCTGCTCCTGCAGCTGGCTGAGGGCGAGGTCGTGGTCGGCGAACACGACATCCTCTTTGCTGCCGAAGCGGCGAAAGAACGTGCTGCGGCTCATGCCGATCGCGTCGGCGAGGCTGCTCGTGGTGGTCTGCTCGTAGCCATGCTCGGTGAGGTAGCGCACGGCGGTAGCCTGCGGCGATGCTGGCGCGTCGGGGGCAGAGGCTGCAGTGCTGGTGGTCATGGGTGCAAGTTAGCACACGCATGAAACCCGGTGCCGCATATGTTTGCGAGTCACGGCGGAGAATCGCGGCCAGTGAGGCGCATCCCTGACCTTGATTTGAGACTGAGTCTCAGGCATACTCGTGGTGACGCGCGGCAAAGCTTCGAGCCGCGCCCGAGTACGACCAACGATGGAGTGTCGAGTATGGCTATCGCGAATTTTGCCCCCCAGACCGTTGCCGACGCGGGCACCTACGTGCCCCCGGTTGCGGAGTACGCCTTTCTGCTCAAGGAGGCGTTCGGCACCGACGTTGTCGCTCGTGCGACCGGCGGCGCCCTCAGCGCCGACGACGCCGGCGACGCGCTCGAGGCTGCGGGGGAGTTCGCAGCCGAGGTGTTCGCGCCGCTCGACAGGGTCGGCGACCAGGTCGGTGCGCAGCTCGTCGACGGCGGCGTGCGCACCCCCGACGGGTTCAAGGAGGCGTACAAGGCGTTCGCCGAGGCCGGCTGGGTCTCCGCCTCCGTGTCCGAGGAAGCGGGCGGCGACGGCCTGCCCGGCTCGGTCACCGCGGCGCTGTCGGAGTTCTGGAATGCGTCGAACGCGGCGTTCGCTCTCTGCCCAGGGCTCAGCCACGGCGCTATTAGTGCGCTGCAGAAGAACGGCTCAGCGGAACTGCGTTCCAGCTACCTGCCGAAGCTCGTGAGCGGCGAGTGGACGGGCACGATGAACCTCACCGAGCCGCAGGCCGGCAGCGACCTCGGCGCGGTGCGCACGATGGCCCGCGACAACGGCGACGGCAGCTGGGCGGTCAGCGGCCAGAAGATCTTCATCACCTGGGGCGACCACGACGTCGCCGACAACATCGTGCACCTCGTGCTCGCCCGCACCGAGGGCGCTCCCGAGGGCCACCGTGGGCTGTCGCTGTTCCTCGTGCCGAAGTTCAAGCTCGATGCGAACGGCGCCCCCGGCGAGCGCAACTCGGTCGTGACGGTCGGCCTCGAGCACAAGCTCGGCATTCACGCGTCACCGACCTGCGTGCTGCAGTTTGAGGATGCCACCGGCTACCTTGTCGGCGAGCTGCACCAGGGGCTCATCGGCATGTTCGTGATGATGAACGAGGCCCGCGTCGGCATCGGGGTGCAGGGCCTCGGCGTGGCTGATCGCGCGTACCAGCGCGCCTTTGCCTACGCGCACACCCGGCTGCAGGGCTCGGTGCTCGGGCTGCCCGAGGGCACGCCGATCGCCGGGCACCCCGACGTGCGCCGCCTGCTCGTGTCGATGTCGAGCCGCATCTCGGCGATGCGCGCATTCTCGGTGCTCGTTGGTGACGTGCACGATCGTGCTGAGTCCGACGGCACCGGCGCGCTCGCCGAGCTCTTCGTGCCGATCCTCAAGTCGTGGCTCACCGAGCAGGCCGTGCACGTGTCCTCCGACGCCGTGCAGGTGCACGGTGGCATGGGCTTCATCGAAGAGACGGGCGCTGCGCAGCACTTCCGCGACTCGCGCATCCTCCCGATCTACGAGGGCACCACCGCGATCCAGTCGAACGACCTTGTCGGCCGTAAGGTGCTCCGCGACAAGGGCGAGACCGTGTCGCAGGTGTTCGCGCTGATTCGCGAGCATCTCGCCGCGCTGACCGCGACCGGCAACGACGTCGCCAAGCGGCTCGCGGAGCGCACCGAGCGCGCGGTCGCCGCGGCCGAGCGCGCGACGCAGGCGCTCCTTGGCTTCGGTGCGAGCCCGCGCGACGCGTTTGCGGTGTCGGTGCCGTTCCAGGAGCTGCTCGCGACGCTCGTCGGCGGGTGGATGCACGCGACGATCGTGAACGCTGTGCTCGCGCACACCGAGGTTTCGGCAGACGACGAGCGACGGCTTCTCGAGGCCGACTTCTACAGCGCCCACCACCTCGCGCGGGTGCACGCGCTCGCTGAGACGGTCGCGGCTGGCGAGATCGGCTAGCCGAGGGTCGCGTCGGTCGCGGCGGATCGCCGGGCCGGGTACGCGGGAGACCGCGGGGTGCGCGCTAGGCGGTACCCCGCGGCCTCCCTGTTTCGTCGGCCGGTGCTCAGGCGCCGCGCCGCCGCGACAGGCCGCGGGCCAGGAGCGCAGCCCCGGCGGCGCCGGCGACGAGCGCTCCGATTGCCGCGTAGCCCGGGGCGCCGAGGGCACCGGTGCGCGCGAGGGCGTCGGGGAGCTCCGCAGTCGCGCTCGTGCCCGCTGGAGCGGCCTGGAGGCTGCCCGGCGTGGAGATGCGTGGCTGTTGGCGTGGACACCTTCAACCTCACTCAGAGACCTGACACGAGAACAGTCGCTTCCAGATTGTCGCTGGGTTGCCTAGCGCAAGGTGCTCCGCGGGGACTGTGACACAGCATGCTCCGCGCGGATCGTTCCAATTGCGATCCACACTCCAAGCCATGTCAACCCTGCCAAGCAGGCAAAGGGCCACAACGGTGGAGGCGAAATCGCGATTGCCACCGCTGTGCCGAAGAGCCCGTAGCTGCTAATGATGAGCGCCTTGGCGGCTGCCCTCTGTCCGGTCAGCCAGGACCGCTCGGAACGTACAAGGATCCGAGTTCGAAGCCCGGCCCAGCCGTTGCGCCTCAATGTACCGTGTCTGCTAGCCCGTCCCATCCAAAGCATGAAAAAACCAGCAATCACGGCTCCACCGACTATGGCAATCTGTGTGACGACTCCAGCCATGTGGCCCTCCGTTCGCTGCAACTCTAGGTCGCAAGCCACTTACGGGCAAGGCGGGCGTCGACCCAATCCACCTGGTGCTGGCGCCGTGCTCGGTCCGCCGACAGTTCTCTTTTGGGTGGGGCTGCGTTGGAAATAAGGGGCCGCTGTTCGCTCGGAATCGAACCTAGTCGAGCGCGCTGATCGAGCGGCGCACCGCCTCGGCGAGCTGGCGCACGGCGGCGCTGGGGCCGCCCGCGCCCGCGGGGGCCGCGAGAATGAGCTCGCGGGTGAACCGTTCGTCGGCAATCGGCCGCAGCACGACGCCCTCGGGCACGCTGCTGCGCATGAGTGTCGGCACGAGCGCGACCCCCATGTTGGCGGCGATGAGCCCGAGCACCACGGCGTAGTCGTCGGTGCGCACCGGCACCTTCAGCTTCACCTGGGTGCTGTCGAAGAGCTCGCGCACCAGGTCGTCGAGCGTGTCGCCCGGGGTGGATCCCATGACCCAGTTTTCCTCCCCGAGTCGCAGCAGCGTCTGGGCATCGAATTCTTCGACGCCCGCGAGCTCGTGGTGCGCTGGCAGCGCGAGCAGCATCGGGTCGGTGAAGACGTGGGTGGTGTGCACCTCGGAGCGCAGCGGCAGCTCGTAGCCGCCGGCGGCGTAGACGAGTGCGGCGTCGAGGGTGTGCTGGTTGACCCCGCCGACGAGCGGCATCACTTCGGCGAGCGTGGCGTCGAGCTCGATTCCAAGCTCCGTGAGTCGCGCGGCAATGCCGGGGAGAATGCGCGCGGCAGCGGTCGGAAAGATGCCGAAGCGCAGCCGCACGTGGCCGAGCTGCGCGAGGTCGCGCACGTCGGTGAGCGTGCGGTCGGCGAGCCCGAGAATCTCCTCGCCGCGCTCGAGCATGAGCAGCCCAGCGTTCGTGAGCTTCGAGCCCCTGCTGCTGCGAGAGGTGAGCTCGGTGCCGACGAGCCTGTCGAGGTTCTTCAGGTGGTAGTCGACCGTCGGCTGGCTCCAGCCGAGGCGGGTGGCGGCGCGGGCGACCGAGCCCTCGGCTGCGACGGCGCTGAGGGCCTGTAACTGGCGAAGATCGATCACATTGGCTCCCGGAATAGCTGAGGGTGAGGTGCGCGAACGCGCCCGTTGCTCCATAGACTATCTGACCCTAGGGAGGCGAGTCTGGGGTTCACTCAGGCGCGCGGCGGGGCCACTATGGAGGGTATGCCTATCGAGAATCACGTGACCCAGCAAGACGCCCCCTACGCAGCCGCGCTCCAGCGCTACGCTGACGCCGGGCCGCAGAGTCTCATGGTGCCCGGCCACGCCTGCGCGCCCGCAAACGGCGGCGCCCACCTCGCGAAGGTGTTCGGCGATCGGGCAGTGCAGCTCGACGTTCCGCTCATGCTCGACGGCATCGATCTCGGGCCGGGCTCACCGCTCGCGCAGTCGCTCGTGCTCGCGGCCGAGGCGTGGGGCGCGCGGCGCACCTGGTTTCTCACGAACGGGGCATCGCAGGGCAACCGCACCGCGGCGTTCGCGGTGCGCGGGCTCGGGGAGCGCGTGCTCATGCAGCGCAGCTCGCACTCGAGCTTCACCGACGGCGTGCTGCTCGCGGGCCTGATTCCGGCGTTCGTCGCGCCCAACGTTGACCACGATCACGGCATTGCCCACGGCCTCACCCCCGAGCGGCTCGAGGAGGCGCTCGCGACCGAGGCCGAAGCGGGCCGCGCGGTGCAGAGCGTGTATGTCGTCTCACCAAGCTACTTCGGCTCGACCGCCGATGTCGCCGGCCTCGCGCGGGTTGCGCACGACCACGGCGCGGCGCTCATTGTTGACGGCGCCTGGGGCGCTCACTTCGGTTTCCACGAGGATCTGCCGGAGTCGCCCGTTCGCCTCGGGGCGGATCTCGTGATCTCGAGCACCCACAAGCTTGCCGGCTCGTTCACGCAATCAGCGATGCTCCATCTCGGTGAGACCGAGTTTGCCGAGCGTCTCGAGCCGCTCGTGAACCGGTCGTACACGATGACAGCCTCGACGTCGGCCAGCGCGCTGCTCATGGGGTCGCTCGATGCGGCCAGGCATGCGCTCATGAACGGCAAGGAACAGATCGGGCGCTCGATCGAGCTTGCCGAGGAGTTCCGCGAGCGGCTGCGCGCGACCGAGCACTTCACCGTCATCAGCGACGACTTCGGAGACTTCCCAGACATTGTGAGCGTTGACCCGCTCCGCGTGCCGATTGACGTGTCACGCATCGGGCAGAGCGGCCACTGGGTGCGAGATCGCATGATTTCTGATTACGGCGTGTACTTCGAGATGTCGACGGCGACGACCATCGTAGCCGTCATCGGGGCACTCGCGACGCCTGACCTTGACCGGGTCATGGCGGGGCTCGACGAGGTCGCGCAGGAGGCGCTGTCGAACAGGGCGGGGGCCAGCGAACTCGTAGCCTTCCCTGAACTGCCCGAGGCAGGCACCCTGCGCATGCTCCCGCGCGCCGCGTTCTTCGCAGAGAGCGTCGTGATGACGGCGCACCAGGCGATCGGTCAGATTTCGGCAGACACCCTCGCCGCCTACCCGCCGGGTATTCCGAACCTCGTGCCCGGCGAAGAGATCACCGAAGAGACGGTGACCTTCTTGCAGGCGGTTGCCGCCTCGCCGACAGGGTACGTGCGCGGTGCGGTCGATCCGCTTGTGGCGACCTTCCGCGTGGTGCGCGACCCGCTCACCGCGAGCGCGAACTAGCTTCTCGGGCGGCACGGGCCCGCTTGCGCGTCGGGAAGCCTCGCAAGCCGGCTCGGCCGCTGGGAATCTGTCGATTCGGTTGCGCGGCGACCCTGGTCACAGGCCACGAAGCTGGCCCCGGGTACACGAAACGGGCGGGTGCGGCATCAGCCGGCACCCGCCCGTTTCGTGTGTGAGGGCTAGGCCTTCTTCTTGCTCTTCTCGAAGAGGTTGCCGACGAGCGTCGAGGTCAGCAGAATGACACCGAGCAGCACCACGCCGACGATCGAGATCGCGATGACGTCGACCGGCTGGCCTGCCGCCGAGAACGGGGCGTGCGTGTCGACCTTCTCGACGCCCTCAGACGCGAACGCGGGCGCGCTCACCAGAACGGTCGCGACTGCGACAGATACGGCGGTGGCGATGCGGGTGCGGATCTTCACTGTGTCTCCTCAGAAATCTGTGAGCGCGCGGCTACGTGCAGCGCACCCTCCTATTCTGCCCTATTTTCTGGCCGCGCGTGGCTATGCTGAGCATATGAGTCTCGAACGCGAAACGACCCCCATTGACCAGATCGCCGAAGATTGGGTTGACACGCTCACCGAGCTCGACCCGATTACCGGCAGTTACATCGGGCGCGAGAGCGCCCACGCGCGGCTCAACGACTTCTCGCCCGAGGGTGGGGAGCAGGTCGCCCAAGCGATGCGTGCGACGCTTGCCGAGCTGCGCGGGGCGACGCCGGTCGACGAGGTGGATCGGGTCACGCAGCTCGACCTCGCCGCAGAGCTCGAGCTGTCGCTCGCCCGTCACGAGGCCGGAGAGGGCCTGCGCGACCTCAACGTCATCGAGTCACCAAGCCAGCAGGTGCGCGACACGTTCGACATGATGCCGAGCGAGACCGAGGCAGACTGGGCAAACATTGCGGCGCGCATGGCCGCAGTGCCCGAAGCGATGCGCTCGTACCGCGCATCTCTCGATGCCGGCATTCGGCGCGGGCTCGTGCCCTCGATTCGCCAGGTGCGCGAGGTCGCGGCCCAGCTGCGCCGCACTGCAGGCATGTCGCCGCTCATGCGGCCCCGAGGCGGCGCGGGCCGCACCGCTGGCGCCGCTGCCGACGTCGAGTCGCCGAAGGGCTTCTTCACCGAACTCGCTGCCCGCGCGGTCGACACAGTTCCCGCTTCCCTTGGATCTGACCTTGCGAACGCCGCGGCGGAGGCCTCCGAGGCGTACGCGGGGCTCGCGAACTTCCTCGACACCGCGCTGTCGGCGCACGCCGTCGAGGCCGACGCGTTCGGTCGCGAGCGCTACGAACTCGCGTCAGAGGTGTTTCTGGGCGCGAAGGTCGACCTCGACGAGACGTACGAGTGGGGCATCGAAGAGCTCGCTCGCATGGTTGATGAGCAGGAACGCATCGCGGGTGAGATTCTCGGCGAGAAGCCGCGCAAGGGAATAGTCGCCGACGCGATCGCGAAGCTCGAGCAAGACCCGGCGCGCAAGCTCCACGGCACCGATGCGCTGCAGCGGTGGATGCAGGAGACCAGCGATCGAGCGGTGCGCGAACTGGGGGAGACGCAGTTCGATATTCCCGCAGAGATTCGCACCCTCGAGTGCATGATCGCGCCAACGCAAGAGGGCGGCATCTACTACACGGGGCCGTCGAGCGACTTCTCGCGCCCCGGCCGAATGTGGTGGTCGGTGCCCGAGGGCGTCACCGAGTTCGACACGTGGCGCGAGCTCACCACGGTCTATCACGAGGGCGTCCCGGGCCACCACCTGCAGATTGGCCAGGCCGTCGTGAACAGCGGCACCCTCAATGAGTGGCGCAGGCAGCTCGCGGGCTCCTCCGGTAACGCCGAGGGCTGGGCGCTCTACGCGGAGCGACTGATGGAGCAGCTCGGCTACCTCGACGACCCGGCAGATCGCCTCGGCATGCTCGACGGACAGCGCATGCGCGCGGCCCGAGTGGTGCTCGACATCGGCGTGCACCTCGGCAAGCAGCGACCCGACGGCGGCGGAGTATGGGACGGCGAGTACGCGTTCGAGTTCATGCGCGACAACGTGAACATGAACGACAGCTTCGTGCGCTTCGAGGTGCTGCGCTACCTTGGCTGGGCGGGGCAGGCGCCGTCGTACAAGATCGGGCAGCGTATCTGGGAAGATCTCCGGGACGAGGCAAAGGGCCGGGCCGAGGCAGGCGGCGGCACCTTCGACATTCGTGACTTCCACCGCGATGCGCTGAAGCTCGGCGTCACCCGCCTGGACACGCTGCAGGCCGTGATGCGGGGCGAACTCAGCGACTAAACTGAGCGCAACATAGGGAGGCCACAGTGTCTAACGAAGTGCCCACACCATCGCTCATAGAGCGCACTGGCATCGAAATCGTGCCCGAGGGTGCCCGCACCGCGAAGCCGCGAGACCTGTTTTGGCCGTGGTTCGCCGCGAACGTGTCGGTGTTCGGCATGTCATACGGCTCGTTCGTGCTCGGCTTCGGCATCTCGTTCTGGCAGGCGACGGCGGTGTCTGTCGTCGGAATCGTCGTGTCGTTCTTCCTCTGCGGCGTGATCGCAATCGCGGGCAAGCGCGGCTCGGCGCCGACGATGGTGCTCTCGCGCGCCGCGTTCGGCGTGCACGGCCAGAAGGTGCCAGGCATCATCTCGTGGCTCACCTCGATCGGCTGGGAGACGTTTCTCGCGATCATGGCGGTGCTCGCGACCGCGACGGTTATCACGCAGCTCGGCGGCGACGGGGGAGTCGCGGTGAAGCTCATCGCGACGATCGTGGTCGCCGCGCTCATCGTGGTTGCCTCGGTGCTCGGGTACCACACGATCATGAAGATGCAGTCAATTCTGACGTGGATCACGGGGGCCGTGACGATCCTCTACATCATTCTCGCGGCCCCGCACATCGACCTGGCAGCTGTCACGGCGATCCCGGCCGGCAGCACGGGCCAGGTCGTCGGCGCGCTCGTGATGGTGATGACGGGATTCGGCCTCGGGTGGATCAATATCGCAGCCGACTGGTCGCGCTACCAGCGCCGCGACGCCTCTGACGGCTCGATCATTCTGTGGAACACGATTGGTGGCGCGCTCGCCCCCGTGATTCTCGTGATCTTCGGCCTGTTGCTCGCGGGCTCAGACCCCGCGCTGATGGAGGCGGTCGGGGCGGATCCGATTGGTGCGCTCGCGACCATCTTGCCGGTGTGGGTGCTCATTCCGTTTCTGCTGACAGCCGTGCTCGCGCTCGTGTCTGGTGCCGTGCTCGGCATCTACTCGTCTGGGCTGACGCTCCTGAGCCTTGGGATTCGCATGCCGCGCCCGGCCGCGGCGGGCATCGATGGCATCATTCTCACGCTCGGCACGATCTGGGTGGTGTTCTTCGCCGAGGGGTTCCTCGGGCCGTTCCAGAGCTTCCTCATCACCCTCGGTGTGCCGCTCGCCGCATGGGCCGGCATTCTTATCGCCGACATTCTGCGGCGCAAGCGCGACTACGACGAGGTCGGGCTGTTCGACGCCCGAGGGCGCTACGGCGCGTGGGATTGGACGGCGGTCGGCATCTTCGTCGTCGCCTCCGTCATCGGTTGGGGCTTCGTCACCAACGGCTTCGCCGCAGACGCGCCGTGGAACAACTGGCAGGGCTACCTGCTCGGCCTCATCGGCGGCAAAGAGGGTGACTGGGCGTACGCGAACCTCGGCGTCTTCTTCGCGCTCGTGCTCTCGTTTGTCGTCGCGTGGTTCGCGCGCGCCGGCAAGATCAGGCGTCAGGAGGCGATCGGCGCGTAGGTCGGGCCAGGGATGGTGCCCTGGCCGGTGGCTGGGCCGGTTCCTGGCGCGGTTCCTGGGGTCGGCCACGCAGGTTGCCGGGGCGGGCTGAGCTGCGTGCCGACTGCGAGCATAACGAGCATGAGGGCGTAGTAGGCCTCTCTGCCGATTGACAAGTAGTCGAACCAGCCGAACCACAGTGGTGCGGTGATGCCTCCGAGCAGCACGATCGACGCGCACGCGATACCGGTTGCCCGGCGGCGCTGGATGCCGAACACCAGGAGCAGAATCGGCCAGGCATATCTCGCCGGGGCAAAGAGTGCCCAGATGATGCTTTCAACTGAGAAGCCATATATGGTCCACGGCGCGAGTTCCTCGAAGAGAAATGCGGCGCCCGAACTGGTACCGGCGGCGACAAGAAGCGTGACCCGCAACACAAGCCAGAGCGCGACGGTGGCCCAGCCGAGCCAAGTGAATGTCTTATGGTTCATGATGAGATTCCTTCTCGAGCGGAGTGCTGTCAGAAAGCGCTGAACGCGCTGAGAATCGCCACGAAATAGACAATGGCGAGCACGATGGATAGCCCGGTGACGATGCTCCCCACGATGACGGCGGTGAGCGCCATGCCGCGCCCCGACTGGCCGGTCACCCGAATCTGGCGCAGCGCGATTGCGCCCAACACGAGGCCCGCGACCGACGAGAACCAGACGGCGATGATCGCGGCCACTGCGAGGCCGTTGCTCGTGGCCTGGGGCAGTGCAGCGGGGGTAAAGGCCGGGGCAGTCGGCTGCGCGCCGAGTGCAACGCTCGCTGAGCCTGCGAGTGAGGGCGCCACCCCGTGCTGTTGCGCGACGAGTTGTTGGGCCCGCTGCTGAACCTGGAGCTGCGCTGCCTGGTGCTGCACGATGCGCGCGGTGCGGCGCTCCTCGGCAAGCGCCCGTACCTCGGGGTTTGGTGGGCTGAGCTGGTAGGCGGCCGCGAGACAGATGGCGACGAAGCAGTATTGAGCGAGATACGGGAAGTCCATGAGTGGCTGTGCGAGAAATGACCCGTAGTACCAGTACAGGGGGCTTTGGGTGAGCGCGAACAGCAGTATGTAGATGGCGGTACCCGCAAAGACGACCCCCGCGGTTCGCCTCCGCTTGAGCGCGATTATCAGGAGTGCGATGCCAAACCCGAACTCGAAGACGTACGCCGAGAACGCGATGAGCGGCGGAGCTATCGGGTCGTACATCCACCGGAAGGCTCCGTGCACGAGAAACGCGACGGTGACGATGCATGCGATCCACGCGCCCGAGACTAAGACGGCTCTGTTCATTGCATTCCTTGGGTGTGGTCGCACGGGCGTTTCCGTTGGGCGGGCCAGGGGGCTTCTGAGCTGCAGCGTTGGCCAGCACACTCACGGGCTCGGAGCGCTCCAGACGGCGCGCTCGAACTCACCTCATACTGGCGCGCCTGTGCGCGGTGCGCCCACCTTCCGGGCCCGAACCGGAAAACCCGGAATCTCGCGCGCGATCGAAGTCGGTGTTCTGCTGCGCGAAAGCAGCCCGCACTTGACCGTGCGCAGCCTGGCCAGCGTAGTCGGCCGGGCGGGTCGGGCGAGGGCTACGTGAGCCTGGCTCGCTCGGGAATGCGAAATGCCCCTGCAAGAACAGGGGCATTTCGTGAACTGGGTTCCCGTGAAGGGAGCCGTCAGGAGTGGCTACGCGCTGCGCTGACCACCCTGGCGACCCTGGCCGCCGCGCTGGCCGCTGGGGCGACCGCCCTGACCACCCTGGCCGCCTTGGCCACCGCGCTGACCGCCCGGGCGCCCGCCCTGACCGCCGCGTGAACCGCCGCCACCCTGGCCGCCGCCCTGGCGCGGCTGGCCTCCGCCCTGGCCTGCCTGACCGCCGCCACCGCCGCGGCGCGAACGCTTGCGCTTTGCGTTCGCTCCGGTCGACGAGCCACTGCCCGCGGGGTTGTGGCCTGCGGCGCGCTGCTGGGCTGCCTGTGCCTCGGCGCGACGCGCTTCGATAGCCTTCGGATCCTGCCTCGGCGCGACCTCGCCGATGAGATCGAGCACCTCACGGTTGACGTTCTTCGCCATCGGATCCACCTGGAGCGGCGTCACGTTGATCTTCGCGGCGCGCATGAGCGTGCGCATCTCGCCGCGCTGCTCGGGCAGCACGATCGTGACGACGTCGCCCTCGTTGCCGGCGCGAGCGGTGCGGCCCGAGCGGTGCAGGTACGCCTTGTGCTCAACGGGCGGGTCGATGTGCACGACAAGATCCACACCGTCGACGTGCACGCCGCGGGCGGCAACATCGGTCGCGACGAGCACGAGCGCCTCGCCCGAAACGAACTCGGCGAGGTTGCGATCGCGCGCGTTCTGCGACAGGTTGCCCTGCAGCTCGACGGCGGGAATGCCCGCCGCGGTGAGCTGCTTCGCGAGCTTCTTCGCCTGGTGCTTCATGCGCGTGAACATGATGCGGCGGGTGTTGCCGCTCGCGAGCGCCTCGATGAGCGCATCCTTCTGCCCCTTGCCAGACACCTCGAAGATGTGGTGCGTGAGCTGCGGCACGGGCGACTCTGCCGAGTCGACCGAGTGGCGCACGGGATCGTGCAGATACTTCTTCACGATGTTGTCGACGCCGTTATCAAGCGTCGCGCTGAAGAGCAGCCGCTGGCCCTGCTTCGGCGTCTGGTTCATGATGCGCGTGACGACGGGGAGAAAACCCATGTCTGCCATGTGATCGGCCTCGTCGAGCACGGTGATCTCGACGCCGTCGAGGGTGAGCAGCTTCTGCTTGAGGAGATCATCGAGGCGGCCAGGGGCCGCGACGACAATGTCGACGCCTGCCTCGAGCGCGGCCTCTTGGCGACGCTGCGGCACGCCGCCGAAGATGGTGGTGACCTTCAGCCCGACCGGGTCGGCGAGCATCTTTAGTGTCTCGGCGATCTGTGTGACGAGCTCGCGGGTCGGGGCGAGAATGATGGCGCGTGGCCGCGACGGCCTGCGCTTCTTTGCGGCCTCGCCCGCCGCGATGCCTGCCTCGCCGCCGGCGAGGTTCGCTGCGATCGGGATGCCGAACGCAATGGTTTTGCCCGACCCAGTGCGGCCGCGACCGAGTACGTCGCGACCCTTCAGGGTGTCGGGGAGGGTGTCGCGCTGAATCGGGAAGGGCTCGGTCTTCCCGTTTTTTTCGAGCGCATGGGCAATGGGAGCTGGCACGCCAAGATCGGCGAAAGTCTGAGTGGTCACGCGGTGTTTGGTACTTCCTGCGTTGGTATATGTCATGGGGAAGTGTTCCCCGGAACTGCCAGTCTACTTGGCGCCGCTGTGGGCTCGCCGCTTCGGGGGTAAACGGGGCCGAAGATTGCTCAGAATACGTCGAATGTCGGCGGTGCGCGATAGCGTCGGAGTGCCAGCGCAGCAGGGTCGCCACGACAGACCGGCACTGCATATCGGCACGGCAGACCGCCACGACAGTAGGGAGCAGCATGTTCGTTCGAGAGACAGCGGCAGGGCCGCTACTCGTGACCAGCGCGAGCGACCTCACCGCGGCGAACAACTGCGAATTCGCCTTCCTGCGACGCGTAGACGCGAAGCTCGGCCGCGACATCGCCGTTCCGGCCGACGACGACGCGATGCTCGCGCGGGCAGGCGGCCTCGGCGACGAACACGAAGTGCGCGTGCTCGGCGAGCTGCGCGAGCAATACGGCGCCGGGGTACTCGGGAGCGCGGGCGGGGTGGTCGAGATCTCACGGCCGGCATCGATGGCGCCAGAGGCGCTGTCGGCGGTCGCCGACGACACCCTCGGTGCACTCCGCGGCGGCGCGAAGATTGTGTTTCAGGCGACGTTCTTCGACCCCGAGCAGCGGCCGGCGGGGGCACCGGGAGCTGGTGCTGGTGAGCCGGGTGCTGGTGCTGGTGCTGGTGCTGGTGCTGGTGCTGGCTCGCCGGCGATCGCGTTTCTCGGCTTCGCCGATTTTCTCGAGCTGCGCGACGACGGCAGCTACGAGGTGCAAGACACGAAGCTGGCGAGGCGGGCCAAGGTCACCGCGCTGATGCAGCTCGCGGCATACGCCGAACAGCTCGAGCGGCTCGGGGTGCCCGTCGCGAGCGAGGCGACGCTCATTCTCGGCTCTGGCGAGCGCACCTCGCACAGTATTGCCGATATCGCGCCAGTATTTCGGCGCCGGCGCGCGCGGCTCCACGAGCTGCTGCTCGCGAGATTCGCCGAGGTCGGCGGCGATGGGCGGCGCGAGAGCGCAGCGGCTGTGGCCTGGGGCGCCCCGGGAATAGTCGCCTGCGGTCGCTGCGAGGTGTGCGAGCCCGAGATCGTGCGCACCCGCGACCCGCTGCTCATCGCCGGGCTGTACCCGCGGCAGCGCACGGCGCTGATCGCGGCTGGCCTCGGCACGATCGACGCCGTAGCGGCGGCGCTGCCCGGGGTCGAAGCGGGCACGGTTACCGTGCCGGGG
This sequence comes from Leucobacter albus, assembly GCF_039528015.1. Lineage (NCBI taxonomy): Bacteria > Bacillati > Actinomycetota > Actinomycetes > Micrococcales > Microbacteriaceae > Leucobacter > Leucobacter albus. Next base: position 37,083 of record NZ_BAAAKZ010000017.1, on the reverse strand, counting down.
CTCACCGCCCCTGTGCTCGAACGGCTTGCGGTGCAGGCGGCCGTGCAGGTTGAGAGCGAAGCAGGTGCGCGCGGCGACTCGCCCGCGGATCCGCCACGACTGAGCGTGCGCGTCGTCGCACCTGCGACCCTCGCCGCCCTGCCCGAGCCAGACCCGGGCGACCTCTTCTTTGACTTCGAGGGCGACCCGTTTTATCGCGAGAGCGACGGTGGGCGCGCTGCCGGCGCGAAATGGAACCTCGACTATCTCTTCGGCTTTGTCGACGCGCGCGAGGAGTTCACTGCGATCTGGGCGCACAGCCTCGCCGAAGAACGCGAGGCGCTCAAACGGTTCATCGCGCTCGTCGCAGAGCGCCGGCGCGCCCACCCCGGCATGCGTATTTACCACTACGCGAGCTACGAGCGCACCCACCTGCTCTCGATCGCCGCGCGGCACGGTGTGTGCGAGGCCGAGGTCGACCAGCTGCTCCGCGAACACGTGCTCGTCGACCTCTACCCGATCGTGAGGCAGGCACTCAGGGTGGGCTCACGCTCGTACTCCATCAAAAAGCTCGAACCGCTGTACATGGGTGACGAGGTGCGGGCCGAAGACGGGGTGGTGAGCGGCGCCCAATCGGTCGTCGAGTACGCCGAAGCGAGCGCGCAGCTTCGCGCAGCAGACCCGGCCACGCGCGCCGCCGGGCAGCGCAGGCTCGACGACATCGCCGACTACAACCGCTACGACTGCGTGTCGACGCTGCGGCTGCGCGACTGGCTGCTCGGCATTGCCCGCGAGCACGGGGTGCCGCCGGCCTCGCCGTCGCTCCTCGACATCGCAGAGGAGCCCGTCGCAGAGCCGAGCCGTGTCGGCACACAGCTGTTCGAGCTAGCCGAGCAGGCCGCCGAACCCGCCTCGCGCACTGCGCTACGCCTCGCCGCGAGCGCGATCGACTACCACCAACGCGAGCAGAAATCGTTCTGGTGGGCCCACTTCGCGCGCCTCGTCGACCCGGTAGAAGACTGGGCCGACACCCGCGACGTCGTCACGGTCGACGCCGCCACGAGCGCGGTGCTCGAAGACTGGCACCGGCCGCCGCGCGCCCGCGTGGAGCGCAGGCGCCTCCGGCTGCGCGGCACTGTCGCGCCGGGGAGCACGCTGAAGCCAGGCACCCAGATGTTCGCGCTCTACGACTACCCGGCACCCTTTCCGCAGTGGGGCGGGGCGCCGGGGGCCCGCGCTGCGCGCTCGGTCGACGTCATTGAACGGCACCCCGACGGCGTCACTATTGAGGAGCGGCTACCGAACGACGGGGCCCCGTTTGACGCCCTCCCCGTCGCGATCACGCCGGGGCAGCCGCCCCCGGCCGGGCGGCAGAAGAGCGCGATCGAGGAGTGGGGCAGCGCGCTCGTTAACGCGGCCAGGCTCGGGGAGCCCATCGCCGACCCCGTGTACGAGCTGCTCACCCGCGCACGCCCCCGGGTCGCAGACCTCGAGGGGCTCGTCGCCCCCGAATCTGCCGCTGCGCTGGCCGCAGCTCCCACGGCTGGCGGCGGCGAAGAGACCAGCACCATCGGTGCCGTCATCGCCAGCCTGCGTGGTCTCGACCGCGCGGCACTGGCGGTGCAGGGCCCGCCAGGCACGGGCAAAACCTATCTTGCCGCTCGCGTGATTCGCACACTCGTTGAACGCGACGGCTGGCGCATCGGCGTCGTCGCGCAGTCGCACAAGGTCGTCGAAAACGTGCTCGAGGGCGTCGTGTCGGCCGGGCTTGACCCGCGCCTTGTCGCCAAGGTGCCGCAGGGTGGCAAGCTCGCCCCGGGAGTCGATGCGCCAGGCTACACGGTGCTCGAGCGCGACGGCCACGCGCGGTTCATCGACGGGCTCGCTGGCCGCGGTGCGGTGATGGGAGGTACCGCGTGGGATTTCGCGAACGAGAACCGCTTCGCACGGCGCAGCCTCGACCTGCTCGTCATCGACGAGGCCGGCCAGTTCTCGCTCGCGCCGACAATCGCCGCCTCAGTCGCCGCGCGGCGAATCCTGCTGCTCGGCGACCAGCAGCAGCTGCCGCAGGTATCGCAGGGCTCCCACCCAGAGCCGGTCGACCAGGCCGCGCTGGCGTGGCTGCTCGACGGGCGCGACACCATGCCCACCGACCTCGGCTACTTTCTTGCCGAGACGCGCCGCATGCACCCCGCGCTTGCCGAGGTCGTCTCCGAGCTGTCGTATGCCGGCCGGTTGCACGCGCACCCGAGCACCCTCGAACGGTCTGTGATTGGGGCTGGCGGGGGTAGCGTACGAGACGGTGAGGCTGGTGGGGCCGTGCCGGTTGGGGCGGATCGGCCCGGCCTGGTTGGGACTCGCGTGGTTGGGGCCGATGGGCCCGGTCTGGTTGGGACCCGCGTGGTTGGGGCCGATGGGCCCGGCCTGCACTGGCGGCCCGTCGAGCACACGGGCAACTCGACCCAGTCTCCCGAAGAAGCGGCGGCGGTCGTGCACGCGGTTCGCGAGATTCTTGGCGCCGGCGGGCAGGCTGTCGACGCAAGCGGCGGCGGCCAACCCGCTGGCGCACGCCTGCGTGAACGCGGCCGGGATGGCGCGGCAACCGAGCGGGCGCTGACGGAGCGCGACATCATCGTTGTCGCGGCCTACAACGCCCAGGTCGAGTGCGTCGCCGAGGCGCTCGCGGCCGCGGGGTTTGGGGGTGTGCCCGTTGGCACTGTCGATCGGTTCCAGGGGCAAGAGGCCGTCATCTCGCTCGTCACACTTGCTGCCTCGAGCCCCGAAGACGTGCCGCGCGGGCTCGAGTTTCTGCTCATGCGTAACCGGTTGAACGTGGCGATCAGCCGAGCACAGTGGGCGGCGTACCTGTTCTCGTCGCCCGGGCTCGGCGACGGGCTCCCGAGCACCGCAGAGGGGCTATCAGCGCTTTCGGGCTATCTTCGCCTCACCGAGCACGGGTAACGTGGAGTCATGGTACAGGTTCCAGGCCCATTCAAGACGCCGCCGTCGCTCAAGCTCGACCCGAAGCCGCTCGCCGAGGTGCCGGCGCGGGCTCTGTCTGCCGAGGGCGCTGACGCTGGTGGGGGCGCTGCCGGTGGGGGCACTGCGGGTGGGGGCGCTGCCGGTGGGGGCACTGCGGGTGGGGGCGCTGCTGGTGGGGGCGCTGCCGGTGGGCGGCCCGGTGCCGCGCCCGCTCGCCCGGCATCGCGCAGATCAGAGATTCCCGTATTCGAGGTGATGCAGATCACCGACGAGGTCGCGCGCCGCCGCCACGCCGGCCACGACGTGGTCTCGCTCTGCGCGGGGGAGCCTAGCGCACGCCCGGCGCCCGGCACGCTGCAGCCGGCCGGCTACACGGGGCCACTCGGTACGACGCCGCTGCGCGAGGCAATCGCCGGGCACTATCGCGACTGGTACGGGGTGGAGATCGACCCGGGGCGGGTAGCCGTCACGACCGGCTCGTCAGGCGCGTTTCAGCTCGTGTTTCTCACCGCGTTTGACCAGGGAGACCGGGTCGCGCTCGTGAGCCCCGGCTACCCGGCATACAAGAATATTCTCTCGGCACTCGGGGTCGAGGTCGTCGAGATCGCGACGGGGCCAGACACCCGCTACCAACCGACACCCGAGTTGCTTGAAGCAGCGGCGCGGGAGCGCGGCGACCTCGCCGGCGTTATCGTTGCCTCGCCCGCGAACCCGACGGGCACGATGCTCGGTCGCGCCGAGCTGCAGGCGCTCGTCGACTGGTGCGCGAGGCACGGTGCCCGGTTTATTAGCGACGAGATCTACCACGGAATCTCGTACGCCGAGCCTGGGCCAGACCAGCGCGGCGTCAGCGCTGTCGAACTGCACGGCGACGCGATCGTCATCAACTCGTTCTCGAAGTACTGGGGCATGACGGGGTGGCGGCTCGGCTGGGCGCTGCTGCCCGAGGACCTGGTGGCGCCCTTTGAGGCGCTCGCCTCGAACTTTGCGCTCTCGCCCCCGGCGCCCGCCCAGGAGCTGGCGATGCGGGCCTTCTCTGCCGAAACCTACGGGGAGCGCGACGGCGTTGTTGCCGGGTTTGCCAGAGCCCGGGCACTCATTCTTGATGCGGCACCGGCGCTGGGCTGGGGCACCGCGGCGCCGTCTGACGGGGCGTTCTACTACTACTCAGAGCTCGGCCCGCAGCTCGAGCGCTTCGGCGATTCGTCGAGCTACGCGCGGGCACTGCTTGAGGGTGCCGACGTTGCGGTGGTGCCTGGAGGCGACTTCGACCCTGTCGCCGGGCACCGCGCGGTGCGGCTGTCGTTTGCCGCGGGCGAGGCTGCGGTTGCCGAGGCGCTCGAGCGCATTATCCGCTTCCAGGCGTAGGCAGGCTCGCCCCGAGCCCCCGAGCCCCCGAGCCCCGGGGTCTGCACAAGATAGGTAATCTGCAGCAGATAGGCCCGAGACCAAGGTGTCGGGCCTGTCTTGGGCTGATCCCGGGGTTCGTGCAGATGCCCGGGGGTCGGGCCGAGGCGCGGGGTCTGCGCTAGATAGGCAAACTGCGGTAGATAGGCCCGAGATCGAGGCGTCGGGGCTGTCTTGGGCTGATCTCAGGGTTTGTGCAGATGCCCGGGGGTCGGGCCGAGCCCAAGCCCCGAGCCCCAGCAGCCCCTACTTCACCCGCAGCGGCGTGCCCGCGGTAATTCCGAGCCTGGCCTGCAGCGCCTCGGTCACGACGCCGGCGGTTCGGGGCTCGCTCACCGGCCCCGGGCCAGCCCCGAGCGCAGCGACCACGGCGGCGGCACCGGGCACATCGACCTCGATCGAGGTGATTGCAGAGGCAAGCGGGCCCTCGAGGGCCGCGACGGCGCGCGAGATCGCGGAGCGTACAGCTCGCGTCAGCGCCTCGATGTCGTTCGCTTCGATGGGCTCGCCCGAGTCGACGGGAAGCGAACCGCCGACGGTGCGCGCCCTGGCGAGTTCGACCTCGCTGCGGGTGTACGTCACACCGTCGCCGGTGACAACCTCGGCGATGGCTGTCGCCCCCTCTGGTGAGGTCACGAGCCGCACGAAGACGTCGAGCTCGTTTGAGGTTGACACGGGGCCAGATGCCGCGCCGGCGAACGGCAGCGGAATGCCCGAAGGGGCGTCACCGTGACCGTGCTGGTCAGGTGACGCCCCTCCGAAGGTGAACTTAAGATCCATGAGATCTAGCGTACTCCTCTGCGGCTGCGCGAGAACGCGGCGAGGCCGCAACGAGAACGCAACGAGAGTGCTTACGCGTTGGCAGCAAGCACCTCGTCGACCGACTTGAACGGCAGCTCGGGGAACGCGTCTACGACACCCTTGAAAGTGATGACGCCGTCGTGTGCGTTGAGGCCCTTTGCGAGCGCCTCGTCGGCTGCGAGTGCCTTGACCCAGCCCTTGTCGGCGAGAGCGACGACGTAGGGGAGCGTTGCGTTGGTGAGCGCAGCGGTCGAGGTCTCGGGCACAGCGCCGGGCATGTTCGCCACGCAGTAGTAGATCGAGTTGTGCACCGGGAAGGTGGGGTCGTCGTGCGTGGTGGGGCGCGAGTTCTCGAAGCAGCCGCCCTGGTCGATCGCGATGTCGACGAGCACGGAGCCGGCCTTCATCTGCGCGACCATCTCGTCGGTGACGAGCTTCGGAGCCTTCTCACCCGGGATGAGCACGGAGCCGATCACGAGATCGGCGTCCTTCAGCGCCTCGGTGATGTTGTGCGCGTTCGAGGTGCGGGTCTGGATGCGACCGTTGAACTCGTCTTCCAGCTGCTTGAGGCGGGGGATCGCGATGTCGATCACGGTGACCTCAGCGCCCATGCCGTAGGCGATGCGCGCGGCCTGCTCGCCTGCAGCGCCGCCGCCGATGACGACGACCTTGCCGCGGCGGGTAGCGGTGACGCCGCCGAGGAGGATGCCGCGGCCGCCGTTTGCCTTCATGAGCGAGTAGGCGCCGACCTGCACCGAGAGTCGCCCTGCGACCTCAGACATGGGGGCGAGCAGCGGCAGGCCGCGGTTCGCGAGCTGCACGGTCTCGTACGCGATCGCGGTGGTGCCGGAGTTCACGACTGCCTCGCTGAGCGTCTTGTCGGCTGCGAGGTGCAGGTAGGTGAAGAGCACCTGATCCTTGCGCATCTTGTCGTACTCCGATGCGATGGGCTCCTTGACCTTCAAGATCATGTCGCTCTCGGCCCACACCTGGTCGGCGGAGGGGACGATCGTGGCACCGGCTGCGACGTACTCGTCGTCGGTGATCGCTGAGCCGAGGCCGGCGCCGGCCTGCACGAGAACCTCGTGGCCGCGTCGCTTGAGCTCGAAGACGCCCGCCTGCGTGATGGCGACGCGGTTCTCGTTGTTCTTGATTTCGGTGGGAATACCGACGCGCATGATCTTCTCCAAATAGATGCGTAACGGGTGTGATGGCATCGCGGTATCCGTTGAAGTTCGCCCCCACAGGGGTCGAAACCGCGGATGTGACGCGATAGACTTGAAGTATATTCGATATCCGCAGAGATTTGGTGAATTCTCTTCGGAATCAGTTGTTACGCTTGTCTTGCACGAAGTGGAAGAGGGAATTTACGCATGGAATCGAAGAATCTGCGCCCCGAAAGCGATCTTGATGCCGTCGACCGCAAGATCATGGAGGAGCTGCAGGCGAACGGCCGCATGACAAACGCCGAGCTCGCCGAGCGCGTCGGCGTCGCGGCTTCCACGTGCATCGCGCGGGTGCGCAACCTCGTTTCTCGGCGCGTCATCACGGGGTTCACCGCCGCGGTGGATCCGCGGGCCATGGGGCTCGATCTGCAGGTGTTGGTGAGCGTTACTGTTCGGTCTGGGGCGCGCCAGCGCATCGCCGAGATGAGCGAGGAGCTGCGTGCCCTGCCAGAGGTCATGCAGCTGTTCTTCCTCGGCGGCGTCGAAGACTTCATCATTCACCTCGCCGCGCGTGACTCCGATCACGTGCGTGACTTCGTCATGGAGAACCTCTCCGCCCACCCCGCGGTCTCATCAACGCGCACGAGCATCGTGTTCAGCCACCACCAAAACCCGGTGCGCCAGGCCTGAGGTCCCGCGGCGCCATCGGGGGAGCCGCCGTCGCTTCGCAGTGCGAATCCGAAGCGGATCCGTAACATCAGCCCGCGTTGGCATTTGGGCGAGGCCCCCGCGTAGGCTGGGGGCAGGTCGTCGCGGATCCGCCGCCGACCGCGAAGCCAGGCCCGCCGTACCAACGGCGGCGAGTGAGGGGTGGGTCGCCGTGTCTCGTGCGCTAATGATTGTCGATGTGCAGAACGATTTCACCGAGGGCGGCGCGCTCGGCGTCGCTGGCGGAGCCGCGATCGCGCGCGGCGTGACGACACTGCTGCGCGACGAGCGGGCCGCCGAACAGTACGCGCTCGTGATCGCCTCGCGCGACTGGCATGACGCCGACGGCGACAACGGAGGGCACTTCGCCGCGCCAGGCAGCGAGCCCGACTTCGCGGGCACCTGGCCAGCGCACTGCGTCGCTGGCACCGTTGGCGCGCAGTATCACCCCGAGCTCGACATCGACCGCATCGACGTGCACGTGCGCAAGGGCATGGGCGAACCGGCCTACTCCGCGTTCGAGGGGGTCGCCGGCGACGGGAGGGCGCTCGCCGACGTGCTGCGTGAGGCCGGCGTGACCGAGCTCGACGTCGTTGGTATTGCAACCGACTACTGCGTGCGCGCCTCAGCCCTCGACGCCCAAGAAGCAGGGCTGCGCGTGCGCGTGCGAGGTGATCTCATCGCGGGCGTGGCACCCGACACCTCGGTCGCGGCGATCAAAGAACTCGCTGCTGCTGGCATCGAAATTCTCTAGCGTCGCGTCGCGGGCTTCCTGACCTACTCGGCGGCCCGGGGCGCCGCGGTAGTAGCTTCGTCGGCGTCTGGTGCATCGACCTCAGGGAGCTCGACCGCCGCGGTGAGGGGCTGACCCTGCTTGATGAGCCGCCGTTTGGTGACCTGCCATAGCACCGCGAGAAACACGAACCAGACCGGCGTGAACAGTAGCGGTAGCCGGGTATCAGCGGCGAGCAGGAGCGTCACGAGAATGAAGGCGAAGAACGCGAGCACGAGCCACGGCGTGACCCTGGCGACCGGGGTACGAAACGCTGAGCGCGCGTGCCGCTCGGGGTGCAGCCTGAGGTAGCGAATGAAGCTGATCGCAATCATGCTCCACACGAACAGAATGAACGTCGATGCGACCGAGGTGACGAAGGTGAACGCCTCGATGACCCCGTCGCCGAGCAGCAGAATCGGAATGACCGAGAGCACGAACACCGTGGAGAAGAACACTGCTCGCCTCGGCACTCCGCGTGAATCTGTGAGCCCGAAGGTGCGCGGCGCGTGGCCGTCGCGCGCCAGCGAGTACATCATGCGGGTGCCCGAATAAAACCCGGAGTTTGCGCTCGAGGCGGCGGAGGTGAGCACGACGAGGTTGATTGCGAAGGCCGCTGCGCCAAAGCCCGCGTACGCGAATGTGGTGACGAATGGGCTTACCTTGGGGTCGAGCTTGTCCCATGGGGTGACCGCCATGATCACGGTGAGCGCGCCGATGTAGAAGATGAGCACGCGCACGACGATGGAGTTGATCGCGCGCGGCAGGTTGTGCTGAGGGTTCTTCGTCTCGGCAGCAGCCGTGCCGACGAGCTCGACACCGATGAACGAGAAGATGCCGAGCTGGAAGCCGAGCAAGAACCCGCTCGCGCCGAAGGGGAACAGCCCGCCGTTCTCCCACAGGTGGGTGATGCTCGAGGTCGTTCCGGTGTCGGGGTTTGTGAACCCGGTGACGAGTAGCACCGCGCCAGTCACGATCAGGGCGAGAATCGCCACGATCTTCACGAGCGAGAACCAGAACTCGAACTCGCCGAAGAACTTCACGGGTTGCAGGTTGAGCAGCACGAGCACGATCGCCGTCACGAGGGCAGGCACCCAGCTCGGAATCTCGGCGTTGATGTACGCGACGTAGCCCGTGATCGCGATGATGTCGGCGATGCAGATGACGATCCACGTCACCCAGTACGTCCACGATACGAAGAACCCCGCCCAGGGGCCGATGAGGTCTTTGGCGATGTCGCCGAAGGTCTTGTAGTTCAGGTTCGACAGCAGCAGCTCGCCGAGCGCCCGCATGAGCAGAAACATCATGCAGCCGATCACCGCGTAGATAAACAGCACCGACGGGCCCGTCAGGCTGATGACCTTGCCAGAACCGAGGAAGAGGCCGGTGCCGACCGCGCCACCGATCGCGATGAGCTGCAGGTGCCGGTTGGAGAGCCCGCGTTCGAGTTCGACTGAGTGATCTGCGGGGGCCGACTGGGCCATTGCTGCGAGTCCGTTTCTCTGAGGGAATGGAGGGCGAGACCGCGCGTTCGCCGTGCTCTCGCGCGGCGCCGCGGACACGCACAAACGCGACCGCATCGAAAGAGAAACCAATCAACTCCGACGGGCCGCGCGTGGCAAAACCCTATCAACCGGCCGCCGCGCTCTGGGGGCGGCTTAAGGCAACCTTGAGCTTTCGGTTACTCGCCGGTGTATGGCGATATGCGCGCCTCCTGGGCATCGAGCGCGAGGCCCGCGGCGTGCAGTGCTTTCGAGCTATAGCGGCCGATCGCCCGCTCTTCGAGCAGCGTCGCTCGCTGTGCCTCGAGGGCGATGCGGGTGAGCCGCAGGTAGGCCTCAGCCGGGGTCTCGGCCGAGGGGAGCTGCACCGCCCCCGTCTGGTGGAAGCGCAGCGCGAGCGGCCCGAGCGCTGCCTTCGTCGAGATCTTCGCACGCTGCACCACGGTCTCAGGGGTGAGCTCCCGATTCGGGTCTTCGCTCTCAACCGTGAGCTCGTCGTCGATCGCGCCGAGCCCCGCGTCAACGAGATCGTGGCTCAGCGCCTCGACCTCGGTATCGTTGACCCCCGATTTCACGCCGCGCGGCCACAGCCAGCGAATCACCGCCGGCAGGGTGAGCCCGTGCAGCAGCAGCGTCGCGACCGCGACGAGGAACGCGATGAGAATGATCTGGGGGCGATAGGGCACATCGGTCGAGATCGACTGCGCGGCCGCGAGCGTGACGACGCCGCGCATTGCGCTCCACGTGAGCACCACGCCGTCGCGCCACCCGAGCTGCTGCTCGATCTCGTGGTCGAGGTCGGCCTGTGCGCGATCTTTCATGAGCTGCAGGCGGCGCTGGGCGCGCTCATCGTTCGCACGCCCGTTCTTCGCGAGCCTCGCCTCGAGCCGCGTGAGCTCGTCGCCCTTGGCCTTGCGCCTGCGCGGCTCGCCCCGCATGAGGAACACGAGCGGCACCACAAACAGCGCCCGGCTCACGATGAGCAGCAGCACGAGCCCGCCCGCGATCAGCGCGACATGACCGAGGTGGAAGGTTGAATCGGTGACCTCGTTCACGAGCACGTGCAACTGCAGGCCCATGATGAGAAACACGCCGTTCTCGAGAATGAACTGCACGGTGCGCCAGTTCAGCCGCTCGTTCGTGCGCGCGACGGCGCTGAACCGCCGCACCGCGTGGTGCCCGGTGTAGAGCCCGGTGACGACGACCGACAGCACGCCCGAGGCGCCAATGACCTCTGCGGGAATAAACGCGACGAACGGCACAACGAACGAGACGAGCGTGTCGTGCACCGGGTTCGTCAGGCGCGCGCGGATCCACACCGTGAGAAAACCCATGAGCAGCCCGACGGCGATCGCGGCGACGACCGAGAACACGAACGCCCCCGCAGCCTCCCAGAACACGAAGCTGCCAGACACCGCCGCGAGCGCCGTGCGCAGCAGCACGAGCGAGGTGGCGTCGTTCACCAGGCTCTCGCCCTCGAGAATCGCCACGATGCGTTCTGGCAGGCCCAGCCGCTTGCCAATCGACGTCGCCGCCACGGCATCGGGCGGGCTGATCACGGCCCCAAGCGCGACCGCGGCCGGGAAGGGCAGCACCGGCACCGCGAGGTGCAGCAGCAGGCCAACGAGCAGCGCCGAGAGAATCACGAGGAGCACCGACAGGCCCGCGACTGGCCTGAGGTTGCGGCGAAAGTCGACGAACGGAACGTTCATCGCCGCGGAATACAGCAGGGGAGGCAGCACCCCGAGCAGAATGATCTCGGGGTTGACCTCGATGAGGGGCACGCCAGGCAGGTACCCGATGCCGATGCCAACGACAACGAGCACGAGCGGTGCGGCGACGCCAATGCGGCCGCTCACGAGTGAGACGCCCACGAGCACGACGACGGCGGCTACTGCGACTAGTGCTAGCTCCATTTGCCTAGTTTGCCATGCGCGGGGCGCAGGGCGCTCATGGGGTGGGGCGGTGCGCGCAGGTTGCCCGCCCAGTCGTGTGCCGGCAGCTGGCCTTGGAGCTATACCTAGGCCGCTGTGAGCTGCAGGTCGGGCTCTGGCTCACCGTAGAACACGGCTCGGCGCGCTGCCTCCGGGGCGAGTGCTGCGACGTCGATGCGTTCGCCCGCGAAGGGCGTCACCCTGAGCGCTGCCGTCTTCGGGTCGCGGCGCCACGTGCCAACGGCGCGCCCATCTCGCACAACGGTCGCAAGAAACATGCCGTTCTTGCCTGGAATGAGCGACCCGAGGTGCGCCGAGTCGAACTGCGGCGATCGCTCCGAGAAGCCGAGCAGGTGCTCGTCGAATGCGGGCAGCAGCTGCCAGCCGGTTGCTGCGCTCGCGGCGCCGTCGCCAGTTTCTGCGGCGGCGAGGGCCTCGGGCGAGAGCCAGAGGGCGCCGGCCGCGCCCGTCACTGCGGCCCTGCGCCCCTCGACGAGCTCACCGGCCTCGACGGCGAGGCTCAGCCCGCGGGCCGCGCTCGCCGCGGGCAGCATCGCCCAAGATGCAAGGTCTTTGCGGCTGACTGCGCCCCTGCCGCGCACATACCGGGTGGCGAACTCGACGAGTGCGGCGTCGCCCTCGAGCTCACGAGGCTCCCGAATCCACTCCGAGGCAAGCACGAGCCTCGGCTCGGGGTCTGCCGCAGCGCCAGCCGCCGCCGGTACCGGGCCAAACGTGGTGAGCCCCGTTTGGCAGAGCCACCAGATCAGGTGGTAACGCCAGTTGGGTTTCCAGTCGATGCCCGCCTCGGTCCAGACTTGCGAGAGGGCTGTGCGGTCGAGGCTGTTGCCGCCGGTGAGGGCAGCCACTGAGACCTCGGAGGCGTGCTCGAGCGCGGCATCGCTCATGCCGAGGAAGGCCCGCCTCTTCGGTGCGCCCGCGAGCACCCGCGGGTTGGTCAGGCGCTGCATCCACCCGATGTCGGCCGCCGGTACGAGGTGCACCGTGCCCCGCATCGGCCACGAGCGCACGACGGTGCCCGCGTTCAGCGCGGCGGTAACGTCGCCGGCGGTGAGGCCGGGCGCGCGCACGCCGAGGGCCCACTTTGACGAGCGCCAGTCTTGGCCCTGCACAGCGAACAGGTGCTCGACGAGGGCCCGGGCGCGCGCGGCGCTGGCCGCGCCCGCCAGGTCAGCCGCGTCGGCCGGGTCAGCCGCGCCCGCGGCGCCGGTCGCGCCGGTCGTGCCGGTCGTGCCGGTCGTGCCGGTCGTGCCGGTCGCGTCGGTCGTGCCCACCGTGCCGGTCGCGCCGGCCGCGTCGGCAAGCCAATTGCCGTCGAGCCCGAGCGCGCGCATGCGCACACGCAGCAGGGCGCTGTCATCGAGGGTGAGGCCCATGCGCTAGAACCGCGCCCGGTGGTACGCGGGCGGAACGAGGCCCGCAGCGGAAGGCGCCCGCAGCTCGGCAGCCCACTGCAGCGGCAGGTGCGGGTTCGCGAGTAGCGGCCGGCCAAGGTAAACGATGTCTGCCTGACCGGTCGCGAGAACCCCCTCGGCCTGTGCGGCGGAGGTGATTAACCCGACGGCGCCCGTCGGAAGGTGGCCGGCCTCGCGCACGCGTGCGGCGAGCGGCACCTGGTACGAGGGCCCAACGGGAATCGGCGCGGCCGGGGTGTTCCCAGCAGATGACAGGTGCACGAGGTCAGCCCCGTCTGCCGCGAGCCAGGCGCTCACGGTCGCGGCGTCTTCGACGTCGAAGCCGCCGTCGACCCACTCGGTGCCCGAGAGGCGCACGATGATGGGCAGTTCTGGGTGGCGGTGGCGGATCGCCTGAATCGCCTCACGGGTAAACCTTGCGCGGTGTTCGAGCGGGCCACCGTAGTCGTCTTCGCGCCTGTTCGAGAGCGGCGAAAGGAACTCCTGCAGCAGGTAGCCGTGGGCGGCGTGGATCTCCACCGCATCCATTCCAGCGCGCACCGCGCGGTCGGCCGCGTCGGCGAACGCCGTCACGAGCCCGGCGATCTCGGCCGTGGTGAGCGCCCGCGGCTCGGCGTAGCCCTCACCGAAGCTCACCGCCGACGGGGCGACGGTGGCCCAACCGCCAGCTTCGTGGGGCACCGAGCCGACGGGTTCGCCCGGCCAGTTCTTGAAGGTGCTCGCCTTGCGGCCGGCGTGGGCGAGCTGCACCGCGATCTTCGCGCCGTGAGCGTGCGCGATCGTTGCGAGCCGAGAGAAGGCGGCCTCCTGCTCGTCGTTCCACAACCCCAGGTCTTCGGGCGAGATGCGCCCCTCGGCGACAACCGCGGTCGCCTCGATGACCACGAGCCCGGCCCCGCCGCGCGCAAGCCCGCCGATGTGTTGCAGGTGCCAGTCGCGAGGAACGCCGTCGCGCTCGGCGACAGCGTACTGGCACATGGGCGCGACCCAGAGGCGGTTGCGCACCTCAAGACCGCGCAGCGTGTATGGCTGGAAGAGCAGTGGGTTCGGCATGGGTTAAGGCTAGCGAGTGGCACCGACATTCGCAGATGCCGTGCCGGCAGCGTGGTGCAACGCGCTGGCAGCCTGCTGGCAGCGTGCTCCTTTCGTGCTGGTGCCATCGGGCCGCCGCGCAGAAGTGTCGGTGGCCTGTGAGAGGCTTGGTTGCACCGCACAACCAGCAACCAGGAGGCTCGATGCGCGAGATCAAGTGCCCGCACTGCGGCAAAGCGTTCACCGTCGACGAGGCGGGTTACGCGGATATTCTCAAGCAGGTCAGAGACCGCGAGTTCGAGCAGCAGCTGCACGAGCGGCTCGAGCTCGCCGAGCAAGATAAGCAGAGTGCGCTCGAGCTGGCCAGTGCCGCGGCCGAGGGCAAGCTGCGCGAGGCCGCGGTAGAGAAAGATGCGACGATTCAGGGGCTCCGCGCGCAGCTCGAGGCGGGGGAGACCGCGCAGCGCCTCGCGGTCGCCGAAGCGCTTGGCGAGGTTGAGAAGCAGCGCGACGCACTGCAGACCGCGCTTGAACAGGCCAAACTCGATGCCCGTGCCGCGGTCGACCTTGCGGTTGCGAAGCTCGAGGCCGAGCAGCAGCGCGCCGCGGCCGAGAAAGACACCGAGATTCAGCGCTTGCGGTCTGAGATCGCGGCTGGGGAGACCGCGCAGCAGCTCGCCATCACAGAAGCGGTCGGCGCGGTGGCGCGTGAGCGCGACGAGCTGCACCGCGGCCTCGAACGCGCAGAGCTTGAAAAGCAGCTGTCTGAGCAGTCGTTGAAGGAGCGCTACGAAACGCAGCTGAAAGACCGCGACGATGCAATCGAGCGGCTGCGCGATTTGAAGGCGAGGCTGTCGACGAAGATGGTTGGAGAGACGCTCGAGCAGCACTGCGAAACTTCGTTCAACCAGATTCGGGCGACGGCGTTTCCCAACGCCTACTTCGAGAAAGACAACGACGCGAGCGGCGGCACGAAGGGCGACTACGTCTTCCGCGACAGCGCCGACGGCGTTGAGATCGTTTCGATCATGTTCGAGATGAAGAACGAGACCGACACGACCACGACGAAGCACCGCAACGAAGACTTCCTGAAAAAGCTCGACGACGATCGGCGTGCAAAAGGGTGCGAGTACGCAGTGCTCGTGTCGCTGCTCGAGCCAGAAAGCGAGCTGTACAATAGCGGTATTGTTGATGTGTCGCACCGCTTTCCGAAGATGTACGTGATTCGGCCGCAGTTTTTCATTCCGATGATCACGCTGCTCAGAAACGCAGCGCTCGGCTCGCTGCAGTACAAGACGGAGCTCGAGCTGGTGCGATCGCAAAACATCGACATCACCAACTTCGAAAGCGACCTCGATACGTTCAAGAACGCGTTTAGCAAGAACTTTGAGGTCGCGGAGCGCCAGTTTGGCGAGGCCATCGACCGCATAGACAAGTCGATCGCCGAGATGCAGAAGGTGAAAGACCTGCTCATGCGGTCGGGCAACAACCTGCGCCTTGCGAACAACAAGGCGCAAGACATGTCGATCAAGAAGCTGACGAGGTCGAACCCGACAATGCAGCAGCGATTCGCCGAGCTCGACGCCGACGAGTGACGCTCGCGGGCCGACTGACCCGACCCACACCTACCAACCGAGAGGGACACGCGATGAGTCTTGCGCGTCAATTAGACGATGCCGCCCGCGGCGGGGCCACCCCGTCGGCAGACGCGACCTTCGCGATGTTCGAGGAGTGGGTGTGGGAGGAGCGCGGCCTGCGACTCTACCCCGCGCAAGAAGAGGCTATCCTCGGCATGACGCTCGGGTCGAACGTCGTGCTCGCGACGCCGACCGGCACGGGCAAGTCGCTGGTCGCCCTCGGCGCGCACTTCGCTGCGCTCGCCGAGGGCCGGCGCACCGTCTACACGGCGCCGATCAAGGCGCTCGTGAGCGAGAAGTTCTTCGAGCTTGTCGCCGTGTTCGGGGCGGATCGGGTCGGCATGATCACCGGCGACACCGCGATCAACTCCGATGCCCCGATCATTTGCTGCACCGCCGAGATTCTCGCGAACCTCGCGCTGCGCGACCGCGACGCGAACGGGATCACGCAGGTCGTGATGGACGAGTTCCACTTCTACGCTGACCCCGATCGCGGGTGGGCCTGGCAGGTGCCGCTGCTGCTCATGGAGGACGCGCAGTTCCTGCTGATGTCTGCGACGCTCGGCGACGTCACCGAACTCGCCGACGACCTCACCAGGCGCACGGGGCGCGACACCGAGCTCGTGACCGGCGTCGAGCGCCCGGTGCCGCTTGATTTCAGCTACGCCGTCGCGCCGACGCACGAGGTGATCGAGCAGCTCGTCGAAGACCGCGAGACCCCCGCCTACCTCGTGCACTTCAACCAGTCGCACGCCGTCGAGCAAGCGCAGGCCCTCGCGAGCATCAAGCTCGTCGACCGCGCTGGCCGCGACGAGATCGCCGAGGCGATCGGCGCGTTCCGGTTCTCCGCTGGCTTCGGGCAGACGCTCTCGCGGCTCGTGCGCTCCGGCATCGGCGTGCATCACGCCGGCATGCTGCCGAAGTACCGCCGCCTCGTCGAACAGCTCGCGCAGCGGGGCCTGCTCAAGGTCATCTGCGGCACGGATACGCTGGGCGTTGGCATCAACGTGCCGATCCGCACCGTCGTCATCACCGCCCTCACGAAGTACGACGGCGAGAAGATGCGCCGGCTGTCGGCGCGCGAGTTCCACCAGATCGCCGGGCGTGCCGGGCGGGCCGGCTTCGACACCGAGGGCGACGTGATCGCGCTCGCGCCAGAATTCGAGGTCGAGAACGCGCGCGCCGCGGCGAAGGCTGCCGCGAAAGCGACCGGCGGCAAGAAGCCGAAACCGGCGAAGAAGAAGTCGCCCCCGCAGGGCTTCGTTGCCTGGACGGAGCAGACCCTCGACAAGCTCGTCGCCGCGTCGCCGGAGCCGCTCGTGAGCCGCATGCGCATCACGCACTCCATGGTGCTCGGCGTCATCGGGCGCGGCGAGGAATTCGAGGGCGACGCGCTCGACACGCTGCGCACGCTCGTGTTCGACAGCCACGAACCGCGCGCCGCGCAGTTCGCGCACGCCCGCACGGCGATCGAGATCTTCCGCACGCTCGTGCGCGGCGGCATCGTCGAGACCCACGTCGACGGTCGCGGCCAGCGGCTGCTGAGACTCACCGTCGAACTCCAGTCGAACTTTGCACTGAACCAGCCGCTGTCGCCGTTCGCGCTCGCCGCCCTCGAACTGCTCGACCCCGAATCGCCAACCTACGCGCTTGACGCGATCTCGGTGATCGAGGCCACCCTCGAAGACCCGCGCGCGATTGTGCGCGCGCAGGAGCATCGGGCCCGCGGCGAGGCGATCGGCCAGATGAAGGCCGACGGCATCGAGTACGACGAGCGCATGGAGCTGCTCGAGGAAATCACCTACCCGAAACCGCTCGCGGAGCTCCTTGGCGAGGCGTTTGAGGAGTACCTCAAGGAGGTGCCGTGGGCGCGCGATTACGAGCTGCGCCCGAAGTCGGTCGTGCGCGACATGATCGAGCGGGCCTTCGGGTTCCGCGACCTCGTGAACTACTACGGGCTCGGGCGAGCGGAGGGCGGCGTGCTGCGGTACCTCAGCGACGCCTACCGGGCGCTCGAGCGGACCGTGCCCGAGGCCGCGAAGACCGAAGAGCTCGACGAAATCATCGACTGGCTCGGCGAGCTCGTGCGCCAGGTCGACTCGAGCCTCATCGACGAGTGGACCGAGCTCGCAAACCCAGACGTCGCGGCCGAGCTTGCCGCGCGTCACGGCTCAGACGAGGCGGCCCTCGTCGGCCCGCCGCCGGCCCGCTCACTGCTCGCGAACGAACGGGCCTTCCTCGTGATGGTGCGAAACGCGCTCTTCCGCCGCGTGCAGGCCGCCGCCTTCGAGCACTACGACGAGCTCGAAACGCTCGACGCTGCGCACGGCTTTGGGGAGCAAAAGTGGCGCGAGGCCCTCGACGGCTACTACACCGAGTACGACGAGATTCGCGTCGACGCCGACGCGCGCTCGGCCGGGTTGCTCACCCTCGACCGGTCGAGTAGCGGCGATCGTGAGTGGGGCTTTCGGCAGGTGCTGCTCGACCCCGCGGGCGACCGCGACTGGGCAATCGAGGGCGAGATCGACCTTGCGGCCTCTGAGCTCGAGGGTGAGCCGGTCGTGCGAGTGACCCGGGTCGGCCCGACGGTGTAGCTGAGCCGACGCGGCGGGCTGCGAGTATGCCGCGCCGACTCGCGTGGGCAGCCCCGGGTATCTAGACTCAGACTATGACTTCCCAGGCACTCACCCCTGAACACTTCCTCGCGATCGCCGACCACACGCTGCTCGCGCCGCCGACGACCGCCGCAGAGCTCGACACCTTTCTCGACGGCGCTGCCGCGCTCGGAGTGAAGCGCGTCTGCGTGAGCCCGTCGCTCTTGCCCGTCGACAAGCGCGGTCTCGAGATCGTCACCGTCGTCGGGTTCCCATCTGGTGTGCACCACGCCGAGGTGAAGGCGTTTGAAGCGGCCCGCGCCGTCGCCGATGGCGCTGACGAGGTCGACATGGTCGTGAACCCCGGCCTCGTGCACGCGGGCGACTGGGCGGGCGTCGAGGCCGAGATTCGTGCCGTGCGCGATGCGTGCCCGGGCAGCGTGCTGAAAGTCATCATCGAGAGCGCGTCGCTCAGCGACGAGCAGATCGTCGGCTGCTGCAAGGCATCCGAGGCAGCTGGCGCAGACTTCGTGAAGACCTCGACCGGCTTCAACGTAGCTGGGGGCGCGAGCGCCCACGCAGTGAAGATCATGGCCAACACGGTCGGCGGTCGGCTCGGCGTGAAGGCGTCGGGAGGCATTCGCGACGCTGCGACCGCGCGCGAGCTCTGGGCAGCTGGGGCGACACGGTTCGGGGTCTCTGCGACGGGGGCAATCGTCGGCGCCTGGGATGCTGCCGCTGCGCCCTCCGAGGGCGCGAGCTACTGAGCTACTACGGCACCGTTCGGAGCTGTGGGCCGCAGCCCAGGGAGGAACACGATGAGTGAGCATCAGCAAGCACCTAGCGTGCTCATAGCCGAGGCCGAACGCTACCTCCCAGACGTGCACGGACTGATCGAGGCGGCCGCCGATGAGCTGTTTCGCGAACACTTCGGCGCGTTCCCCTGGAATGAAGCTGCGCCACCGCCACCACCACACGGAAAACCCGAGCGCCTGCTCGAGGCGACGCAGGGCGGTGCGGTCGTGGGGTTCGCGACGCTCATCGAGAGCGGAGAGTACCTTCACCTTGAACAGCTGTCGGTGAGCCCCGACGCTGCGCGTCGGGGTATCGGGCGCGCGCTCGTTGACGCAGCAATCGACACCGCGTGGCAGCACGGCTTCGCTGCGGTGACCCTCCGTACCTTCGCAGATGTGCCCTGGAACGCGCCGTTCTATGCCCGCCTCGGCTTCGCTGTGGTCGATGCTGCTCCGAGCGCCTTCCACGAGCGGCTTGTCGCTACCGAGGCCGCGCTCGGGTTGCTCGAGCACGGGCCGCGCGTGCACATGGTGCTCCGGCCGCCCATGGGCGTTCAGGCAGGTTCACATGAGTGAACGCTTCAGCGCCGACTACAGCGATGCCAATACCAGTGCGGCCGGCCGTAGGGGTGGCGACCAGCGAGATGTCGCTGCCCTCGTTGCCGCCATCGATGCCGGCCTGCGAGAACGCGCTACCGCCGACCGAGCCGAACGGGAGCGCGCGTACCTGAAGAGTGAGATTGAGCACTACGGGGTCACCGTGCCGCAGACGCGCGCCGCAGTGAAGGCTGCGCTCAAGGGGGTCGAACTCGGCCACGACGAGCTCATCGACTCGGCGACCCGGTTGTGGGAGAAGCCGGTGCACGAGCGGAGAGCCGCCGCCGCAGCACTGATCGAAGCGCGCAGCGCGTTGCTCGTGCCCGAAGATATCGTGCTGCTCGAACGGTTCTTGCGCGAATCTCGCACCTGGGCGCTCGTTGACGATATCTCGGCGTCAATCGTTGGGCCACTCGTGGAACGCACGGAGCATGGCGACAACGGTGGCGACGGCGCTCGCCTTGCAGCTGTGCTCGATCGCTGGGCCGACGACGGCGATTTCTGGATTCGTCGCTCCGCCCTGCTTGCCCACCTGATCCCACTTCGCGAGGGGCGGGGTGACTTTGAACGTTTCGGCAGGTACGCCGACGGCATGCTCGACGAGCGGGAGTTCTTCATCCGCAAGGCAATCGGGTGGGTCTTGCGCGATATGTCTCGCAAGCGCCCAGAAATGGTCTACAAGTGGATCGAGCAGCGCGCCGCCCGAGCTTCGGGGCTCACTGTGCGCGAGGCGATCCGCCGGCTCCCCGAGGCGCAGCAAGCCGCTGTGATCGCTGCCCGCGAATCGCGCTGACCCGCCGCGTCCGCAGGCCAGCCCTCGCAGCACCCAAACAGATCAGCGAGACCTAGCGCATGGCTCCGAGCAGCTCAGAGATTTCAGCTGCCGCCGCGACCGTGCGCGGGGCGAACTTCTCGATCGTGTCGTCGGGGTGCGCGACCACCAGCGACGAGATCGACAGGCTATAAGCTGGCTCGCCACGGTGGTTGAAGATTGCCGCCGACACGCACACCGTGCCAACCTCGTGCTCCTCGAGGTCGAGTGCGTAGCCGCGCTCGGCGATGTGCTCGAGCTCGGCGATAAGCTCCTCGATCGCGGTGAGGGTTGCGTCGGTGCGCGCCGGCAACCCGGTGCGCTCGGCGTAGTTCTGCACCTCGTCGATGGTTCGATGCGCGAGCACGGCCTTGCCGAGGCCCGTAGTGTGAAGCCACGCCGACCCGCCTGCGCGGGAGCGCACCCGGTACGGCCTCTGCGACTCGGCGCCGAAGAGATAGGCGACCTCTTCGTCGCCGGGCTCGCCGAGGTGCACGGTGCACTGAGTGGAGGCAGCGAGATCGGCAATAATCGGCTCAGCGAGGGCGACGACATCGAGTTCGGTGAGTGTGCGCCCAGCCAGGCGCGTGAACCGCGGCCCGGCACGAAAGCCGCGCTCTGCGTCGCCAGTGATGAAGCCAGAGGTCTTCAGCATCGCGAGAATGCGATGCACGGTCGACTTCGGAAGCTGAGCTGCGACAACAATATCGCTAAACCTCGTGTTGAGCAGTGCCGCTTCGAGCACCGCGAGCGTTTTCTCGCTCGCGGTTTGGGGCCGTTGGTGAAACTCTTCGGTTGTTGGGCTGAAGCCGTCCATCAACTCCCTTTCGCTAATCTTTCCACCCTAGCCCGCCGCGCTGGGCAGATGGGAAGACTGGCGGAGAAACGACACTTTCGTGTCGGTATTTGCCGCGACGACCCGGCTCGCTCTGCCCTATGCCCCGCCCGGCTCGTCAGCCTCATAGGCTTCGCCCAGCAGGGTGAGGGCCGCCGCGCGTTCGACCCCAAGCGCGGAGAACTCGCCGACGGCCCGCTGCGCGATCTGGCGCGCGGCCGCCGCGACAGGGTCGTCGCCGAGCGCGACGAAGGTGCCGGCCCGGCCCCGCCCCTCGACGACACCGGCGTCTTCCAGGGCGCGATACGCAGACGCGACGGTGTTCGTCGCGAGCCCGAGCTCGGCGGCAAGCCCCCGCACCGTCGGGAGCCGCTGGCCAGGCAACAGCTCGCCCGCGCTCACGGCGGCAATAACCGCACTGTGGAGCTGCCGAAACGGAGGAACTGCAGAGGCCGGGTCGATTTCGGGGGCAAAGCTCGTCATGCTGCCAGCCTAGGCGCACCCGCGCCGGTCGCATATGGCGCTTGTTGTCGCCAAGCGGGGGCTGAGGCGACAACAAGCGCCATATGGAGGCCGGCGGGGCCGGCGGGCCGAGTGGGGCCGGCGGGCAGGGCGGCGGGCCGGGCGGGCCAGGCCGGCCAGGCGGCCCGGCGCCCTACCCGATACCCGCCATCTCCTCGACGTGGGTCTTGCCGACCCGCCCGAGAACTGCGGGGCGGTTCTTCTTCACCCACCAGTAGCGCGAGAACGCGGCGAGCATCGTGACGATGAAAATGTACGGAATGACGTTGAGCGGGAACACGGGAACCGGGTACACGTTTGCGACGAACACGTAGGCCATCGCGACGACTGCGACAGTCGCCGTCACCCAGATCATGCGGTTCTTGATGCCCTCGCGCGTGGTGTACACGACGCCGGCGATCGCGACGAGCGAGTACGCCACCATGTATCCGTACGTGCCGTAGGTGTCGACCCACACGGTGATGTCCATCGGGTGGGTGCCGAGGAGCAGCAGCACGATGTCGAGCACGATCGCGGCGGGGCCAGCGATGAGCAGCACGCGGTGCGGGGTGAGGTGGGTCTCGTGGGTGCGGCCGAAGCGCTCGGGCACCATACCCTCCTTGCCCATCACGTAGATGATGCGGCCGACGACGTTGAGCGGCGCGACGACAACGGCGAAGAACGACGCGGCGACACCGAATACGAGAATCGGGGTGAACCAGCCAGGCATGTTCACCTTCTCGGCGACGGCCTGGAGCGGGCTTGCGACCTCGCCAAGCTCGTCGCCGAGCACCGCGATCTGCGTGTAGGCCGAGAAGACGTAGAGCACGCCGACCGCGACGGCGCTCCACATGATCGCGCGGGGAATCGCTTTCTTCGGGTCTTTTGCCTCGCGCCCGAGGGCATCGGCAGACGAGAAGCCGACGAAACCGAGGATGCCGAGCACCATGCCGGCAGCAACGCCCTGGAACGGCACGCCCTCGAACGAGAACTGCGTCGGATCCCACGCCGCGTCGCCGAGCACGATGAGCGCGGTCACGAGCAGCACGAGGATAATCGCGACCGAGAGCAGCTCGAGCACGAGCGAGATGCGCGCAGAAACGCGGATGCCGCGGATCGTGAAGAACGTCGCGCCGCCGCCGATGATCACCGCGAGCGCGATCAGCCACGGGGTCGAGCCCGCGGAGTCGATGCCGAAGATGACGAGCAGGTCAGACATGTACGACACGGCACCACCGAGCGAGCCGGCGGCGATACCCCAGGAGCCGATGAGCAGCGCAACGCCAGCGGCGAACGCGCCGGCAGGGCCGAGGCCCTGCGCAACGTAGGTGTACAGCGAGCCCGCGGAGGCGTGACGCTTCGCGAACATGCTGATGATGTAGCCGACACACAGGATCACGATCGTGGCGAGCACGAACGCGAACATGGTGCCGCTGCCCGCACCGAGGAAGATCGAGGCGGCGGTGAACGCGATGACCGCGCTCGGCGCGATGCTCGCAATCGCCTGGGCCGCGAGCTCGGGGCCAGACATCACCCCTTCGCGCAGGCCGGCGTCGACCTTCTGGGTTGTGGACTGAGACATGCAACTCTCCTTTGAGAAGTTTGGTACTGGAAAGGCGGGAAAGACGGGAACTACGGGATCAGCAGCGTGCGCAGCACCCCGCCAGCGGCGAGGTCGTCGAGCGCGTCTGCGGCGTCGTCGAGCGACCGGCGGCCCGAGATGAGCGGATCGAGCTTCAGCTGCCCATCCATGTAGCGGTCGACGAGCGCTGGAATGTCGATCGAGGGGCGCACCGAGCCGTAGTTCGACCCGAGGATGCGCTGGTCTGCCTCGGCGAGCACGAGCGGCTCGAACGACGCCTTCGCGCCCGTTGGCGGGAGCCCGACGATGACGGCAGCGCCGCCGAGGCCGAGCATCTGGATCGCCTGCTCGGTCGTGACCGTGCGGCCGATCGCGTCGAAGGCGTAGTCGACCCCGTCGGGGATGAGCTCGAACAGCTGCTCAACAGCGTTTCCCTCAGACGCGTCGATGCGGTCGGTCGCGCCGAACTGCATCGCCATGTCGGTCTTCTCTGGCACGACGTCGATCGCGATGATGCGCTCGGCGCCCGCGAGCTTCGCGCCCTGCACGACGTTCAGGCCGACGCCGCCGCAGCCGATCACCGCGACGATCGAGCCGGGCTCGACGGCTGCGGTGTTCATCACGGCGCCGACGCCAGTGGCGACCGCGCAGCCGACGACGGCGATGACGTCGAGCGGGGCGTCGTCGCGCACCTTGATGGCGCCAGACGCCGGCACGACGACCTCTTCTGCGAACGACGAGACGCCGAGGTAGTGGTGCAGCGACTCCGCCTCACCCTCCTCGCCCTCGATGCTCAGGCGCGAGGTGCCGTCAAACAGCGAACCCTTCGCGTTGATGACCTGGGCGACCTTCTGGCAGCGAGCCTCGTGGCCCTGCAGGCAGTAGCGGCACTCACCGCACGGTGGTACCCAGCTGAGCACGACGTGGTCGCCAACGGCGAGCGAGGTGACGCCCTCGCCGAGTTCGGTGACGACACCAGAGCCCTCGTGGCCCATGACCATCGGCGCGGGAGCCTCCCACTCGCCGCGCTTGACGTGCAGGTCGGAGTGGCAAACGCCGGCGGCGGCGATCTTCACCCGAACCTCGCCCGCTTTCGGCGGCGCGAGGGTCACATCGGCGACGGCGACGCGGGTGCCCGGCTCACGGAACACGACTGCTTTCATGTCTTCTCTCCTCCATTGGGGCGCGCACACACCGGCGCACTTGTTCGACTCAAGGAGTGTAAGGAGGTTCGCCGCGCAATGTCACTGCGCCAAATGTCGAAGCCGAGAGCCCGGGTTCGACATTTGGTACGATTCAGGCATGAGTTTTGACCTGCGAATGGTCGCGCGAGTCGTCGGCGGTAGCTACGTCGACCACGGCATCGCCGACCACACCGCGTGCGAGGGCCTCGCCCGGGTCGGCGACTACGTTGTCGTCGCGAGCGCGGAGTTCGCGACGCTCGTCACCGGGTCGGTCGCAGACCTCGACGAGCGGTTTGCGCAGGGGAGCGAGGCCGCCGCGGTCACAGCCCGCGCCGTGTTTGTCACTGACGAAGACACCCCGCGGCTGCGCAAAACGCTCGCCGCGCACGGCATGAGCGCGGTGCTCGGCGCGACGCTCGCGGGGGAGGCGCTGCACTGGCGGCTCGCCGCGATGCTCGCCGACGACCGCGCTGCGTCAGACAGGCTCGTCGCGGCGGGCACGCGCGTGCTCACGCAGGTGGCCAGGCGCGGGGGAGCAACCGCCGCGATGGCGGAGCTCGCCCACCGCATCGATGGTTGGGCCGTGTTGCTCGACGCGCACGGTCAGCTCATCGCGAGCGCGGGTGCCGGCCGGCTGCACCTCGATGATGCGAAGGCCGTCGCGCTTGGCACCCCGGTGCGGGTGCGCCACCCCGGGCTGCAAACCCACCAGGTCGGCTCAGACCTTGACTTCACGGGCTACCTCGTCGTGGCCTCCCGCTCGAGTGCGACGGGGCGGATCCGCGACCTCGCATCGCAGGCTGCGGCCCTGTTCGATCTCGTGCTCCGCACCCGCAACCCGTCGCTCACCGAGCACCTCGGGCGCGAGGCGCTCGTCGACATTCTTGAGGCGGGTGGGCAGGCCGCCGCGGCGCTCGTCGGGCGGTGGGGCGTGCGCGAGCGAGCGCTCACCGGGTTCGTGCTCGGCGCGCGCACCCGCACTGTCGATCTCGAGCGGCTGGTTGAGCGCTGGCTTGATGAGCTCGGCGCCGAGTATCTTTTCGTGGCGGATCCCGGCCGCGTGCGCGGCTTCCTGCCCGAACAGCTCGTGGGCGATCTCGTGGCCCGGGTCGCGGGCTTCGCGCAGCCCGGCGCGAACACGCTGCACTTGGGGGTCGGCGCCCCGGCGCCGGTCGACGCGCTCGGGCGGAGCGCCGTGCAGGCCAGGCAGGCATTTGATGCGGCGCTCGACGCGGGCCAGGCGGTGCAGCGCTACGCCGAGCTGCCGACCGTCGACTTCGTGCTCGACGCGATCTCGGGCGAGCAGCGCACCCAGCTCGGCGGCATTCTCGATGAGCTGCGCGACGAGCGCGGCGCGCACGGCGAGCTGTTGCAGGCGCTCCACGTGTTTCTCGCCGAGCACGGCGCGCACCGGGCGAGCGCGGCCCGCCTCGGCGTTCACCGGCAAACGCTCGTGAGCAGAATTCACCGCGTCGAGGAGCTCACGGGCCTGTCCATGAGTCGCCCCGACGATCGCGCCGCTGCCTGGCTCGCGCTGCGTGCGCTCGGTGAAGAGCTGTAGACGCAATAGAATCAGACGCATGCGACTCGGAGTCATCGACGTAGGTTCGAATACCGTTCATCTCCTCGTGGTTGACGCGCACCCCGGGGCAAGCCCCAACCCGTACCACTCGCAGCGCTCCACGCTGCGCCTGATGCGCTACCTCGACGACGATGGCGCGATCACCGAAGAGGGCGTCACCCGCATCATCGCGGCGATCGCCGAGGCCGTCGCAACCGTGCAAGAGATCGGTGTCGATGACCTGCTCGCGACCGCGACGTCTGCGATTCGCGAGGCCGCGAACGGCGAGGAGGTGCTCGCGCGCATCGAGCGCGAAACCGGGCTGAAGCTCGACGTGCTCTCCGGCGAAGACGAGGCGCGCATCACGATGCTCGCGGTGCGGCGCTGGCTTGGCTGGTCGGCCGGCGAGATTCTGCTGTTCGACATCGGTGGCGGCTCGTTCGAGATCGCGCAGGGGGCCGACGAATACCCCGACGTGCAGGTGTCGCTGCCGCTGGGTGCTGGGCGCTCGACGATCATGTATTTGCCCGAGGATCCGCCGACCGCCGAGGGCATTTCGCGGCTGCGCGCGCACGCCCGCGCCGAGTTTACCCAGGCGCGCAACGAGTTTTTCAAGGGCCGGCCGAAGCCGAAGCGTGTGGTTGGAACGTCGAAGACGATCCGCTCGCTCGCCAGGCTCATCGGCGGGCCACCTGACCCGGCGACCGGCGATCTCGCGGAGCTGCACTACGCGGGCCTGCGCGAGTGGGAGCCGACGCTGCGCGACATGCCTGGCTCGGTGCGCGAGTACCTGCCCGGCATCACTCCGGAGCGCGGCTACCAGATCATGGCGGGAGCCGTCGTACTGCGCACCGCGATGAAGGTGTTTGACGTGTCGACGCTCACGATCTCGCCGTGGGCGCTGCGCGAGGGCATCGTGCTGCGCTACATCGACGCGCTCGACGGGCGCGGCACCGACCCCGTTTCCGAGGACGGTTAGGGGAGCTGCGCCGTCAGTTTGTGCCGGGATGCGGGCGTTCCAGGTGTGATGTGTGTTTTGAACCTACCGGGTGTTAACGTGGCGATATGAGTTCACAAGCACCAGCAATGTTTGGAAAGGTGCAGGCGAATACCTCCAAGTTTCGCGCAGCCGATGCGACGGGTGACGCCAGAATCATTCCCCCCGTTCTGTAGCTGCCGATGCGTGGCGAAACCTCGGAGGGGCCGATTGCTGATGTGCGGGAGCTTCCGGATGGTCGGCCTGCGCTGGTCGCCTACACAGCACTTGACCGGCTCGCTGAGCAATGCGGTGAAAATCAGCCGTGGATGCTCGTTGCTATTGAATCGCTTGCAGAGATCAAAGAGCAGAACAAGTTCGACACTGTTGCGTTTGATCCGAAATTTGAGGCGCATCTTCGGGAGAATGGGCGGTTGCTGTGAGCGAGATTGCAGTTGACGGGGAGATGATTGCTGAACTCATCAAGAAGAACAGTGAGATCGCAAGGGAATCTGCCGATGCCCTTGGCGGGTTCTCGTCAAGCTTTGATGGTGGTTTGGCGAGCGGGGAGATTTCATTCATTACTCGACTGGCCGTTGAAGCCGCGCAGTTGGCCGTCGACGCGTCCCAGGCCCTCGGTGCTGTGGCTGGCGCCGCACTAGACGGACAACTAGTCGATGAATCGGCTGTCTCAGATGCTCTCGATAGCTTTTCGAAATCGGAGTTTGGCGAATGAGCATCGATGTGACGATTGAGGGCGACCCGAGTGGTGTATTCGAGCTTGCGACCTGGTTGGATAACAAGGTCTCAGTGCCGAGCAATGACTTGCAGCAGCGGTTAAAGAAGACTTCAGCTGAGTCAATTGAGTTTTGGAAAGGTCGGAGTGGGGAGGGCTTTCGCGACAGCACTGACGCGATCGCCGCAGCTGCAGATCCTGTGGATGTATATGCCGCCGACGCTGCAACAGTGTTTCGTGCCTACGCGCGCCGTATCGAGCGTGGGCGCCTTACATTCGCCGATTATCTGGACGAAGCAGCAACTGCGCGTTTGTTGGTGAATGGCAACCTCATCGACATGCCCGAGGCGCCGAAAACCTACATCTCCGCGCCAGGTGCACCGAACCCCTACGCGGTTGGCCCGAACGGGGAATGCGTAGACGTCATGACCGGTGAGGAATATGCAGAAGCGGGTCGAGTGTTTCAGCGGATCGGCGAGAAGGTGGAAGCCTGGTGGATCGATCTTGAGGACTGGATCATTGACCACATGGTTCCCCTCATTGCGCGCGCGACAGATTTTGATGCGCTTTCCGCGGCGTTCGAAACGCTCAAGAAGGGAAATGAAGCAATTAGAGGCTTCCCTGTCGCTCTTTCAGGGGCAGTATGGGCAGAGAACTTGACTGTCTTCGAACAACGCTTGAAGGAAGCGCAGGTGGCCCGGGATTCGCTGGCGGAGCGGCGGCGCTCCGGCAACAGGGCTGTGCGCATTCCGGCCCAGGGGACTGATGCCGCAAGGCTACGGGCTGAGGCCGATGCTCTTGCTAAGCAGGTCCGCTTCATGAAGACTGGGAAGCTTTTCCTCGGCGCCGGTGGAGGAGCGATCGAGGTAGTTGCGGCAAGCATCGAGATTGCGAACGGCGGGTCGTGGACGTCCGCGTCGATTGGCGCCGTTGGCTCGATTGGAGGCGGTGCGCTCGTTGGAGTTTTTTTCGCGTCTGTCGGCTTAGGTCCGGGCGTCGTGTTATCAGCGATCGTTCTTGGTGGGTGGGGCATCGGCGAGGGCTTGAAAGCGGGATGGGCCGCTTTGGTTCCGTTGGATGTTCGCGAGGCGATCGACGCAGGGGACTTTGACTATGTTTTCGGGTAAGTACGCCAGGCTGCGCTGCCAAGCGTACGGTTCAAGCCTAGAACTGCCAGAACGGTACAGGCCTATGTCAATCCGCAGACCAGGGATTTGGGTTGGGCTGTGTTTGCTCTTCGGCCTGTCCTTCGTTTTGGGGTTCATTCTCGATCCACCAATCAACGGTGCGAGAATCGCTTTGGCTGCTCTCTCGGCCTTTACTGTATGGGCGTTTCAAGGAGTTTTCGCAATGTCCCCCGGGCGGGTGCGCGTCGCTATCCAGGGAACGCTCCGGTTCATGTCTGGCTAGCTTCTGAGCCTTTGGTCATTGCTGTTTGCTGGAATCGTAGCCATTGCGGCTGGCGCGCTAGTCGTGACAGCATCCGCGCGAGTTCAAGGGCTTTCGTTCCGCGAGACGATCGTTCTTATCGCGATGCTCGTCTTAGTCGTGTACCCCTTCCACCGCGGGGTGCCTCCTGTTGGTATCGAGCTGCATACCGACGGAGTGCACACTGGAAAGGGGTTGTCGCGTCTCTTTCTGCCTTGGGACGAGCTGCTGCCCCCCGAGATTCATATGTTGAGCAAGAACCCGGTGCTGGGGCTCGCAGATACCTCCGGCGGTGCGTACATTGTGTACCCGATCTATTTCGGGTCTGACCCGGTGATCGTGGCCGAGGTGATCGAGTACTATCGCACGCACCCGGAAGATCGTCACCTGCTCGCGGATCCGCTCGCCGCCCTTGAGCGTGTTGTTGAGCTGGACGCGCCGCCGGCGTGAGTGCCCGGGGGAGCTGCCCCCTTGCGCCGCGGCGCCGATCGACTCGCTGAGGAGCGCACAGCACTTACCCGCGTTGCGGTTTCGCGCGACATTTGGGGGATGTGCGTAGCATTTGAGCGCAGTCGATGCGTTTTCATATCGGAATCGCAACCATTTATGGGAACGCGGTGCGTCTGGGGTCGGTGTGCTGTAGGAATACACTATTGAGTTAATAATCGCTCGCGGCTGGCGCGGGCGCTCATCCACGGGGGTTTATACATTGACCATCTCAACTACGAAGAAGATGCTCGGCGTCACCGCCGCAGCAGGCCTCGTGTTCGGCCTGGCTGCGTGTGGGCAGGCACCTGAAGCTGGCGGCGAAGGCGGCGGCGCAGAGGCAGTCGCGGGCTTCAAGCCCTGCATGGTCTCTGACGAGGGCGGCTTCGACGACAAGTCGTTCAACCAGCTCGGCTTCGAGGGCCTGACCAAGGCCGCAGATGAGCTCGAAGTAGAGCTCGGCAAGACCGAGTCGAAGAGCGCGAGCGACTACGCTGCGAACCTCAGCGGTCTCGTCGACTCGGGTTGCACCTTCATTGTCTCGGTGGGCTTCATGCTCTCGGAGCCGACGGTCAACGCCGCGAAGGCGAACCCCGACGTGCAGTTCGCAATCATTGATGACTGGGCTGACAACGACTTCGACGGCGAGACCGACGCACCGAACATCAAGCCCCTCGTGTTCGACACGGCTCAGGCCGCGTTCCTCGGCGGCTACGCCGCTGCAGCGAACTCCGAGACCGGCACCGTCGGCACCTTCGGCGGCGCGAAGATTCCGCCCGTCACGATCTTCATGGACGGCTTCCAGAAGGGCGTCGAGCACTTCAACTCCGAGAACGGCAAGGACGTCAAGGTTCTCGGCTGGGACTTCGATAAGCAAGACGGCCAGTTCACCGGCGAGTTCGCCGCGAACGACACCGCGAAGCAGATGGCGCAGGGCCTGCTCGATCAGGGCGCTGACGTGCTGCTGCCCGTCGGCGGCCCGATCTACCAGTCGGCTGGCGAGGCTATCCGCGACTCGGGTGGAACCGCGAAGCTCATGGGCGTCGACGCAAACGTCTACGACACCGACCCGAAGGTCCAGGACATCCTCCTCACCTCGATCATGAAGAGCATGGACGTTGCCGTGTACGACGCGGCGATGGAAGCAGCTCAGGGCAAGTTCAGCACCGATCCCTTCGTCGGCGTGCTCGAGAACGGCGGCGTCAGCCTCTCCTCGTTCAACGACTTCGAAGACAAGGTTCCCGCTGACCTCCAGGCCAAGCTCGACGAGATCAAGGCCGGCATCATCGACGGCTCGATCGACGCCGAGTCGCCCTCCTCGCCGTAAGGCAGTGTTATGGCGGGCCGGTGGGTGATCTTCGATCGCTCACCGGCCCGCCATCTTGGATTCACCCGGGGAAATGCCTATGCACTACCCCAGAGAAACGAACTTGGATAGATTGACGGCATGACCCTCGAACTGCGCGGGATCACGAAGCGATTCGGATCATTTACCGCGAACGACCGCATCTCGATCGAGGTGCGACCCGGAGAAATTCACGCCCTACTGGGCGAGAACGGCGCCGGCAAGTCCACTCTCATGAACGTGCTCTACGGGCTCTACCAGCCCGACGAGGGCGAGATCGTCGTCGACGGGGCGCCGCAGCACTTCCGCGGCCCCGGCGATGCGATGGCCGCGGGCATCGGCATGGTGCACCAGCACTTCATGCTCGTTCCGGTGTTCACCGTCGCGGAGAACGTGATGCTCGGCCACGAAGACACGAAATTCGCGGGCGCGCTCGATCTCGCGAGCGCGCGCGATCACGTGCGCGCGGTCGCGGAGCGCTTCGGGTTCGAGGTCGACCCCGACGCAGTGGTCGAAGACCTACCCGTTGGGGTACAGCAGCGCGTCGAGATCATCAAGGCGCTCTCGCGCGACGCGAAGGTGCTCGTATTCGACGAGCCGACCGCGGTGCTCACGCCGCAGGAGACCGATGAGCTCATGGAGATCATGCGGCAGCTGCGCAGCGACGGCACGGCCATCGTGTTCATCACGCACAAGCTGCGCGAGGTGCGCGAGGTCGCCGACCGCATCACCGTGATTCGCCACGGCAAGGTCGTCGCTGAGGCCTCTCCCGAGTCGTCGACGAACGAGCTGGCCTCGCTCATGGTCGGCCGCGCGGTCGAGCTCACCGTGCACAAAGACGCTCCGAAGCTCGGCGAGGGCGGCTTGAAGCTCACCGACGTCACCATCGCAGACAGCACGGGCCACATTGTCGTGGACCGCGTGAGCCTCGAGGTGCGGCCGGGCGAGATCCTCGCGATCGCGGGCGTGCAGGGCAACGGCCAGACCGAGCTCACCGAGTCGCTCGTAGGGCTGCAACAGCTCACCTCTGGCGACATTACGCTCAACGGGAAGTCGATCGCCGGCAAACCCGTGAAGCAGATTATTGATGACGGCGTTGGTTTTGTGCCGGAGGATCGCATCGAGGACGGCCTCGTCGGGGCCTTCTCGGTGGCTGAGAACCTCATGCTCAACCGCTCGAGCGACCCAGAATTCGTGCGGGCGGGCACGGTGCGCCGCGGCGTGCTGCACGATTTCGCTGTGTCGAAGATCTCGGAGTACGACATTCGCACCCAGGGCCCCGATGCTCCTGCCGGCAGCCTGTCTGGCGGCAACCAGCAGAAAGTCGTCATCGCCCGCGAGCTGAGCCGGCCCCTGAACCTGCTTGTCGCCTCGCAGCCGACGCGCGGCGTCGACGTCGGCTCGATCGAATTCATTCACACCCGCATTGTCGAGGCGCGTGACGCCGGCGTTCCGGTCGTACTCGTTTCGACCGAGCTCGACGAGGTCTCGGCCCTCGCCGACCGCATCGCCGTGATGTACAAGGGCACGATCATCGGCATCGTTCCCGGCAACGCCTCGCGCGAAACCCTCGGCCTGATGATGGCCGGCGAAACCCCCGAAGGAGTCGCGGCGTGAGCGCATCGACAATAGAGACGAACGGGCAGCCCGCCGGGTCGAAGCCCGAGGTCGCCGAGCGGCCGCCCCAGAACAAGCTCATCTCCGACCTGCTCTCGAGCTCCGTCACAACGACGGTGCTCGCGATCGTGCTGTCGATGCTCATCGGGGGCCTGCTCATCGCCTTCACCGACCCCAAGGTCATCGAGGCCTCCGGGTACTTCTTCCAGCGCCCCTCTGACACGTTCGTGGCGCTGTGGGACGCGATCGCCGGCGGCTATGCCGCGCTCTTTCGCGGCTCGATCTTCAACTACGACGCGCCGAGCTTCCTGCGGGCGATCAAGCCGCTGTCTGACACGCTGAACTTCGCGACCCCGCTCATCATGGCGGGCCTCGGCGTCGGCCTCGCGTTCCGCGTCGGCCTCTTCAACATCGGCGGCCGCGGCCAGATGCTCATGGGCTCCGCCGCGGCCGGCTTCGTGATGTTCGGGGTGGATCTCCCGCTCTTCGTGCACCTTCCGCTCGTTGTTATTGCGGGTATCGCGGGCGGCGTCATCTGGGGCGGCCTCGTCGGCTTTCTCAAGGCCCGCACCGGCGCGCACGAGGTGATCTTGACGATCATGCTGAACTTCGTCGCCTTCTACTTCATCGCCTGGCTACTGTCGACGCCCGGTTTGCTCATGCGCCCGGGCGGCAACCAGCCGATCTCGCCGGTGACGCCAGAGAGCGCGACGTTCCCGCTGCTCTTCGGCGCACCGCTGACGACCCACTGGGGCTTCATCGTCGCGCTGCTCGCTGCCGGCTTCGTCTGGTGGCTCATGGAGCGCTCGTCGCTCGGCTTTCGCATGCGCGCCGTTGGTGAGAACCCGCACGCGGCCCGCGCCTCGGGCATCAAGGTCGAGCGCATCATTTTCTACGCGATGGCGATCGCCGGCGGTCTCGCGGGTCTCGCGGGCGCGAACCAGATCGCCGGCACCATCACCACCGGCTTCGGCAGCCACATCGACGCAGGCATCGGCTTCGACGCGATCACCGTCGCGCTGCTCGGGCGCTCGCGGGCGTGGGGCGTCGTCGCCGCGGGCATCTTGTTCGGCGCACTGAAGGCGGGTAGCTTCACGATGCAGATCACCGAGAACATTCCCGTCGACATCGTGCTTGTCGTGCAGGCGCTCATCGTGCTGTTTATTGCGGCGCCGCCGCTCGTGCGCACAGTCTTTGGCATGAAGCGGTTCGACCGAGTGCGCGCACTCCAGCAGAAGGGGGCGTCGGCATGAGCGCGGTCCACGAACTCACGGGCACCCAGGTCGTCGTCGACAGCGCGGGGCTCGTGCGCAAGCGCAGCCTGAAGGCGCCGATCGCGTTCGCGGTCGTCGCGGTTATCGGCTTGATCCTCGCCTTCGTTGCTGGCCGCTCGGGTGAAAGCACGTACCGGCTGGGTGACCGCACCCAGTCGCTGCAGCTGCCCGATGTCGCGCTGCCAACCGCCGGCACCGTCATCGCGTGCGCGATGATCCTCGCCGCGATGGCCGCGCTGACCTTCGTCTTTGCCATGCAGTACAAGAAGATTCCGCTGTGGTTCACGGTGATCTTCGCGGTCGTCGGCATTTTCCTGTTCCTCACCTGGTCGGCAGCGGGCGGCATCGTCCCCGTGACGGGTCTGCTGTTCGGTGCGCTGTCGCTGTCGGTGCCGCTCATCTTCGGCGCCCTCGGCGGCGTCATCGGTGAGCGCGCGGGCGTCGTGAACGTCGCGATCGAGGCCCAGTTTCTGTTCGCCGCGTTCACGAGCGCGCTCGTCGCATCGATCACCGGCTCCTACGTCGCCGGCCTCCTTGGTGCCCTCGTCGCCGGTGCGCTCGTCGCCGCGATCCTCGCGGTGTTCTCGATCACCTACGTCGTCACCCAGGTGATCGTCGGCGTCGTGCTCAACGTGCTCATCACTGGCCTCACCAGCTTCCTGCACGGCGCGCTCATGCAGCCGAACGCGGCGACGCTGAACTCGCCGCCGCGCTTCCCGCGCTGGGCGATTCCGGGGCTCAGCGAGATCCCCGTACTCGGCCCGGTCTTCTTCAACCAGACCCTCATCGTGTACCTCGCGTACATCATCGTGCCGCTCGTCACGTGGGCGCTCTACCGGAGCCGTTGGGGCCTGCGCCTGCGCGCCGTCGGCGAGCACCCGCAGGCGGCAGACACCGTCGGCATCAAGGTGAACCCGACGAGGTTCTGGAACCTGCTGCTCGCGGGCGCGATCGCCGGCATCGGCGGCGCGTACTTCACGCTCGGCTCGGTCGGCGCGTTCGACAAGGAGATGGCCGGCGGCCTCGGCTTCATCGCCCTCGCCGCGGTCATCTTCGGCGGCTGGGATCCGTGGCGGGCGACGCTCGCGGCCCTGCTCTTCGGCTTCACGAAGAACCTCGAGACGCTGCTGAACAACCTCGGCTCGCCGATTCCCTCGGAGTTCATGTCGATGCTGCCGTACGTCGTGACGATCCTCGCGGTCGTCGGGTTCTCCGGGAAGTCGCGCGCGCCAGCCGCGAGCGGCAAGCCCTACGTGAAGGGATAGCGCCGTGACAGATTCGCGACCGGGCGAGGCGAACGCCATCGACTGGGGCTCGCTTCGCGCGGCCGCGGTCGCGGCGCTCGACCACGCCTACGTGCCGTACTCGAAGTACCCGGTGGGTGCGGCCGCGCTCACCGACGCGGGGCGAATCGTGTCGGGCTGTAACGTCGAGAACGCCTCATACGGGCTCACCCTCTGCGCCGAGTGCGCGCTCGTTGGCGACCTGCACATGGGCGGCGGCGGCAAGCTCGTCGCGTTCGTGTGCGTGAACGGCGCGGAAGAGACGATCATGCCGTGCGGGCGCTGCCGGCAGCTGCTCTACGAACACTCCGCCGAGGGCATGCTGCTCGAGACCGTCTCGGGTGTTCGCACGATCGACGAGGTGCTGCCCGACGCGTTCGGGCCGCGCGACCTCGAGCGAGTCGCCGAGTAACGCACCACCGGCGGGCGCGATCCGCCCCGCTTCGACCACCCACCGAGAGGACAATCATGAGTGTTGAGCCATTTGACGCCGTCGATGTGATTCGCGCAAAGCGTGACGGGGGACAGGTCCCCGAGCCTGCGCTGCGCTGGATGGTTGACGCCTACACCCGCGGCTACGTCTCCGACGCGCAGATGGCCTCGTTTGCGATGGCGATCTATCAGCGCGGCATGGTGCGCGACGAGATTCGGGTGCTCACCGACGCGATGATCAACTCGGGGGAGCGCATGAGCTTCGCCGGCCTCTCCAAACAGACCGTCGACAAGCACTCGACCGGCGGAGTCGGCGACAAGATCACGCTGCCGCTCGCGCCGCTCGTCGCGTCGTTCGGCGTTGCCGTGCCGCAGCTGTCGGGCCGCGGCCTCGGCCACACGGGCGGCACACTCGACAAGCTCGAGGCGATCCCTGGCTGGCGGGCGGCTCTCTCGAACGAAGAGATGTTCGCGCAGCTCGACGGTGACGTTGGCGCGGTAATCTGCGCCGCCGGGTCGGGCCTCGCCCCGGCAGACAAGAAGCTCTACGCCCTGCGCGACGTGACCGGCACGGTCGATTCGATCCCGCTCATCGCGTCGAGCATCATGTCGAAGAAGATCGCCGAGGGCACGGGCGCGCTCGTGCTCGACGTGAAGTTTGGCTCGGGCGCGTTCATGCAGGACTACGCGATGGCGCGCGAGCTCGCCGAGACGATGGTTGCGCTCGGCACCGATTCCGGCGTGAAGACGTCGGCGCTGCTCACCGACATGAACGTGCCGCTCGGCCTCACAATCGGCAACGCGAACGAGGTTCGCGAGTCTATCGAGGTGCTCGCCGGTGGTGGCCCGGCCGACGTGCGCGAGCTCACTATCGCGCTCGCGCAGGAGATGCTTGCGCTCGCGGGTCTGCCTGACGCCGACGTCGCGGGCGCGCTCGACCGCGGCCGGGCGATGGACTCCTGGCGGGCGATGATCGCGGCGCAGGGCGGCGACCCTGACGCGCCGCTGCCGGTCGCGCGCGAGGCCCACGTCGTCACGGCCCCCGTTTCTGGGGTGATGTCGAAGCTTGAGGGGCTTCCGTTCGGTATCGCGGCTTGGCGGCTCGGGGCGGGCCGTGCGCGCGCTGAGGATCCCGTCATCCACTCGGCAGGCATCGACCTGCACGCGAAGCCAGGCGATCAGGTGGTTGCTGGCCAGCCGCTGTTCACGCTCTCCGCCGAAGACGTTTCCCGGTTCCCGCGGGCGCTTGAGGCCCTCGACGGGGCCTGGGCCGTTGACGCCGAGGCCGCGCCAGGGGCTCACGCGCCCGGGCCGCTCGTACGCGAGCGCATCACGGGGTAGTGCGCGGTAGCGCGCGTCGGGGCGCGGCGCGCCCGGCGGCCGCGCGCCGCCGGGCCGGTTTTGAGTTCCGCGGGGAAACCCGCTAAAGTTAACTCTTGGTGCGGCGCTCGAAAGAGAGGCCAAAGCCACATTGGGATATGGTGTAATTGGCAACACTACGGTTTCTGGTACCGTCATTCTAGGTTCGAGTCCTGGTATCCCAGCGAAATAAAAGCCCCGGTCTTCCGGGGCTTTTTGCGTTGCGCCAAACGTTTCGGCGATGCTCGGCTTCGGCTTCGGCTGGGGCTATCGGCCAAAACGTGTGGATGGCGTTGGGCGTGTCTCACCCTCTCCCTGCCCAACCGCTGCGG
>NZ_BAAAKZ010000016.1:0-70474 GCF_039528015.1 Leucobacter albus | reverse complement strand
AGTAGGACACCGCCGAACATTTATTGGGAAAGCCCCGGAGCAATTGCGCTCCGGGGCTTTCGTCATTTCCGGGGCAGTTTAGATGCTGCGAAGGCCTTCGACGACGTATCGCGCCAGTGTCGTGTGCGCTGCCGCGCTGTAGCGTGCGAGGCCCAAGGGTGACGGCTTGATTTCATCGGTGAGCGCGATCTCCACGACGCCGTCGTTGCGCTGCCCCGGGCCGGTCGACAGCCGATGATGCATGATCGAGAATCCGTGCCCGCCCGCGACGTATGCGCGCACCAGTTCATAGGAGATTGCAGATCGAACGATCTTGGGGTGTGCGCCAACAGAGCCGAAATAGGCTGAGTACCGTTCGGCACTGTGAGACGTATCCATGAGCACGAAAGGGTACTCGCTGACTTCGCGCAGCGATATTCCGGCCGCGGGGTCTCGTTCGCCAAAGAAGCCGTCTGCGGCTATCACATGCGGTGCGAAGCTATCGATCTCGTCGAACTGGTAGCGAGAATCTAGGTTGGCGTCGTAGGTCAACGCCCAGTCGATTCTCCCAGCGGTGAGCGCCGTTGCGAGCTGCTGCAGGTCGCCCTCGATGAGCTCCACGCGCTTCAGGTCGCAGAGCGGCTCGAGGATACGCAGAATGTGCAGGGCGAATCGTGGAGCAAGCGGGGTGTAAATGCCGATGCGGAGCTCTCCGATGAAGGCTTCTGTCGAGGTGGCGAGCGTCATTCGGGCGAGTTCCTCGACCACGTAGCGCGCGTGCCCCGCAAGGGCCACGCCACGCTCGGTGAGTCGAACACCCTTTCCCGTATGGCGCACCAAGAGCGGTGCGCCAATGGTTTTTTCAAGGTTTCGTATCGAGCTCGACAGCGCTGATTGCGAGAGGTGGAGCGCGCTGGCCGCGCGAGAGATGCTCAGAAACCTTGAGACCTCAAGGAAATGCTGCAACTGCGCTGTTGTTGGGAGCATCGGTGCGACGAGGTGCTAGCCGGCCAGCCGATCGAATGCGGGGCGCGCTGCGCGCGCACTCGGCAAGAGCTGTTCGATCGCCCGCGACACTGTGAAGACCATGCGTTCATCATACGGGTGGCCGATAACCTGCGCAGAGGTTGGTACACCCGATGGCGACACTCCCATGGGGATAGCCATCACGGGGCAACTGTTTGCGATGTTGAACGGCAGTGTCATGTGCGCCTTCATCAGCAGTGGTACGTGAACGCCGTCGACGTCGAAGCCGGCGCGAATGTCTTGTTCGGCGGCAAGCATCTCTGCCCCCTGCGTTGGGGTGATCATCACATCGAAGCCTGCCATTGTGCCAGCAATCTGCTGTTGCACGGTGGCGTCAGCGCGCAATGAATCGATCAGGCTCGATGTTTGCGCCGCGTGGGCGGAATCGTGCAGCACCTCATGAACGTAGTCGGTGGCGGCCCCGGGGTCGTCTGCGATGCTCTCCGCTATGACCTGGGAAATGATCTGCCCAAAGTGCATTTGCGCGGTCTCGATGATGGTGTCGCTCGAGAAGGGAAATGATACCTCGGTGACCTCGGCGCCCGCGCGGCGGAGGGCCTCCGCGA
This sequence comes from Leucobacter albus, assembly GCF_039528015.1. Classification (NCBI taxonomy): domain Bacteria; kingdom Bacillati; phylum Actinomycetota; class Actinomycetes; order Micrococcales; family Microbacteriaceae; genus Leucobacter; species Leucobacter albus. Next base: position 68,903 of record NZ_BAAAKZ010000016.1, on the reverse strand, counting down.
GCTCAGCGAAATCGGCCGAAACGGCGGCGCTCACTGGGAAATCTCCCGCGTGCATATCCATCGCGATGCGCAGCCCAGACAACTCGGCGCTCAACCCCAGAAACTCGGGGGTGCCGTTCGGCCCCCAAGACCGGTGATCGGTCGGGTGCCTCCCCGCAAGAACCCCGTGGAGCAGGGCCATGTCGTCAACCGTGCGCGCCAGGCCGCCGTCTCCGCGATAGGTGTCGGCGCTGAGCGCGCCTACACCTGGCACCCTGCCGTAGGGGGCCTTGTACCCAAGCAAACCGCAAAACCCTGCGGGTACCCTCGTTGATCCACCGATGTCTGAAGCTGTTGCCAACACCGTCATGCCAGCGGCAAGGGCCGCAGCGCTTCCGCCGGAGGAGCCCCCAGGCGTAGCAGCGAGGTTCCACGGGTTTCGCGTGGTGCCCCAGAGCCTGGAGTGCGTGAAGGTGCTCGCCGAGAACTCCGGCGTGGTGGTGCGGGCGTGAATGATCGCTCCTGCGTCGCGGAGTCGAGTGATCAATGGGTGGTCGGCCTCGGCGCGGCGCTGCGCCCACGGCGCGTACCCCTCGCTGTGCCGCATTCCTGCGAGGAAGTGCTTCTCTTTCGCGGCGACCGGAACGCCGAGAAGCGCAGGCGGGTCGTCGCCACTGCGTCGACACTTTGCGAATAGCTCTTGGGCCGCTCGCGCCGCAGCCCGCGCTTCATCAGGGAAGACCTCAGTGAGGGCATTGATGCCGCGCTCCCGGTCGCCGTTGTGCTGCTCGATCTGTGCGAGCACGCTGTCGACGACGTCGACGGGAGAAAGCTCCCCTGATAAGAAACGAGGGCGAAGCGAAGTCGCCGTTTCAAAAGCCAGCTCTTGCGTAGGTTCAGTCATGTTCATGCCTCTTGCTCGTTCATCTGGCGGCGGTGTGGCGACCCAACGGGCGCCTTGAGGGGGTGGGTCTCGGGCACACTGCCAAAAATCAAGAGCAAGAGAATCACCGCCGCGAAAGCCGCCGCATAGATGCCGGGAGCGATCGCCTGGCCGGTCACGCCAACCAGCCAGGTAGCGAGCAGCGGGGCAGTGCCACCGAACAGCCCGTACCCGATGTTGTAGCTCAGCGCAGCCGAAGTGAACCGAACCTTTGTGCTGAAGACCTCGACCGCAAACGGGTAGGCGCCTGCCGAGAACACGAGCACGGCAAGGCCGAACAGCAGTTGCCCAGCGACCCCCGATGCCATCGTGCCGCGGGACAGAATGAAAAAGGCGGGGAGAGCCAACAACACGGTTGCGGTCGCCCCGAAGAGCATCATCGGGCGGCGACCGACCCGGTCGCCGACGAGGCCGAGCACTGGCGTCGCGGCGGCGATCACGAGAATGGTGATTGAGGTGACCGTGAGGGTCTGCATGTGGGTGAGGCCGGCGGTGGTCTGCAGGAAAGCGACGAGGTACCCGCTCGTGTAGTAGAAGCCCAGGGCGATGAGACCGGTGAGCAAGATCACCTGCACCATTGTGCGCACCTGAAGGCGTGGCCTAGCAGGCTTCGCGGAGGGGCTGGCGGCGGCGGCACGGCTCGCACGCAGAAACTCCTCGGACTCCTCGGTGCGGCTCCGAATCCACAGGCCGATGAGCGAGAGCGGTAGCGCAGCCACAAACGGCACCCGCCAACCCCACGCCGCGAACGCCTCCGCGCTCATGTTGCTCTCGAGGAGCAGCAGGAATACCGAGGACACCACCACCGGAATCGAGGAGGCTGCCAATACGACGCCGAGCCAGAGCCCCCTGCGACTCAGCGGTGCATGTTCGAGCGCGAATGTCGGCGCGCCAACGGATTCGCCACCTGCCGAGAACCCCTGCACGAGGCGGAAGAACAGCAACGCGAGGGGCGCGAGCACGCCTATCTCGGCGTAGCCAGGGAGCAAGCCAATCCCTGCGGTCGCTACCCCGATCAGGAGAATCGTGACGAACAACACGACGCGCCGGCCGCGGCGATCACCCATGCGGCCGAAGAATAGGCCCCCGAGGGGCCGAACGAGAAAGGCAACACCAAACGTTGCAAACGTAGCGAGGAGAGCCAGCCACGACTCACTCTCGGGGAAGAAGACGCGCGAGAGCGTGACCGCAGATATTGAGTAGAGCCCAAAATCGTAGAACTCAATGAACTGGCCGACAGCGCCGCCGAGGAGCACTCGGCGCTTCATTTGGCTGTCGGGTGCCGGAGAGGGGCTGGGCGAGTGCGCCGCTTCGGCGGCGGGAACGGGGGGATCGACCTTCATGGTGTTCGACATGCGAGCCTCGTCTGCGAGTTCGTGAGTGCAGGCAACTTGCCGTGCAGGTGCGGTCGACGGTGACGCGCACCGCTAACAGTATCGATGGATTCGACCCGACTGTTCCCGCTGAGAATCTGCATCGCACACATCGATTGAATCGATGACCCGCGCCGGTCGAGGGGAGACCGCCCGCAGCGGAAACTGAGCAAGCGGATCCGCCAGATGGCGTGCGCGATCGCCACGGATCCGCTAGACTATTGAGGTTTGTGTTCGCGAGCAATTGCGGCCGCAACAACACCGCACGCCGGATCGGCCGGCGAAGCGGGAGAACGGGCGCGAACGCGTTCGTTCGGTGAAAGGAAACAATCATGGCAAAAGCCAAGAAGGTTACCGGTCTGATTAAGCTTCAGATCGCAGCCGGCGCCGCCAACCCGGCACCCCCCGTGGGCCCGGCTCTGGGTCAGCACGGCGTCAACATCATGGAATTCTGCAAGGCGTACAACGCTGCAACGGAATCCCAGCGCGGAAACGTTGTTCCCGTAGAGATCACTGTCTACGAGGATCGTTCGTTCACCTTCGTCCTGAAGACCCCGCCTGCTGCTGAGCTCCTCAAGAAGGCTGCTGGCGTGCAGAAGGGCTCGGGTACCCCGCACACCGTTAAGGTTGCGAAGGTTACCGCTGAGCAGGTTCGTCAGATCGCCGAGCAGAAGCAGGCCGACCTGAACGCGAACGACATCGACGCAGCAGCGAAGATCATCGCGGGCACCGCTCGCTCCATGGGCATCACGGTCGAGTAAGGGTACGAACATGGCACAGAAGTCGAAGGCGTACCGCGCCGCTGCCGAAAAGATTCAGGCAGACAAGTTCTACACTCCCGCTGAGGCAGTAGCCCTGGCAAAGGAGACCGGTTCGGCTAAGACCGACTCGACCGTTGAGGTTGCAGTTCGTCTCGGCGTGGACCCCCGTAAAGCCGATCAGATGGTTCGCGGCACCGTGAACCTGCCCCACGGCACCGGCAAGACCGCACGCGTCATCGTGTTCGCTAACGGTGCAGCTGCCGAGGCAGCTATCGCTGCTGGCGCTGACGAGGTCGGCGGCGACGAGCTCATCGAGAAGGTGGCCGCAGGCTACACCGACTTCGATTCGGCAGTCGCTACCCCCGAGCTCATGGGCAAGGTCGGTCGTCTCGGTAAGGTACTGGGCCCCCGTGGTCTCATGCCGAACCCGAAGACCGGCACCGTCACGATGGATACCGCTAAGGCTGTCACCGACATCAAGGGCGGCAAGATCGAGTTCCGCGTCGACAAGCACGCTAACGTGCACTTCATCGTCGGCAAGGCTTCGTTCTCGGTTGAGCAGCTCAACGACAACATCTCGTCGGTGCTCGACGAGATCGTTCGCCTGAAGCCCTCGTCGGCCAAGGGCAAGTACGTGCTCAAGGGCGCTGTCTCGACCACCTTTGGCCCTGGCATTCCGCTCGACGTCTCGGGCCTCTAAGCCCTAGGCGTTTGGGCCCTGGCCCGCGCACAACACAACCCCCTCCGGTGTTCCGGAGGGGGTTTTGTGGTTTTTGGGCGAGCGGGCGGGGGGCGCGGGTGGGCGCGGGCGGGGTGCTTGGCCGCGTTGGCGGGCAGGGCTGGGCGCGGCGCACGGTGGGCGCGGGGCTCCCGCGCGGTGTGGTGGGGCGGCGTGGCTGGTCGGGCGGAGCGTGTGGGTGGCAGCGGCCGTGGTTGGGTGAACCCCGCAGTTGCCTCCGAGCCGGGTGGAAGTTTCGGGAGGTAAGGGGGTGGGGTCGGAGGGAAGTATGGGGTTGGGTGCGGGGCAGCGCCGTCGCGGTGCGGGGCCCGCACCCAAGGCTGTGCCACGGATACGGCAAGTTGTGCACAACCGCAGCGAGTGCGCGCGCCCTGGCGTGTCTCTGCGTAGGATAGTGGCATGCCCGTCGCCGCTCCCCATACTCCTGTGCGCGAGGGCCAGATTGGCATGTGCAATGAGTGAGCAGAAGCAGCTACAGCCCCCGGGAATTCCCGGTTTCTCATATGTTCGCCCGCTCGGCTCGGGTGGCTTCGCTCGCGTGTACCTGTACGAGCAAGATATGCCGCGCCGCGTGGTCGCGGTGAAGGTGCTCGACGGCGGCGCGGGCACGCCCGATGCCGCGCGCCTGCGCGAGGTCTTCGAGGGCGAGGCCGACGTGATGGCGCGCCTGGCGAGCCACCCCTCGATTGTGACGATTCACCAGGCGAGCATTTCGCTCGACGGCTCCCCCTACATTGCGATGGAGTACTGCCCCGCATCGATGGGCGCCCTGACGAAGGGCAAGCCGGCGGCGCTCGCTGACGTGCTTGACGCGGGGGTGCGGATCGCGGGGGCACTGGAAACCGCGCACCGCGCGGGTGTGCTGCACCGCGACATTAAACCCTCGAACGTGCTGCTCACGACGCTCGGCAAGCCAGTGCTCGCCGACTTTGGTATCGCGTACGTGACCCAGCGCGGGCACGCGGAGGAGGCGGAGGTCGCGATGTCGATTCCGTGGTCGTCGCCCGAGGTGCTCGAGCTCAAGGTGAGCGGCTCGGTGTCGAGCGAGGTGTGGTCGCTCGGCGCGACGCTGTATTCGTTTGCCGCGGGCCGGTCGCCCTTCGAGCTGCCCGATCGCAGCCAGAACTCGCGCTCGAAGCTCTCGGAGCGCATCATGAAGGCCGTGTACCCCGCGGTGCCAGGGGCGCAGGGCTATGAGCCGTTCGACGAGGTGCTGTCGCGCGCGCTCAGGCGCAGCCCCGAGGAGCGGTACCCGTCGATGACGGCCTTCGGTGAGGCGCTCCAGGGGCTGCAGCGCCACTACGGTTTCGACGTGACGCCGCTCGAGGTCGTCGCAGAGGCGTGGCTGCCGCGCACGGAGGCGGTTGCCGCCGGCACACGCGGCCCCGTGGTGTCGAGCGTCGGCCGCGTGACCCGGGCGGCGGCGCGCGCCGAACACCTTGCGCAGATGCGCGGCACCGACAAAGATGGCCTTGTGCTTGATCGCCAGACAGGCTCGCCGTTGAAGGCGGGGCTCATCGGTGCGGGCATCGCGGTCGCAGCGGTGGCGGCAATCGGCGCCGTCATCTGGGCAATCGTTGGAGGTTCTGCATGAGCGCTCGCACCGCCCCCAAGCGCCGGCCGCGGCCGGAGCGCAACACAGACGCGAAGACGCGCGGCAGGTTCGCGCGCGCCCGCGGCTGGATCGCCGGCGGTGTGATCGGCGCGGTCGTGGTGACCGTCGCGGTCGTCGCGCAGGGCTTCGACGCGCAGGAGGTGCCGCGGCAGGAGCCTTCGGTGTGGGTCGCGCGCGACGCTGGGCAGTACGCCAGGGTGAACACCGAGACCGGCGAGATCGACACAGTGCGCAAGGTCTCGGAGCCGAGCGGTGTGGTGCAGGCGGGCGCACGCAGCGCCGTGCTCACGAATGGCAACGGGCGGGCGTGGCCCGTCGACCAGGCCATGTCGGTCGACTTCACTGACCAAGACGACGCCGCTGCGAGCGGCGCTGAGACGAACGACGACGCGGCGAACGACGACGCAGCAAACGAAGCGGCCGAGGGCGCGGCGGCAGAACAGGCCGCGGCTGATGCAGGGGCTGGCGGATCCGCGGCCGCCGAGGCAGTGCGCCTGCCCGACGGCACCCGCGAGGTGCTCGTCGCCGGGAACTATCTCATGCTGCGCACCGAGGCAGGCGCGGTCTACATCGGCACGCTTGGCGAAGACGCGGCCGCGGGCGACGGCGCCGGCGGCACGCTGGGCGCGGGCGCGGCGAGCGTCGCGGGCGGCGAGGCGGCGACCGCCGAGCTGACCGCGCGACTGCAGTCGCTGCGGCAGATTGACCCGCTCGCCGAGGAGGCGGCGGCCGAGCGCGCCGCCGCGGAGGAAGCGGCGAGCAAGCAGGCGGCGAAGGCCGCCGAGAGCGGTGCCGCGAAGACCGACGCCGAGCAGCCGGAGGGCGCGGGCGATGTCGACCAGCTCGGCGTGCGCGTCGACGCGATCGCGCTCTCGGAGAGCGGCGAGGCGGCGCTGTACTCTGCGAGCGACGGCACCATCTGGCGCTTTGACGCGCAGCGCGACGACTTCACGGGCGGCGCGGAGCAGCTGCCGAAGGCGGCGGAGGGGCTCACGGGCGCGCAACTCGCGCTCGTCGCCGACGACTGGGTGCTGCTCGACGCCGAGACCGGCACGCTGTGGCGGCAGGGCGCGCGCGAGGCGACGCTCGAACTCGACGGGGCCGCGAGGCTGCAGGCGAGCGGGCCGGGCGACGGCCGGGGCGCCGGCGGCGGCACCGCTGCGCTCATTGCCGACGTGTCGGGCCTGTGGCGGGTGCCAGCGCAGGGCGATGCCGAGCGGATCGCCGAGGCGAGCGGCACCCCCGCGCAGCCAAGCACCGTCGACGGCACGAACTATGCGGCGTGGGTCGGCCAGAACAGCGGCGAGCTGTGGAACTCCGACGACGCGGAGACGAGCGAGCTCAGCTTCGACGAGGCGGCGAAAGACCTCGGCGAGGTTGCACCCGTCTTCTACACGAACGGCGACCGGGCGGTGCTCGGCGAGTCGCGCACCGGCATGCTGTGGACGCTCCCTGCTGGCAGGCTCATTCCGCTGTCGCAGTGGACGATCTCTGACCCGCCGAAGGAAGACCAGGGCACCGTCGTGGTCGAGGAGGTCACCGAGCAGGTGCCGCCGACCGCGGTGAACGACGCTTTCGGGGTGCGGCAGGGGGAGCCGGCGCCGCTGCCGGTGCTGCTCAACGATTTCGACCCGAACAAGCGCGACGTGCTCACGATCGTGCCAGAATCGCTCGGGGAGTCGCCGCTGCCCAGCGAGTTCGGCACCATTCAGCTCATGCCCGACGGCCAGTCGCTCATGGTGCAGCCGACCGCGCAGGCGACCGGCACGGCGACCTTCAGCTATCGCGTCTCTGACGGCGCGCTGAGCTCTGAGGCGGCCACCGTCACGCTCACCGTTGTGCCCGAGGGCACGAACACGGCACCCGAGTGGTGCCCGGTCGAGGGCTGCCAGCGCGCGTGGGAGGTGCCACCGATCGCGCCGGGCGGCACGCTCGTGTACCCCATTCTTGAGGGCTGGGTTGACCCTGAGGGCGACCCCATGATGCTCGCCGAGGTGGAGTCGCTGCGGCCAGAAGACCCTGCGGCAGCGATCGTCACCGCTGACGGCCGGCTCGCGCTGCGTCACACCGATGTCAACGCTGGCGCTTCTGAGCTCATGCTGCGCGTCACGGTGCGCGACGCGCACGGTACCGAGCAGCAGCGCGACCTGCAGGTGTCGGTGCAGCCGGGCGCGGTCGCCGAGTTCCAGGCAATGGCGACGACCGTGAAGGTCGGCGACCCGACGATGCTGAAACCGCTTGAGCGGGTGGCCGGTGGGTCGGGCTCGTTCCAGCTCATCGACGTGACCGTGCAGAGCGGATCGGAGCGGCTCACGGCCGTTGCCCGCACCGCCGATGGCCGCGTCGAGGTCACCGCGACCGACGCCGGCGAGGCGCTGCTGTCGCTCGGCGTACGCGACATCATCACCGGCAACGAGTTCACCGGCGTGGTGCGGGTGACCGCGACGCCGGGTGCCGCGCCGCTCACGCTACCGCCGCTGCGCGCATTTGTGCGCCCGCTTGCCGACTCGACCGTTGAGATCTTGAACGCCATTCCCGGCGGCAGCTCGCGCTCGGTGTCGGTCGTCTCGGCCGAGGTCACCGACGGCGACCTGCGCGCCGATGTGATCGAGCACTCGCGGGTGCGAGTCGCCGGCTCGACCCCAGACGGCGGCCCGGGCCGGGTGGGCTCGGTCGACGTCACAGTGTCAGAGGGCTCGGTCGGGGCAAAGGGCCGCCTCACCGTGTTCCAGGTGCCAGAGGCCGGCATGAAGGGCGCCGTGGCCGTCGCCGATTCGGCGACGGTGCGAGCCGGCGCCGTCGTTGACATTCGGGTGCTCGACAACGACGTTTCGGCGCCGGGCGAGCGGCTCATTTTGCACCCCGAGGTGACCGGCTCGGGCGCCGAGGGCGAGCTCGCGTTTGCGTCGGGCAGCACCCTGCGCTACCTGGCGCCCGAGCAGCCGGGCACCTACAAGCTCAGCTACACGACCTACGGCGCATCGAACCCCGAGGCCGGCGACGTCGGCAGCGTCACGGTGACCGTCGTGCCGCGCGGAGCGAACCAAGACCCGCAACCGGCAACCCTCACCGCCCGCGTCGCCGCTGGCGAGAAGGCGCGCGTCGACGTGCCGCTGTCTGGCGTCGACCCAGACGGCGACCGGGTGCGGCTCGTGAGCGTCGACGCGGTCTCTGACCCGCAGATCACCGCGAGCATCGCCACCACGGGTGCCGCGATCGAGGTCTCGGCCGCGGGCCAGGCGACCCCCGGCGTCACGAGCGTGAGCTACACGGTGCGCGACGGCGAGGGCGGCAGCGGCAAGGGCACGCTGCGCATCATTGTCAGCCCCGCGACCGAAGACACCGGCGCGCCGATCGCCTCGAGCGACTACGTCAGGCTCGTGCGCGGCTCGGGCACCGAGGTGTCTGTGCGCCCGCTCGACAACGACATTGACCCAGCGCACGGCTCCCTGAAGATCGTGTCGGTCGTGCCGAACTTGCCGGGGGGCGAGTCGAACCCCGACTACAAGCGCGCGAAAGACCGGCTGAACCTCAAGCAGATGAAGCAGGGCGTCGTGTCGATCGCGCCGGGCGAGGAGCTCGGCACGATCTCATACCGCTACACCGTGAAGTCGTCGGTGTCGTCGAGCACCGCAGAGGGGCTGCTGCTCGTGCAGACCTCTGAGCGGGTCGGCGCGCAGGCCCCGCGCATCACCGACACCGTGCTCAACGTGCGCGAGCGCAGCGAGCTTGCAAAGGGTGGCGTCGACGTCATCACCGACAAGGTGCGGTGGTCGGCCGGCGACCCAGCATCGCTGAAGCTCTCGCTGTGGGCCGGCAACGCCGGCAATTACCGCGTGAGCGGCGACTCCATCGTCGGCGAGTACAACCCAGACGGCGACCTTGTCGCGTTCGAGCTGTCGGGCCTCGACCCGTCGGGCACCGAGGTATCGAGCTTCGGCTTCTTGATCATTCCGCCGCTCGACGAGCTGCGGGTGACGCTGAAGCCCGGGCTCGATCCGCTCACCGTCGACGAAAACAAGTCGGTCGACGCGAGCCTGCGCTCCTTCCTCGACATCACGGCGAGCGACCGCGTCGAGCTCGCGCAGCAGGCGTTCCCCGTTGGCCGCGCGCAGGCGAGCTGCAACGCGGTGTCGCAGACCGACATCAGGTACGAGGCGGGCGGCGAAGAGCCGTGGGCCGACTCGTGCCTCGTGAGCGTCAGGCTCGTCGGTCAGAAGAGCTGGACGCTGCTGCCGGTGCCAGTGTCGATCGTGCCGCGCGCACCGGTCGTGCAGCTGAGCGCGCTCACCCGCACGGTGCCGCCCGGCGGCGTCGAGACGATCGACCTCACCGACATGATTCAGTGGCAGGGCAACCGCGCGGGCGACGTGTCGAAGCTGCGCTTCTCTGTCACGGGCGGCGGGTCGCTGTTCGAGGTGCAGCAGTCTGGCACGAGCATCACCGTCGACGCCCGCGCCGACGCGGCGCCGGGCAGCCAAGAGGGCCTCACCGTGTCGGTGTCTGGCGCTGGCGAATCGCTCGCCCCGCTCACGCTGCGGGTCGGCGAGGCGCCGCGCGAGCAGCCGCGCGGCGGCACCGTGAACCTCACCTGCACCGTCGGGTCGAACTGCGCGATCGACGTCATCGGCGCCGGCGGCGAGTACGACCCGTTCGCGGGCAAGCGCGGCGGTGGCCTGCAGCTCGAATCGGTGAGCGGTGCCGCGTGCACCTTCGGCACCGTGAGCCGGGCGAGCGAGCGCGGCGTCGCCGTGTCGTGGCCCGATAATCGCGGCCCCGGCGGGCGCTGCACCGTCGGTTTCACGGTGCGCGACGCGCAGGGTCGTATCGGCGAGGGCTCAATCGAGCTCGACGCCCAGGGCGTGCCCCGCGCGCCGGCGAGCCTGAGCCCCCAGAGTTTCACGGGAAACAGCGTCACCTTCGTTGTCGAGCTGGGAGCCGCCCAGTCGGCCCACCCGGCGGTGTCGGGCGTCGAGGTGTCTGGCGCCGGCTCGAGTTCGTGCAGCGCCGCTGGCCCTGCCAGCTACCAGTGCGTCGTCTCAGGCCTCGAGAACGGTGCGCAGCACTCGTTTACCGCCCGCGCGGTGAACAGCGTCGGCGCGTCAGACCCGAGCAGCGCCGCAACGGCGTGGGCGTATCAGGTGCCTGACGCGCCCAACGTTACGCAACCAGTGAGTGTCAGGGACGACCGTGTGACGCAGCAGACGGGTGTGATCGAGTTCTCGATCTCGGGCAACTCAGACGTCGGCGGCTTCAGGGTGACCGTTGGTGGCACGACGACCGACTACTCCGGGCGAAACATCGCACAGACGAGGCTCGCTGTTCCGACGGGGTCGCAGACGTTCTCGGTCGTGCCGCTCAGCAGGTTCGAACCGCCGCAGGGCGCCCCGACCGAGGGAGCGATTACGACGCAGACCGTCGTCGTCGCAGGGAGCCCGAACCCCGGGTCAGTGAACTTGAGTTCGCCGGGCGGCACACAACTCACAGCCTCGGTGAGCGGCAGCGGCGCGAACAATGCACCCGAATCGAGCCTGCAGTACGCGTTCACGGGTCCCGTTTCTCGGTATGAAGAACCGCCGGCGTGTTCTGCGGGGATGGCATACAGCGGAAGCAACAGCCAAACCTTCCAGGTGCGAAACAAATACACGCGGTACAAGTTTCGGGCGTGCGTTTCGAACAGCGTCGGCTGGTCAGACGCCGGGGTAGTGGAGGGCAGCCCCCAGGGAGTTGGCGGCGAGCCGATACCGGAGCCAACTGGCAACTTCGATTACTCGATTTCGCAGGAGCCACGCGTGATCAACGGCGTGCGCGCAGAATACAACGTTGCCTCTGAGGTGACGCCGCAGGTCACTGACGAACAGTTGCGCTTGGAGTACGAGTTCGGTGGCATCATCAGCAACGCCCCGGTGCGCTCGGCCGACGTGGCTGCTGCGGGAAGCGTGAGGCAGTGCCTGATCGAGGGTGAGGGCTGTTCGAGATGGGTGCCGATGCGTGCATTGACGGCGCCGACTATCGCCTGGGCCGAGGTCGGGCAGGCCTGCGTGCCTGAGGGAAATGCGCTCGGCGTGCTCAAGATCTCATCGGCCGCCGCCCCGTTCGCCGCCGCCACCGGCGACAGCACGGGTAAGGTGACGATCACTTGGAGCGGGGCGTTCGGGTCGCTTGGCCAGGCGACCCTGCAGGGCACCCCGTGCGCGCAGCCACCAGACCCGTCAACCGAGAACCCGCCCCCGGCGGGTTAGCCAGAGCCCAAGCCCCGGCGCGCCGGTACGACCCGGCAACACCAGCGCCACTCAGCTCGACCCAGACCAGATTCCCGATCACACCGATTCGTGAAGGACACCATGACCAGCGAAACCACCACCCAGACCGACACGTCGCAGGCGATGACAGCCGAGCAAGCGCAGTGGGTCTCGCAGGTGTTCAATGCGAGCGCCGGAGCGATCGAACAGGTCATTCATGGCAAGCGCCGCGTCATCGAGCTCGTGCTCGCGAGCGTGCTCGCTGGCGGTCACGTGCTGCTCGAAGACGTGCCGGGCACGGGTAAGACGGCGCTTGCGCGCGCGCTCGGCCAGGTCATTCAGGGCACGTCGACGCGCATTCAGTTCACGCCCGACCTGCTGCCCGGCGACGTCACCGGTGTGTCGGTGTTCGACCAGCGCGCCGGGGTGTTCGAGTTTCACGCCGGGCCGATCTTCGCGAACGTGGTGCTCGCCGACGAGATCAACCGCGCGAGCCCGAAGACGCAGTCGGCCCTGCTCGAGGTGATGGAAGAGGGGCACGTCACCGTCGACGGGCAGAGCCACGACGTCGGCTCGCCGTTTCTCGTGATCGCCACGCAGAACCCTGTCGAGCAGGCGGGCACCTACCGCCTCCCAGAGGCGCAGCTTGACCGCTTCATGATTAAGACCTCGATTGGGTACCCTGACGATGCTGCGATGGCGCGGATCCTGCTCGGCGAGCGCGGCCGCGCGACCGAACTGCAGCCGGTTGTCACCACCGAGATGATCGCGCAGGCGCAGGGCCTCGTGCACCGCGTGCACGTCAGCCCGCTCGTCGCCGACTACGCGGTGCGCATCGTCGAGGCGACGCGCCGCGCGAGCGACGTGCGGCTCGGCGCGAGTGTGCGCGGCGCGATCGCGCTCGTGCGGCTCGCGAGCGCGTGGGCCGCCGCGAACGGGCGCCACTACGTCATTCCCGACGATATTCGCGATCTCGCGCTCGCAACCCTCGCGCACCGCATCGTGCTCGAACCCGAGGCCGAGTTCGACGGCGTGACCGCCCTCGATGTCGTCGGCCGCGTGCTGCTCGATATTCCCGTGCCGCAGGAGAACGGCGCCGCGTGAGCCACGATACGTCGCGGGCCCCCGACTGGGGAACTGGCACCGCGAGCCGCACCTACGGCACGACGCGATGGGGTGACACCGGCACTGGCCGGGTGCGCACCCAGCGCACGCGTGCCCGCAGGTGGTGGCGGCGCAACCGCAAGCGGTTGCAGCGCACGTGGCGCAGGTGGTTTCAGACCGTCACCCCAACGGGCTGGAGCGTCGTCGCGATCATGGTGATCGCCGCGGTGCTCGGCGCGACCCTCGGCTGGGTGGAGGCGTGGTTTGTGGCGATCGCCGCCGCGGTGCTCGTGGTGATTGCGCTGCCGTTTCTCATCGGCAGCCGCGCCTACCTGATTCGCCTCGAGATCGACCGCAAGCGGGTCGTCGTTGGTGGCGCGGTGCACCTCGGCATCGATGTCGAGAACGCCGGTGTGCGCCCCGCGCTGCCCGCGACGGCCGAGCTGCCCGTTGGTGACGCGCTGCGCGAGATTCCCGTGCCGTTCATCGCGGGTCGCGGCCGCACCGTTATTCCGGTGCCCATCGCGGCGGATCAGCGGGGCGTCGTCGAGGTCGGCCCCATCACGCTCGCTAGGCGCGACCCGCTCAACCTGTTTCACCGCGAGGTGACCTGGCGCGACCGGCACCTCGTGTACGTGCACCCGAAGACCGTGCTGTTGCCGCCGGGCTCGGCGGGCCTCGTGCGCGACCTTGAGGGGGCGTCGTCGCGGCGTCTCACCGACTCCGATCTGTCGTTTCACGCGGTGCGAGACTACGTGCGGGGCGACGCGTTTCGGCACGTGCACTGGAAGTCGACGGCGAAGACCGGCACGCTCATGGTGCGCCAGTACGAGGAGTCGCAGACCGCGCGCGCCGCGGTGATTTTTGACGCGAACCGCGAGGAGTACGCGAGCGATGAGGAGTTCGAGCTGGGAGTGAGCGTCGCCGCGTCGATTGCGCTGCAGGCCGTGCGCGAGGGGCGCGAGCGTTTCATCGCGTCGGCCTGGGCGCCCGGCAAGCTGCGGCCGAGCATCGACGGGCTCGAAGAGCTGCCGTCGAACACCCCGCAGCAACTGCTCGACTCGTGGGCCGAGCTCGAGGCGGCCGAGGAGGCGCGCCCGATCGAGTGGCTGACGCGCGCGCTCGCCGAGTCGCGGCGGCCACTCTCGGTCGTGACGATCGTTACGGGCTCGGTGCCAGACCCGGCGCGGCTGCGGCGCGCGGCGGTGTCGTTTCCGCCTGACGTCGCGGTGGTCGCCGTGCGGTGCGAGCGGCTCGCAGACCCTGCGGCGCAGCTCGTTGACCGCAACTGGCTGCTCACCGTCGGCGAGCTTGGCGACCTGCCGCAACTGCTGCTTCGAGGGGGCCTCGTATGAGCGCGCGAACGCAAGCGCAGACCCAAGCGCGAACGCAAGCGCAGACCCAAGCGCAGTCGCGATCGCGAAGCCGCGAGGCCGCGAACGGCTGGTGGCGCGCGGCGCTCACGTCGGTCGTTGCGCCGGCGCTCACCGTCGCGCCCGTTCCCGTGCTCGCGGCGCTCGCCGCCTGGCCGATCTACGAAACGCCCACGCTGTGGCTCGTGACCGGCATCGCGGCGCTTGTCGCCTTTGCCACGGTGTGGCTCGGCGTGCGGCTGCGCTGGGGGGCGATGACGCTCGTCGCGCTCGCGCTCGGCTTCCTTGTACTGCTGCTGCCGCTCGGGGTGCCGGGCGCGCTCGCCGGTGGCCCGCTCGGCTGGCTGCGCGGCCTCGGCGACGGCATCGCCGCCGTGGCGCTCGGCTGGAAGCAACTGCTCACCCTCGCCCTGCCCGTCGGCACCTACCAGACGGTGCTCGTGCCCGTGCTGACGGTCGTGTTTGTTGCGGTTGCCGCGGCGACCGCGCTCGTGCTGCGCGGCGGCAGGTGGGCGCCCGTTGCCGGGGTCGCTTATGTGCTGCCGGTGCTGTTTGGCACGGTGTTTGGCTCGTCTGCGGTGAGCGCCCCGCTGCGGCTCGGCGGCATCACCGTGGCGGCCCCGCGCGAGCTCGCGCTGTGGCTCGCAGCGGTGGGCGCTGCGGTCGCCTGGGTGGCGTGGTCGTCGGGCCGCGCCAGGCGCCAGGCGCTGAAGCGTGGCCGCGAGGCAGACGCCGCGCTCGACGCCGCCGATGTGGCCGGTGCTGACCCGGCGGGCGCTGACGCGGCCGGGAGCGCGCGGCCAGTCACCGGGCGGCGCGCGGTGCGCCGCAACGCGGCGGTGCGCGGCCTAGTTGCCGCCGTCACGGTCGTCGCGGCGCTCGCCGCGGCCCTCGTTGTCGCCCCGCTGGTGACGCAGGGCGCGCGCACGGTGCCGCGCGACGCGATCGACCCCGAGCTGGTGATTCAGGATCGCGTGAGCCCCCTCGCTGCCTACCGCGCCTGGAAGCGCGACGACACGCTGCAGGCCGAACTGTTTTCGGTGACCGCAGACGGCGGCCGCCTGCCCGAGCGGCTCACCCTCGCCGTGCTGCCAGAGTACGACGGCGTCGACTTCACCGTCGGCCAGGGCGCGGCAGCCGGGCGCTTCGCCCGCTTCCCCAGCGGCGGCGCGATCGCCGACCCCGCCAGGGTGAGCGTCGAGATCTTGGGTGGTTACGCCGATGTGTGGGTGCCGATCTCGGCGCCGCTTGGCGAGCCGCCGAGCTTCACCGGCTCGCGCGCCGGGCAGCTCGAAGACAGCTTCTACCTCAACCGGGCGACCGGCAGCGCGGTGGCCGTGCCAACCGCGCGGGGGCTCGCCGCCGGCGACGGCTACCGCGTCGAGATGAGCGCGGCTTCGCCCGCGACGGTCGACTCGCGGCCGGCGAGCGAGCAGCCCCTCGTCGACACCGAGGCGCTGCCCGAGCTCGCGCGCTGGCTGAAGCTGCAGCAGCTGCCCGAAACCGGCGAGGGGCTCACCACCGCCATCGACAGGCTGCGCGAGCGCGGCTACCTCAGCCACTCGCTCACCGACGGCGCGGGCGAGGGGCTCTGGTTGCGCGATCTCGCCGCAGAGCAGGGGCTGCGCTTCGTCGCGAGCCCGGGCGGCCACTCGTGGTCGCGCGTCGAGCAGCTGTTCGGCCAGCTCACCGAGCAGCAGCTCGCCGCGGGCGAAGACAGCACGCAGGCTATGCTCGTGGCCGGCATCGGCGACGACGAGCAGTTCGCAGCGGCCGCCGCGCTCGTTGCCCGCGCGATGGGCTTCGACTCACGCGTGGTCGTCGGCGTGCGCCTCGGCGGCGAAGACGACGGTGTGCCCGGTATTCCGGCCTGCGCCACGGTCTGCACGGGCGAGCACCTCGCCGCCTGGGTTGAGGTTGCTGGCGCCGACGGGGTGTGGGCGCCGATCGATGTGTCGCCGCAGGTGGCGGTGCCGCCGACGATGCTGCAAAAGGGCGAGCAGCTGCCCGAGTTTCCGACGCAGCCCGAAGACAGAGATGCGAGCGAGAGCGACCCGCCCGTTGGCATGAGCGACCAAGAAAGCGGCAACGACGGCGAGAACGATGCGGCGGGGCTCAGCGCGCTGTGGCCGGTGCTCAGGCTCATCGGGCTCGCGCTGCTCGGCGTGCTGCTGATCGCCATGCTCGCGCTGTTCGTGCCGCTCGTGAAGCGGCTGCGCGGGCGCGCCAGGCGCTCGCAGCAGGTGCCCGAGCTGCGCGCGCTTGCTGCGTGGGACGAGCTGCTCGACACCTACCGCGACGGCGGCACGCGCGTGCCCCGCGGCAGCAGAACCGACACGATGCGCCAGCTCGGCGTCGACGGCGGCGAGTGGATCGCGTGGACAGTCGACCAGGCAGTGTACGCGCGTGAGGGCATCACCGACGAAACGGCCGATACGCTGTGGGAGATCGTAGATGCCCGAACGGCCGAGCAGTGGGATGATCGAAGCGTGTGGCAGCGCCTCATGGCGCGGTTCTCGTTTGCTTCGTTCGGGAGCTTTACGTGGGCGAGTGTGCGCGACGTGCTGCGCCGGGGGCGGCAGAAGGAGACGACGAAATGATGCGAGGCGTTGAACTCGATTTCGCCGTAGTGAGCGATGTCGGGCAGAAGCGGGCCGTGAACGAAGACTCGGCGCTCGCCAGCACCCCCGCGTTTCTTGTCGCCGATGGCATGGGCGGGCACGAGGCCGGCGACCTGGCGAGCCAGGCCGCTATCGGCGCGTTTGCCGAGCGCATCGAGCCGGGCCGGCCGTCGAGCGTGCCCGAGGTGTCGGCTGCGCTTGATGCTGCGCGCGCGGCGGTCGCGCAGGTGGCCGCCGGGCGCGAGAAGGGGGCGGGGTGCACGCTCACCGGTGCCGTGCTCGTGGAGAGCGAGGGTGAGCTCGCCTGGCTCGTGCTCAACGTCGGTGACTCGCGGGTCTACCTGCACCGCGGTGCCGAGCTGCAGCAGCTCACCGTCGACCACTCGCTGCGCGACGAGGTTGGCCCCGCCCACCTGGGTGCGCGGCCGCCGCGCAACATCATCACGCGCGCGCTCGGCTCGGCCGACACCACGGCAGATTCGTGGCTGCTGCCAGTCGAGACCGGCGCGCGGCTGCTCATCTGCTCTGACGGGCTCACCACCGAGCTCGCCGACGAAGAGCTGCGGGCGTCCCTCACCATGGGGGGCAGGGCCGAGGCCGTGGCCGAGGAGCTCGTGCGCCGCGCGAACGAGGCAGGCGGCCGCGACAACGTCACCGTGATTATCGTCGACACCGTCGGCGGCGGGCGCGCGTGGCACCTGCCTGCCGAGCACCCATCGGTCGGCGAAACCGACGGCGATGACACCCTCACCGCGACGGTGCCGCGCAGGCGCACCCCGGGAGAGGTGGCGCGATGAGCGGCGAGCCGAGGGCAGATGCGGGCGCCGCGGAGGGCGACGAGCTCGACGCCACGATCGCTGTGGCTGCGGTCGATGATGCCACGATCGCTGTGGCTGCGGTCGACGACGCCACGATCGCCGTTGCGCAGCCCGGTGCCGCGCACGCGCAGCCAGCTGAGCCGGCGGCGAAGCCCGGAGTGGTGGGCGCCCCTGTCGAGGAGCCGGAGGAGATTCCGCCGGAGCTCGCGAAGCTGCTGTTCAAGAACCCGCTCGACGCGAAGCGCCGGGCACCCGCTGCGCCGTTTGCGAAGGAGCAGTCTTCGCTGCCGCGGGGCGGCGTGCGCAGCGGCATTCCCGTCGTGTATGGCGCGCGCGGCGAGGGCTTCACCGCCACGACCGACGCGCTCGACCTGGAGCGCGTGATCGGCGCGCCGCCCGCGGGGTACGCGGTAGCGGTTGCCGAGCGCGAGTTGCTGCCGTCGGCGGCGCGGCTCAACCGAAAGTTCAGCGTCATCGCCTGGGCGGGGGCCGTCGCAGTGCCCATCGTCGCGGGCGTTGGGCTGTGGTGGGTGCTCACCCAGCTGCTGCGCCCCTAACCAAGAAACGAGGCACAGCGCGAAGCGCTACCCGCGGGGGCCGTAGGGGTGAGCTTCGTCGTCTTCCGGGGCCTCGGCGGCCTCGTCGTCTGCCCCGTTCGCTTCAGCGGCAGCGGCAGCGGCAGCGCCCGCGAGCTCAGCCCGGCGGCGCCTGAGCTGAGCTACAAGCGCGAGCACAATGATGAGCCCGCCAAGTGCGGCGGCCCCGATGATCGCCGGCGCCGGGTTCGACTCGGCGGTCTCGCTGCGTGCGATCTGCGTGTGAGGGCGCGCGACGGCCGAGCCGCTGGTGTCGGCGAAGGGGCTTGCCGGCCCCCGGGTGGTGCGGTCGGGCCGCAGGCTCAGCGCCGCGGCGGGCGAAATGCGGCCCCAGCCGATGAGATCGTCGCGACCGTCGGGGTTCGGGCGGTCGGCGGTTGCCTGCATGCGATACATCCACCCCTCGGGGCCCTCGTTCGGGTACGCCTCGGCGAGTAGCGCCGCGGTGCCAGCCGCGTAGGCGGTCGAGAAGCTCGACGAGGGCGCGTCGCCGGCGTAGACGCAGTCGCCCGCGCCGGTTGCGGTGGTGAGCACGTTCTGGCCGGGCGCGGCAACGTCGATGTGGCTGCCGTGAATCGAGTCGTCGGTGGGGCGCCCAGACAGCGTCACCGCGGTGACGGCGAGGGCACCGGGGTAGGCCGCTGGGTAGCGGGGGCTGTCGGTTGTGACCTCGGTGGTGCTGCGGTTACCGGCGCTCGCGACAACCAGCGAACCCCGCGCGTACGCGTTTTCGGTTGCCGCGCGCAGCGCGGGCGTGTCAAGGTCGTCGCTCATCGCCACGACGATGATCTTGGCGCCGAGGTCGGTGGCATCTCTGATGCCGGCGGCGAGCCGTTCGGCATCGGGGCCGGTGCCCGCACGCTTGGCCTGCTCGTCGGTGCTGCTGAACACCCGAATCGAGACGAGTTGCGCGTCGGGGGCGATGCCGGTCACGCCGGAGCCGCTCTCGGGCCTGGCGGCGATGATGCCGGCCACCGCGGTGCCGTGGCCGAAGGGGTCGCCGAGACCGTCTGGCCTGGCGTCGTCGCTGACGAGGGAGCGGCTCCCCGGGGCGAGCGCCGAGGCGAGCTGGGGGCGGGTGCCGTCGACGCCGGAGTCGACGACCGCGACGAGCACGCCCTTGCCCGTGTACGGCAGGGTGCCGGGTGCCGCGTTGAGGGCCTCGAGCACTGGTGGCGGCCCGGGAATGCGCGCCACCGCACCGGGCGAGCAGGCCTCGGGCGCGGCGGCATCGACTGCTAGCCCGGTGAGCCCGGCGCGCGCGGCAGTCGTTGGCGCTGGCTCAGTCGGTGCGGCGTGCGCGGCGAGCGGGCTGAGCAGGCCGAGCGCGAGCCCCGCGACGAGGGTCGTCACGGCGCCGAAGGCCGCCCCGCGTGCGGGCCGCGGGCGCGCGCCGCTACTCACGGGCTCTCCGGGGTCGCGCCGGCAGCCTCCGGGGTGAGCTCGGGGCCGGCGGGCAGCAGGCGCACCCAGCCGGCGGGCACCGTGGTGACGTGCTTCGCCGAGTAGCCGAGCTGTTTCGCATTCACGCCGACGCCGCCGGGCAGCTGGTAGGCCGTTCCCGTCGAGTCGATGAGCACGAGCGACCCGGTTCGACCGCCGCGCACGAGCGCGCCGACGTTCTCTGGGACGTGCACGGTCGCGCCGCCCGCGGCTGGCGCGGTTGGTGAGACGCTGCGCGATCCACCGGCGAGCGCGGTGCGCTGGTCGTTCGCTGGCCCGGCGAGCGTCGCGCAGGGTGCGCCGGCAACGGGCAGCGGTGTGAGCGTGTCTTCTGGCCAATCGGCGCCGCCGGCGCGCTCCACGGTGGGCAACTGCGCGATCGAGGCGGGGCTCACCTCGACGGGGTTGCCGAGGCCAGAGCCGCCGTCGGCGAGCAGATACAGCCGGTGCGCGAGCGGCGACAGGGGCGCGAGCGCGCCGTCTGCGGTGAGCAGGTAGCGCTCGGTTTCGGGGCTGCCAACGGGGTGGATCACGCTGCCAACGGGCAGCTCCTGCCCCGGGGCGGTCTGCCCGGCTCCCGGCACCGAGAGCGGGGTGAGGTCTGCGCCGGTGTCGAACAGCGCGAGCCAGTCGCCACGCACGGGCTTCGCGGCCGCGCTCTCGAGGCCGATCGCGCGCAGCACCGCTGTTTCTTGCCCCGCCGGCACGGCGTAGCTGATGCCGTCTCCGATGACGAAGGTGTCGCCGTCGCGGGTGACGACGGTGCCCGAGCCAGCTGGCGCGGCGGTGCGATCTTGCCCGCCGAGCCACACCTCGGTGTTTTCGTGTGTGCCGCACGACACCCAGTTGCGACCGTCGAGGTCGTTCGCCGCGGGCAGCGTGTCTGGCCCGCCGAGAATGCCGATCGTGCCGCCGATGGGAATGCCCGACAGCGACGACTGATTGACGCTCACGACGGCGAATTCGTCGGCGGGAATGAGCACGCGCGCGCTCACCGTGTTGATCACCGGGTGCAGCACGCCCTCGACGCTCACATAGCGAGCGCCCGTGTCGCGCGCGACCACGAGCCGGTTGTTCTCCCACCCACCGGGCAGGCCCGGCCTGAGCAGGCCGATGAACACGCCCGCGAGAATCACCATTGCGGTGAGGGCGATGCCGCCGAACACCGCACGCAGCGGCTTCGCCGGCTCGAGCTCTTTGCCGCCGGGGGCGCCGCCGATGAAGGCTGAGAGCAGCCGGTTGCGGCTGAACGCCTGCGCCTCGATGAGGTCTTTCTTCGTTGCCACGGCTACGCGATCCCGGCGGCGATGACGGCGAGTGGCAGCAGTAGCACGAGCAGAATGACCTCGATACCGTCGCCCAGGCGGGTGAGCCGCATGCGCACCCGGTCGCTGAGCAGCGTGAGGCCGGTGATGAGGCCGGTCGCGCTGAGCAACACGATGAGCAGCAGCGGCGCCTCGTCTGGGTGGGTGAGAATCGAGACGAGCCCGCTCACCGCCATGATTGCGGTGCCGCCGATGAGCAGCACGAGCACCGAGGCGCGGCGGGCAGACTGGCGCGATTGGAACATAAGCGTCGCGCCGGCGATGACGGTGAGCACCGTGCCCATCCAGTTGCCGGCGGCCACGACGGGTGTCGCCACGAGCACGGCGAGTGCAAACGCGACGCGAACCGCGACGAGCAGGCGGTGGCCTGCGTTGATGCGCGCCTTCACCCGATCGCCGTCGATGGGGGGCGGCGGCGCAAACATCTCGGTGTCGCTCGTCGGCGAGACGACGCGCACCCGTGTGCTGCTGAGCGTGAGCCACGGCAGCGCGCCGGCGACCGTCGCCGCGATGGCGACCATAATCGCGTAGGGCCCTGCCGGCGCGATGCCGGTCACGCCGACAACGCTCGCGGGGAGCGCGACGATCGCGCCGAACGCGATGGGCAGGGCGAGCATCTCGACGGGGCGCTGCACGGTGAGCATGGCGACGCCGCCCGCGACGATCGCGCCGGCGCCAGCCGCAGCGAGAGGGTAGCCCCAGAGATCAAGCTCGGCTGGGGTGAAGAGGTAGCCGCTGAGCGCGCCGAAGCCCGCGGCGGCGATGCCGAATGCGATGCCCGACTCGTGCTGCCGCAGCCGGCTGAGTGTCGCGGCCATTGCGAGCAGCACCACGGTGCCCGCCGCGGCCATCGCGGCAGGGGCGAAGCTTGTGTGCGGCTGCAGCGCGAGCAGAATCGCGCTGAGCGCGACGAGTGTGAGGCTCACCGCGGTCGCCGTGCGGGCGGCGTCGGCCGGCTGCCACGCCGCGTGGTGCGACGAGGTCGCATCGATGACGGCCTCGACGAGGTCGTCATATTGCTTCGGTGCCGCGATCAGCCCGCCGAGGCCGAGGGTGAGAATCTCGCCCTGGTCGATGCCCTGCGCGAGGGCGCCGCGGCGCGGATCGAGCGCCGAACCGTCGGCGCGGGTGAGCCGGTAGCCGCCGTGCAGCACCGTCGGGTCGAGTACGCCGAGCCCGCGCGCGATTCCGGGCAGCACCTCAACCAGGGGGAGGCGGCCGGGGAGCACGAGGTCGACGCGGCGCTCTGCGTGCACCACCGAGACGCGTACGATCGCGTCGAGTTCTGCGGGCGCTTGGGCGGTCACATCTTCTCCGAAGGGTTGCGAAACGGGCGAACGGTATCGATCCTATGCCCTGCATCACGCCATGCCCTAGTGGTTGTGAGCAGCGAATGTGTGCCCTATTCGCCCAGAATTCTTTGAAAGATGTCTCAAAATCGCTTTGTGCTTCGCCGAACCCTGCCGTAGGTTGGAACGTAGGCGGGCGTGGTCTCCTCGAAAATGCTTCGGGGTAGCGGGTTCGCCCTCTCAGAATATTCACCCACCGCGCGCCCGCAGGGTGCGTCATTCCGAAGGAGGCTGAGTTGGCTCAGACCATCTCCGCAGAAGAAGGAGCCCTACGCCGCGGTCAGCAGGCCGTCGCAGAGGCAAAGTCAGGCATCGACCAGCGCACCAAGCAGGTTCGCAGCGAGATCGAACAGCTCCGTGGTTTCTGGACCGGTTCGGCCGCCCTGTCGTTCACGCAGCTCATGGCTCGCTGGGACGCAGAGACCGTGAAGCTCAACAACGTGCTCATCGAGCTCGAGACCGCGCTTCGCGGCACCGAACAAGATCAGGCTGCCACCGAGCAGGAGCACCAGCAGGCAATTTCGGGCCTCGGGGCCATGATGGGCGGCAACTAGTCTCGGCTTGCCGTGACCGGTTGAAGAAAGGTTTTACACATGCAGTCAATGTCAGTACAGACCGCACAGGTCAGTGCATCAGCAGCCCAGCTCCGCTCGGGCTCGCAGGCCATTCGCGCCGAGATCGAGCGCCTCGAGTCTGAGGTCGGTCGCCTTCGCGCAGCCTGGAGCGGCGACGCTCAGAACTCGTACGATGCTGCGCAGCGCAAGTGGACGCAGTCGCTGAACGAGATGCAGTCGCTCCTTGAGCGCATCTCGGGCAGCACCGAGCAGATCGCTCAGACCTACAACCAGAGCGACGCGCGCAACGCGGGCCGCTTCTCGATGTAGCACCAAGCTATGGGGGTCACGGGGGTTTCCCGTGGCCCCCTTTGCTTCGCCACGGGTCTGCTCACGCCCGTGGACCACACTGAGCCCTGAGTAGTCAGGCAACGATTGGTGTTGCGGCAAGCGTTCCCGGCAGCACAACGACGAGGTCTAGGAGACCCCTGCGATGAGTAGCAAGATCAACTACGACTCCCCAGTCATGGAAAACGCGGCGGCCGGTGTCGCCGAGTGTGCCAAGGCGGCGCGCGAGATAGGCCGATACGCGCAGCAACACTGCTCGCTCGACGGCGCCTTCGGCGTTCTGCTGCAGCCCCTGCAGCCGATTCACAACGCGGCGCGCGACGCCGTTATGGACAACCTCACCGCGCTGAGCGAGGCCCTGTACGCAACGGGCATGAGCGTGCTCGCCGCTCGCGACGACATGGCTGAGGTTGAAGAGGCAGCCAAAGAAGTCTGCAAAGCGCTCGAGGCGGAAATGGATGGGCCAGTTAACACCGGCGGAGGCGGCGGTGACTTCGGCGGTGGCGGTGGCGGTGGCGGTGGCGATTTCGGCGGCGGAGGCCCAGCGCCCGTCGCAGAGCCGCCAGTCTCTGAACCCCCGGTGACGCCGCCGGTTGCTGTTGAGCCCGAGATCGAAGACCCAAAGCTGCCAGAGACGCCCGGTAGTGAAGATACCGATGGCGAAGACACTGATGGTGAAGACACTGATGGTGAAGACACTGATGGTGAAGACACCGACGGTGAAGACACCGACCCGACCAAGCCCGGCGACGAAGACGCCGATGGTGACGACACCGATGGTGAAGACACCGACGGTGAAGACACCGACGGCGAAGACGGCGAAGACGGTACCGAGGGCAACGGTCACCCGGTCGGGTGTCGCTGCGGTGAGTGCGACGCGCACCCCGCCGGTTGCCAGTGCAACGTCTGCCTCGGTGAACAGGTGCAGCAGGGCTGCCCGCCGCACTGCGGCCGCTGCCACGCTGGTACCGCGCACGCCCCCGATTGGGTGGTCGAGTGCGGGCTGCCGCCCGAGGTTGCCTCGAAGATTGGCACCTCTGAAGAGGTGTTCGCCGAGCGCTGGGCGCAGCGCGACCCGATCGTGGTGGTGCGCCCCAGCGAGGCCGGCGGCACCGTGACCATCGGCTTCACGCCAGCGGGCACCGGCACTACGACACAGGCGATGCCCGGAGCGATCGCCTTTAACTTTGATGATCTTGTGACCGCGGCATACGCCCGCGGTGAGAGGAGCGCACTGTGACCGGCAACGCTACCCCCTTTGACCTGAGCTCAGTGCTGGTTGCGCCGGTGGCGCCCAGCCAGGTCGACCAGGCGATTAATCGCATCACGTCGAACGCCATTCCCGGCCTCTCGCAAATTGACGCGGTCATTGGGCTTTTTCTAGAATTTAGCCCTCTCGAAGAGTTTGTATTTAAGCCGTTTGTCGGTGACTGGAACGCGCTCGAGCGCGCCGCCGTTGCCTGGCCGCAGTGCGGCGAAGCCGTGGCGCTAGTGAACCAGCGCGTGATTGGCATCGACGATATTGTCGGCGACGGTTGGCTCGGCGAGGCTGCTGACGAGTTCGCGCGCTGCCAGCGTACCCTCGGTCAGCTGCTCGCAGACCTGCCGCAGCAGTGTGAGCAGGCCGGGGTGATGGATGCTGAGCTCGCCGCGTTTGCGCGTGGCATCGTCGAATTCATCGGCGAGGTGCTCCAGGGCATCATTTCGTACGGCTTGGCCCTGGTTGGAGCGCTCGCCACGCCACCGGTTGGCACCGTCGCTATCGTCGGCCTCGTCGCCTCCGCAGTCGCAACGATCACGGGGTGGATGGCGAGCATCGCCGACCTGTTCAACCAGTTCGTCGGGTTCCAGGAGGCCGTTGCGGCCATTCACTCGGGCATCGTGGGCATGTACGCGTCGGTGCGACAGGCCGCGACGGCGCTCTCGCAGGCGGCGACGATCGTCTCTACCCTCGCCGGGCTCGTCGATTCTGGAGCTGGGATTGCCGGGAAGGTGACGAAGATTGCCGGCGCGGGGAACACGGCACTGGCTGGTGCCGGAAACACCGGCGGATTCACGAGAGGGCGTTGACATGTTGAGCGCAGAAGAGGCAATCGCGCAGCTGCGCGAGGCGACGAAGAAAGTCGCAGCACAGACCAGTGAGCTCCGCGAGGCCCGCGAGGCTCGCGAGCGCGAGCGCGCGGTTGCAGCGAAAGCGGCCGCCGAGGCCAGGCGGCGCGGTGACAGCGGCAAAGACTGGCAGGTGTTGCAGCAGCGCATCGACCTTGGGCAGACAACCGAGTTCGACATCATTCAGGGCTTCGACCTGTCGCCCGAGGCTCGGGCGGTGCGCAAGCAGATGGGCGAAGACATCGGCAAGATTGCCGACGAGCGCGCCAAGGAAGTTGGCGAGGGCGCAGAGCTGCCGCCGAACTTCGCGGCGGCGCAGGCTCAGCTCGCCGAAACCGTCGCGCGGCTGCGCGACCTCACGCCCTGAGCGCGTGCGCATGGCTGCACGCGATTGCTGCCACGCTCGTGCACACCGATCGCTAAGCTGACATCGTGACTTCTGCCCCGGCCCCGCTTCGACGCATTGCCGTGCACGCCGCGGGATCTCGTGTTGATCTCGTGGTGCCAGCCGGCGATGCGCTCGACCACGCGCTCGCGGTCGCGGGCGTGCGGCTCGGGCCGGGCGACCGCGTCTTCGGCCCAGGCGGCACCACGGTCGAGCCCGGCACGCAGGCCGCCGAGCTGCGTGAGGGCGGGCTGTACGCGATCGCGAGTGCGCGGGCCGCCATCGACGAAGATCGCCGGCGGCGCGGCGCGCGCTCGGGCGTGCGGCTGCTGCCCTGGGGGGTGGTCGCAGGGGCGCTCGCCGCCGCGGTGATCGCGGTTGCCTCTGACTCGGCGATGCAGCGCAACGCGACCGCTCTCATTGTCGGTGTTGCCGCGTTCGTGCTGGCGCTCGGCGTCGCTGCCAGCCCCGGAGCGGCACGGGTGGCTGCCGAGGCGAACCGGGCCGAGCCTGGCGAGAACGAGGCGGGCCCGCAGATCTTCCCGGCGCTGCTGCTCGGTGCGATCGCCGGGGTGCTCGCCGCACCGCGCGGCGCCGACGGCATACGCGGCCCGCTGTGGGATGCGATGCTCGCCTGCTCCCTGGGGTTTGCAGGCATCGCGCTCATCGCCGTGCTGCTCTCGGCTCTCGCACGCGCGCGCGTGGTGCGGGCCGGAGCGGCCACCGCCGCCCTCATCGCCACCGTCGCCGCGATTCTCGCCGCGGCGTGCCCGCTCATCGGGTGGGGCGCACGCGAGTTTTTCATCGTCGCAGCTGGGGCGAGTGTGCTCATGATTCGAGCGCTCCCCGCGCTACTCGTGAACGTCGAAGAGGGGTACTCGATCGACTACGGTCGCTACATGGCGCTGCGCTGGACGGTGCGGGGCAGGGTGCCGCGCTACATCGAACGCGTCGACGGCGACGAGGTGCTCGACATGGTTGCTGTGACCGAGTCGCGACTGCGCACGGCGACCGTGATGTTTGCGGTGCTCGCGGTGCCCGGCATTGCGCTCGCAGTTGAGCCGCTGTCGGCGGGCAACCTCGTCGAACGTATCGGCGCGGGCGTCTTCGTGTGCTTCGCGATTACTGCGCTGTTGCTCGTGTCGCGCCGCACGGTCGCCCCGATGCTGAAGCGGCCGCAGCGCGTCGCCGCCCTCGCCGGCGTGCTCGGGGCCGCGGTGATGTTCGCTGTGGCGCCCGGTGTGCCGGTGCAGTGGCTGCTGCCAGCGGCCGGCGTGCTGCTGTTCGCGGGCGTTGCGGTGGGCGCGGGAAGCGTCGCACTGCAGCGCGGCGCCCGCTCGCTGGGCTGGTCGCGCACTGGAGATATTGTGGAAGCGTTTGCGGTAGCGATGGTGTTGCCGGCAGGGCTGCTCGCCGCGGGGGCGATTGACGTGCTTCGAGGAGTGTTGTCGTAATGAGTCATTTTCAGCCGCAGGGCCCGCCGAACCACGCGGGGCCGCCGAGCGTGCCATCGCTGAGGCCGCAGCAGACACAATCGCAAACGCCGTCGCAGACACAGTCGCGCCGCGATCGCCGAGCCGCCTCGCGGCAGCGCACGCAGCGGCCGGTGGTGCGCCCGGGCGCTGCCCCGGCTGGCGCGGCACCACACGTGAACCCTGCCGCCCAGCAACGCGGTGTGTCGACGAGGCTCGCGCAGGCGCTCGCTGGCGCCAGGGCGTGGGCACGCCCGGCGACGACGGGCGCGCGCCTCGGCGCGTTTGCCATCGACCTCGTCGCGGTGTTGCTCGTCGGCGTGGCGGTCTGGTTGGGCTCGCGAAGCCTATGGCTCACGGGCATCGCGGTGCTCGAAGCGGCCGCCGTGCTCGCGTTTGTCGAGGCTCGCACCGGAGCGACGCTGGGAAATCTTGCGTTGCGGATCCGCACCGTTCGCGACGACGCACCCTATTCGCCGGGCGTCGCCCGTGGCGCCGTGCGCTCCCTCGTGCTCGGCGCGGGCACCCTCGTCGCGGTGATCGGCGGCTTCATCGTGGTCGCGACGAGCGCAGCAGACCCGATGCGCATGGGGCGCAGTTGGGCAGACCGTGCCGGGCGCACGCTCGTGGTGCGGGTGCCGACGCGGGCTGAGCGCGAGGCGTGGGCGCAGGGCGCAGAGGCCTGGGCCGCGAACGCGCTCGTCGCCCCCGAAAGCACGCCAGCCCAGGCGCCGCCCCAGCAGGCGCCGGTGAGCCCGCAGCCCGCGCCAGTGGCCGTGCCCGCGGCAGCGCCCGAAAGCCAGCTGCCGAGCGGCGTTGTCTCGGTAGATGCGCCGATCGCCGCGCCGCCGCCCGTGCAACAGGTTGTTGTAGGGGAGCAGCTGCTGCTCACGCTCGACACGGGCCAGCGCGTGCAGCTGCCCATTCCGCTCGCCCTCAACCTCGGCCGCAAGCCAGACCCGACCGAGGCATCAGACCAGCTCTGGGTCGTCGAAGACCCAGATAGCTCAGTGTCGAAGACCCACCTGCGCATCGAGTGCCGCGGCGAAAGCGTGTGGCTCACCGACCTCGGCTCGACGAACGGCTCGGCAATGCTCGACGAGACGGGCACCGCGTCGCCGCTCGCACCTGGTGTGCGTGTGCGACTCGAAGACGGCTCGCGCGTGAAGGTCGGCGACCGCAGCTTCACCGTCGCCACGGTTGTCGGAGAAATGCCGAGATAGGTGGCCGACACTCAGCTGGTCACAAATTGACTGGGCGCGGCCTGTGCAGTTGCGATTAGAGTGAAAGTGTCCACTCCGCACCGTTCGAAGGAGCGCACACTGAACGCGTCAGCAGCTGAGAAGATCGTCATCGATGACACCGTGTGCGATAGCCAGCAGCAGGGGCTCGCTGCGCAGGCGAGCACGCTGTCAGGGGCCGTTGGCCCCGCGTCAGCGAGCCTGGGGTCGGCTGCGTTCGGGGTGATGAATAGCCTTCTCGTCGGCCCAATGAACAGCCTTGCAAGCCGAACTGGTGAGCTCGCCAGCACGGCATCGGCGTTCGCCTCCCGAATGTCAGAGGGCGTGGGGGCTGCGAAGGCCACGTTCGCGGAGGTCGAGGAGGCCGCCGTTGCGGCGTTTGACGGCACGGAGGTCGGCGGGTGAGCGTCGCCGTGGGCGGGCTCACAGGCGCGGTAAGAGGCGGGGCGTGGGCGAACGGTCTCATGGCCCCGATGCCAACCGGTGTTCCGAACATTGCGCCCGATATTGTCGGCTGGGCGCTGAGCTACGTGCAGCCGCTCGAGGCCTGGTTCCACGAGCTCCTCGGTGACCCCGGCCAGGTGGAGGGCGTCGCCGCCTCGTGGGAACAGGTCGAGAGCACGCTCGTCGGCGTCGCTGACGAGCTCAGCACCCTTGAGCAAGAGCTTGGCTCGCTCGTGGGCCGCACTGTGCGAACTTTGGAGCTCCGCTACGAAGACTTAAAGCCCGTGGCGCGTGATGCCGCCGACTGGTCGGGGGCGGTTGCCGCTGCTGCGCGGCTTGCCTCACGCGTCGTCGCCGGGGTGCGCCAGTTCATCTTCGACTTCCTTGACCGGCTCGCCCGCTTGATCGGGGCGCTCTTCGGCTTCACGCTCAACCCGTTCGAGAAGGTCGAACAGCTGTACAAACTCGCCTCGGCCGCAGCCGAACTCATCATGGCGGGCCGAGAGCTCATTGCAAACATGCTCGGCGCATTCGCAGACCTCGCAGGCTTGTTGCAGAAGCTCGGCCCGGTCATCGATGAAGCGCTGACCCGGCTGCGCGAGACGCTGGCACTCATGCTGCCGGTTGCCGGCGGGTTGGTTCTCGGTCTGCCGGGCGTAATTCTGGGTGGGGCGAAACGGGACGCGCTCACCGCGAGTGGCGACGTGAAGCGATATGACGATGAGGCGCTGCGGAACAAGCTGGACAAGGTTGCGGACAACGTCAGTGACTCTACAGGAAGAACGTTTCCTCGGAATAGCCTCGATTCGTTGGCTGACCTGGTGCAGGCGAATTCGCTCACTGACAGGCTCGGGGAGGCGGGCTCGACCGCGATCGACGTGAAGCTCGTGCGCGGGCCCGATGGCAGCGAGCACTGGGTCGTGTCACTACCCTCCACGCAACAGTGGTTCGATATCTTCGGCGGTGGGGCGATGAACGACCTCAACACGAATGCTGCACTAATGCTTGAGAAGAACCCCGAGATGGCATCTCAATACGAGCGGGCGGTGATGCGCGCAATGCGAGAAGCCGGGATGTCTGCGGGAGACCCTGTCGTGTTCACGGGGTTCAGCCAGGGCGGCATCATGGCCGCCAAGCTCGCAGAAAACACGAACCTGCCGTACACCACCATCGGGGTGGTAACGAACGGGTCGCCGATTGACACCTTCAACATTCCCCCGCACATTCCTGTGATCGCATTCCAGCACAAAGGTGATGTTGTGCCTAGCCTCGACTTCAACAGCGATGGCGCGACCCTCCCGAACGTGCGGCGTGTTGAGCTACCAGCTCCTTCGGGGGAGGGCGAGAACGGCAAAGCGCACAATAACAACAACTATGCGGCGTCCATCGACCTGCACGCGGCAGGCGTTTCTGCTGAGTACAGCTGGATGGGCGGTGAAATCATTGACCACCAGGTCTTCGAGAGCGTACAGCGATAGCCGGCGGCGCCGACTTGCCGCGGCAGCCGCGGCAATAGCGCTCGCCTTGGCGCTATCCGGTTGCGCAGCGTTGCTGCCCGACACGCACGAGAAGGTAATCCCCGAAACGATCGCTGAGGCCGAGGTCGGCGCTTCGGAAGTGAGCGTCGGAACCGGCTGGGAGGGGTTCTCTAAGAGAATTCGGGTGCATCTCAGCTTTGAGACCGATGAGATCACGCAGGATCAGGTCACTCGGTCGCTCGCCACAGTGAGCGAGGGGTTGGGCCGTAACTCGCAATCAAAACTGGTCGTTGCTTTTTTGGGTCGAAGTGCTGAGCCTGCCGGTGGTGTTGAGGAAACCCTCCAGGAGCTGAACCGTCAGCTTGGCAGGAGTGGTGACGGTGTCGTGGACGGTGAAGACGCGATCCTCATTTTCTCCTCCGGCAAAGAGCTGCAGGAGTTTGTCAGCGACCTGCGCGATGCGGGGCTGCTGTGATGCGCAGGGTCGTTGGGGCGGCCGCGGCAGTGGTCTTGGTGGCTGTGCTCGCGGGTTGCGCAGCGTTGCTGCCTGACACGCACGAGAAGGCGATCCCGGAAAAGATTGCTGAGGCGGAGATCGGCGCTTCAGACGTGCGTGTGGGCACCTCCTGGGAAGGGTTTGACAAGACAATTAGCGTTTACCTCAGTTTTCAGACCGATGAGATTACATCGGACCAGGTGATCGATTCGCTTGCTGCCGTGAGCGCTGGCCTGGGAATGAACTCTGGCGCAGGTTTGTCCATCGCCTTCTTCGCCGATGGCGCGGAACCGGTGTGTGGCGTTGAAGAAACCCTGCAGTCCTTGAACCGACAGCTCGGCAGAAGTGGCACTGATGCAGTAAACGGGGAAGACGCGATGATTTTCCTTTCTTCTGGCAAAGAGCTGCAGGAGTTTGTTAGTGAACTGCGCGATGCGGGGCTGGTGTGATGCGCAGGGTCGTTGGGGTGGTCGCGGCAGTGGTCTTGGTGGCTTTGCTCGCGGGTTGCGCAGCGCTACTACCCGACACCCATGAGAAAGCGGTCCCCGAGAGGGTTGCTGCGGCCGATATCGGCGCTTCGAGAGTGCAAGCGGGCACCTACTGGGAAGGTTTCTCCAAGGGTCTCAGTGTTGATCTCTACTTCGAGACCAGCGGCATCACGCCCGATCAGGTCACCCGCTCGCTCGTCGCAGTGAGCGAAGGCTTGGGGTTAAACTCTGGCGCGAAGTTGACGGTAGCGTTCTTCAGCGAAGGCCCAGATCAGTTGGGCGGTGTGGCGGAGACCCTGCAGTCGCTGAACCGACAACTTGGCAGGAGTGGCGAAGACGCGGTGGATGACGACAACGCGATCATCATTTTCTCCTCCGGCAAAGAGCTGCAGGAGTTTGTTAGCGACCTGCGCGATGCGGGGCTGCTATGAGGCCTAAGGTAGCGGCGGTCGTCGCCCTCGTGTTGGTTGCCCTGCTCGCAGGGTGTGCTTCACTGCTGCCAGACACGTTTACACGGGAGGTGCCCCAGAAGCTCTCCGACGCCGACATCGGTGTTGTCGGCGTCGATGCCTCGACGAGCTGGGAGGGCTTTTCGAAAGTCATTACTGTCAGAGTGCAGTTTGGGCCCAATCCGATCACAGACGAGCAGTTCCGTGGCACGCTGGTGGCGGTCAGTGAAGGGCTCGGGGTGAATGCCGGCGCGAAGTTGATGCTGTCGTTTCGAGGCCAAGAGTTTGAGCCGGCAGAGGGCGTTGTAGAAGCAACGCAGACACTCAACCGCGAGCTGGGGCTGAGTGGGGGCGAAGCGCTCGACGGCAGTCTTTCGCTCCTGCTGTTCTCATCGGGTAAAGACCTGCAGGCCCTCGTCACCGAAATGCAGAACGCGGGGCTGCTATGAGGCCAAGAGTTGCGGCGATTGTTGCCGCGGCGTTCGTGCCCTGCGCGCAGGGTGTACTTCACTGCTACCAACCGGTCGCGACCTGGCTGCGCTTCAGTGGGTCACGGCGCTGTGATGCGCTCCGCGAATGGGCAGAATCGAAAGAGAGGCAACATGTCACCAGAGAATGACGCTCAAGAGGCTGCCGCGGCTGCACTTGCCAAGGTCGACGCGCAGGTAGCCGAGGCTGAGGCCAGGCGCGCTGGCATCGACCAGCTCGCTGGCGAGATCGCAACACTGACAGCGACGGCGCGCTCGCCGCAGGGCGAGGTGAGCGTGGAAGCGCAAAGCGGCGGCAGGGTGCTGCGGGTGGCTGTGACTGAGCGGGGTGCGCAGCTCTCGGCAACACGCCTCTCTCAGTTGCTCACCGACACCGTGGCCGATGCGCAACGCAAGGCGGCTCTCGCTGCCGTCGACCGAAGCGCGCAGGTGCTCGGCACCGACTCACCGTTCGTCGGCCAGTTACGGGCTGAAGCCTCCGAGGCGTTTCCGGGCGCGAGCACTGGCTCGGGCGATATTGGGTACCGGTAGGGAGCCCAGATGAGCACGCTAGAAGTCACTCCGTCAACACTCCGCACCGCCGCCAAGGTGCTCGGTGATGCAGCGTCGGGAATCAACGACGAGCTCGAGCAGCTCAGCGATGCCGCTGACGCGCTTCGGCTCGCATGGGAGGGTGACGCGCAGACCGCGTTCGATCGCTCCCAGACCCATCTGCGTGCACGCATGGAAGAGCACGGGGCGCAGCTTACCGCGATCGCTGCGCAACTCGCGAAGCTCGCAGACAACTATGGCACCGCAGACCGGAACGCTGCTCGCGGGCTTGGCGGGCAGTAGCGCGGGTCGCATAGAATCGCGGTGGGGGCGATACCAATCACACCTGGAGGTACGCGTGGCCGTCTGCGATGACAACGGCGTTGACGAACCCACTCGGCGAACGGCTGGCTTGCAGCGCACGCCTGCGCGGGCTCGGCACGCCGCGGGCTCGCGCAATGGGCGCCCCGGCACGGCGGGTGGCGTGCGGCGGAGCGTGCAAATGCCGGATGGCGTGTATTGGCTTGAAGGGAGGGTGTCTGATGGCGCGTAGCGTGGTGTCGATGGTTGCTGGTGGTGTGCTGCTGGGTGCTGCGGTGCTGGGTGGTGTGGTGTCTGGTGGGTCGCCAGCGCAGGCGGCTTCGTTGACCGAGGAGGAGCGCGTCGCTGGGCTGTGGTACGCG
Organism: Leucobacter albus; assembly: GCF_039528015.1. NCBI lineage: Bacteria > Bacillati > Actinomycetota > Actinomycetes > Micrococcales > Microbacteriaceae > Leucobacter > Leucobacter albus. Next base: position 35,456 of record NZ_BAAAKZ010000016.1, on the reverse strand, counting down.
GATCGGTTGGGGTTTGATGAGCTCCAGGCGCAGGGCGCGACTGGTGCCGGCGTCAAGATCGCGGTGATTGATGTCGCGATTAACCCTGATATCCCTGAGCTTGCTGGCGCGAACATCACCGTGAAGGGCGGGTATTGTGCGTACCCCGAGACTGGAAAGACTGTTCCGGCGGTGAGTGATGACCCGGAGCGGGCTTCGCACGGAACTGATGTGGTGGCCATGCTGGTGGGCAATGGTGTTGCCGGGGATGGTGGGCCGGGTACTCGGGGGATTGCGCCGGAGGCTGAGGTGTGGTTTTACGCCACGGGAATGCCTGGCGAAGAAGCGACTGATGAGACTGCGGGGTGTGAGAAGTATGACGCTTCGCGCGGGGTGTTTTATGAGGATACGGACGCGGAGTACCTTTCGGACGACTACTTCTTGGGATCTGCTGGTGCGTACGCTGCGTGGAACGCTGTCCGTGATGGGGCGGACATTGTTGTCTACTCCAACGTTGGTGATGACATCAGCGGATGGGCCACTGCTTTGACAGAGGGCCTTCGCTCGGGGGTGCCGTTTGTAGTCGGAACGCATAACCCAGATGGGGATATTGAGAGTCAGCTTCTGCGGCGCTTTCCGTTCGTGCTGAACGGCGTTGTCAGTGTCTCTGGTGTTGATTTCGAAGGCAACCTCCTGAACGGAGGTGGAATAACAGCGGGGATCGATGGGGAAGCCGAAGGCTCGAATAATCTGGGATTCTTATCGGCAGGTTCCTCTGTACTGACCCCTTCGTCAACAGATGGTTGGGAACCAAAAAACAGCTTTGGAACGTCACTTGCGACGCCATTGGTTGCAGGGACCTTAGCCTTAGGGTTGCAAAAATTTCCTGAAGCGACAGCTAACCAGGTTCTTCATGCGATGATTCGTACGACGGGTGCCGATGGATTGCATGAACCAAGGTGGAGCGGTAAACAACTCGGCTATGGAATTGCAATGCCTCTGTCGTTGATTGAAATTGATCCGACGAGTTTCCCCGACGAGAACCCGTTTTTTGTGATGAGTCCAGACGACCCCAGGTGCCTGGACCCGGGCGACACGTCAGCAGCAGCTCCGACCTCGATGGAGAAGTGTGCGTGGGCAGCGTATCCGACCTCTGATGTCGTGTGGCCCAGCGGGCCAGAGGTGCCAGGCGGAACGACAGAGGTCGGGCAAGCGAAGGCCCCTGGATGGGTGCCAATTGCAATTGTCGGTGGTGCAGTTCTTATCGCAGGGCTGATCGCAACGGCGATTGTCGTGCCGATCGCGGTGTCGCGCTCGCGCAAGCGCGCGGCGGGAGTTGTCTCTCGAGGGAGGGTGTCTGATGGTGCGTAGCGTGGTGTCGATGGTTGCTGGTGGAGTGCTGCTGGGTGGCTTCGTGTTTGGTAGCGCGGTGGCTGCAGAAGCTGCACCGTTGGCGCCCGATGAGCGTTCGAGTGCTCTGTGGTACGCGGATGGTCTGAGGTTTGATGAGCTGCAGGCGCAGGGCGCGACGGGCGAGGGTGTCAAGATTGCGGTCATTGACGCGGCGTTGAACCCTGATGTGGCGGAGCTTGCCGGGGCGAATATTACGGTGAAGGGTAGCTATTGTGCGTTCCCGGATACTGGCACCCCGGTGCCTGCGGTGAGTGATGATGTGGCGCGTGCCGGGCACGGGACGAGTGTTGTTGCGATGCTTGTTGGGAATGGTACGTCGGCTGATGGGGGCCCGGGTACGCGGGGCATTGTGCCTGATGCTGAGGTGTGGTTCTACTCGACGGGGTTGCCCAACGAATCTGCCGGTGATGATGGTGGGGTGAAGTGCGAAAACTACGATGGTGCGCGTGGCGAGTTCTACGACACCGATCTGCACCTTGATTCGCCTGATTATTTCCCGGGGAGAGCGGATAGTTATGCCGCGTGGAATGCAGTGAGAGACGGCGCGGATATCGTGGTTTACTCCCGTGTCGATGGCGATGTTCCTGGGTGGAATGCCGCGCTTCAGACAGCTTTGCGGGCCGGAGTTCCGATCGTTGCTGGTACTCCGAACCCGGATGGCGACATTATCGCTCAGACCATGCTGAATGTTCCCTTCGCATTAAACGGGGCTGTGGCGGTGTCTGGGCTGGATAATGAGGGAAACATTCTCAGTGGTGGCGGTGATCGTCTCGACCCGATGTTCGGCGAGGCACTGGGGGCTCGCAACCTGGGGTTCCTTTCTGCTGGCACGAAGTTGTTGGTGCCGTCTTCGGCCGACGCGTGGGGCCCAAGTCTCGGGTATGGTACGTCGCTTGCGACTCCACTGGTTGCTGGTGTGATTGCGTTGGGGCTCGAGGAGTTCCCTGAGGCGACCGCGAATCAGGTGTTGCAGGCGATGGTGCGAACCACCGGCACCTCAGGGGAGCATGAGCCGCGTTGGGGTGGCGACAAAGAAGGGTACGGGCTGGCAAATCCAAAGGCTCTCCTCGAAGCGGATCCAACCCAGCACCCTGATGAGAACCCGCTGTTCGCGGCGTCTTCGGATGATCCAAGGTGCTCTGTGCCTGGTGAGCCCCCGGCTGCGAGCATGGACGAGTGCTTTTGGGCCTTCACCCCGACGTTCGAAGACGTTTGGCCTAGCGGAACAAGCGAGGAGATTGGGCCGCGAGAGCCGAGCTCAGAAGCCTCAGCTGCTTGGCCGGCATGGGCGACAGTAGCGATCGTGCTGCTTGTCGTTGGGGTAGCCGGCACAGCAATTATCGTGCCGATCGCGGTGTCGCGATCACGGAGGCAGCGCGGTTGACCTCAAATGGTTGGCACCAATGGCTTGCTCGTGGGTGTTCTGTCGAACGTCATTCAATTCGGTGGTCGACGAGTAGCGTGTGAAACCCGAGCTCTATCTCGGCCAGCTAGATAGTGACAGATCGAAAACTTCGCCCCCAATAGACGCGGAGGTCGATTAGACTCAAACCGGACCGAGACCACATCACACCTGGAGGAACACCCATGGCTGGCGGCGACGAGATCCTAGTTGACGAAGAAGCGCGGGGCATTATGCTTGCGCTTGGTAAACACGACCCTGAGGGTCCAGGTGCGTCAGACGTTGCTCAGGTCACCGGGCCAACCTCTTCTGTGGGTACTCTTGAGTATCGTCGAACAATGCAGAGGGTGGGCGATGTGAGCCGAACTTGGTTTGTCGACTACCTGGAAATCATTCGACGGGACTGCGCAAACGGCGTGAAAGCTCTTGACGACTTCACAGCACAAGACGCGGAAATCATGTCGCTTCTTCGCAAGTATGAGGAAGAAGCCACGTCAGCAGCATCACAGAGCTCTAGCCCGCGAACAGCTCTGCCCGGCGGAGAGTCTCCACCCAATACGGGGTCGGTCACCCATGAAACCCCAAGTGGGTCTGACGTTGCGTCTTGGGGTAAGCCTGTTGGGGGTTAGATCGGCGACCGCAGCTGTAGGCCTTGCGGTGTCGGCGGTCCTGCTTGGCGGTGTGGGACCCGTAAACGCGGTCGCGCTGCCTGAGAATGAGCGTTCGAGTGCTCTGTGGTACGCGGATGGTCTGAGGTTTGATGAGCTGCAGGCGCAGGGCGCGACGGGCGAGGGTGTCAAGATTGCGGTCATTGACGCGGCGTTGAACCCTGATGTGGCGGAGCTTGCCGGGGCGAATATTACGGTGAAGGGTAGCTATTGTGCGTTCCCGGATACTGGCACCCCGGTGCCTGCGGTGAGTGATGATGTGGCGCGTGCCGGGCACGGGACGAGTGTTGTTGCGATGCTTGTTGGGAATGGTACGTCGGCTGATGGGGGCCCGGGTACGCGGGGCATTGTGCCTGATGCTGAGGTGTGGTTCTATTCGACCGGGTTGCCCAACGAATCTGCCGGTGATGATGGTGGGGTGAAGTGCGAAAACTACGATGGTGCGCGTGGCGAGTTCTACGACACTGATTTGCCCTCCGACTCGCCTGACTATTTCCTAGGGAGAGCGGATAGTTATGCCGCGTGGAACGCGGTGAGAGACGGTGCGGATATCGTGGTTTACTCCCGTGTCGACGGCGATTCCATCGGGTGGACTTCCGCGCTTCAGACAGCTTTGCGGGCCGGGGTTCCGATCGTGGCAGGTACGCCGAACCCGGATGGGGACATCACCGCTCAGACGAGGCTGAACTATCCGTACAAATTAAACGGGGTCGTCGCGGTGTCTGGGCTGGATAATGAGGGAAACATTCTCAGTGGTGGCGGTGACCGTCTCGACCCGATGTTCGGGGAAGCGCAGGGGTCTTCGAACCTGGGGTTCCTTTCTGCTGGCTCGGAGTTGTTGGTGCCGTCTTCGGCTGAAGCGTGGGGCCCAAGTCTTGGGTATGGTACGTCGCTTGCGACTCCACTGGTTGCTGGTGTCATTGCGTTGGGGCTCGAGGAGTTCCCTGAGGCGACCGCGAATCAGGTGTTGCAGGCGATGATGCGCACCACCGGCCCCAACGGTTTGCACGAACCAGAGTGGGTCGACCGCAAAAAAGGGTATGGTCTGGCGAATCCGATGTCGCTGTTGAACGTCGACCCAGCCACATACCCAGACGAGAACCCACTGTTCGTAGAATCGGCGGATGACCCGAGATGTATACAGGCCGAGGAACCCGCCCCTACGAGCATGGATCTGTGTCGATGGTCCATTGGTCCGACGTTCGAAGAGGTTTGGCCTAGCGGAACAAGCGAGGAGATTGGGCCGAAGGAGCCGAGCCCAGAAGCCACAGCTGAATGGCCGGCATGGGCGACAGTGGCGATCGTGCTGCTTGTCGTTGGAGTAGCCGGCACAGCCATTATCGTGCCGATCGCAGTGTCGCGTTCGCGTCGAGGTAAGACACAACAGGCCCAGCAACGGGTATGAAATTCGGAGGCTGACAATGGGTGAATACGAAGAGAAACTGCGGGATCTTGCCGAGGGAGGCCCATGGGCAGCTCCTGGTATCGGAACGCTGATCAAAGCGATCGGCAAACAGCAGGCTGAAGTGCAGCGCAGCATCGCATCGCTACCGCAGCACTGGAAGGGCCAATCAGGGGATACTTTGCTGGCTCGGTTGAAGGCTCACGCCAACAACCTTGGATACCTCCAAGAGGGTCTCTATGTGACCCAACAGCGGATTACGGGTAGTGGGCAGTACTCGTGCTCTGCGGGGAGCGATAACCAGGAACGTGTGCGCCTGGCGAGGGAGGCGCTAGAATCGTTGCCCTCATCGATCATTCCCCAGGGAGTTCTCGATGCCGTCAACCAGGGGGCGAAGACTGTTGAAGTGGCCGGTGTTGGGCTCGTTAAAGTGGGGGCCCAGACCGTTGGCTGGCTCACGGACCGATTGCTCTCCGGTCGTGAGGCCGCCGCCAAGGAGGCATTCGGCCATATCAATTCCCAGATCTTGGCTTGGAGCGGAGAGTTGCCTCCCAAGAATATTCGCTTCGACCCGATCCCTGAGTTCGGCAAAGCACCAACCCCTGTCCCCCCACTGGTCTATGACACCGGTAGCACACCGAGCGGCAACTTCGGCGGGCCCGGCGGCGGTAGCGGCGTCGGCAGCTTCCCCGGTGGCGGTGGCGGTGCTGGCTACCCGAGCTACCCCGGCGGCCCCGGCGGTGGCGGCACTGGGTGGACCCCGCCAGGGGGCACCACGAACCCTGGCGGCACGGGCAACCCCGGCGGAGATGGCTCTGGCGGCGGTAACGGCGGCGGCACTGACGGCAACGACGGCAGTGGCACACGGCCGGTGTACCCGGGTGGCGACGGCACGACGCCGACGCGGCCGGGTGGCCCGTCGGTCGACAGCGGGCTCGAGGGCGGCCGGCCGGGCTTTGGCGTCGGCGCTGGTCTCGGCGCCGCGGGCCTGGGCGCTGTCGGGCTTGCTGCTGGCGCGAAGATCGCCGGCGGAGCCAGTGGCGCGGGCTTTGGAGCGGGCGGCTTCGGTGTTGGTGTTGGCGGTGCTGGCGCCGCCGGTGCTGGCACGGCTGGCATGGCCGGCACCACGGGCACGGGCGCTGCGGGCGCCGGGGCCGGCAACTCCGGCTCGGGCGCCGCGAAGGGCGCTGGCGCTGGCCGGCCCGGCATGATGATGGGCGGCCAGGGCGGTGGTGCGGCAGACAAGAAGGGCGGCACGAACCGTCTCGGCTACGTCGCCCCGAAATTCGAAGATGAGTATGAGGAGAACATGCCCCACCCCGCATCGCGCGCGGGTAAGCGTGGAGAATAACTGAATGAGTAGCCGCCTCGCGCCGCCACGCGTCCCTTCAGGGACCCTGTCGGTTCAGCCCCCGCCCGAGCTCGAAGCTGCAGACGGGGGCGGCGGCATCCTCACTTCGATGCTGCCCATGCTCGGAAGCGTCGGCGCCATCATCATGGTGTCGGTCTCAAACTCCGGCCCAACCGGGTGGCTCACGGGCGGCATGTTTCTCATCTCGGCCCTCGGCTTCGTGTTCGTCAACGGGTGGCGGCAACGCTCCCAGCGCCAGGCGCAGCTGATGAGCTCGCGGCGCGAGTACCTCGCCTACCTCGCAGAGCTGCGCACGACGGTGCGCAACGGCGCGCGGGCGCAGCGACGCGAGCGCAACTGGCGCTACCCCGACCCGGGCACGCTGAGCTACCTCGTCGAAGACAGCACGCGGGTGTGGGAGCGCGACCCGTCGAGCGAAGACCACCTCACCGCCAGGCTCGGCGTGAACGACCAGCCGCTCGTGTTCACGCTTGAGGCCCCCGAGATTCCGCCGGCCGCGCAGCTCGACCCCGTCGCCGCGACCGCGGCCCACCGCTTCATCGCTACCCACGCGATGCAGGCCGGGCTGCCCACCTACCTGCGCATTCCGGGCTACGAGGCCCTCGAAATCGTCGGTGAAGACCTCGACCGGGTGCGCGGGCTCGCACGCGGCATCATCACCCACCTGGCAACGATGCAGAGCCCCGAAGACCTGCTCATCGTCATCGCTGCAGGCCCCAACGAGCTGCCCCACTGGGAGTGGGCGAAGTGGCTGCCGCACGTGCAGTCGCCGAGGCTGCGCGACAGCCTCGGCCCCGCCCGCATGATCGGGGCAGACACCACCACGCTGCTGAGCATGCTCCCCACCGAGGTGCGCGAGCGGCCCCGCTTCGTGCGCGACGCCCCCGTCGAGGGCCAGCAGGTGCTCGTCGTCGTCGACGGCGCGCGAGTCGCGAGCGGCGACGCCGTGTTCGGCGGCGGGCTGCAGGGCGTGACCGTGCTCGAGCTGCCGCAGGAGTGGGACGAGTCAGACAACCCCAACCGCGGCAGGCTCGCACTCTACGACGGCGGCGCCGACCTGCTCGAGGGCTCGCGCAGGCTCTTCCACTTCACCCCAGACAACATGAGCGTCATCGAGGCAGAGGCGGTTGCCAGGCGCCTCGCGCCGCTGCACAGCGTTGAGGGCGGCGGCCAGGTCGCCAAGACCGGCAGCAACCGGCAGCAAGAGCTCATCGACCTGCTGCGCATGCCCGACGTGCGCGACCTCGACTTCGCCCAAACGTGGCGCTACCTGCCAGAGCGCGACCGGCTGCGCGTGCCCATCGGCCAAGACACGTCGGGGGCGCCGCTGATTCTCGACCTGAAGGAGTCTGCGTCGCAGGGCATGGGCCCCCACGGCCTCATCATCGGCGCGACGGGCTCGGGTAAATCTGAGGTGCTGCGCACGCTCGTGCTGTCGCTCGCGCTCACGCACTCGCCCGAGCAGCTGAACTTCGTGCTCATCGACTTCAAGGGCGGCGCGACGTTTGCTGGAATGGCCGACATGCCGCACGTCTCTGCGATCATCACGAACCTCGGCGACGAGATTAGCCTCGTCGACCGCATGGAAGACGCCCTGCTCGGTGAGATGACGCGCCGCCAAGAGCTGCTGCGCGCCGCCGGCAACTTCGTGAACGTCGGCGAGTACGAGAAGGCGCGCAAGAACGGCCGCGACGATCTGCCGCCGCTGCCTGCCCTGCTCATCGTCGCCGACGAGTTCTCAGAGCTGCTCAGCGCGAAGCCCGAGTTCATCGAGACGTTTGTGGCGATTGGCCGGCTTGGCCGCTCGCTGCACGTGCACCTGCTCATGGCCTCGCAGCGCCTCGAGGAGTCGAAGCTCAAGGGCCTCGACACCCACCTCTCGTACCGTGTCGGCCTGCGCACCTTCTCTGCTGCCGAATCGCGCAGCGTCATCGGTGTGCCAGACGCCTACCACCTGCCGCAGGAGCCGGGCGGCGGCCTGCTGAAGGTTGGCAGTGACGAGCACCTCACGCAGTTCCGTGCCGCGTACGTGTCGGGCCCACCACCGGCACGGCGCGCCAAGGTCGAGGCGATCGATGGTGGCGGATCCGCGACGGCACACATCGTGCCCTTCACCGCGGCAGCCCACGGCCTCGTCGACCCGGCCGCGGAGGCCGCGTCTGCGAACGCCGAGGCGGAGCAGCGGGCGGCCGAGCGCGCCGCCGCCGAGCCCGAAGAGACCCGCAGCACCTTCGACCTCGCCGTCAGCCGCATGGCCGGCCACGGCCCGGCGGCCCACCAGGTGTGGCTGCCGCCCCTCGAAGACCCTGCAAGCCTCGACCAGCTGCTCGGCGAGCTGTCGGTCAGCTACGAGCTCGGCCTGCACGCGCCCCGGTGGCGCGAGCACCGCAGGCTTACCGTGCCGCTCGGCATCGTCGACGTGCCACTGCAGCAGCGCCGCGACACCCTCGCGCTCGACCTGTCGGGCGCGCAGGGCAACCTCGCCATCGTCGGCGCGCCGCTGTCGGGCAAGAGCACCGCGGCCCGGTCGCTGCTCGCCGCCCTCGCGCTCACGCACACGCCGCACGAGGTGCAGGCCTTCGTTATCGACTTCGGCGGCAGCTTCGCGGGTCTCACCGGGCTGCCCCACCTCGCGGGCCTCGCGACCCGCAGCGAGCCCGAGGTCATTCGCCGTACCGTGGCCGAGGTGACCTCGCTGCTCAACGCCCGCGAGGGCTTCTTCCGCGCCCACGGCATCGACTCGATCGACACCTACCGGTCGCGGCGCGCGCAGGGGCTCGTCGACGACGGCTACGGCGACATCTTCCTCATCGTCGACGGCTACGGCACGCTGCGCAACGACTACGAGACGCTCGACCTCGCGCTGCAAGAGATCGCGGCGCGCGGCCTCGGCCTCGGCGTGCACCTCGTCGTCACCGCGAACCGGTGGCTCGAGATTCGCCCGGCGCTGAAAGACCTGCTCGGCGGCAAGGTCGAGCTCAGGCTCGGCGACTCCGCAGACTCCGAGATCTCGCGCAAGGCGGCGGGCAACGTCACCGCGCTGCCGGGCCGCGGCCTCGACCAGAGCGGGCTGCAGATGCTCATCGCGGTGCCGCGCATCGACGGCGTCGGCTCGAGCGAGGCGCTCGCAGAGGGTGTCGAAGATCTCGTCGCGAAGATCTCGAGCGCCTGGCAGCGCGAGCCGGGCCCGAAGCTGCGGCTGCTCCCCTCGGTGCTGCCGCTCGAAGAGCTGCGCGAGCACCCGGCCGCCGCGCCCGGCGAGCTGCTGCTCGGCCTCGACGAGGCGGCGCTCGCGCCCGTCGGCATCGACCCGGCGACAGAGTCGCACCTCTTCCTCTACGGCGACTCTGGCTCGGGCAAGTCTTCGATGCTGCGCGGGCTGGCCCACGAAATCGCGCGCCACTACGCCGAAGGTGACGCGCGCATCTTCATGATCGACTACCGCAGGGCGCACCTCGGCGAGATTCCCGAGGCGTACCTGGGGGCCTATCTCACGAGCGCCGAGCAAGCGACAGCGGCGATCGCCGAGCTCGTCGAGTTCTTCCGCGGCCGCCTGCCCGGCCCCGAGGTCACCACCGAGCAGCTGCGCAACCGCAGCTGGTGGTCGGGTGCCGAGGGCTTCGTGATGATCGATGACTACGATCTTGTCGCCACCCAGCAGGGCAACCCGGCTGCCCCGCTCGCCCAGCTGCTCGCGCAGGCCAGCGACGTCGGGCTGCACGTGTTCGTCACCCGCCGCAGCGGAGGCGCCTCGCGTGCCGCGTACGACCCGATTCTGCAGGGCATGACCGACCTCGGCGTGACCGGCATTCTGCTGAGCGGCAGCCCAGACGAGGGCCAGCTCATCGGCAAGGTGAAGGCGGTGCCGAGTATTCCCGGTCGCGCGCAGATCGTGTCGCGTGCGCGCGGCCACCAGGTCGCGCAGCTCGCCTACGTGCCGTCAGCACACGAGGGCGAGTAGCGTCGGCGATCCGCCTCCCGTGGCCTTGCCGCGCACCCGCAGGGGCACTGTGTGCTCCCGCGGGTGCGCGAGGTCTTGGCGGCAGCGGATCGCAGCTAGTCGGTGATGTTTGTTGATGCCGAGCGCCAGAACACTCTGGCAACATCTTCGGCGCTCACCTTGAACTCCCCTCCGCCGTCAGCGGAGTTGCCTGGCCCCCAGGGGTTTCGCACCCACATGCTGCCGTCGGCCTCGATCTTCGTCGCGACGTACGAGTGCTGCGTGACGAGCTCGACCTGGCGGGTGCTCCCGTCGGGTGCTTCTACGGTGAGGGGGTGCTCACCGCTTCGCGGCGATGACACGGTAACCTGCCCGCCCGCGTTGAGCACATCGCGCAGCGAATCGACCTGGCGCTGGCTGAACCCTGAGTAGTCGTCGTTCGCCTGTTGGGTGACCTCGCGGCCCGTGATCTTCTCCATCGCCTCCCACGACTGCCCGCCCTCGAGATAGCTGTAGCCGTACTTCGACTGCAGGGCAGACTCGTAGAGGGCAGCAATCGACGGCTTGTCGCCGCTGAAGATGAACCACTCCCAATCTTTTTGTCTGGCACCTTTGCCGTACACGTGGTCGACGAAAACCTCTTCACCCTTCCCGTTCTCGTAGAGGGTGACCCAGTAGCCCTGCTTGTCAGGGTCCCAGCGCACGTTGTCGCGAATGAAGTCGTCGCCGGCGTCGGTATTCAGCAGCGAGACGATCGAGCTGAGGGCAAAGCAGTCACCGATTTGGCCCTGAGCTACATCGTCTGAGGTGAATGAGTCGTCGTCGAGCACGTTGTCTGACACCCGCTGATCTGGGTCGTCAGGGTCACGATCTTCGGTAAACCAACCGAACGGATCCCACCACGGGTGCGCGCCGTCGTTGCCATCGTCATCAGAGAGGGCGCGCAACTCACCCGCAGCCGAGGCCGCGGCATGCTGGAGTTTGCCGAGCGCCCCGAGGCCGGCCAGCTGTGCCCCAGCGGCCGATATTCCGGCAGACACGTCGAGTGGGTTGCGCTTGAGCGCGGCGACCGAACGGTCGAGGTCAGCCTGGGCGCGCTCATAGTTAGCCTGCAGCTCGCGTTGCACGGCCGCGTACCGGCCGAGCGTTCCCGAGGCCGATTCGAGCGCGTCGCTCAGCCGGGCGGCGCCCGGAAGCGTCTTTCGGCTCGCAGAAAGGTAAGCATCGGCCGCGCGACCACGCCAGACATCAGGCTGGGCGCGGTTCGCGAGTGAGCGTGCGTGCTCGGCCGCTGCGGCCGCTTTTCGGAGTGAATCGCTCGCGCTTGAGACCGCGGCCGGGTCGCCGAACCCGCTCACCAGAGACGCCACCGTAGCTGCACGCTGGCGCCCCCACCGTCGACGTCTTCGCCCGGTGCAGTGTTCGTGCCGCTCTCGCTGATGCCGACAACTTCGACGACGCAGAACGCGCCGATGCGCGCTCTGTCACCGACCGCAAGCCTGCCAGCGTCGGTGCCGAGCAGGCGTACCGAAGCGTCATCTGCGACGACCACACCAACCCGAGCCCCACACAGCTGCGTCTCGCTGCCTGCGACAACGGTGCGACCGACGCCGATCACCCCAAACACGAGCAGTGTCGCAAGTATCGCGACGCCGGCGACGATGGCGATGATGCTGACAGCTGTCACCCGAGTTCTCCTTTCGCTCCTCACGCGGCGGGGCTCCTGCCGTCGGTGATTGTGACGGCGGCGGCGGTCTCAGCGCCGTCGGGGCTCACAAAAATCTCGAGCACCTCGAGTAGGCCGCCGTCGGGCAGCGGCGAGGAGTCTCCCGGCCCAAGCTCAACCGTGTGCCTGGTCGATGCGCTCGAGATGCCGAAGCGAGCCGCGATACCGCCGCCCTGCGCCGTTGGGCGAAGCGTCGAACTGATGAAGCCGATTGAGTACCCGGGCCCAGACCGCTGCGTGCCCTGACGCATGAGCGTTCGATCGTTGCTCACCTCAGCCCTCCCGCGAGCTGCTCGACGATTGCAGTGATCCGCTCCTCGACCTTTGCGGCGTCGGCAGCCGATTCGCGCACGCCGGTCTCGAGCGAACGCCAGCGCTCTGTAAGCCGGCGCGCATCGGCGCGCATCGCGGCTTCAAACGCGGCGACCGCGGCCCCAAGCACCGGGGGGCCGTACACGGCACTTGGTGGCAGGCTCGGCACAGCATCGCCCATCTCGTGCGCTGCTTCGCGGAGCCTCGTTTGGAGCGAAGTCATATCGTCAGTGTCGACAGCTATCTGCATGGTGGCCCCTGAGTCTGATCGAAGGCACTCGCGAGCGAGTGCGCTCTCCGATTTTCGCACACTGAGCAATCACAAGTGGGAGAAATAGTGTACCTATGCGTGAAGGGGTGGCGCTGTTGAACGGTGGTGCGACACCGCAAGGCAGCCGGCGCGACCCTGAAAGCAGCTCGCCCGCGCGCCGTCAGTGCGCGACTGGGAGTAACTTCGGTGCTCGGCCTGCGCTGTGAAGTAGTGCGCAGGCGAACAGACGCGGTACCTTTGAAACAGCAACTCAGCGCTGCCCGAAATGAGGAAGACACGATGAACGATATGGGATACGGCGGATTCGGCGGCCCACTGCTCGCCATTATCGGCATCTGGTCGTTCGTCGGGCTCGGGGTGTACGTCTGGTACCTCTGGGCGCTCGCGCGGCTGTTCCCGTACCTCGGCTTGCCCGCGGCCCACGGCTGGATTCCGGTGTGGAACCAGTGGCGCCTCATCGAGCGCGGCGGCCTGCCGGGGTGGACGGCGATCATCGGCATCGTTCCGGGCCTGAACATCGTGACAGTGGTGATGTCGATCATCGCGATTCATCGCATCAACCAGGAGCACGAAGAGGGCGCTGGCATGACGGTGCTTGGCGCGCTGCTGCCGCCGCTGTGGGCGACGCTGCTCGGCTCGCGACTGCAAGACCGCGGCTACGGCGCAGACCCTCACCAGCAGGGTGGGGCCCGCGCTGGCAGGCAGGGGCTCGTCGAGTACGGCCCCGACGGCCAGGTCTACCCGCTGCTGCCGGGCAGCCAGCAGCCCGCCTCGCAGTCGGCCTCGCCACAGTCGGCGATGCCGCCGCTGCCCCCGTCGTTCGGGGGTGCGCCGGGCCAGCCGGTGGCGCCCGCCGCCCCGCCGCTGCCGCCCGCTGCGCACCCCACGGCAACGCCGATGAGCCCCGGTGGGTACCCGGCCCCGGGCGCTGTGGTGCCGGGTGCTCCTCTCACCAGCGGTTCCGTGCCTGGTGCGCCCGCAGCTGGTGCGCCCGCACCTGGTGGGTTGGTGCCAGGCGCTCCTGCACCAGGCGCTCCTGCAACAGGTGGTTTAGTGCCTGGTGCCCCTGCGCCAGGTGGTTTGGTGCCTAGTGCTCCAGCACCCGGTGCTGTGATTCCCGGTGCTTCGCCGAGCAACCCGTGGGGGCTTGGCAACACGACCGAGGGCAACTTCCAGCGGCTCGCCAACGAGCAGCCGCCGTCGCGCGACGCCGGGTTCGGCACCGCCGCAGACGCGCGCCCGTTCTCGTGGCCGCAGCCGGCCCCGATTCCGCCCGAGGCGCCACTGCTGCCCTCGCCGCCCGCGGCGACACCTGCAGCCCCGCCCGCAGCCGTTCCGGCAGCCGCCCCGATCGATGACGCGTGGGCGCCGTCGGCGCAGGCAGTCGAGGCCGCGATTGGCGCCGAACGCGACGTGGCCGCGCAGGCAGCTGCCGCTGAGGAGCCCGCAGCGCAGATCATGCCCGAGAACGTCGCCGAGACCCGCGTGACGGCCTCGGAGGTTGCCCCCGTGCTGCCACCGCTCACCCCGTCGCCGGTGGTGCCGCCAGCAGTCGCGCCGCCCGTCGCGCCGCCTGCCGCGACGCCGTCGTTCGCTGATGCCGTGCTCACGCCCGAGCCGGTTGCGGTGCCAGAGCCTGTCTCGGCGCCTGAGCCTATCGCGGCGCCCGCGCCTGTCGCAGCCCCTGCGCCCGTCTCGGTACCCGAGCCCGTCGCGCCGGCTGTCGCCACGCCTGAGCCCGTCGTGTTGCCAGAGCCGACCGTCGCACCCGAGCCCGCCTCGCCGCGCGTCACCGACTCGCTCGGGGCCGTTGCCGCCCCGCCGGCGGCTCCTGCGGCCCCGACTCCGCTTGCCGACGAGCTCGACCAGACGGTTGTCGTCTCGCGTCGTGCGCGCTGGGTGCTCGAGCTACCCGACGGCCAGCAGCTCGAACTCGGAGCCGACGACATCGTCGTCGGGCGCAAGCCGGCGGCCATTGCCGGCTCTGAAACGCTGCTCATCCCAGACACGACGCGCACGCTGTCGAAGTCGCACGCGCGGCTGCGGCTCGGCGCAGACGGCTGGACGATCGAAGACCTGAACTCGACGAACGGCGTGTTCACCATCGACGCCGCGGGCGTGCAGCGCGAGCTCTCGCCGGGCGTCGCGGTGCCAGCTACGGCCGAGCTCGTCATTGGCACGCTTGAGGTGCGGCTGCTCACGATCGACTAGGCGCATCGCGTCGAATCACGAGACCGTGTTGGAATCGTGACCTGTTTTGTTTGCGCTCTTCCTCTAAATCAGTAACATTGCACTGACGGGTAGCTGCCGGCGCCGCGATCGAGTACCAATGACGGTCTCGCGGCGCACAACGCATTCCCCGCTCAATATTCAATGAAGAATGATTGGAAGGAATCGTCAATGATTTCACGTGCTCACTCCCGCGCAAGGCGCTTCGCAGCCCTCGGCGCGATCGCGGCAACAGCGGCACTCGTGCTCTCGGGCTGCTCCGGCGGGCTCGCAGGCGACGGCGGCGGCGCGTCGAGCGACGGCCCGATCAAGCTCGGCATGCTCGCCCCCTTCTCGGGCTCCGAGGCCGCGTTCGGCGACTACATGAAGTACGGCGCGCAGCTCGCCATCGACGAGATCAACGCCGACGGCGGCGTCGACGGGCGCGACCTCGAACTCGTCACCGAAGACGACGGCTGCGACGCGACGGCCGCCGTCGCCGCCGCGAACAAGCTCGTCAGCGCCGGCGTGCACGGCTCCGTCGGCGGGTACTGCTCGGGAGCGACGCTCCCCACCCTCCCCGTCTTCAAAGAAGCTGGCATCTCGATGGTCATCCCGGCCGCCAACTCGACCGCGCTTGTCGGCCAAGGCGCCTTCCTCATCAACGGCACGGGCATTCAGCAGGGCGCGGCAGCCGTCGCGTACGCCGAGAAGCTGGGCGCCCAGACGGTGGTGCTCATCGACGACAACACCGACTACTCGGTCGACCTCGCGAACTCGTTCGAGGAGCAGGCGGGCGAACTGAACCTCGCAAAGCGCGAGTCGGTGAACCCCGACGAAAAAGACTTCGCGGCGAACATCAACAGCGTGCTGAGCGCAAACCCCGACTTCATCTACTGGACGGGTTACTACCAGGCCGGCGGCCTGCTCATCGACCAGCTGCGCGCCGCGGGCTACGACGGGGTTGTGCTCGTCGGTGACGGCTCGGTCGACGCCCAGCTCGCCGCGATTGCGGGCCCCGCGATCGACAACGTGTTCGGCACCTTCACCCGCACCCCCGACATGCTCGAGGGCGGCGACGCATGGGTCGCAGCCTACAAGGAGCTCGCGGGCGCAGACCCCGGCCCCTACTCGATGCAGACCTACGAGGCCGTGAAAGCGATCGCGGCCGCGATCGACGATGCCGACAGCACCGACGCCGAGAAGGTCGACGCGGCGCTGCTCGGGCTGAAGGCCTTCCCGCTGCTGTCGGGCGACCTCACGTTCGCCAAAGACGGCTCGCGCGAGGGCGGCGGCTTCGTGATTGTCTCGCCCACGGGCGACAACGGCGCATTCATTCTCTCTGACGATCTCGCCTAGGGGCCCGCAGGGGGTCGGCCGGGCAACCTGCTCTGCCGACCCCCGGCACCCCTTTCCCTAACCGTCACAGAGAGGTTTACCTGTGCTCCAACTCATCTGGAATGGGCTCTTCGTTGGCTCGTTCTACGCCCTCGTCGCCCTCGGCTACAGCATGGTCTACGGCATCATCAAGCTGCTGAACTTCGCCCACGGCGACCTGTATATGCTCGGTTCGTTTCTCGCGTTCGTCGTGCTCGGGGGGTTCACCGGGCTCTTCGGCCTCGGCTCGATCCCCGTACTGCTGCTCGTCTTGCTCATCACCATGCTGCTCACGGGCGGCATCGGTGTCGCGATCGAGCGCATCGCTTACCGCCCGCTCCGCACCAGCCCGCGCCTCGCGGCGCTCATCACCGCGGTCGGCGTCTCCTTCACCCTCGAATACGCCGTCAGGCAGATCTTCGGCGCGAGCCCGCTCGTGTTCCCGATTCGGCTGCAGGGCGACCCCGTCACGATTCTCGGGGCCCGCATCACGATGCCCCAGATCGTGCTCATGGTCGTCGCAGCCCTGCTGATGTTCGGCCTGCAGCGCTACGTCATGCACTCCCGCGAGGGCCGCGCGATGCGCGCGATTGCCCTCGACCAGAAGGCGTCGCTGCTCATGGGCGTGAACGTCAACCGCGTGATCTCGCGCACCTTCTTCATCGGCTCGGCGCTCGCGGGCGCCGCCGGCGTTATGGCGGCCGCCTACTACGGCACCATCGACTTCTTGATGGGCTTCGTCATCGGGCTGAAAGCCTTCACCGCGGCCGTGATCGGCGGCATCGGCAACCTCTACGGCGCGATGCTCGGCGGCATCGTGCTCGGGCTGCTCGAGTCGTTCGGCACCTCGTGGTTTGGCGGCCAGTGGCGCGACGTGTTCGCCTTCGGCTTCCTCATTCTGTTCCTCGTGTTCCGCCCCACCGGCTTGCTCGGTGAGCGCGTCGTAGAGAGGGTGTGATCGACATGGCACGCGTCACCATTCCGCGCCTCCAGGCGCCCAAACCGTTCATTCAGCGCCCGGCCCCCGTCTCGGGGCTGCTCGCGCCCGACCGCTTCATGAAGATCGTCGGCGCCGTGCTGTTCATCGCGGCCGCGGTGCTGCCGTTCGTCACGGCGACACCGTACATCATCTCGATTCTCACCTCGGCGATGATCTACATCGTGCTCGCGATGGGGCTCAACGTCGTTGTCGGCTACGCCGGCCTGCTCGACCTCGGCTACATCGCCTTCATGGCGGTCGGGGCCTACACGAGCGGCATTCTCACCACCCAGTTCGGGTTGTCGATGCTCGAGACGATCCCGTTCGTCATCATCGCCTGCATTATTGCGGGCGTCGTGATCGGCGGGCCGACGCTCAGGCTGCGCTCCGACTACCTCGCGATCGTGACGCTCGGCTTCGGCGAGATCATTCGCATCACCGCCAACAACCTGAAGATCACGGGCGGCCCATCTGGCATTCACGGAATTCCGACGTGGTCGTTCTTCGGCTGGTCGTTCGCCGACGGCCTCGACATCGGCGGCGTGCACTTCAGCGCGAAGATCTTGTTCTACTACTTCGTGCTGTTCGTCGGCATCGGAGTCGCCGTGATCGCCGTCTCTCGGCTCGGCAAGGGCAAGCTCGGCCGCGCGTGGAAGTCGGTGCGCGACGACGAAGACGTCAGCGAGGCGATGGGCATCAATGGCTACGTCACCAAGCTCGCCGCCTACATCATCGGCGCCGTCTGGGGCGGGTTCGCCGGCACGCTCATGGCGAGCCACCTGTCGGCGATCTCACCGAACAGCTTCGAGTTCTTGTACTCTGCACTCGTGCTGATGGCCGTGGTGCTCGGCGGTATGGGATCCACCCCCGGCGTGATTATCGGCGCGCTGTTCGTGTCGCTCGCCCCCGAGTTTCTCCGCGAGTTCTCCGAGTGGCGCTTCCTGCTGTTCGGCGTGCTGCTCGTTGTCGCGATGATCTTCAGGCCGAAGGGCATCTGGCCGGCGAACGCCGTGCTGCCATTCTTGAAGAAGCGCGAGATACCCGAAATTCCGCCGACCGCCGCGGTTGGAGTCGTCGGCGTCGACGCCAGCTACGAGGGCGAGACCGTTGGCCCTGCCACCCCGACCGGTGGCGCAAACGATGAGGAGGGCGCGCGATGAGCGACACCCAGACCCCGGCCGCACCGGCCGCACCGGCCGGCAGCACCGCCACGGGTGAGGCCGGGCGAGTGCTCCTCGAGGTGACAGACCTCGCGGTCTCGTTCGGCGGCATCAAGGCCGTCGCTGGGCTCTCGTTTACCGTGCGCGAGGGCGAGATCATCTCAGTGATCGGCCCGAACGGTGCCGGCAAGACGAGCGCGTTCAACTGCATCTCGGGCTTCTACCGGCCGAACGAGGGCTCCGTCGTGTTCGACGGCGAATCGGTGACGCGGCGCAAGCCATCGCACATCACGAAGCGCGGCATGGCGCGCACGTTCCAAAACGTGCGGCTGTTCTCAGACATGAGCGTGCTCGAGAACGTGAAGACCGGCATGCACTCCCACCTCAGGCAAAACGCCTTCGACGCGATGCTGCACTCGCCGCGCTACAAGCGCAGCGAGGCGCAGTGCACCGAAGACGCGCGCGGCTGGCTCGACTTCGTCGGCTTCCGCGCCGACGACGAGCTGCTCGTCACCCAGCTCCCGTACGGCGAGCAGCGACGCGTCGAGATCGCGCGAGCGCTCGCGACGCAGCCCAAGCTGCTGCTGCTCGACGAGCCGGGCGCGGGCCTGAACCACAACGAGAAGATCGAACTCATGGGGCTGATTCGCAAGATTCGCGACCTTGGCGTCTCGATCGTGCTCATCGAGCACGACATGGGCCTCGTGATGGAGATCTCGGAGCGCATCGTCGTGCTGAACTACGGCAAAGAGATCGCGGAGGGCACCCCAGAAGAGATCAAAACCAACCCGGTCGTCATCGCCGCCTACCTCGGGGAGGAAGAGGAATGAGCAATCTCGTAATCGAAAACGTCGACCTCTACTACAACCGCGTGCACGCGCTGCGCGGGCTCAACCTCGAGGTGAACGAGGGCGAAATCGTGTCGCTGCTCGGCAACAACGGCGCAGGGAAGACCTCGACGCTGTCGATGCTCTCGGGGCTCGAACGGCCCAAGAGTGGGCGGGTGACGTGGGGGTCGCACGACCTCACGAAACTGCAGCCGTGGGACATGGTCGGGGCCGGGTTGCTGCACATACCCGAGGGGCGGCGCATCTTTTCGACGATGACGGTGCACGAGAACCTGCTCGTCGGCGGGTACCTCGTGAAAGACCAGAAGCTCATCGCCGAGCGCGCCGACCACGCCTACGAGCTCATGCCGCGCCTCGCCGAGCGGCGCGACCAGCAGGGCGGCACGCTCTCGGGCGGGGAGCAGCAGATGCTCGCCCTCGGGCGCGCGCTCGTCGGCGGGCCGAAGCTGCTGCTGCTCGACGAGCCGTCGATGGGGCTCGCCCCGCTCATCGTGAAGCAGGTGATGGACATCATTCGCGCGGTGAACCAGGAGGGCACGACCGTGCTGCTCGTCGAGCAAAACGCGAAGGCGGCGCTGAAGATCGCCGACCGGGCGTACGTGCTCGAATCGGGCCGCGTGACGCTGCAGGGGCCGGCCGCGGAGCTCGCGGAAGACCCGCGCGTCATTGAGGCGTACCTGGGGGCGTAGTTGGGGTGGGTTGGGGCGGGGTGGGGCGCTCTGGCGCGGTGGCGCGCCGCCCCGCCGGCGGCCCCGAAGCCCTGCGCTACAGCAGCCCCAGCTCCATCGCCCGGGTGACCGCGCGCGTGCGATCGCTCACCGCGAGCTTTTCAAAGACGTGGATGAGGTGGGTCTTCACCGTGGCCTCGCCGATGAAGAGCCGCGCCGCGATCGCTGGGTTGCTCAGGCCCTCGGCCACGAGCGCCAACACATCGCGTTCGCGCGGTGTGAGGCTCGGCTTGGCCGCCGCGTCGGAGCGCGCTCGTCCGACAAGCTGGGCGGCGATCGACGGGGCGAGCACGGTCTGCCCCGAGGCGACGGCCTGCACGCCAGCGATGATCTCGGCGGCGGGGGCCGCCTTGAGTAGATACCCGTTGGCGCCCGCCTCGATCGCGCCGAGAATGTGGTCGTCCTCTTCATACGTCGTGAGCACGAGCACGCGGCTCGGCAGGTTCGACGCGACGATCGCTGCGGTCGCCCCGACGCCGTCGAGCCCGGGCATGCGCAGATCCATGAGCACCACGTCGGGGCTCAGCTCACGCGCGAGCGCCACTGCCGCATCGCCGTGCTCCGCTTCGCCGACGACCGAGATATCGGGGGCGCCGCCGAGCAGCGCGACGATGCCGGCACGCACCACGGGGTGATCATCGACGACGAGTACGCGAATCATAGGGTTGGCCTCCCTGGGAGCGGGGGAGCGGCGTGATGGGGCAGGCTGACACGGAGCCGCGATCCACCACCGGGCGCAGCCCCGAAATCTACTCGGCCGCCGGCGATTGTCACGCGCTCGCGAATTCCCGCGAGGCCGAACCCGCCGCGAGCGGCGCTCGGCCGTGGGGGAGCGGTTGCCGCCGCACGTGAAGGATCCGCGACACTTGCGGATCCTTCGGCGCTCGCGGATCCCGAACCGCTCGCGGACGCTGCAGCGCTCGCGGATCCCGAACCGCTCGCGGCACCTCCCTGGCGCGGCGACCCCGCGGGGCGAGGCGCGACCGGCCCCACACCGTCGTCGACCACGGTGAGCACCGCCGAGGCGCCGTCGTCGGCGAGGGTCACGCGCGCGCTCGTGGCCCGCGCGTGCTTGCGCACGTTTGCGAGCCCCTCCTGCGCGCACCGCAGCAGCACGACCTGGGTGTCGCGGGGCAGCTGCAGCTCGGCGGCCTCGACCGTGATCTTCAGCCCGGTCTCGGCAGCCGCGGCGGCCGAGATGCGGCGAATCGACTCCGTCAACCCGCGGTCGCCGATCGGGTGGGTCTGCGAGACCAGCGCCCGCGCCTCATCGAGCGCCTGCCTGGCGGCGCGCTCGAGTAGCGAAAGCGTTGGTGTTGGTGTTGGCTTCTGCTGCTCTGGCGGGGCGGCGCCCGGGTTGTCGCCCGCACGGCCAGCCGCCTCTTGACTCGCGCGCTCGGCGAGCATCACGAGCCCCGACAGGCTCTGCGTGAGCGTATCGTGCAACTCCCGCGACAGCCGTGCGCGCTCGGCCGCCGCGCCAGCCTGGGCGCTCAGCTCCGCGACCTCAGACTGCGAGGCGCGAAGCTCCGCGAGCAGCTCAGTCGCCTCCTCGCCCTGCCTCGCGATGGTGGTGAACCAGCTGCCGAGGGCCACCGAAAACGCGAACGAGAACGACTGGGTGACGACAGCGAGCACCGGGGTGTCGTCAGAGAATTGCGCGTTGCCGACCCACAGCCCGACACCGAGCACCACGGCCATCACGGCGCTCAGCGCAATAGACCTGCGATAACTGGGGCTCAGATTCCACAGCATCGGGTACAGAATGATCTGCAGCGTGGCGAGGCTCGGAACGTTCGCCGCACCGATGGCAGCGAGCACCGATATCACCGCGAGAAACCAGAGCGCGGCGGTGGGGCGCGACTCTGCAGTGTCGGCCACCCGAAGCAGCTGCCTGCCAGCGACCAGGTACGCGACGCCGATCGCCGCGAGCGCAGCGTAAGCGACCAGCGGCTTTGGGGCGGGCGCCGACGTGAACGCCGCCAGCACGCCAACCCCGGTGAGGGTAAACGCGAGGGCGACGTCCCACGCACGCATCGATTTCATGGGATAAGCCTGACACGAGTGGCGGCAATGCGCTCGCGCGCACTGGGTGAACGGGGACTGGTCTGCGCTGGGGCGTGCGGGCTCATTCAGCTGCGCCGCGACCACCTGAATGTGAGCGCGCTGAGCGCTACCCCTGCGATGAGCCACCCGACGAGCACGGCGCAGACGAGCCCGAGGCCCCACTCCCCGGCGGGCTCAGCTGTCGCGAACACCTCTGGGAGAAATGCCGCGCGCATGCCCTGCGCCATCCACCGCAGCGGAAACACGGAAGCGATATTCTGCAGCCACTCCGGGAGCATCGAGAACTGCAGGTAAACGCCTGAGATGAACTGCAAGATCAGCACGGGCGGCAGCACCACCGCCGTCGCGCTCTTGCCGGTTCTGGGCACCGCGGAGAGTGCGACGCCGAGCAGCGCTGCGACCGCGGTGCCGAGCAGAAACACCCAGGCAAAGGTGAGCCAGCGGCCGGGCTCTGACGGGAGCTCGACCCCAAACGCGAACCGGGCAACGAGCAAAATGAGCGCAGCTTGAACCGTGCCGGTGACGAGCACCTGGCCGAACTTACCGATGAAGTAGCTCACCGGGCTGAGCGGCGAGGCGCCCAGCCGGGCGAGCGTGCCCTCGCTCTTCTCGACTGCGATATCGATGCCGAGGCCCTGCGTGCCACTGAGCAGCATGCCGGCGGCAAGCATGCCCGTCATGTAGTAGGTGGCGATGCTGACGCCGCCCGAGCCGTCGGCAGCCGTGCCGATGTTGCCCTGCGAGCTGAACGCCGCGCTGAAAATCACGAGCATCATGACCGGGAAGAGGAACGTGAAGAACACGGTATCGCCGGCCCTGAAATAGCCGCGAATCTCGAAGGCGGCGCGGCGGGCGCCCGTGCGCAGTATGCCGGGTAGGGGGTGGGGTGGTTTTCTTGCTGGGCCTGCTTGGGTGGGTTGGGGTGGTTGGGCTGGTTGGGCTGCTTGGTCTGCTTTGTCTGCTTTGGAGGTCGTCGGTGTATTCATGCGGCGGGCTCCTCTGCGCGGGTCGCGGTGGGGTGGGCTGCGGTGTTGGTGGTGGTGGTGTTGGTGGTGGTGGTGGTGGTGTTGGTGTTGGTGTTGGTGTTGGTGGTGTTGGTGCCAGCGGCGGCCGCGTCGGTGTCGGTGTCGGCGTCGGCGTCGGTGTCGGCGTCGGCGTCGGCGCCTTCGGCGATGAGGTCGAGGTAGATGTCTTCAAGGGTCGGGCGAACGACGGTGAGCTCCGCGGGTTCGCCGCCAGTCTCGGCGAGCAGCTCGGCAACGAATGCGCTGGGTGCGTGGGTGCGTGCGCGCCGCCGCACGCCACCTTCGTCGCGCCAACTCACAACGGGGGTTCGCGCCTCGGGCCCGCCGAGCCCGTCGATGGTATCGACCGCGACGAGCTCACCGCCCGCGATCACACCCGCGCGGTGCGCGAGTCTGGCCGCCTCTTCGAGGTAGTGGGTGGTGAGCAGAATCGTCGTGCCCTCCGCCTGGAGCGACTCGATGAGCCCCCAAAACTGGTGCCGCGCCGCGGGGTCAAACCCGGTCGTCGGCTCGTCGAGAAAGAGCACCTCGGGCGACCCGATGATGCCGAGGGCGACATCGACGCGACGCTGCTGCCCGCCCGAGAGCTTGCCAACGCGGGAGCCGGCATGAGAGCCCAGGCCGACCGCCGCGATCACCTCTTCGGGGGAACGCGGGTTCGGGTAGAGCGCCGCGAAATGGCCGACGAGCTCGGCGACCGTGTAGGGCCCGGGCTCACCTGTCTTCTGGCGCACGACTCCGACGCGCGACTTCCAGGCGCGGGTGGCCCTGAGCGGGTCGGTGCCGAGCACGCTGGTGTGCCCGGCGCTCGGGCGCACCGTGCCAGTGAGCATGCCAACCGTCGTAGATTTTCCAGCCCCGTTGGGCCCCAGCAGCGCAAAGGTTTCACCGGCAGGGATGGCGAGCGACACGTCGCTGACGACCGGGCGGGTACCGTAGCGTTTCGTGATTCCCGCGAGCGTGATCGCGGGCCCATCGGGGCCTGGAGAAATGGTCATGACCCCAGTATTTCGGGCCACCCACTGCCGCCGGCACCACCGGAAGGCCGACACCGCCATCCACCGGTTGGTTGATGCGTGAGTGCTTGGCGCAATGGGCGTTTGTATTCGCCTGAGCTCTGGCTGAGATCACGTGGCGCGAATTTCTTGCCAGACCTACTGGGGGTGTAGTTGCGCCGGAGTGTGAGATGCGCGCCGATGCATGCCAAGTAAAGGCCGTGGGTACTGTGACAGGGGTGTCGCAGTACCCACGGGCGTTATGGTGACTAATCCATAGAATTGCTGCAGCAAAGATCGTTCTTCTGTCGATCGAAGGAGGCCGTGGCCGTGACGAGACCAACAACGCGCGAAGAGCTCTTGGGCGCCGCGGGCGCCCGCTACGCAGCCCTGACCGAGCTCATCGCTGGCATGACTCCGCACGAGCGCGCATCACCACTGCGATTCGGCCCTTCGTTCTCAAAGCCCGAAGCCCACTGGCAGCGCGACAAGAACCTGCGCGACGTGTTGGTGCATCTCACGTCTTGGCATGGCCTGCTGCTCGACTGGGTTTCGGCTAATGAACGCGGTGAAGCCGTTCCCTTTCTCCCAGCACCCTATTCGTGGCGCAACTATGCGGGCATGAACGTGGCATTCCGTGACTCGCATGTCGACACGACGCTTGTTGAAGCCCTGACAGCGCTCGACAGCAGTCACGCACGGGTGCTCGACCTCATCGCTAGGTACAACGACACCGAGCTGTTCGAGAAACAACACTTTTCGTGGACGGGCACCACATCGCTCGGTGCGTACTGTGTCTCAGCAACCTCGAGTCACTACGACTGGGCCTGCAAGAAGCTGCGCCTTGCCATGCGCGCTGCGCGTTCGAACCAGTGACAATGGGCCGCCGAATCCCCATGAACGCCTCCAATTGATCGGTATCAAGCCAAGAAAGCCCGGGAAACTCCGCAACGGTGCCGGAACACAGGGTTGGCAACCGCGTTCAAAGCGTGAGTGCTGCCGCGTCTGGGACGGATCGCTACGCTGTCAGCTCTCTCCAATGCCGCTGTCGCAGTTCACCCACCCGGCATCGTTAAATTTGGTGGTGTCGAGCTCACCATCGACATAGACCGAGCATCTGAGGTCTCCACCATTGGCGGTTCCCTGGGGCATCGAAACACTGAACTGCAAAGAACTTGGCGCTGACTCAAACTCCGCGGCGAAATTCTTGCTTGCATGCTCTTCCACCGAGATTTGCTGGCCTTCAGCGGTGATGTAGCGGTAAATGACTTTGAAATCGGTCGACGACTGTACGCGAAGCTCGACCTGATGCATTACAGGTATCTTCGCGAACCACCCGCTCCCAGTCATCGCCATGACGGCAACGATGATGCCGAGTGCTGCGACAACCACAGTCGCAACAACGAGCGCGACTTTGGGCCGTCGACGTGGCTCAACAGCTTCGGTCAACTCGAGTCCTCTCGTGGGTGCCAGGGTAGGGCGAGCCTATCGCGTAGGTCTGTGCCACTCGCGAAGAGTTCGGGGCGCGGCACGGCTCTCGTTGAGGGCCTTCCTAGCTGCGCGGCCCGGTGGTCCGGGCTCGCGGCTCGTGAACGGGCGGGTGGTGGATCTCCGGGGATCCACCACCCGCCTGTTTGCGTGACTGCGCGTCTGACGAAAAGTATGCGAACGCTGACATTTTGCTTCACCGGACGTACACTGGGGCCATGGTTACCGTGGCCGATATTCACACGATTGACCGCCTCGCAGCGGTTGTGAAGCGAGCACGTGTTGAAACTGGGTTGACACAAGCTGACCTCGCGAAGCTTGCAGGGGTGAGCCGGCAGTTCGTTATCGAGGTGGAAGCGGGCCACCCCCGAGCTGAAATCGCGAAGGTCTTTCAAGTGCTCGGCGCCCTCGGAAGGACTGCCCAGGTCAGCCAGCCAGACGTGGCAGGCACACCGCGGCCGGTGCGGCGCGATAGAAAGTTCTTTGTCAGTCTTGCCCTGCACCGCGCGGTTCTCGGGCGGCTCCGTGCCGACCCTAACGAAGTCGTGCGCCGCGGCATTGCAGGGCTCGAAGCCAGGCGAGCTCACGCTCGTGGCTCTGCTGTGGCGATGCTCGATGACTGGCATCGAGTGCTTTTGGGGCCAGACTTTCGCGCGCTAGAAGCGCTGCTGACTGCAGACGACGAGTACTCCGTCGAAATGCGCAATCTCACGCCGTTTATCGATGTGCTCTCTGACACCGAACGCCAGGCAGCGCTTGACCAGGTGTTTGACGAACGGCGGTGGGAGCAATGAACCGAGAACAGCTACTTCACGCGATTCGTGCTGCTGCACACCTGGTCCAACTGGACAGCGTCATCGTGATTGGGAGCCAAAGTATTCTGGGCACTTGGGACGAGAATGAGCTTCCTGATGTGGTCGTGATGAGTCACGAGGTTGACATCCTGCCGCTTTCGGGGCAAGACACCGCCCTTCTTGCAGATAGGCTCGCTGAGCTCGGTGAGATGAGTAGATTTGACCAAACTTTTGGGTATCACATCGACGGGGTAGACGAGACAACGGCGGTACTACCCGACGGCTGGCAGAATCGACTTGTTCCGGTCGGCTCATACAGTGTCGCTATGGGGAAAGAAGTTACAGGGCTCTGCTTAGAACCGCATGATTTGTGCGTCGCAAAGATCATTGCCTTCCGGGAGAAGGACAGGGGATTTGTTTCCGCGCTTGTCACAGCGCAGCTCCTTGATCTCGAGGTGCTGCTGGAACGGCTCACGCAGACGATGCCGCCAGATGGCCGCAACCTGGACTATGCATATGCTTGGGTTCTGGATGCGATAACGGGGCGCGACTCGGGGCCGGGTAGGCCGAAAGGCTGAAACCTACCGTAGTTCATTGAGCTGAGGCAGGGCGCTCGCATTCGCAACAGGATAGCTAGCCATAGCCCCCGGCCGGCGCCTTGCGGGCCTCGCCGCGTTGGGATTCTCGCGCGTCACCATGTTTTCGCCCCGTCACCATGCAAATGTCAGGTATTTGGATGGTGACGGGGCGAAAAGTGTCTGAGGGAGCGAATGGGGCGGTTTTGGGCGGTGGCCTTGGTGCGGGGCTTGGGTGAGGGGCTTCCATGCCTCGGGTGGTGGCGGCGCCCAACTGGGCGGAGCGGGATATTGCGCGCAGGAGGGGTCGGGGCAGGGCCTCGATGAGTAGGCCGGCGCGGGTGGGAACGGGGGCCGGCGCGATGCTCACAGTACGATCTTGGTGTCGGAGAAGAAGTGGCCCAAGGCCACGAGAATCATGCACACTGCGACGCTGCACCCCGCGACGATTGCGTAGCCGTGCGACAACGGCGCACGCTAGCGTTCGCCGCTCCGTAAGACGCCAGCGAGCTTCATCGCTGGTTGGCTTAGCTCTGTGGCCGCAGCGATTCGGGCTTTCGGTCAGCTTGGGCCGCCTAAAGCGCCGCGCCCTCCCCAAGCTCCCCAAGCTCCCCAAGATCCCGCAGGGCGCTCAGCGGCAGCGGCTGGGCGATTGGGCGCTTCGCAGACTGCGCGAGCGACGCCTCGGCGGCGGTAGCGTCGGGGGTTGCCGCGGCACCGATGCCCCCGGCGCCGGCCGACAGGCACGACACCGCGAAGCCGCAGACGCGCCCCTGGCACCAGCCCATGCCGGCCCTGGTGAGGCCCTTCTCGGTGCGCAGGTCTTCGGCCGCGAGCTCCTCGTGGGCGTGCCCGAGCTCACCGGCGGTGACCTCTTCGCAGCGGCACACGGTGGTGTCGGGGGTGAGCCGCTCTGCCCAACCCGTGGGCACGGGGTGCGCGAGGTGCATCGCCTCGGCGAAGCCGCGGTTGCGCGCGAGGGCGCGGCGCTCAGCGGGCGTCACCGTGGCAGCATCGCCCAGCACCGCGCTGGCCGCGCACCGCCCGGCGATCTCACCCTCGAGCACCGACAGCGGAGCGCCGCCGACGCCGGTGATCTCGCCCGCGAGGTAGAGGCCGTCGACCGACGAGCGGCCGGTTTCGTCGACCACGCCGATGAGTGACCCGTCGACGTCGACGCGCGTGGCGACGCCGAGCTGCAGTGGGAGTTCGAGCTGCGGTGTGAACCCCCAGCCGAGGCCGACGCCGTCGATGCCGGTGATCTCGCGCTCGCTGCCGGCGACGATCTCGCCGTTCGCGCGAACGCGAGCGGTGCGCACGCCGGTGACGTGGTCGGTGCCGAGAATCTCGGTGATAACGGTGCGGACCCTATAGCTAATACGATGCCTCAAGAACGTGGCGACGTAGCCCGCGCCCTCCACGGCCTTTGCTGGCACACCCGCGGCGCGGTGGGCGCGTGGCAACCAGCCCGCGAGCGAAGCAGACTCGAGCACCGCCGCGACAGAGCCGCCGGCCTGCGTGATGTTTGCGGCGACGGGCAGCAGGAAGGGCCCTGTGCCGGCGATCACGAAGCGGGAGCCGGGCAGCATGCCGTTCTGCTTCACGAATGCCTGAATGCCGCCCGCGGCCATCACCCCGGGCAGCTGCCAGCCGGGAACGGGGAGCTGCCGGTCGTAGCCGCCGGTGGCGAGCACGAGCGCTGCGGTGCGGATCGCGCGAGGCTCACTCGCACCGCCACCGTAGGCTGGCGCGAGCTCGAGCGCGAATCGCGCCGCCGCCACTGCCCCCGCGGCAGGAGCACCGGTAGCGCGGGGCTCGCTAGTGCCGTCGGTCGCGCCGGCCGAGCCAACCGTGTCGTTCGCGCCGGGCAGCGCGCGGGCCATCCACACGCTCGTTGCGGGGAAATAGGTGATGCGGCCGGCGGCAACCCCGGCGTCGAAGCGCGCGCGGAGCGCCAGGTATTCGCCCCAGCCGTGGTGGTACTCGCCGCGCTCCGGCGCACCCGCTGTCTCGGAACGGTGCCGCCAGTACTGCCCGCCCGGCTGCTCAGCCGAGTCGATGACGGCGACGCTCGCCCCGCGGTCTGCCGCCGCTGCGGCTGCCGCGAGGCCAGCGGGTCCGGCGCCGACCACAGCGACGTCAACATGTGGGGCGCGCTTGGCGGCGCGCACGGATTGAGTTGCGGCCCCAGTTGCTGGTTCGGGGGCGGCCTGAGGCGCGCTCATGCGTCGGTTCCCGTCTGCTCAGCACCTGCACTAGGGCCAGCGCCTGCACTGGGGCTAGCGCCTGCATTAGGGTCAGCGCCCGCACTCGGTTCGGCGGCTGTTCTAACTTCGGCGGCTGCGCCGGCTTCGGGGGCTGCGCCAGCGTGGGCGGCGACCGCGTGCGGCGCCTCGCCCGGGCCCTGGGCAGCTCGCACGTCCATGCCCTCGGTGAGGGGGATCATGCAAGACCGCTGACCCGACTCGCCGTCGATCTCGACGATGCAGTCAAAGCACACGCCGATGCCGCAAAAGAGACCGCGGGTGGCGCCGGTACGTGTCTCGCGCCACCCGCGCTTGCCGGTGGCGATGAGGGCAGCCGCGACGCTCGCGCCCGGTGCGCAGCTGATGCGCTCGCCCTCAAAGGTCGCGCGGATCTCGCCCGCAGAGCTGGCGCCAGTGGGGCGGCTATTTCGTTGTGCATTCACGCGTGCACCTCCGAGGCGTTGTGGGCTGCGAAGCCCGGCTCATCGAACCGCTCCGGTCGAAATGCCGTGAGCGGCATATCTGGTTCGAGCCCGGCGAGCGCCTGGCCGAGCAACTTGCCGGTGCCGACGGAGAGGCCGATGCCGGCGCCCTCGTGCCCGGCCGCATGCCAGAGCCCCGGTGCCCGGGGGTCGTGCCCGATGACGGGCAGGTGGTCTGGGCAGAACGGCCGAAAGCCGTGGTAGTGCCTGAGAATGCGGGTGCGCTCAAGAAACGGAAAAAGCTCGATGGCGTTCGCCGCGATCTGGCGCAGCGCGTCTGTCGACACGGTGCTGTCGAAGCCGATGCGCTCGCGGCTCGAGCCGATGAGAATGGTGCCGGCGGGCGTGCCCTCGACGACGGGCGAAGACTGCAGCGCGGCGTCGCCGCTGCCGACGTTGTCTATGTACTCGGCGGCATATACCTTGTGGTGCACCATCGGGGGCAGCGGTTCGGTGACGAGCACGAAGCCGCGGCGCGGGTTCACGGGCACGTTCACGCCGGCGAGGGCGGCGACCTCGGGTGCCCAGGTGCCGGCCGTGTTCACTATATGCGCGGCGGAGAATTCTCCCTGCGGGGTGCGCACACCGGTGACGCGGTCGCCGTCGCGCAGCAGCGCGGTGACGGGGGCGTTGGTCACGAGGGTGGCCCCGCGCTCGCGCGCGAGCCTGAGCAGGTGCGAGGCGGCGAGTATGGGCTGCACCTGGCTGTCTTCGGGGTAGAAGGCCGCGCCGAGTGCCCGGTCGGTGACGTGCGGTTCGAGGTCGCGCAGCGCGGCGGTGTCGAGCGCCTCGGCGACGATGCCGAAGGAGCGCTGCGAGGTCGTGACCCGGTCGAGCGACGCGAGACTTGTTTCACGTGAAGCAACGATGATGCCGCCCTTGGCCTCGAACTCCCAGAGGTGGCCAAACTCGGCGAGCTCGCCCTTCCACACGTCGAGCGAATAGCGCATGAGCTCAAGCTCGGGCCCGAGCTCCTTGTCAGACACCAGAATGTTGCCCTCGCACCGCGACGTCGTGCCGCTTGCCGGCAGGCCGCGCTCGACGACAGTGGCGGTGAGGCCCTGCAGGGTGGCAAAGTATGCGGTGGCGGCGCCGATGATTCCGGCGCCAATGATCACAACGTCAGCGCGTGCGCTCACGAACCAACTCCGTCCGGGGTGTGATGCTCCTCCGATCCGGTCGCCCACACGCGCCTCGCGTGACCGATGTGGTCGCGCAGGAGCTGCTCCGCGCCGGCGCCGTCGCCGTCGCGAAGCAAGCCGATGAGCTTGTGGTGCTCGCGGGCGCTGTCGCCGAGGCGGCCGTTGCTCGCGAGCTCTTTGATGCCGTACAACCGGGTGCGCGTGCGCAGCGAGGTCGCGAGTTCGGTGAGCTGGGGGTTGTCGATGTGGTCGAGAATGAAGCGGTGAAATTCGCGGTCGAAGCCGAGGTAGCCCTGCAGATCTTCGGCGTCTGCGGCCGCGAGGCAGGCGTCGGCGAGGCGTTCGAGCTCGTCGAAGCCCTCGGGCGTGATCTGCCCGATTGCCGCGGGCATCGACGGCGGCTCGATGAGTAGCCGAATCGCGGCGAGGTCGTCGAGCTCTTTGTCGGTCATCGCGGTGATGCGAAAGCCCTTGTTCTTGATCGTCTCGACGAGGCCCTCGCGCGCGAGATCCATCATCGCCTCGCGCACCGGCGTCGCCGACACCCCGAGCGCCTGCCCGAGCGTTGGCGCCGACACGAGCGAGCCCTCGGCGATTTCGCCGGTGATGATGGCGGTGCGCAGCTGCTCGAGCACGGATTCGCGCAGGTTCAGCGGCCGCTTGAGCGGGGTCAGGCGGCGCGATGGCGATGGCTGTGATGACATAACGGGCTCCTACGGTGGCTATGGGCGCGTACGCGCTGAGTACACGGCGCTCGCACACACAAGATCTTCCCACGACATGCCCACGCCGGTATAGAACGCCGGCCGCCCGAGCGTGCGGGTGAAGTTGCCGCGCACGAGGTCTTGCAGGTTCGCGGGCGGCGAGCTCTCCCAGGCCGCGTCGTCGTAGGCAGAAGCCAGGTTGCCGTTTTCGCGCCTCCCCGAGCCGCGCCCCTCGACGGCGACGTCGGCGCGGCGCACGAGCTCGTCGTCGACCTCGCGGGCGTCGAGGCCATGGGTGCCGGTCGCCGCGACGATGGCGTTCGCGCCGACGAGCCGGCCGTCGAGCACGGGCGTGGTCGAGGTCGTCGTGAGAATGATGATGTCGGCCGCGGCAACGGCCTCATCGACCGAGCCGGCACCGTCGCCAGAGCCGGCCCCATCGACCGAGCCAGGCCAGGCATCGGTATTAGCCCCATCGCCAACCGCGGT
Organism: Leucobacter albus; assembly: GCF_039528015.1. Lineage (NCBI taxonomy): Bacteria > Bacillati > Actinomycetota > Actinomycetes > Micrococcales > Microbacteriaceae > Leucobacter > Leucobacter albus. Next base: position 3,664 of record NZ_BAAAKZ010000016.1, on the reverse strand, counting down.
CACGGGCACGTGGGCGGTCGCGGGGTCTGCGCCGAGGGCCTCGATCATCGCGGCAACTCGCTCGGGTCGGCGGCCAACGACGCCGAACGAGGCATCGGGAAAGTCGACGAGCGCCGCGCGCACGTGCTCGATGGCCTGGGTGCCAGCCCCGAACACCAGCACGCGTGGGTTGCTACCGAGCCTCGCGCCCTCGGGTGCGAGCCTGGCGAGGTGGCGAATGGCGGTGAGCGTCACCGCCGGGGTGCGAATAGCGGTGAGGCACGACCCCTCAAGCACCGCGATGGGGGCGAGGGTGTCTGAGGAGTAGAGCAGGTACAGGCCCTGAATCTTTTCGAGCCCGCGCTCTGGGTTTTGTGGCGCGATGGTGAGCGCCTTCACGCCGCTGAACGTCGCGCTCTGCGCCGGCATGAGCAGAAACTCCCCGTTCGGGGCGTCGGCGAACAGCCGCGGCCCGTCGTCTTCTGGGCTGAGCCCGTCGCGCAGCGCCGTCTCGAGGGCGTCGATCGCAACGTCGAAGCCGAGCAGCTCGCGCACCTCGGCGGCTGAGAAGAACTCGATACCTGGCATCGCTGTCACAGCAGAAACCCCCTCGGGAACGGGTCTGATGGGTCGAGCATGTACTGGGCGGTGCCGGTCACCCAGGCGCGGCCCGTGATCGTGGGAATGACGGCCGGGCGGCCGGCGACGGTCGTCTCTTCGACGAGGCGGCCGGTGAACTCGGAGCCGATGTATGACTGGTTGATGAAGTCGCGGTTGAGCGGCAGCTCGCCGCGCGCGTGCAGCTGCGCCATGCGGGCGCTTGTGCCGGTGCCGCACGGGGAGCGGTCGAACCAGCCGGGGTAGATCGCCATCGCGTGGCGCGAGCGTTCGGCGGTCGACCCAGGGGCCTGCAGATACACGTGGTGGCAGTCGCGAATGTCGGGCCGCTCGGGGTGCACGGGTGCGTCGGCGTCGTTGATCGCATCCATGATGGCGAGGCCGGCCTTGAGCAGCTCGTCTTTGTTTGAGCGGTCTTCGCGAAACTCAATGCCGAGCGACTCGAGCTCGACGATGGCGTAGAAATTGCCGCCGAAGGCGAGGTCGTAGGTGACGGTGCCGAGGCCGGGCACGTCGACGGTAGCGCCGAGCCGCTCGGAATACGAGGGCACGTTCGTGATTGTCACGCTGTCGGCGTGGCCGTCTGAGACGGCGACCTCGGCGATGACGAGGCCTGCCGGGGTGTCGAGGCGAATCGTGGTGACGGGCTCGGTGACCTCGACCATGCCGGTCTCGACGAGCACCGTCGCGACGCCGATGGTGCCGTGCCCGCACATCGGCAGGCAACCAGAGACCTCGATGTAGAGCACGCCCCAGTCGCAGTCGGGCCGCGTCGCCGGCTGCAGAATCGCGCCGCTCATGGCGGCGTGGCCGCGCGGCTCGAACATCAGCAGCTCGCGCAGCTCGTCGTTGTGCTCCATGAACCAGGTGCGGCGCTCGGCCATCGTGGCGCCGGGAATCGTGCCGACGCCGCCGGTGATAACGCGCGTTGGCATGCCCTCGGTGTGCGAATCGACGGCGTGGTAGACGTGGGACGTGCGCATCGGCGGCCTCTCTGCTGAACTGGGTTAACGCTGAACTGGGTGGGTGCTGAGCGGGGTGTGGCGGATCCACGGCTGCGGATCCGCCCCCAGTGTGGATCGCGCGGAACTCTTTCCGCCCGATCCGCCCCGCTCGTACTGCGAACTCTACTTGCCGTAGCCCTTCGCGGCGGCGGCACGGGTGTCGGCGATGATCTGGTCGGCGACCTCCTTGGGCAGCGGCAGGCGCGGCGGGCGCGAGGGGCCGCCGTAGAGACCCAGCTCATCCATCGAGAGCTTGATCGACTCGACGAACTCGGTCTTCGTGTCCCAGCGCAGCAGCGAGTGCAGGTCGCGGTAGATCACCTTCGCGCGCTCGAGGTCGGCGACGTTGCCCGAGGTTGAGAGCCTGTAGAGCTCGACGGTGGCCTGCGGAATGGCGTTCGGGTAGCCTGCAACCCAGCCGACGGCGCCCGCGATGCCGACCTCGAGCACCGAGTCGTCGGTGCCGATGAGAATGTCGATCGTGGGGGCGAGCTCCTGAATCGCGTAGATGCGGCGGGGGTCGCCCGTGAACTCCTTCACGCCGACCATGTGGCCCGCCTCGTGAATCTCGGCGATGAGGTCGGGTACGAGATCGACCTTCGTGTCGATGGGGTTGTTGTAGCCGACGATGGGCAGGCCGGCCTTGGCGACCGTTGCGTAGTGGTGCTTGACCTGCTCGCGGTTTGCGCGGTAGGTGTTCGGCGGGAGCAGCATGACGCAGTCGGCCCCGGCCTCGGCGGCCTGCTCGGCCCACCGCAGCGACTCCATCGCGCCGTACGCGCCGACGCCCGCCATCACCGAGAAGCCCTCGGGGGCCGCGTCGACTGCGACCTCGACGACCTTCGCGCGCTCCTCGGGGGTGAGGTTCTGGTACTCGCCGAGCGAGCCGTTGGGGGCGATGCCGTCGCAGCCGTTCGCAGCGAGAAACTGGACGTGCTCTGCGAACCTGTCGTAGTCGACGGAGAGATCGTCTTTGAACTGCAGTGCCGACGCGACGATAACGCCGTGCCAGGGCTTCTTCTCAGCCATTGAGAGATTCCTTTCGGGAGGGTGGGGAGTATCTGGGCCACTCGTGATGTGTGACATTGCACAGAGTACCCCGGGAGGGTGGCGCAGCGCAAGGCGGGGCTATGGCCGCTGTGCTGTCGCTGTGGTGGTGCTGTGCTGCGGGCGGGCTGCCGCCGCGCTGCCGCCTGGGTGACAGCGGGCTGCCGCCTGGGTGCCGGCCCGCGCTGTCGTCGCGCTGGCGTCGCGCTGGCGCTGGGCCGCCGACCCGTTGCCGCTGGGCCGCCTACCGCACGTCCGGAGCGGCGCCCAGGTCGGGCGAGCTCCACCCACTCCAGCGCAAATAGCGCAGGTGGTCGTGCATCAGCGCCTCGACGGCCGGGGCGTCGCCCGCGAGCAGCGCGTCGAGAATATCCCGGTGCTCCTGCGCCGTCGCGACGAGCTCACCGCGCACGGCGAGCTCGTAAATGCCGTACTGCCGCGTCTGGTCGCGCAGCGTGCCGACGATGTCGGTGAGCCGGGGGTTGTCGAGCAGCCGAAGCAGCCCGAGGTGAAACTCGTGATCGGCAGCGAAGAACGCGATGAGGTCGCCGGCCTCGGCCGCGACGAAGAACTTCTCGACGATCGCCGCGAAGTCGTCGGCCCGCGCCCGCACCCGCGGCGAGCCAGCGAGCCGCGCCATTGAGGGCACCTCGAGCATCGTGCGCAGGTCTGCGATGTTCTCGCGATCGGCGTCGCTGAGCGCGACGACCCTGAAGCCCTGCTTGCGCACGGGCTCCATGATGCCCTCGTTCACGAGGGTGAGCATCGCCTCGCGCACGGGGCCGTGCGACACCCCGAACTGGGTCGCGATCGCGGTCGCCGAGTAGATGAGGCCCGGCTTCAGCTCGCCCGCGATGAGGAGCGTGCGGAGCTCCGCGAGCGCCTGCTCGCGGAGCGTCATGGAGTGGACCCGCCGTTGTTCGATCACCGGGATCCTCCCCTCGCAGCTACGTGTTTGGAGAAACTCTATCTCGCGCGCCCCGGCTGCCGCGCTGCCGCGCTGCCGCGCTGCCGCG
>NZ_BAAAKZ010000015.1:0-46847 GCF_039528015.1 Leucobacter albus | reverse complement strand
ATCCCTGTTTTAGCGCGTGATCATGCGGCTAGATCAAGATTCCATCCACACGTTTTGGCCGATACCCCTTTCTGCCTGGGCGTGGCGTGGCGTTGGCTGTGGGTTGGCTGTGGTGGTGCTGCGCTGTCGCGCGGCTAGCTGCGGCGCTTGAGCACGGTTACAAGGTAGAGAATTACAAGCGCCGCTGTGCCAGCCAAGATGATGCCGGAAAACAACCAGAGCGGCAGCGCGCGTCTGCCCGAACCGATCAACTCCAGCGGGTCGCCGAAGCTCAGCGTGACGACGGCGCCGACGCACGCGAGGAGCGGCCCGGCCAGTGTGAGCAGCACCACAGTGAGGCCGGGAGGCTCGCGGTCTGAGCTCGCCGACTCGCCAGCCCCGGGTGCGGCGGGTGCACCGGTTGCCCCGGGTGCGGCGGGCGCGTACGGCAGCTTCGGATGCGCTGCCGATTGTGGGGGCTCCTCGCGCGGAGCCTCGTGCCCCTGCTGCGGCTGAATATATCTCGCATAGAGCATTCCCGGCCAGCCCGCGCAGCCGAACCCGAGCGCCACCAGCCCAAAACCAATCAGCACTGGGTCTTGCTTCTGCACACCCGTGAGGCTGAGGCCTGCGCCGACAAGAATGCCTATTGTGGCGACGATCGCGAGCACGGCGATGTCGCGCTGGCTGGGGTTGCTGGTATTCATTGTTGGTTGTCATTCTAGGGTGGCTCGTGAGCCTAGGTCGGCAGCTCCAGGTGCAGAATGGGGTAGGGGAGACCGTCACCATCGAGCTCGCTGCGGCGCACCTGCACGAAGCCGCGGCTGAGGTAGAAACCGTGCGCCCCCGAGTTCTGCTCGTTCACGTCGACCTTGGTCACGCCATGTTCAGCGATCACCTCGGCGAGCAGCGCGCTGCCGGTGCCGCCACCGCGGGCGTCTGCCGAGACGAAGAGCATCTCGAGGTTGCCCTCTGCGACGCCGGCGAACCCGACCGGGGTCCCGTCGCGCTCTGCCACGACGAGCGTGACCGCCGGGAAGTACGCGGAGGCCAGGTTGCTTTCGATGCGGTCGAAATCTTCGGCCGCGAGAAAGTCGTGGGTTGCTTGGACCGCGCTGCGCCAGATCTCGACGAGCTGCGGGTATTCGGGCGGGCCCAGTGTTGGGCGAATCGTCAGCCCGCTGTTGCTTGTGCGCACGGACCGATTTTGGTGGAGATTCGGAGCGGCGTCAACCGCCAGTCGCCGGCGCTTCGCGGCTCACGGTGGCTACTGCGACTCTGGGGCGACTTTGGCTGAGTAGCTCTGCTGGTTAGAGCGCACGCTCAGAATCGTGAGGTCGCAGGGCGGTTCGACGCCGGAACAACATCAGTGCGCCACACCCGACCAGCCCGGCGGCGATGGCTCCGCGTGCCCACGTCGACTCCCCGCCAGTGCTCGGAAGCCCAGTTGGCGGTGTGGGGGCCGGAGGAGTGGTGGTCGGCGGGTTCGTGGGGCCAACAGGGGCGCGCGTCTTCTTCCACTGCGCGTAAAGCCGGTACTCACCGGGAGACAGCTCTGCCGACTCCCCTGCACTCATCGACTCTCCCGAGCCATCGGCCATCGTCGACCAGCCCGTAAACGCGTAGCCCTCTCGTGTGAACGTGTTTGGAGCGATGGTCACCGGGTAGCCGGTCGCCCCAAGGGTAGGCGCCATCTCACCGGTGGCCTCGGTAGCGTTCGCGTCGTAGCTGACCGTGATGGTTTCCTGCCAAACGTAGGTTCCGGCATCAACCCGGGAGCGAGTGAACTCGTAGAACTCTGAGTTTGTGCCGTGCCACGTGGTGCTCCTCGGGAAGGCGACCGTGCCGCGACCGATCTCCACCCATTTCCCGTTCGCGAGTGGTTCGATTGCCGCGCTGGGAACCCACAGCTCGGCGGCAGCAGGAACGGTGGTCTCGTTGCTAATCGTGACAGCGCGCAGCGGGGTGTCGAGGAAGAACAGTGCCATATCGGTCGCGTTCTCGGTGTTCCACCCTGACAGGTCGATCGACGTGAGCGCCTGCATGTTGCCGAACGTGGCGAACATCGTCGTGACCTTTGAGACGTCCCACCCGGCCACCGACACCGATGAGGCGCTCGAATTTGTGAACAGGTACGACAGAGTTGTCACCTCTGAGGTGTCCCAACCTGTGGTGTTCGCGTGGGTCAGTGAGGTCGTATCGGCGAAGAGCCCATACATCGTGGTGACCTTGCCGGTGTTCCACGCCGACAGATCGAGCGCGGTGAGCGAGCGCGCGCCAGAGAACATTGATTCGAGCGTTGTCGCGCTGCGGGTGTCGAACCCCGAGGGGTCAAGCACCGTGAGTGCGGTCGTGTTGCCGAAGGTGCTGTTGAAGTTCTCCACCTTGCTCGTGTCCCACTCGCTCACAGCGAGCTCTCGAACAGCCTCGGCGTTCATGAACATGGCGGCCATGTTGGTCACGCTGGCCGTGTTCCAACCGCTGACGTTAATCACCTCGAGCCCAGGGGCGTTCATGAACATGGCCTGCATATCTTTCACCTTGCCGGTGTCCCACCCCGACAGGTCTAGCGCTTTCAGCCCAGGCAGCCCCTGAAACGCGAAGCTCATGGTCGTTACCCTGCCGGTGCTCCAGCTTGAGGGGTCGAGCGTCACGAGCGAGGTCATCCCTGAGAACACCGAGGTCATGCTGGTGACACTCTGGGTGTCCCAGCCAGACACATCGAGCGACGTGATCGACTTGGCGCCTGCGAACATGCTCTCCATCGACTCGACCTTGCCTGTTTGCCAGGCAGAGACGTCGAGCGAGGCCAGCGACTCCGCGCCATAGAACATCGCGTACATCGTGGTGACGGCCGACGTGTCCCAGCCAGACACGTCGACATATCCGAGCGAGGCAGCGCGGAAGAACACGGTGTTCATATCGGTGACTTTGCTCGTGTTCCACCCAGAAACGTTGAGTGTGCTCAGTTCGCTCATCCCGCCGAACATATTGGCGATGCTGGTGACCTGCGACATGTCCCACTGCGAGAGGTCGAGTGAGGTGACCTTTGGGGTTGACTCGAACATTCCTGCCGCGTTCTTCACCCCCGTGGTGTCGAGTGCCTCAACGCCCTCGATGGCGAGGAGGTTCGGGAGAAACGCGAAGGTGTTTTGCGCCGCTTCGGGGAGCCGTGTCGCGGCTGGGTCGGTAAAGACAATGCGTGTGATGTCGCTGCGGTGCGCTTCCCAGCCCTTGTGCCCGAGTGTTCCCGGCCCAACCGTGAGCGTGCCAGCGTCGAATGCCCAGCTTGCAGACCCCCAGGTTCCGGCCGACGCGACGCCGACGGGCGCCTCGGTGCGAAGCTGTGCGGTATGGGGCTGGGTGGCGTGGTGGGGCTGGGCGGCGTGGGCGGCAGGGGCTGCGCCGAGGAGGGCGGCAGTCGCGAGGGTGATTCCGAGCATGCAGTACGAGTTTCGCAATATTCTTCCTCCGTGGTGTGGTGAAGCTAGGCGTCGGTTCGTGTGTGTCATGTGGAGTTCGACGCCGGTTATGCTCGGGGAGGGCCCAGTGGGGCGGCCGCGGGCGGTGCCAGCGGCACTAGCGGAGCCGTCTCCGCGCGGCGAGCGCGCCGGCCCCTGCGGCCAGCAGCGCGGCGCCAGCGCCCAGCCACGGCAGCACGCTTGCGGTTTCACCGGTGGCTGCGATCGCGCCACCGGCGGCGGGCCCGGTGCCACTTCCCGCGGCCGAAATGGTGCCCGTGGCGGCTGCGCGATCAGCGATCATCGTGTGGGCCGCTGGCTCAGAGAGGCGCACAGAAAATGTCTTGGTGGTTGTGGCCGCGGTGGCGACGGGAGCGGTCTGCACCGTCACGGTCTTCGGTGCGGTGTCGCCGGCAGCCCAGGTGATGCGGGCCGCGAACGCCGCGTAGTCGGTGCCAGCCTGCGCCGTTCCGTCAACGGTGCTGACCTCGACGGAGGCCTCTCCGCTCCAGGGGTGCTCGACCGCGTTTTCGCGGGTCAGCGTGAAGCGCAGCGGTGCACCGGCGGTGCCCTGTTGGTCGGCGCCGATGGAGATCGCCGACGGAGCCGCGTCTGCGACCGTGATCGTGAGCAGCTGGGTGATGGTGTTTCCAAGCGCGTCTGTGGCCCGCAGCTCAACGGTTGTGGGCCCCGCAACGCTCGGCGTCCCGGAGAGTACACCGGTGCTTGCATCGATGCTCAGCCAGCTTGGCGCGTCGTTGCCGAGCGAGAACTCTGCGGTGGGGAACCCGTCGGTTACGGTGACAGGGTGCTCTAGGCGGTCGCCGACCCGCCCCGTCAGCGTGTCGGTGCTCGTGATCTCGCTCCAGACGATGGGCATGGTGACGTTGCCGCTAAAAACATTTGCGTCGGTGCCGCTGGTGAACGAATAGCGCAGCGCGCTCGCATTGGGAGTGGGCGCGAACCGCAACAGCGGCAGTTCGGGGTCTGGCGACGGCCCGGTGTGCCCTCCTGCCCGGTCGGTGAGGTCGGGGAAGGTCGTGCCGTCGCGCAGCGTGACCTGGCCGGTGGCATCGACCCGGAAGGAGCTAGCATTGCGCGGCACATACTGCGTCGGGGCGTCAAGATTCTGCGTGCGCACAGTGAGGGTTGTCGCCTCGCCGGGTTCGCGTAGCCCCACGAGGCTCGAGATGCGGTTGTCGTTTGCGTCGAGGTGAGCAATCTGCGTGCTGGCGGCGAGCACCGCGAGCGACGTTGTTTGCGTGTTGCGAAGCTCCACGTGCGTGAGCTGTGGCTTGTTTGCCAACGCGGCAATGCCGTCCGTGAGCGCATTGTCGCTGGCCCTGAGGTGTTGGAGCCCTGCGCTGTTCTCGATGCCGTCGAGTGAGCTCAGCATGTTGTTCGACACCGACACCGAGCGGAGCTGAGTGAGCTCTGCTAGCGGCGTCAGCGAGGTGATGCGCGCGTTCGGTGCGGTCAGTGTGCTCAGGTTGGTGAGCCCCGCGAGCGGCCCAATATCTGACACGGTCGTCGACTGCACGGTGAGCGTTTCGAGTGACACCGCTGACGCCAAGGGGCTGAGGTTAGTGAGCGCAGCATTGTGCCCAAGATCAAGCGACTTGAGCTTGCTGAGGTCGCCGAGGCCTGTGAGGTTCGTGAGCGCCGGAAGTCGCGTGAAAGCGAGCGTAGTGAGGCTGACGTTGCCCGCGAGCGGGCTCAGGTCGCTCAGCTCGGGCGCGCCGGCGATCTCAATGGTGTGCAACGAGGCCGAGGCCGGCAGCGCGGCGAACGCTGCGTTGCTGACCGGCACATCGGTGAGCATGAGCCGGCCGAGCTTTGGCATGAGCGCGAGCGGAGCGAGCGAGTACGGGGCTGTGAGCGAGTGCGGGGCAACGCCGAGGGTGACGCTCAGTGTTCGGGTGGCGCCCTCGAAACCGGCGAAGCTCTTGACGCCCGGCCCCTCGGTGCACCTGAACTGCAGCGGGAGTGCTTGCAGGTCGGCGTGGGTGATCTCCTGCGTGACGGGGCGGTCGCGCGACAGGCTAACGTTCACGCAGTAGGCGAGACCCTCGTCGACGATAACGCCGAACGCGGCGTGGGCTGGAAGGGGGGTCACCGCAACCGCCGCTACGGCGAGCGTCGCAGTTGCGAGGGCACCGAGCCAGCGGGCGGCGCGAGGGCGCGCGGCGGAAATCGGTGCTCGGGTGCTGCCAGTCATGCCGTGCGGTCTCCTCAGTGCATCGAAGCGTCTCCTCGAACCTAGCCCGGAGCTAGTCAAAAATCTAGAGATAGCTATGAGTCGGGGCGCCGGGGGTATTGGGGCGCCGGGGCGCCGGGAGCACTGGGGGCGCTGGGGGCGCTGGGGCGCCGGGGGCGCTGGGGCGTTGGGATGCGCTGGGAATCGCCGAGGTCGAGCGGTAGCTGCGGCGCACCTGCCGCTGCCGCTGCCGCTGCCGCGCCGGTGCCGCTGCCGCTGTGAGCGTCGACACCAAGCGGCGGTAGCGAACTGACGCCGACGCGGCGTAGCGTTGCACTCGACAGAAACCGAAGCGGGGAGCAGGGCGTGAAGCGCATCAGGCAATTGTGGTGGCGAGTCTGCGACTACGCCTACGCCGGCGTGTGGCAGCTTCGAGCCACCCTCACGCGGCTGCGGCCGGAGTCGCTGCTTGCGGGGGAGCTGCGGCCGGTGCTCGTGCTGCCCGGCGTGTACGAGCCGTGGGCGTTTATGCTGCCGCTGATGCGCGAACTGCACCGAGCGGGGCACCCCGTGCACGTCGTGACCGCCCTCGGGCGCAACCGCCGCCCGGTCGAAGACGCGGCGCGCGCGGTTGGCGACTATCTCGCGAGAGCTGGCCTCACCGACGTCGTCATTGTCGCCCACAGTAAGGGCGGGCTCATCGGCAAGCAGGTCATGGCCTTCGGGGCGTCAGCGCCGCGGATCCGCGCGATGCTTGCGATCGCCACACCCTTCGCGGGGTCGCGTTACGCGAGCTTCATGCTCAACCGCACGCTGCGCGCGTTCTCGCCCCGTAACGCGGCGCTCGTCGCGCTCGGCCGCTCGCAGGCGGTGAACTCCCGCATCGTCTCCCTCTTCCCTGCGTTCGACCCGCACATTCCCGAGGGCAGCGAGCTCGCCGGCGCCGCGAACGTGCGCGTGCCGACGCCAGGGCACTTTCGGGTGCTCGGAGACGAGCGCGCCCGAGCGGTGGCCCTCAGGGTTGCGGCTGGCGAGCTGCCGCCGTTCGCGGGGTGAGGCGGGCTGTTGCTCAGCGCAACGACTAGGCAGGTGCACTAGATTTGCTGCATGTCAGCACCCCTGCAACTCGCCGGCGCTCGAGCGGTCGTGACCGGGGCGGCCTCGGGCATCGGCCGCGACCTGATGTTCGAACTCGTGCGCCGAGGAGCGCACGTTGCCGCCTGCGACATCGATGATGCGCGGTTGCTCGCCGCGGTGAAGCGTGCTCAGCGACTGAATGACGCGGTCACGGTCACCGCCCACGTCTGCGATGTCGCGGATCGCGCGGCGGTGCGGCAGTTGCGGCGGGAGGTCGCACTCGCCCACGAGACCGAGGAAATCAACCTGCTGTTCAACAACGCCGGCGTCGTCGGGGGCATGTCGTTTGTGACTGCTCCCGAAGCCGAGTGGGAGCGCACCTTCGCCGTCTCGTGGGGTGGCACCTATAACTGCAGCAGGGAGTTCTTGCCGATGCTACTGGCGGCACCGCGGGGCGCCGTGGTGAATATCGCGTCGGCGAACGCGCTGTGGGCGAGCCTGGGGCGGCGCACGCCGCACTCGGCGTACTCGTCTGCGAAGTTCGCGGTGCGGGGGTTCACGGAGTCGCTCATCGTTGACTTCGAGCGACATGCGCCCCACCTGTCTGCTGTGCTCGTGCTTGCTGGGCACGTGCGCACGCGCATTGCGGCCCCACCGCGCAGCTGGCGCAGGGCCTTCGATGGCAGCTTCGCCGACTACGAGCCCGTGTCGAGCGCGGCGGCCGCCTGCCAGATTCTTGGGGCGCTTGAGGAGGGGCAGTGGCGCGTTGTGATTGGCGAAGACGCGGCGGCCGTCGATCAGCGGGTTCGGGCGGCGCCCGCTGAGGCCTACGACTAGCCGCGCACCCCCTGGAAACTCTCGGTTGCACCCGGGTACCCTCGAGCAACGGCAAAATTGGCCGCACGTACAGATCATGACCCAGCGAGCAGGCCGCCGCGGCGCGGTTGGTGAGATCTGTGCCCAGTCAGGCACCGAAAGAAGAGCATGAACAACCGAACCGAGACCCCGAGGGCGCGCGCTGCCGAGCTCGTGCCTGGCATCGCAGACTTTCGCGACGGCCAACCAGCGGGCAACCCCTGGGTCGCTGGCGCGCCCACCCCAGAGGCCGTCGCGATCGTCGACTACAACCCGAGCTGGCCTGCTCGGTTTGCCGAAATCGCAAGCATGCTCGAATCTTCCCTGGGAGACGAGATCGTCTCTATCGCGCACGTCGGCTCGACGGCAGTGCCCGGGCTCGCGGCGAAAGATGTCATCGATATCGATCTCACGGTCGCCGACCCCGCGGCAGAGGAGCGCTACGTCGCGACGCTCGAACGGCTGGGGTTTCGCCTCACCGTGCGCGAGCCCGAGTTCGAACTGCACCGCATGCTGCGGCTCGAGGAGCCCCGCGTGAACGTGCACGTCTATGCCCCGGGGGCCGCAGAGACCGCGCGACACGCGCTGTTTCGTGACTGGCTTCGCGAGACGCCGGCCGATCTCGAGCTCTACGCAGAGGCCAAGCGGGCGGCGGCGGCCAGCGGCCCCGGATCCGCCGCGGAATACACCGATCGCAAATCGGCCGTCGTGCGGGAGATCTACGCGCGCGCATTCGCGGCGAGCGGCGTGCCGCTGCGCGAGCGAGCCCTCGCCCCCGCGGTGCTCCCGCCACTCCCCGAGCGCGCGGGCGACGAGGCGCTGAGCTGGCGGCCGGCGCGCCGCGATGACGCCGAGGCGATCTACGAGCTCACCAGAGTTGCCGGCCTGGTCGACCACCCGAAAGACCTCTCCTCGCTCGAATCGGTCGAGCTTGGCATGACGGGTCAGCACTTCTCGCTCGCCACCGATTCGATGCTTGGCTTCACCTCGCGCGGCGAGCTTGTCGCCTACGGCGAGGCGCACCTCGGCGATACGTTCGACACCGAGGTGCAGGTGTCTGTCGACGGCGTCGTTCACCCAGATTGGCGCGGCAGGGGCATTGGGGCGGCACTCCTTGCCTGGCAGGAGGCTCGCGCGCGGCAGCTCCTGGCAGCCTGCGGCAGCGACCTGCCGGCAATGATTTGCCTCGGCGCGCGCGAGGCAAACGTCGACGCGACCGCGCTCATGAGCTCGGCCGGGTTCTTGCCGGTGCGCTGGTGGATGGAGCTGTGGCGCGACCTCGGCGGCGAGGCGGGCGACCGGGTCGAGCAGCGGGAGCTGCCACCGGGGGTGGTGTTGCGCCCGTTCGAGCCAGGGCTCTCCGAGGCGACGCGCATCGCGCTCAACGACGCCTTCCGCGATCACTGGGGGTCGCAGCCGAGCTCGCGGCAGGAGTGGGAGGAGGAGCTCGCGCTCGACGACTTCGCTCCCGAGCTCTCGTTCGTTGCGGTCACGGAGGGCGAGGTCGGGGGCGGATCCGAGGGCGGATCAGCGGGCGGATCCGAGGGCACGGCCCAGCCCGAGGCATCGCCCGGGCACCCTCGCGTTCTCGCAGCCGTGCTCACCGAGGTCGACGAGCGGGAGTGGGAGCTCAACGGCGGCCCGTTCGCCTACATCTCGAGTGTGGGGGTGATTCGCGAGGCGCGCGGCCTGGGGCTCTCGTCGGTGGTGCTGCGGGCGGCGCTCGAGCACTACCGTCGCGGGGGCATGCTCGGCGCCGCGCTTGACGTCGACGCCGCGAACCCGAGCGGTGCGCTCGCAATGTACACGAAGCTCGGGTTCGAACTCAGCGACCGGTCGGTCACCTACGCCAAGCGGGCGTAGGGCCGCCGGGCGCGTGCTGCGCCGGCTTTTGGGCGTGCTGCGCCGGCTGGGCGCGTGCTGCGCCGGCTGGGCGCGTGCTGCGCCAGCCGTGCGCGTGCCGGCCGGCGCGGCCCGCTACGCCCGCTCGCCCTGCTGCACGAGCTGGGCGGTGTGCTGCGAGGTGCGAATGGTAGAGATCATCACCTCGAGGCACACGCGCACCCCCACGACTGTGAGTAGCGGGAAGACCCACCCGAACAGCAGCTGGAGCACGCCGAACACGGCGAAGGCCCCCTCGCGCGAGATTGCGCTGACGACGAACCACACGAGCGCTCCCACGAGCCAGACGAGCAGTGACCCGATCGTCGCGAGCAGGTAGAGCACTCGCGCGAACTTGATGGTGACGACGCGGTCGGGAGCGAAGCTCAGGTCGAACAGGCTGCGGAAGAACCCGGTCTCGCCGTTGCCCGCGTAGGCGGGTTGGGGTGCCGCGCCCGGCTGGAAGCCGGGGGTCGCGCCGCCCGGCTGCGTCGCCGGGAATGCCTGCGTCGCGTGGAGCGGATCGATCGGGCCCGTCGAGTGCGGCGCATACTGGGCCTGGGGTTGAACGCCTGCCGAGGCGGCGGTCGAAGCCGGCAGGGGCGCCTGGGGCTCGGGGTGCTCCTGGGAGCCCGCGCCGCCCGAGAGCCGCGGCCGTGCCGGGGGCAGCGTCGCGCCTGGGGCGAAAATAGACTGCGCGGGCGCTCCCGCTGCGCTCTCTGCGCCGCCCGCGCCATCGGGGCTACCCGCGCCATCGAGGTCGCTCGCGCCGTCGGGGCCGAGGCCTTCGGCGGCCGCGTGATCCTCCTCGACCGCGCGCAGCTGCGCAGTCCAATTCTCGCCGTCCCAGAATCGCTCCTGGTCTGACCCCGCCGGGTCAGGGTGCCAGCCTGCGGGTGGAAGCTCGGGGGTGTCTTGCGTCATGCCTATTTCCTCAGCTTGTTGGCCAGCTGGCGAACAGGCCGCGCTGCCGGGTCATTACGTCGTTAGTCGGAACCATACCAGGAGGGCGGCCCGCGCGCGCCTGCGAGGTGGTGGCTTCCGGGGAAGCGAGCAGCGCAGCGCGACGACAACCAGGGGCTGCTCAGGGCCTGCGCAGGGCCTGCCAATGAGCCGGGCGTAGGCTACCCGAATGACACGGCGCCCCTCACCCCTGGCAGGCGCAAAGCCATCGCTGAGCGATCTTGCGCGGTTCTCAACGCCCGATCCACACGCCCTCGACGACGTGCTCCCGCCGCCGGGCAGCGCTCCGCTGCGCCTGCTCATCGTCGGCGTAAACCCCGGGCTCTGGACTGCCGCGGTGAACGCGCCGTTTGCGCGGCCAGGCAACCGGTTCTGGCCTGCGCTCTACCGGGCAGGGCTGACAGACCACCTCGTCGACGCGTCGCGCGGGCTCAGCGCCGAAGACGAGCGGCAGCTACTCGATCGCGGCATTGGAATCACGAACCTCGTTGGCCGCGCGACGGCGCGCGCCGACGAGCTCACGCGGCAGGAGCTCATTGCCGCGGCCGATCGGCTGGTTGGCCGCGTCGCGCAGCTCGCGCCCGAGCGGGTCGCGGTCGCGGGAATCACGGCGTTCAGGCAGGCGTTTCAGCTGCCGCGCGCCGCGCTTGGCGAGCAGCCGACGGCGGGCGAGGGAGCAGTGAGCGGGTGGCCGAGCGGGGTGCGCCTGTGGGTTGTGCCGCAGCCCAGCGGCCTGAACGCGCACGAAACGGTCGACACGCTCGCCGAGAAATGGCGTGCGGTTGTCGCGGGCGCGGAGCCGCCGCTTGGCGGGCGCGCTGCGGCCCGGGGTTAGTGCTCGCGGAGCATGCGAATGAGCTCCGCCTTGCGCTTGCGGGAGTAGCCAGTGAGGCCGAGCTCCTTCGCGCGTCGCCTGAGCTCGGGCACGGTGCGCTCGTCGTAGTCGGAGGCGCTGCCGCCCCTGCGGCCGATGGCGCCTCGCCCCTCGGCGGCCGCTGCGTTTGAGATTCTCGCCGCTTTCTCCTCTGACGCGCCGCCCTTGCGGAGGCGATCGTAGAGCTCTGGGTCTTTGAGCTGGGGGGTCTTACGGGTGGGCATGGCGGGCTCCTTTCGTGAGTGCGCGGCCAGGTGTGTTGGGGGCGCTGCCGATCGCATTGGCGGATCCCGGGCGGCCCCGCACCCGCCTAATCAGGGGTGTCGAGCGTGATGATCTCTTCGTCTTGGCGCTCGGGGGCGCCCTCGCGCTCTGCCGGTTGGGCGGTTTCGGGGGTCTCGAATGCGTCGGCGCCCTCGGTGTCGTCGAGATCGCCCTGTTGGCGTCGCTGCGGGTCGTCGGGTTCGGTCGTGTGGGGGTGATCGGTGTGCATGGTGCCTCCCGTTCGTTGGTGCGTGAGGGGTCTTCCGACGCTAGCAACGCGCCAGCACGGCGCAACCACATAGCCAGGCCATTGCAATCGGCAAACCTGCCGCGGCGCCAGTGTGCGCCTGGCAGGCGCAGGGCCCACCTCGGGGGAAAGCCTTGGGAGTTCACCGGCAACATTCAGCCAACGGCCCGCAGCCTGAATGCCACCTCACAGCGATATTGGGCCGCGTTGGCGGCCATAAACACCAGTGGGCCGGTGCGCCTGCCGTGTGTGCCACGGGAAGCGCGCCGGCCCACTGGCCTCGCGAAGTGCCTACTCGGCGGTGTTGCGCGACCGGCGTGCGCGCGCGCCGAAGAGCGCGAGCGCGCCGAGGGCAAGGAGCGCTGCCGCGCCGAGCCCAATTGCGGGTAGGGAGCCCGCTCCCGAGTTCGCCAGCGCCGCGGGGGTCGCGGGCGTGTGCGTCGGAGTTGGGGTGGTCTCCGGGGCAGGCTTCTCGGGAAGAGTGGTGCACGAGGCGGCGGTGAGGGTCACCGTCATGCGCATGCCGGCATCGGTCGATTCCCAGCCCTCAGCAGGCATGAGCGTGAAGCCCTGTTTCGCCGTAGCGGTCACGGTCACCTTGTTGCCAGCTGCGATCGTGCCAGCGATCGAGTAGTCGATGCCTGCGGTCTCGGCGAGCTCTACCCGCGGAGCCGAGGCCGAGCCTGCCGCGGTGCAGGCGGCCTGAGTGACGGTCGGGGCAACCGGAGCGACCTGGGTGTCGGGGGTCTCTGGCTCTTCAGACTCATCGGGCCCCTCTGGGTTGCCGGGCTGCCCGCAATCGACTGTGTTGAACGTCACAACGAAGGTTGCCGAGAGGCGGTCTGATGCGAGCGTCCAGCCGGCCAGGGCCGCGATCTTTGTGTCGTCGATAGACGCGGCGGTGACGGTGACCTGTGCGCCGGCCGCAACAGTGCCAGCGGTGGTGTAGCGCAGCCCGGAGCCCTGCGGCAGCGTGAGCTGCGGTGCGGTGACTGTGCCGTCTGCGTTGCAGACCGCCTGCGTGACAGTCGGAGCCACGAGGGTGCGCTCCTCGTCAGTGGGGTCGGTTGGGGTCGGGTCGGTTGGCGTCGGGTCGGTTGGCGTCGGGTCGCACCCGAACACTTCGTCATCGAGGAAGGGCAGGGCGTGGAACTCGGCGCCGGCAAGGTTGTGGATCAGGTCGCCCGCAACCCACATGCGGCCGTTGGTGCCCGGTACCTGCACGGTCGTGGTTGAAGCCGGGTTGGCGACGAGCACCGTGCCGGGGAACTGTGCCGTGCTACCAATCGTTACCGCTGAGGCGTCGGGGAAGTTCCACAGCAGCCGCTGTGCGACGTCGGTGAACTCGCTGTTCATACCGAGTACGCCGCCTTTGCTGCTCAGCACGGAGGTCAAAGCAAATTCTGCGCTGGGCCCGGTGACGTTGACGATGACGGAGCTCGCTGGGTCGATGTTCTCGTAGGCGAGCGACTTCGCACTGCCGACCGTTGCCCCGTCAAGCGTGAACACCTGGCGGTTCTTCGTGCCGTCACCCGTGAGCGTCAGGGTGCCCCACTCGGTGCTCGCCGTGCCCGTGGCCGGCATCGCGCCGTAGCGGGCAGACTGCTCCGAGAGCACGCTGCCGAGGGCAGCCCGCTCGCCGATCGCGGCAGCGGCGCCAATGCCGCTCTCGACTGCGCCGCCGCTTGTCTGAATGGCGTTGTCGGCTGCAGAGATGCTCCCGCCGACGCGCACAGCGCCGCCGATGGCGTGCCCGACGTGCAGTTCGCGCTCGGCCTGCACGGTGAGGTCACCGCCAACGAGGAGCATGTCGCTCATCGCCGGGGGAGTGAGGAGCGACCCGACGCCAACGACGCCAAGGTTGTAGACCCTGTTGACATCGGGCGCTGGGGTGTCGAACTGGGCATCTCCCTCGACAACGAGCAGGCCCTCGAGCTCGGCGCCCGCCCGCATGTGAAAGTTGCCGCCGACGTACACGTTTGCCTGCCCGTCGACGGGGTGAGGTGTGCCCGTGCCGATGCCGCCGCCCGCCGGCAGGCACGACGTCGCGGTCGTGCCCCCGTCTGTGGCCTGCGCCAGTGGGGCCGCCTGCGCGGCAGCGACCGGCGCCGCAACGAGCGCAATACCGGCGAGCACGGCCGCGCTGGCCACCTGCGTCAGTGTTCGAACAAAAACCACGGAATACCCCCAAAGCTGGCCGCGCGCGTTCGCGGCAGACGAATTTCCCCGAGACGGTGTCTGGCGAAAGGCCCTCGGCTTCCCCTCCGAATTGGGCCAGCTGCCAACCTAATCGATAATTCGTAAACTTTACTAACAAAAGCGAAAGCTTGTGCCGAAGTGACAGAAACCGCGGCGCGCGGTTGGAGACTTTGGCCAGGTGGGCCAGGTGGGCCAGGTGGGCCAGGTGGGCCAGGTGGGTCAGGTGGGCCGGGTGGGCCGGGTAGGTCGGGTGAGCCAGGTTGGCCAGGGGCGTGCCGCTGGGGGCAGCGGGCTCCTGCGTAACGTATGAGATCTGCGTTCCCCAGGTCGGGAGGCGCCCGTAGCGGCCTGGGTTCGGCCGATCGCCCTTGGTTCTGCAGCGGCCGTGGCAGCGGGGGCGTGCCGCTGGGGGCAGCGGGCTCCTGCGTAGCCAAGGGAGATCTGCGTTCCCCAGGTCGGGAGGCGCCCGTAGCGGCCTGGGTTCGGCCGATCGCCCTTGGTTCTGCAGAAGCCCGACCCCGGCGACCCGACCCCGGCGACCCGACCCCGGTGACCTGCGCCCCCCCAACCGCCCCGGCCGGCACACAGTGGCGTCATCTCGCCACGCCCGCTGTGCGCCGAGCCCGGCCCCCGAGATATCGCGGTCTCACGACCCCGCGCGTGACGATAAGTGGCCACCGCGACCGGGCCGGCGGCGGTAGCTCGCTTTGCCAGTCGGAGAAAGCTCACTAGCTTTGCGGTGGCCCACCACGGGGGACGGGCCGCACTAGGGGAGGAAACTGTGGCTTTGGCCCAACACACACTTGACCAACGAGCGCCCGGGCGCCGAGCGCGCGTGCTCGCGTGGGTGACGATCGCGCTGCTCGCAATCGCCGCTCCGCTGCTTGGCAGCACTGCGGCCCACGCCGCGCAGACCGCAGCGACGATCTCGAACGTGCAGCTCGACAAGACGGCCGCGGGCCCCGGCGAGAGCGTGCGCCTCGACTTCGACTGGCGCGTGCCAGACAGCGCGGCCTCGGGCGACACCTTCACGCTCACCCTGCCAGACGAGCTCGAGCCGCGCTCGACTGCTGCGTTCTGGCTGAGGTCGCCAGCGGGTGAACCCTTGGCTGAGGGGCGCTGGGCCGGCAAGGTCGCTACCTTTACCCTCACCAGCTACGTCGACGACAACGACCGGGTCGCTGGTGCGGCCTTCTTCTCCGTGCAGTGGGACGCGACCGTCGTATCGGGCGAGGCGGCGCGCGACCTGCAGCTATTCTTCAGAGATTCGGGGCAAACGATTCCGCTCACCTACACGGGGCACGGCCCGGCAGGTACCGAGCAGAGCTGGTGGAAATCGGGTGGCTGGATCGACTCGAACCAGGGCAGCGTGACGCTCGCGCGACAGCTCTCGTGGACACTCTTTGTCGAGACACCCAAGGGCGATGGCTTTGGTGCTCCGCTCGTCATAGAAGACGTTCCGGGCGCCGGGTCTCATATTCCGCTCGACGCGGTCACGGGCTACCTGCGACAGCCGGGTGGGGCAGACGTTGAGCTGCCAAGCGGGCGCTACACCGTCGAGCGACTCGGCGAGCACGGCGTGCGCATCGAGGTGCGAGGCAACTGGCCGGGCGAGCCCGCAGTCTATGCGGGCGAGAACATGTATTTTGTGCTCGACGCTGACCTGCTCCCCGGGCACGAAAACACTGGTGGCGCTTACACCAACCGCGTGACCTTTACCGCTGACGGGGCCGCTGTCGTTCGCGACCAGGTGGTGCTCACCGATGCCGCCGGTGGCGACGGAGTTGGTTCGAGGTCGGTCACGGTTGGCGACTTCGTGTGGCGCGATGTGAATGGCGACGGCGTGCAGCAGGCCGGCGAGCCTGGCATTGAGGGCGTCGAGCTGCGCGTTTCGGGCCCGGGCGGCGAGCCCGTGACCGATATCGACGGAGCGCCGGTCGGGCCTCAGTTCACCGATGCCGATGGCCGCTACCGCTTCACGGGGCTGCCGGCGCTCGGCGCGGGTGAGCACTACACTGTGTCGATTGTGCGCGATTCTGCGCGCACGACGGCGGCGCTTGCGGGGCTGGTTCCAACGGCTTCTGGGGCGGGCGGCGACCGCGCGCTCGACTCTTCGATGTGGATCGCCGAGAGCTCCGAGCTCACCGTCAACGGCATGCGCGACCTCACGCTTGATTTCGGCTTCGTCGCACCCGAGGCCCCGGTGATCGACGTGACCCCCGTCGCGCCGAGCGTGGTGCAGGCGGAGTGCCTGGCTGACGGGAGCGCGAGCGCGCCCTCGGTCATGCCCGCAACGACGCCCGGGGTCGTCTACGAGGTGATCGGCTCGGTCGAACCGGGTAGCACGGTGACGGTGACTGCCGTCGCGGCCGCGGGCTACGCGCTCGCCGCGGGCGAAGACGGCGTCGGCGGCTGGGAGCCGGGCGACGGGCGCTGGGAGTTCGTGGTGGCCCTCGCGGCGCTTGAGTGCGACGAGCCCGGCGGCCCCGGAACCCCCGGCGGCCCCGGAACCCCGGGCGGCCCGGCGGTGCCGAAGGCCGACGACGCGGGCCCGAAGCCCGTCGCGGAGCCGGGCAAGCTCGCCGCGACGGGCGGCCAGGGGGCGCTCGCCGCCGGGGCCGCGGGGCTGCTCGCCCTCGGTGTGATGCTGCTCGTGCTTCGCGCCAGGCGACCCCATGCAGGCCGAAGCGCCTAGCCGGAGCGCCTAACCGGAGCGGTTAGCCAGCTCTCCCAACAAGGAGCTCGCTGCCGCAGCACGGCAAGAGCCGGCTCGGGCAGCACAGATATAGACCAGCGCGGGCGCGATTTCTCCCCAATACCCCAGGGAATCGCGCCCGCGCTCATCTGTGCGTAGCGGAGCCGAGCGGCTAGCGGGCCGCACCCTTCAGGCTGCCGGTGACCTTGCCGGCGGGGTCGACGATCACGCAGTTGACGGTGCGGTCGTTGAACTGGTTCCAGCCCTCTTCGGTTGGGGTGAGTGTGTAGAAATCGAGCTCTGATTCGAAGTAGTCAAAGCCAACAAACTCGTTGAACAGTGCGATGCACCGGTCGTTGCTCTCGGTCTCGAGCGCGCTTGCTTCTGGGAACTCCGAGCCAGCGAGATCGAACTCGCCGAAGATCTCTTCGTCGTGCGCCTGGTCGCAGGGCACGACGGGCACGTCGAATACGACCTCGTCGCTCGTCGAGTCCATGCAGTCGCCGACCGCGATCTCTGCGACCCCGGCCTGCGCCTGCTCGGTGATCGCTCCAGCGTCGTCGCGCTGAACGGGCTTGAGGTTGAGGTTGAGCAGGCTGCAGCCCGCGAGCGTGGGGATGAGCGCGAGGGCGACGATGCCGGCTCCGAGGGCGGAGCGCAAGCGGTTCGGTGACGAAGTAATGAGAGAGTCCTTTCGTTCCCGCGGCACAGGCGGCGGGGTGGGTTCAACTCAAATACCCTATCGATAGCTATGTGACAGCTGGAGCCAATGAGCCCGATGGGGTGCCCGCTGCTCCGGAGCCCTCGGCCGATTTTGCCGAGACGTAGAGCAGCGGTTTTGCCCCGTGTGAGTCCCCGCTCTGCGTCAGATGCTCCCACATGTCATCGATCATGGGCTGCATGAGCAGCTGGCCGAGCTGGCGCACCATCAGGCCGATCACCTGAGACGACTCCGAGCGGCGCGACGTGGTGCGCCCAGCGCTGCGCGCTTTTGCGACCTCGCCGCGGCTGAGGTCGGTGAGGCGGCGCAGCAGTTCGCCACCGCCGTTGGGGTCGAGCACGGCGCGGCGAATGTAGTTGACAACGGTTGGGTGGGCCGCGAGCATCTCGCGCACGGCCTCGTCTTTCGCGCCTGCGATCTGCTGGGCGGTGCCGTCTGTTGGGGCCGAAGCGATCGCGAGCACGTAGTAGTCGACGATGAGCTGGTCGACAGCGGCGCGCAGCCCCTCCTTGGTCTTGAAGTGGTGCTGCACGAGCCCGACGGTCACGTCGGCGTGCGCGGCGACGGCGCGCATGGAGACGCGATCTTCGCCGTGTGCGGCGTACAAATCGAGCGCTGCGTTGCGGATGCGGGCCTTCGAGGTGAGGTCGTCTTCGCGTGCACGTGGGTCATTCACAGTGTTCTCCTAACGGCGAGGAAATTCTACACCTTGACAGAACTCTGTACATGCCCATTAATAGCAATACGTCCGTATAGTCAAGGGAGATTGCAGATGTCAGGTGTGTCGCCGCTGCTCGGCGTGAATGTGGTGTCGCTGGCGATCAACCTGCCCGGCCCCCTTGCCGCGGCGAGGCTACGCTCGATGGGCGCAACCGTCACCAAGGTGGAGCCACCCGGCGGCGACCCGCTGCGCACGGTCAGCGAGGCCTGGTACGACGAGCTCACGTCGGGGCAGCGCGTCGTGACGAGCGACCTGAAGTCGGCAGCGGGTCGAGCGGCCCTGGCGCAAGAGCTCAACGGAGCAGACCTGCTCATCACCTCGATGCGGGCCGCCGCGCTCGCAAAACTCGGCCTTGGGCGCGAGAGCCTCGCGGCGACCTACCCGCAGTTGTCTCACGTGGAGATCGTCGGGCACACGGGCACGGCCGCAGGGCGCGCCGGCCACGACCTCACCTATCAGGCCGAGCAGGGCACCCTGCAACCGTTGGCGCTGCCCACCGTGCCGGTCGTCGATCTGCTCGGGTCGGAGCGGGCAGTGTCTGCCGCGCTTGTCGGTCTGATGGCCACCGCGCGCGACGGGCGTGGTCACCACGAGCTCATCGTGCTCGAAGACGCGGCGAAAGCGGCGGGCGCTGCCGTGCGTCACGGCGTAACCGGGGTGGGCGCCCCGCTTGGCGGCGCTCACCCCGGTTACCGCATCTACCCGAGCGCCGACGGCTATGTCGCCCTTGCCGCGCTCGAGCCGCACTTCTGGGAGCGAACCCGCGAGGCGCTGGGCGTCACGGGAACGAGCGAGGAGTTCACCCGGGTCTTCGCAGGGAAGACCTCGAGCGAGTGGGAGTCGCTCGCAGCGAGTCGAGACATTCCGCTCGCCGCTGTGCGCGAGGGTGCCCACGCGCCAGGATCCGCCAAGTGAACGGCCCAACTGCGCCGACCGCGCACCCAACCGGGCCAAACGCGCACCCAAACACGGCAGCTCACCCAAACACCGCCACACACCCAAATACCCCCGAACTACCGAACACCGCCGAGAGGAACAGCATGCCGCACGAATTCGTCACGGGACTGCCGTCGACGCACGGAGACAGTTACCAGCTGAACACCACCACCCTCATTCGTCACGCCGTACGCACGTACCCCGAGCAAGAGATCGTGTTTCGCACCGCCGAAGGTGGGTGGGATCGCTACACCTACGCCGACGCCTACGGCCGCGTGATGCGCGGCGCGAACGCTCTGCGCGCACTCGGCGCCGGTGCTGGCGACGTGGTCGGGGTGCTCGACTGGAACAGCAAGCGGCATTTCGAGCTGTACTGGGCAATTCCGGGCATCGGCGCGACGATGCTGCAGATGAACCTGCGGTTGGCGGCAGAAGACCTCGCCTACGTCACCGAGCACAGCGCGGCCTCGGTCGTGTTGGTCGACGAGTCGCTGCTCGCCGTCGCCGAGGCGCTGGCGCCGCGGGTGCCCGGCGTAGAGACCTGGGTCGTGATGACCGATCGACCGCTGGGCGAGCTACAGACGACGCTGCCAGGCGCGGTGCACTGGGAAGACCTGCTGCGCGCGGCTGAGCCGACGATCGACTGGCCGGTGATCGCCGAGACGACTGCATACAGCGCGTGCTACACCACCGGCACGACCGGGCGGCCCAAGGGCATCTACTACTCCCACCGCGGCATCTACCTGCACACGCTCGCCGAGACGGCCGCCCTCGGCATGCACGCCGACGACGCGGTGATGCTCATCACCCCGATGTTTCACGCCCAGAGCTGGGGGCTGCCGCAGTCTGCGATCTACAGCGCGGCGAAGATTATTCTCCCCGGTCGCTATGTGGCCGAAGACACGTCGGTGCTCGTCGAGACCATGATTCGCGAGCGGGTGAGCGTCGCGAACGGCGCGCCGGCGATCTTCCAGCCGATGATGGACTACATCAAGACGCTCCCAGAGGCGCCCGACCTCTCGCGGGCCCGCCTGCTCTCGGGGTCGACCGAGCCGCCGCTGTCGCTCATGCGCGACTTCTTCGAGATCACCGGCGCCGACGTGATTCACGCCTACGGTGCGACCGAGACCGCCCCGCTCGTGGCGATCAACCGGGGGCTCAAACCCTCGCTGCGCGGCGCGCTTAATGAAGACGAGCGGTGGAACCTCAAGCGCAAGCAGGGCCTGCTCGTCAACGGCGTCGACGTGCGCGTGGTCGACGCCGAGGGCAACGACCTGCCGCACGACGGCACGAGCCAGGGCGAGGTGCTGTTGCGCGGGCCGTGGATCATCGAAAGCTACGACAAGATGGGCGCCGACGAGGCGGCCGACAAGTTTCTCGACGGGTACTGGCGCAGCGGCGATGTTGGCACGGTCGACCAGCACGGCTACCTGAAAATCACCGACCGCATGAAAGACGTTGTGCGCTCGGGCGGGGAGTGGATCTCGTCGATCGATATGGAGAACGCGCTCGTCGGGCACGCGCGCATTCGCGAGGCAGCGGTGATTGGTGTCGCCCACCCGAAGTGGCAGGAGCGGCCCCTCGCGATCGTCGCGACATTCGACGGCGCAGAGCTCTCCGTCGACGAGGTGAACAGCGCGCTCACCGGGAAGTTCGCGAAGTGGCAGCTGCCCGACACCGTGCTGTTCGTAGACGCGCTGCCCCGCACGAGCGTCGGCAAGCTCGACAAGAAGCTGCTGCGCGAGCTCCACGCCGACATCTACGCCGGCGCGCAGGCAACGGCCGCCGTGACGACAGGAAGGTAGGTGCCGCCGTGAGCGACCTGTTCCCCGATTACCGCTCCCCGTGGGAGACCGAAGACCACGCGTTGCTGCGGCAGCACGCCAGGGAGTTCTTCCGCAGGGAGGCAACACCGAACCAGGCCAGGTGGGCCGCGCAGCACGAGGTCGACCGCGAGTTCTGGGCGAAGACCGGCGATGCCGGGCTGCTGTGCCTCGACGTTGCCGAGGAGTTCGGCGGCGGGGGTGGCAACTTTGGGCACGAGGCGATCGTGCAGCAGGAGCTGAACCTCGCGCACGACACGGCCTTTGGCTTCTCGGTGCACTCCACGATTGTCGCCCACTACATCTCGGCGTTCGCGACGGCCGAGCAGAAGCAGCGATGGCTGCCGAAGTGCGCGAGCGGCGAGAGCGTGCTCGCGATCGCGATGACCGAGCCGGGCGCCGGCTCCGACCTGCAGGGCGTGCGCACGACGGCGGTGCGCGACGGCGACCACTACGTCATCAACGGTTCGAAGACGTTCATCTCGAACGCCTCGCACTGCGACCTGCTCGTCGTTGTCGCAAAGACCGACCCGACACAGGGGGCGAAGGGCATCTCGCTGTTCGTTGTCGAGACGGCGGGGCTTGCGGGCTTCGAGCGCGGCCGGGTGCTCGACAAGATCGGTCAGCACGGGCAAGACACCCGCGAGCTCGCGTTCACCGACATGCGTGTGCCGGCTGAGAACCTGCTCGGCGGGGTAGAAGGCCAGGGGTTCTACCAGATGATGGAGCAGTTGCAGCGGGAGCGCCTGATCATCGGTGTCGGCGCAATCGCGGTGGCCGAGGCGGCAACGGTTGAGGCGATCCGCTACGCGAAGCAGCGCGAGGCCTTCCGTAAGCCAGTACTCGACTTCCAGCACACGAAGTTTTTGCTCGCCGAGTGCAAGACCGAGGTGCTCGCGGGCAAGACCTTTATTGACCACTGCGTGCAGCGGCAGATCGACGGCACGCTCGACGCCGCGACGGCCTCGATGGCCAAGATGTGGAGCACCGACAAGCAGTGCGACATTGTGGATCGGTGTCTGCAGGTCTTCGGCGGCTACGGCTACATGATGGAGTACCCAATCGCGCAGATGTACGCGGCGTCGCGGGTGCAGAAGATCTACGGCGGCACGAACGAAATCATGAAAGAACTCATCGGCCGCAGCCTGTAGCGCCGGCCCGCACCCCTCAACAGATTGGAGCATGTCATGCAGATCACTGGAACCACGGCGCTCGTCACCGGCGGCGCCTCCGGCCTCGGCCTGGCAACGGTCACTGCGCTCGCCGCAGCTGGCGCCCGCGTCATCGCCCTCGACCTGCCCTCGGCAGACACGACGGCGCTTGCCGCTCTCGGTAACGCGGTCGAGTTTGTGCCGGCCGACGTCACAGATGAGGCGGGGGTCACGGCCGCTGTCGAGCGTGCGAACGCGCAAGGCTCACTCCGCATTCTCGTGAATTGTGCTGGCATCGGCAGCGCACACAAGACCGTGGGCCGTGACGGCCCGTTCCCGCTCGCAGACTTCGAGCGGACTGTTCGCATCAACCTCATTGGCACCTTCAACGTGATTCGGCTCGCGGCGGTGGCGATGGCCCAAAACGAGGCCGTCGATGGCGAGCGCGGCGTGATCATCAACACCGCGTCGGTCGCGGCCTTCGACGGGCAGATCGGCCAGGCCGCCTACTCGGCATCGAAGGGTGGCGTCGTCGGGCTGACGCTGCCGATCGCGCGCGACCTCGCGTCGCTGCAGATTCGGGTGAACACTATTGCGCCCGGGCTCTTCAAGACACCGCTGCTCGGCGCGCTCCCTGAAGCCGCGCAGGAGTCGCTGGGGGCGCAGGTGCCGCACCCGAGTCGTCTTGGCGACCCCGCCGAGTACGCGCAGCTCGTCGAAGCGATTATCACGAACCAGATGCTCAACGGCGAGACGATCCGCCTCGACGGAGCGATCAGAATGGCGCCGAGGTGAGCGCAGCGCGGCCGGCGGAGGCGGCTCGGGCCGGTGCCCTCACCTACGCCGACGAGCTGCGAGTCGGGGAGCGGTTCGAACTCGGCACGCACACGGTGGCCGAGGCCGAGCTCGTTGGCTTCGCGGCGAGCTGGGATCCGCAGTGGTTTCACCTCGACCGGGAGGCCGCCGAGGCAGGCCCGTTCGGCGGTCTCATTACGAGCGGGATCCACACCGTCGCAATTCTGCAGCGACTCACTGTCGACGCGGTCGTGCACGGGTGGGCCGTGCTCGCGGGGCGCGGCATTCGCGAGCTGCGGCTGCTTCGCCCCGTCTACGTCGGCGACACGATCACCGGCACTATCACGATCACGGAGATTGACTTCGACGACCGTGAGCGTGCGCTCGTCACGATGGATAGCACGCTCACTACGACCGCGGGCCGCATCGTCGCGACGATGACAACCGACGTCTACCTGCACGCGAGCGCGCCAGCGGCGCAGTAGTAATCGCTGCCCGAACCACTCGCACGCGACACCAGTACCAATTGAGCCCGGCACCGCCAATGACGGTGCACAACCAACGGCGACACCCCACCATCGACCGGTGCACCAGCATCGGCGCCACACCAACACTTCGGAGGAACCCATGTCAGAGGCATACATCATCGACGCCGCCCGCACCCCGGTCGGGCGCCGCGGCGGCGCGCTCGCAGGGGTGCACCCTGCCGATCTCGCAGCGCACGTCATCGAGGTGGTGGTGAGCCGCAACGGCTTCGACCCAGCCCTCATTGACGACGTCATTCTCGGCTGCATCGACACGATCGGGCCGCAGGCCGGCGATATCGCGCGCACCGCCGCGCTCGCCGCAGGGCTCCCAGAGACGGTTCCGGGGGTGACTATTGATAGGCAGTGCGGCTCTTCGCAGCAGGCCGTGCACTTCGCTGCGCAGGCGGTGATGAGCGGCACTGCCGATCTCATCTTCGCCGGCGGGGTGCAGAACATGAGCCAGATTCCGCTCATGTCTTCGGCGGAGGCGGGCAAGGCCTTCGGGGTGCCTGACCCGTACTCCGGCTCCGAAAAGTGGCGCGCTCGGTACGGTGACGAGGTTGTGTCGCAGTTTCGTGGTGCCGATCTGCTCGCCGCAAAGTGGGGCATCGAACGAGAGGAGATGGAGCGCTTCGCGCTCGAAAGCCACCGCCGCGCGGTGAGCGCCGCGAACGCAGGCTACTTCGAGCGCGAGATCGTGCCGTTCGGTGACCTCGCGGCCGACGAGGGCCCGCGCGCCGACACGACGCTCGAAAAGATGGCCGGGCTGCCCGCGCTCTCCGAGGGGAGCAGGCTGACCGCCGCCGTAGCGAGCCAAATCTCAGACGGGGCTTCGGGCATGCTCATTGCTTCGGAGGCCGCAGTACGCCGACACGGGTTCACGCCACGGGCGCGGATCCACCATCTCACCGTGCTCGGCGCCGACCCCATCATGATGCTTTCGGCCCCCATCCCCGCGACTCAGCGCGCCCTCGAGCGCACGGGGCTCACGATCGACGACATGGACGTCGTCGAGATCAACGAGGCATTTGCCCCCGTGGTGCTTGCCTGGCTCCAAGAAACCGGGGCAGACCCCGAGCGTGTGAACCCGAACGGCGGCGCGATCGCCCTCGGCCACCCGATCGGCGCGACCGGCACCCGGCTGATGACGAGCATGCTGCACGAGCTCGAGCGCACCGGTGGCCGTTTTGGGCTGCAGACGATGTGCGAGGGCGGCGGCCAGGCAAACGTCACCATCATCGAGCGGCTCGGCTGAGCCAGCTCGGCGGCCCGGCAGGTCGGGGCGGCCCCGCCCGCCTGCCCGCCGGGCCACACAACCCACAAGTTCCACGACCCACACGTACGAAGGAGTACACGATGGCAACTCTTGGTTCACTACTCGCCGTAAACGCGCAGCGCCACCCCGACCGGCCAGCGCTGATCTTTGAAGGAGCGGAGGTGACTGAGCGCAGCTACGTCGAGCTTGACCGCGAGGTCAACCAGTACGCGAACGCGCTGCTGTCGCTCGGCGTCTCGAAGGGCGACCGCGTCGCGGTGCTGTCGCCGAACTCCGACAGGTTCGTGCTCGCGATCTACGGGGCCTTCAAGATCGGGGCGATCGTGACGCCGTTCAACCCCCGCTCCACCGCGCGCGAGCTCGCGTACCTGCTCGAAGACTCTGGGGCGGCGGTGCTGCTGTTTGCCGACGCGACCGCGGCCGCCGTGCGCGGCCTGGCGGGTCTGGAGGCGCCGGCCGGGGGCGCCGCGATGCCTGCCGAGGCGGCCGCGGCCCCTGCCGCGCAGCTGCTGGCGCTCGACGGCGCCGACGGCTTCCCCGACTTCCACGCGCTCGCCGCAACGATGCCGAGCGACGCCCCGCGAGTCGACGTGAGCGAAGACGACGACTGCATGATCATCTACACCTCGGGCACGACCGGGCAACCCAAGGGGGCGCTGTTTGACCACCACCGGCTGCTGTGGGTGGGCAACGGCATGGCCGCGCTGGGCGTGAGCTCCTTCGACCGCAACCTGCACGTCGCGCCGATGTATCACTGCGCCGAGCTCGTGCTCTTCGTGCTCAGCGGCTTCTCGATGGGCACAACGCACGTCGTGCTGCCCGCGTTTGAGCCAGCCGCGGTGCTCGACGCGCTCGAGAGGCACCGCATCTCCGTCTTCCTCGGGGTGCCGACGATGTACCAACTCATGCTCACGGTGCCGGGCATCGAGCAGCGCGACCTGTCGAGCTGGCGGCTCGGGTTCTTCGGGGCGGCGCCGATGCCCGCGACCGCCGTTGAAAAGCTCGTCGCTACGCTTCCGAGCGTTGGCTTCATGCAGCTGTGCGGGCCGACCGAGGGCGGCCCGTCTGGCATCTATTCGACACCAGAAGAGGTCGCCGCCAGGCCCGATGCAACCGGGCGTTGGTCGACCGTCAACTGTGAGGTGCGGCTCGTTAACGAGGCTGGCGAAGACGTTGCCGTCGGCGTGACTGGCGAGATCATCTTGCGGGGCGAGGCCATCATGAAGGGGTACTGGAACAAGCCAGAGGCGACGGCCGAGGCTATTCGAGACGGCTGGCTGCACACTGGAGACCTCGCGGTGCGCGACGCCGATGGCTTCATCACCGTCGTCGACAGGCTGAAAGACATGATCATCACGGGCGGGCGCAACGTTTACTCGGTTGAGGTCGAGAACGCGCTTGCCGGCCACCCCGCGGTGCAAGACGTCGCGATCGTGAGCCGCGAGCACGACACCTTCGGCGAGACGATCGTCGCCGTCGTGACGCTTGCCCCCGGCGCCGCGGCAACGCTCGAGGGCCTGCGCGAGCACGGGGCCGAGTACCTCGCTGACTACAAGCTGCCACGTGAGCTCGTGTTTCGCGACATTCCGCGCAATGCGTCGGGCAAGATCCTCAAGCACGTGCTCCGCAGCGAGATCAGGGAGGCTGCGGCGGCTCTGTAACCGGGCGCCGCGAGGGCGGGCGGTGCCGCGAGCCTGACTTGCTCCGGGCTCTGGGCCCCGGGCCCCGGGCTCCGGGCCCTGGGCTCCGGGGCCCAGAGCCTCCGCCGCACTCACCCCGCACCCACCCCGCACCCACCCCGCACCCCAACTTCGCTCCCTCAGACCCTTTTCGCCGCGTCACCACCCAAATACCCGGCATTTGCATGGTGACGCGGCGAAAACATGGTGACGCGCAACCATGCCAAGCGGCTGGGCCGGCCTGGTGGGGTGTGGGCCAGCAGGGTGACCACCCGGATAGTCCCAGCGGGCCGGGAATCAATCTCCCCGGGCCTGCGGCACCCGGCCTCAGCCCATAGCCCCCAGACCCCGGCCTCAGCCCCAGCCCCAGCCCCAGCCCCAGCCCCCGGACCCCAGTCCCCGGCCCGGGCCCCAGCCCCACCACCCCGTCAGACTCATCCGGCCCAGCCCCAACCCCGACCCCGACCCCTCCTGCGCGCAATATCCCGCTCCGCCCCACCGGGCGCCGCCACCACCCGAGGCATGGAAGCCCCTCACCCAAGCCCCGCACCAAGGCCACCGCCCAAAACTGCCCCATTCCACTCCCTCAGACCCTTTTCGCCGCGTCACCACCCAAATACCCGGCATTTGCATGGTGACGCGGCGAAAACATGGTGACGCGCGAGAATCCCGACGCGGCGAGGCAGGCAGGGCCCCGCGGCGGGCCGTCACCAAAACGGGCGGGTGGTGGATCTCTGTGAGATCCACCACCCGCCCGTTCGTGCAGCGAGGCCTGCGCCGACGCGCGGCTACCGCGTGCCTCTAGCAGCGGGCTCAGCAGCGGGCTCAGCAGCCGGCTCAGCAACCGGCTCAGCAGCCGATTCCGCCGCGGCGCCCGTGCCGGCCTCCAGCTCGGAGTCGGTATCGGTGTTGTCGAACGCGAGGCCCTGGCGGGGCGCGTTGTAGAGCGACTCGTCGAGAATTCCCTCGCGCTTGGCGACGATCGTGGGCACGAGGGCCTGGCCAGCGACGTTCACCGCGGTGCGGCCCATGTCGACGATCGGATCGACCGCGAGCAGCAGGCCGACGCCCTCAAGCGGCAGCCCGAGCGTCGAGAGCGTGAGCGTGAGCATCACGGTCGCGCCGGTCGTGCCGGCGGTGGCGGCCGAGCCGAGCACCGAGACGAGCGCGATGAGCAGGTACTGCACGAGCGAGAGCTCGATGCCGAAGAACTGCGCGATGAAGATCGCTGACACCGCCGGGTAGATCGCGGCGCAGCCGTCCATCTTCGTGGTTGCCCCGAGCGGCACCGCGAACGACGCGTAGCCGCGTGGCACGCCGAGGTTGCGCTCGGTGACGCGCTGGGTGAGCGGCAGGGTGCCGATCGACGAGCGGCTCACGAACCCGAGCTGCACCGCGGGCCAAACGCCAGAGAAGTACTGGCGAATGGAGAGCCCGTGCGCCTTCACGAGCACGGGGTAGACGACGAACAGTACGATCGCGAGGCCGAGGTACAGCACGGCGACGAACAGGGTGAGCGTGCCCATCTTGTCCCAGCCGTACTCGACGATCGCGTTGCCGATGAGGCCGAGCGTGCCGATGGGCGCGATGCGAATGATCCACCAGAGCACCTTCTGAATGATGGTGAGTGCCGACTCGGTGAGTTGAATGAACGGTTCGGCCTTCTTTCCGATCTTCAGCGCCGCGATGCCGACGGCGGCAGAGACGACGATGACCTGCAGCACGTTGAAGCTTGCGCTCGCGGCCAGCGCGCCGGTCTCGGGGTTTACGCCGCCCGAGAGGCCGAGCCCGAGGAAGTTCTGTGGCACGAGCCCGGTCAAGAAGTTCCACCACGTGCCGACGGTGTAGGGGTCTGACGGCTCGAGGTCTGAGCCCGACGCGGTTTCACCCGGGCGCAGCGTGACGCCGAGCGTGATGCCGATCGCGACGGCGATGAGCGCCGTGATCGCGAACCACAGCAGTGTCTGGCCGGCGAGGCGGGCGGCGTTCGTCACCTTGCGCAGGCCGACGATGCTCGACACGATCGCGGTGAAGATGAGCGGCACGACCGCGGCGCGCAGCAGCGTGACGTAGCTCGAGCCGATGACCTTGAGCGTCGCGTGCAGCCCGTTCGGGTTGCCCTCGGCGTCGGGGCCGAGGTTCAGGGCGAGCGCGCCGAGCGCGAGGCCGAGCACGAGCGCCGCGAGAATCTGCCAGCCGAACGACGTCATCCACTTCGGGAGGCGGCGCTTGTTGTTAGCCGAGGCGGGGGCCGCTGGCGCGGTGTGCTCGGTGGTGTTGGCGGGCGGGGATGCCGGTGTCGACATGGTGATCCTTTCAGCGTCGCGCCAGCCGGGGGTCATAACTGGCGACAGCACTCGATCCTAGCAACACTTTCGCTTCTGTTATGACACGCATTACATTTTGTGACAGCGGCGTGAGGGGGCGGATCCGCGGCTCGCTACGCATTGCACGCCCTTTCGTCTACGCTTAAGGCATGGCTGATTCCTCTT
The DNA here is from genome assembly GCF_039528015.1 of Leucobacter albus. Lineage (NCBI taxonomy): Bacteria > Bacillati > Actinomycetota > Actinomycetes > Micrococcales > Microbacteriaceae > Leucobacter > Leucobacter albus. Next base: position 18,034 of record NZ_BAAAKZ010000015.1, on the reverse strand, counting down.
TTGACGTTGTGAGCAAGATCGACTCTATGGAGGTCGAGAACGCCGTGAACCAGGCCCGCAAGGAGGTCGAGCAGCGCTACGACTTCAAGGGCGTCGGCGCAGACGTGTCGTACTCCGGCGAGACAATTCTGATTAAGGCAAACACCGAGGAGCGCGCCAATGCGGTGCTCGACGTGCTGCAGTCGAAGATCATCAAGCGGGGCATGTCGCTGAAGGTGCTCGACTCGGGTGAGCCCTACGCGAGCGGCAAGGAATATCGCATCGAGACGAAGCTCAAAGAGGGCATCGACCAGGCAACCGCGAAGAAGCTGAACAAGCTCATTCGCGACGAGGGCCCCAAGGGCGTGAAGTCGCAGATTCAGGGCGACGAGCTGCGCGTCTCGTCGAAGAGCCGCGACGACCTGCAGGCGACGATGGCGCTGCTCAAGGGCGCCGACATCGATGTCGCCCTGCAGTTTGTGAACTACCGCTAGCGGGCGAGGCACTGCGCCCCTTCTGCAGTCGGGAGGGGCCGCAGCGATGCGCGCTGCCCTATGCTGAAGCTATGGATTTGGTAAGGGAAGTTCGAAGCAGTCGAAACGCAGCACGTGAAGAGCTAGGCCGCTACCGCGTCAACCGCAAGGCGGCGGTGATCACGCTGCTTGCTGCGTCGATTGCGCTCACCGGGGCACTGACCGGCTGCGCGCAGCAGGCCCCAGCGCAGCCCGCGGCAAGTGAGCAGGCTGAGGCCTCGACGAAGGAAGCGCCTGAGCAGGCACCCGAGGTGTGGGAGCGCTTCACCGACCCGCGCATCCCGCACTCCTTCGAGCTGCCGCCCGGCTGGTCGGTCACTGAGCTCGGCGCAGACCCCGCGACCGACTCGTACCTGTTTGGCGTGCTGAACCCAGCGGGCGAGCAGAAGCTGCAGTTCTCGAACCGAGCGCAGGGCATGGGTGGGTCGTGCGGGCCGGCCGACCCCGTGCTCGAACTCGAAGAGCTTGACAGCCGCGAGGTCGAGCTGCCCGGCTACGTTGCTGCCGCCCCCGACTCAGACCGCTACGCGGCGCCCCGCATCGTGTTCCAGGCGGCACCCGTCGATGGCGCGGTAGTCGCGAGCCTCTCACTCGCCGACAGCGTGCCGCTTCCCGGCTGCATGCAGTACAACCTGTTGCAGGTTGAGCAGGGGCCAGCCCTGTTCACGACCAACATCCAGCTGAGCTCGTACAGCCTCGACAACCAGTGGGTGTTCGCATCCATTGACGAAGCGAAGGCCTACGCAGAAACTGAGGAATACGAGCAGCTCGTGCGCGTGCTCGGCTCGCTCTCGTTCACCGCGTAGCCCGCCGGGCCCCGCCCAGTCACGCGCTCCCGTGCTCACCCGCTCAGCGCCACCGTGGGCGGCACCTTCGCGGCACGCCAGGCTGGCATGATGCCGGCGAGCGCCCCGACGACGAGCGTCGACCCGATCGCGGCGAGCGGCACGTACGCGGGCAGCGCGAACGGCCACCCGCCTGAGGCCGCGAACCCCGCGGTGATGAGCGCCCCGAGCCCGGCCCCCGCGAGCCCTCCGAGCGCCGACAGCACGAGCGCCTCCCCGAGAAACTGCCGTCTGATGTGGGCTCGGCGGGCTCCGATCGCGCGGCGCAACCCGATTTCCCGCCGCCGCTCCATCACCGAGATGATCATCGTGTTCGCGACCCCGATCCCGCCAACGAGCAGGCCAAGCGACCCGAGCCCGAGCAGTAGCCCGGTGAAGGTCTCGTCTGCAGCGCCCTTCGCGGCAAGCGCGTCTGAGGGCCGAGACACGTTCACCGATTCGGGCTTCTCTGGTGACAGCGTCGGGGGCAGCAGCTTGCGCGTGCTAGCGAGCGTCTCCTCGTCGGCGCGCACGTACAGCCTGGTCGGGGCGCCGTCGTAGCCGAGGCGTTCGGCAGCAACCTGATTCCCCACAAGCGCGGAGGTGTCGAGCTCGGGGGCGAGCGCAACAGGGTCGAGAATGCCCACCACCGTGAACTGCTGCTCGCCGAGCCAGATGAGCGTGCCTGGCTGCTCGATGCCGAGCTGGCGGGCCGCTGCGCTGCCGAGCACGACCGAGGGGAACGCCGCGGTCGCGTCGTTCAGCCACGCGCCCGAGCGGATCGAGGCGGCGAGCACCCGGTCGAGCGCCGTATCGACGGCCCGCACCGAGAGCCCGCCAGTCTCGGCAGCGGGAATGAGGTTGCTGCGGTATACCCGCACGCCCGTGAGGGTGCCAAGGCTGGCCGATTCGAGCGCGCCAGCCACGCGCAGCACCCTGCCGGCCGAGTCCTGCGGCAGCGGCGCCTCGGCCCCGAACAGGTCTTTGCCCGATTCGACCGTCAGTAGGTTCGTACCGAGCGCGTCGAGCCGCTGCTGCAGCTTCGCTTGGCTCGACGCCGAGATGCCGAGCACCGCGACCATCGCGGCGATGCCGATCGCGATGCCAAGCGCCGACAGCACAGCGCGCAGCGGCCGAGCGCGCAGCCCCGAGGTGCTGAGCTGCACCAGGTCAACGGCGCGCAGTCGCGATCGTTCCTGCGCAGCCGGCCGCACGGTGGAATCAAGGCGCGCGGAGCGCTCCGGGCGGCTCATGCCGACACCTCGCGCGTCTCCGCTGGCACCGAATCCGGGCCCGGCGCGCCAGCGCCCACCTGCTCGCCCTCAACGAGCCTCCCGTCGACCACCCGTACGCGGCGCGGGAGCGAGGCCGCGAGCTCGCGGTCGTGCGTAATCATGACGATGGTGGTGCCTTCCCGGTTGAGCTGGTGGAGCAGCCGCATGACGCTCGCGCCAGCGGCCTGATCGAGGTTGCCTGTCGGCTCGTCGGCGAGCAGCAGCTCGGGGCGGCCGACAGTGGCCCGCGCGATCGCGACGCGCTGGCGCTCGCCGCCGGAGAGCTGGTGCGGGCGGTGCTGCAGCCGGTGCCCGAGCCCGACGCGTTCGAGCGCCGCGGCCGCCTCGCGCCGCCTGGCGGCGCGGGTCTTTCCGCGGTAGAGCAGCCCGTCGCCGACGTTGTCGATGGCCGATCGGCCCTCGGTGAGGTGAAACTGCTGAAACACGAACCCGATGCGGTGCCCGCGCACGTCTGAGAGCGCGTTGTCGCTGAGCGCCGAGACGTCGCGGCCGGCGATCTCGACCCTGCCGGTTGTCGGCCGGTCGAGCGTGCCGAGCACGTTGAGCAGGGTCGATTTACCCGACCCAGACGGGCCGACGATGCCGAGAAACTCGCCATCGTTTACGCGCAGGTCGATGCCGCGCAGCACCTCGGTCGGCGGCGAGCCGAAGCTCTTGGTGATCCCTTCGAGCACGATCATGATTCGGCCACCACGACCTTCGTGCCAGCCTCGATGCCCGCGCCGGTGATCTCGACGAGCCCGCCGGCGAACAGCCCGGTTTCGACGGCGACTCGCTTGGTGCCGCGTGCGCCGGGGGTCACGACGTCGACGCCGTAGCCGCCTTCGGGGAGCGCGAGCAGCGCCCCAACAGGCACCGAGAGCACGTCTTCGCGCGTCTCGCTCGTGAACGAGACGCGCACGGTCGCGCGGTCGATGCTCTTCGCGTCGTCGGCGTTGTCGAGCAGCACCGTTACGGGCACGATCGGGGCGGTTTCGCCGCCGCCCTGGCCCGACTGCTCGGGTTCGCGGGGCGGATCCACGGCGGTGATCTTTCCCGTGGTCTTCGCGCCGCCAGGCAGCTCGATCTCGACGGCCGCGCCAACGACGGCGAGCTTCTGCTGTGCGAGCTTGAGGTTGACTTCGACGCGCTTGCCGAGGTCGGTCACGCGCACGATCTCGGAGCCTGGGGTGGTCTGGGCGCCCGGTTCGAGCTTCGCCGCGGCGATGCGCAGCGGCCCGGGGGCGAAGTGGATCTCGCCCATGCCGATGGTTCCGGTGATGTCGCGGCCCGTGCCCTCTTGCCAGAGCCTGATGCCGACGCGGGTGTTCGCGTCGAACACCTCGTCGGGCTCGGCCCAGAAATAGCCGAGGGCGGCGAGCGAGGCCTCGAGCTGCTGCACGTCTGGGCCGCGCTCCATGCCGAGCTCGAACGCCCGCCACTGCGGCAGCGCGCCCGTGAAGAGGACGACGGGCACGTTGTCGATGGCGAAGAGCTCGCCCCCGACGGTGAGCTCGGAGCCGGGAGGGGCGACGCCGGTCAGGGTGCCAGCAGCGCCCGAGATGGCCCGCTCGCCGGTGTAGCCGAGGGTGCCCTGCACGAGCGTCTGCTCGGAGAGGTCTCCGCGCACGACCTCTGCGGTGGAGCGGGGCGGTGCCTTGGCCGCCTCAGGCGAGGGCGGGGGCTGCAGCAGCACGAAGCCGGTTGCCGCGAGGCCCGCAACCGCGACGCAGGCCGCGACGCCGATCCAGAGTTTTCGCATGCGCTACCCCACGCTCGAAATCATGCCGCCGAGACCGCAGGCCTCAAAGGCCTCCTCGGGAATATCGTCGGTGAGGGTGAGGCCGAGACCCTCTGCCGGGTCCTCGACATCGATACCCTGCTCGCGCAGGCAGCGGGTGAGCTCGAGCGTTTCCTTGCGCATGCTCTCCTCGGTCATCGGTTTGCCGTCGGCGCCGGTGGGAGCAGGCGGGGCCCCGATCTTGCCCTGGCAGACCTCGTCGGCAGCCTCGAACACCTCCATGCCGCCGAGCTCGTCGATGTTCAGCGCCTGCATCGCGCCGTTCTCGTCGGCCGGTGGGTCGGGGTAGGCGATGCCCTCGTCTTGCATGCACTTGGCGTATTTCACCGACCAGCTGTGTAGGGTCTCGGCCGATCCGCCACCCGACTCTGCCGGGTCTTCTTGCGCGCCGGGGGCCGAACAACCGGCGAGCAGCAGCGCTGCGACCGGGAGTGTGAGCAACGCGAGGCGGCGCAAATTGGGGCGGTGCTGCGGTGAGGTGCGCTGCGTTGCGGCGAGCAGCTTCGCCGGCTGCTGTGGTGCTGCTGTGCGTGTCATCAGGGTGTCCTTCTGTCTGGTGGGCCGCCGAAAGCGCGACCGGTTCCCAGTTCAGCGCGCGGCCGCTAAGCAGGGCGTCTGCAAATTCGCAGATCTTTTCTTAATGTCTGGCGTGTTTGACTGTGTCGAGATCTCGGGGCGCAGCGCCCCGGGGCCTGGAACACAGAGGGTGGCAAGCGTGCGGGTACTGATAGTTGAAGACGAGGCGTATCTCGCGGAGGCCGTGCAGACGGTGCTGCGGCGCTCGTCAATCGCCGCCGACGTTGCGCTCGACGGCGAGACCGCCGTCGAGGTGCTCGGCCACACCGAATACGACGTGATGCTGCTCGACCGCGACCTGCCTGGCATGCACGGCGACGACGTGTGCCGGTGGGTCGTCGAACACGCTCCGGGCACCCGCGTGCTCATGCTCACCGCCGCCGGGCTGCTCGACGAGAAGGTCGACGGCTTCGCGCTCGGGGCCGACGACTACCTCGTGAAGCCCTTCGACTTCCCCGAGCTGATCGTGCGGCTCCAGGCACTGCACCGCCGCAACGCTGCCCCGCTGCCGCCCGTGCTCGAGGCGCACGGGCTGAGGCTCGACCCGTTTCGCCGCGAGGTCTTTCGCGATGGGCGCTACGTGCACCTGAGCCGCAAGGAGTTTGCGCTACTGCGCGCGCTGCTTGAAGCGAACGGAGGTGTTGTGAGCGCTGAGCAACTGCTCGAGCGGGCGTGGGACGAGAACGCAGACCCCTTCACAAACGCGATTCGCGTCACCATGTCGACGCTGCGCAAGCGCCTCGGCGAGCCGCGGGTGATTCACACGGTGCCTGGCGTCGGCTACCGCGTCGGCGCGCCAGAGCGGGCGGCGAGCGATGCGTAAGGGGGGCCCTTTCAGGCTCACTATTCGAGCACGCATCACGCTCAGCGTCGCGCTGCTCATCGCGCTCGGCGGGGGCATCATCGTCGCCGGGCTCAACCTCTTCATGCGCTACGGGCCGGTGTGGGCAATCCAATCTGTGTCGACCGCTGCTGAGCTCGCGACCGATGCCGACCCGTTGAACGCAGCGACCGCGGGGCCGACGGGCGGGGCTGGTGACGCGCCGCCCGACGGCTACTCCGACAACAACATCGACAACAACATCGACGGCTACCCCGTCGATGACTTCAGCGAGGCCCTCCCGTTCGGGGGCACTGGCGTTGACGCGGAGCTCTTCTCGCCAGACTCGCTCATGCTCACCGTCCCCGCACTTGAGATCCGAGACGCGTCTGACGCCCTGTACACGCTGCTCTTCGCGTCGATCATCGCCCTGCTCGTGATCGTGGTGCTCGGCTCGGTCGCGGCCTGGTTGCTCGCGGGGCGCGTGCTCTCACCGCTGCACGCGATCAATGCGGCCGCGCGATCCGCCACCCCGAACAAACTCGACCGCAGGGTCGCGCTGCGCGGCCCCCGCGACGAACTCACCGACCTCTCTGACACGCTCGACGCGATGCTTGACAGACTTGAACGCGCCTTCCGCGCGCAGCAACTGTTTGCCGCGAACGCCTCGCACGAGCTTCGCACGCCGCTCGCCACCGAGAAGGCGTTGCTCGACATGCTGCTCGACGGGCCCGAGCCGAGCGCGGCGGAGTACCGCGCTGCCGCCGAGAAGCTGCGGGAGGTGAACGCGCGCAGCATCGCGATGGGTGAGGCGCTGCTCGAACTCACGAGCGCGCAGATGGGGGTCGGCGAGTTCGAGGTTGGCGACGCTGCGCCGCACGACGTGGAGGAGCTGCTAGCCGAATCGCTCGAGACGTATCGCGACCGGGCTGTGGCGCGCGACCAGTGCATCACGGTTGAGGTCTCACCGCACACCGTCGAGGCGAAACCCGAGCTCGTCGGGCGGCTGCTTGATAACCTGCTTGGCAACGCGACCAGGCACGGGGCCGAGGGTGGCGAGATTCACGTGTCGTGGGCGCCAGAGGGCGAGGAGTCGGTGCTGCGCGTGCACAACGCCGCCGCACCGCTCGACCCCGAGACTCGAGAGCGACTGCACGAGCCGTTCGTGCGCGGCGGCGGGCGAGTGCGCGCCGCATCCGGCAGCGGTCTCGGGCTCGCAATCGCGCACGCTGTGGCGCAGGCGCACGGTGGATCGCTGCGGGTCGTTGACCCGGATGCGCCCGACACGCGGCCGGACGGCGAGGGCGGTGCGGCCCGCTTCGCCGTCGAGGTGCGCCTGCCGCTCAGAGCCGCGCTCGCTACACTGGCGACATGATCGGTACGAACCTGCTCGGCCCAGAACCCACCCTGCTCGCCCCCGACACGGAGGTGGCCGCGGCGCTCGCCGCAGGCACCGACCCAGAACAGGTGGTGCGCGAGCACCCGGAGTCGCCGCTCGCGTGGGCTGAGCTCGCCGACCGCGCGGCTGCAGCCGGCGCCGAGATCGAATCGTACGCGTTCGCCCGCGTCGGTTACCACCGCGGGCTCGACTCGCTGCGCAAGTCGGGCTGGCGCGGCCAGGGCCCGGTGCCGTGGTCGCACGAGCCAAACCGGGGCGTGCTGCGCGCGCTCTACGCGCTGCGTCGCGCAGCCGCCGCGATCGGCGAGACGGGCGAGGTGGATCGCCTCACCGAGTTCTTGCACGGGGCGGATCCGCAGGCGATTTCCGCCATCGAGGCTGCCCAGTAGTTGGGGTTTGCCCCTATGACGAATCGCGCACGATGAGGCGCGCGCCGATGAGCGGCACCGCCGAGCGTTGGGCGGCTGTCGCCCCGACGCCGGCCCCGGCGGCTGCCGTGGCATCGCCGCCCGCACCCGCACCCGCACCAACCGCAGCGCCGCCCTCCAAGCGTTGACTCCACAGCGCCCGCACCGCCCCGCGGCCGAGTGCCTCGCCCGGCAGCTCGACGGTGGTGAGCGCCGGCGACACGATCGCAGACGCCGGGAGGTTGTCGAAGCCGGTCACGGCGAGGGTGCCAGGCACGCTGATGCCGAGTTCGCGGGTCGCGGCGAGCACGCCGTAGGCGTGTGAGTCGGTGGCGCACACGAGCGCGGTGACGCCCGCGTCGCGCCAGCTCGGCCAGTGCTCGGTGAATGCGGCTGCGGCCCCGTCGGGGTCGATGAGGCTCGCGGCGGCGGGGATGCCGACGTATGCGATGCCGCGCTCGGCGGCCCCCTGCTCGATGAGCGCACGGCGCAGCTCGAAGGTCTCGGTGCGGGTGAGGCTGTCGAGGTACCCGATGCGGGTGTGGCCGCGCGCGGCAAGATGATCGAGAAGCGCGCCGATGCCGCTTGTGAGGTCGAAGTTCACCGTCGGCGCCTGGGTCTCGCGGCCGGGGGCGTCGAGCAGCACGAGCGGTGCGCCCGCTGGCAGGTCGCGCAGAAACTCGTCGTCGGGCGCCTCGACGAGCAGGCCAGCCGGCCGCAGCGCCACGAGGCGGTGCACGTCTGCGGCGCTCGGGTTGCGGCCCTCGCCGGTCACCGAGAGTAGCAGCTGGTATTCGCTGCCGAGCTCGGCCTTGATGCCAGAGATAACGCCGCCGTAGAACGGATTCGAGAGGTCTGGTGCGACAAGGATGACGATGTTTGAGGTGCCCCTGGCGAGTGAAGATGCGGTGTGATCGACCACATACCCGAGTTCTTGCACAGCGGCGAGCACCCGCTCGATGTTCGCCTGCGAGACGCGACCTGCGGTTTTTCCGTTGACCACGAGCGATACCGTCGCCGTCGACGTGCCGGCCAGTTCGGCTACCTCGGCGGCGGTCACGCGGGCCGGCCGCGGCGAGATAGCTTCGGGTCGAGACATTCCCTCATTCTAGCGGCGAGCTCTCAGGCTCCAGAGTTGCAACGTCAAGCGCTTTGCGTGTTATCGTAAAGCGCTTGACGTACCCAACCCGCCCGCCCGCGCCCGCGCGAGTACCGGCCCCAAGGATGTGGAATTGACTAAGAAGATCATTCTCGACTGCGACCCAGGACACGACGACGCCGTTGCCCTGCTGCTCGCGCACGGCAACCCCGAGATCGAGCTGCTCGCGGTGACCACCGTTGTCGGCAACCAGACGCTGCCGAAGGTCACGCGCAACGCGCTCTCCGTGGCCCGCGTCGCCGGCATTACCGGCGTGCCGTTCGCGGCCGGCGCCAACCGCCCCCTCGTGCGCAACATCGAGGTCGCCCCCGACATCCACGGCGAATCGGGCCTCGACGGCCCCGCCCTGCCCGAGCCCGAGATCGAGCTCGACCCGCGCCACGCGATCGACCTCATCATCGACACGATCATGGCGCACGAGCCAGGCACCGTCACCCTCGTTCCGACCGGCGGCCTCACGAACATCGCGATGGCTGCCCGCAAGGAGCCCCGCATCGTCGAGCGCGTGAAAGAGGTCGTGCTCATGGGCGGCGGCTACCACGTCGGCAACTGGTCGGCGGTCGCAGAGTTCAACATCAAGATCGACCCCGAGGCCGCGCACATCGTGTTCAACGAGCAGTGGCCCGTCGTGATGGTCGGCCTCGACCTCACCCACCAGGCGCTTGCGACCGACGAGGTCGCCGCCCAGATCGCGGCCGTCGGCACGAAGCCGGCGAAGTTCGTTGGCGAGCTGCTCGACTTCTTCGCGCTCGCCTACAAAGACGCCCAGGGCTTCGACGCGCCCCCGGTGCACGACCCGTGCGCGGTCGCCTACGTCATCGACCCGACCATCGTGAAGACCGTCAAGGTGCCGATCGACATCGAGCTCACCGGCACCCTCACGCTCGGCATGACCGTCGCAGACTTCCGCGCAGAGGCGCCAGAAGACTGCACCACTTGGGCCGCGACCGAGCTCGACGCCCCTCGCTTCTGGAACCTCGTCACCGAGGCGCTCGAAAACATCGGCGAGGTCGACTTCTAAATGAACGCCCTCGCCCAGAAGCCGGCCGTGCGCGTCGGTTCCCTCATGGTCGCGCTGCTCGCGGCCTGCGTCGCCTTCCAGCTCAACGCCTCGATGCTCAGCCCCGCGCTCGTCACCATGGCGAAAGAGCTGAACACCGATGACGCGACGATCGGTCTCTCGCAGACCATGTTCTTCACGGCGGCGGCACTGTTCTCGCTGTTCCTGCCGCGCCTGTCAGACATCATCGGGCGCAAGCGCGTGCTCGTTGGCATGCTCGCGATCATGGCCGTTGGCACGGTGATCGCCGCGCTCGCGACAAACGTCGAGATGCTCTTCGTCGGCCGCATCATTCAGGGCGTGACCGGCCCGGTGGTGCCCGTGACGCTGCTCATGCTGCGCAACGAGATCCACGACCCGAAGCGCTACGGCACCATGATGGGCATCATCACCGCGGTGAACGGCGGCATCGCCGGCATCGACGCGCTCGCCGGTGGCTGGCTCGTCGCCAACCACGGCTTCCGCTCCGTGTTCTGGACGATGACTGTCGTCGCGGTGATCGCGATCGCCTGCGTTATTGTGTGGGCGCCCGAGAGCCGCCCGTCGCAGGGCACGAAGATGGACTGGCTCGGCGTCGTACCCCTCGTCGTTTCGATCGGCTCGTTCCTCACGTTCCTGAACTTCCTCGGCGCGGTGAACGACAGCAACTGGTTCATCATCTGGGCGTTGCCGGTCGTCGGCCTCGCCTCGTTCTGGGCGTTCTGGGTGCTCGAGTCGAAGATCTCGGCCCCGCTCATCCCGCCGCGCTACCTCAAGCAGCGCTCGAGCTGGGCGCTGCTCGTCACCACGCTGCTCACGATGACCGGCGTGTTCGCTGTGGTGAACGGCCTCGTCGCGTCGATCGCGCAGAACGCCGAGGCCGGGTTCGGTCTGGGGGCCGATCTCACGTCGCTCTGGTTCCTCATGCCCTACGCGGTCGCGGGGTGGATCGTCGGCCCGTTCGCCGGCCGCCTCGCACCGACATTCGGCTACCTCACCGTGATGCGCGTCGGCATGCTCGGCACGATCGTCGGCACCATCGTGATGGCATTCGTTGGTGTGCACTCGCTACCTGTGCTCATCGCTACCACGATCTTGCTCGGCATTACCTACGCCGGCATCGGCAACATCATGCTCAACGGCCTGGGCATCGTGCTCTCGCCGAAAGACAACCCCGGCTTCCTCCCAGGCCTGAACGCTGGCGCGTTCAACCTGGGCGCCGGCGTGAGCTTCGCGATCCTCCCCGCCGTGCAATTGCTGTTCACCGTGGCCGACGACCCCACGTCGACCACCGGGTACAGCGCCGGCATGCTCGCGGGCGCGGCGATCTCGATTCTCGGGTTCGCGATGAGCTTCCTCATCCCCGCGCCCACAGACGCCGAAGTATCGGCCCCGGCCGCGCAAGCAGCCCCGGCGGCGGCCGCGAGCAAGTAGCACCGAGCACCGTATTCTAGGTTCGGGCCCCCGACAGTGCCGCGGCAGATCGGGGGCCCGCCCGCGTACTCGCCGCCAGCACCAGCACCAGCACCAGCCCCCCCCGCACAACCGCCAGCACGACGCCCCCGCCCCGCCAACGCGGGGAGCGCGGGCGCGAAAGGACCCCACCATGACCGACGGCCTCATTCTTGTGGTTGGTTCACTGAACGCAGACCTCGTGGTGCAGACCGCACGCTTCCCGCAGCCGGGCGAGACGCTCACGGGCTCCGAGCTGCGCGTGATTCCCGGCGGCAAGGGCGCGAACCAGGCCGTCGCCGCTGGCAGGCTCGGCGGCAACGTCGCGATGGTCGGCGCGCTCGGCGCCGATGCAAACGGCAGGCTGCTGCGCGATTCGGTCGAAGCCGCCGGCGTGAACACGGCGCACGTCGCGTCGCTCGACGGGGTCGCCACCGGCACCGCGGTGATCAACGTCGACGGGGCCGGCGAGAACACCGTGATCGTCTCGCCCGGCGCGAACGGCCGGCTCGGCATCGCCGAGCTCGACGCCGCGGCCGAGCTGTTTGAGCGCGCCGAGATTCTCTGCCTGAGCCTCGAGGTCAGCATGGAGGTGGTGCTTGAGGCCGCCCGCCGCGCCCGCGCAGCCGGGGCCAGGGTGCTGCTCAACCTCTCGCCTTACGGCCCCGTGCCCGACGAGCTGCTGAGCCTCACGAACATTCTGCTCATCAACGAGCACGAGGCGGCTGACCTACTCGAGCTCACCCCCGAGCAGGTGCTCAGCGAGGGCGGCAAGCACACCCGTGCTGCGCTCACTGAGCGCGGGATCCCGCGCGCCGTGGTCACCGCGGGCGCGGCGGGGAGCATCGTGTTCGACGGGGCGACCCGCGACGGCTCCGACGCGACCGTGGTGCCGGCGCCGCGGGTCACCGCGGTCGACACGACGGGCTGCGGCGACGCGTTCATGGGCTCGCTCGCGCTGCGGCTCGCCGCGGGCGATCACCTCGGCGTGGCTGCGGGGTACGCCGCGACGGTCGGCAGTTTCGCGGCCACACGCGCCGGCGCGCAGGCGTCGTACCCGACGCCCGCCGAGCTCGCCGAGTTCACCGACGCGCACGCGTAACTGGCGAGCCGCGTCGCTCGCCCCGGCTGCCGCGGCCGGCGGGCGGTGGTATTGGTCGCGGTGTTATTCGTCGCCGCGTGGCGGTGGATCGGGCTACCGGTCGGGCTACCGGTCGGGCAGCGGGTCGGGCTGCGCATCGGGCTGCGGGCCGGGCATGAGCTGCTGCAGAATAGTCGCGTGCCGCAGCAGAAACGCGCGCTCGTCGAGCCGCTTGCGCCTGAGCCAGCCGGTGACCTCTGAGTTGTGCTTGCTCGCGTTGCACGAGGCGCACGCGGGCACGACGTTGCCGAGCGTGTAGCGGCCGCCGCGAGAGACGGGCTGCACGCAATCGCGCTGCAGCGCAGCTCCCTCGCCCTGGCAGTAGGCGCAGCCGCCCCACGCGTCGAGCAGGCTGTGCCACTCGGCGTCGGTGAGGTCGTTGTCGACGCGTGCGAGCCTGCTCTTCCGCCGCTTGGCGTAGCGGGCGCTCGCGGCGGCGGATCGCGTCTTCGGGTACTTGCGACGGGCTTGCACGGATCCACCGTATCGGGAATCTCCCGCGAACGCGCCGCGCCCGGCTGCCGCGCCCGCGCGAGCGCCTCCGCCTGCCGGCTCCAGCGGGCCGGGCGCTACCCCTTGGCGCGGCCTAAGCCGCGGCCATGCGCTCGCGAGGCGTTCACGTCGCGCAGCGCAGGCTCGAGCTCTGGCCAGCGAAACTCGTAGCCGGCTGCGACGAGCGTCTCGGGTGCGACCCAGCGGCTCTTGAGCACCATCTCCGATTCGGTGCGCAGCACCCACGTTGCCGGTTCGAGCATCCAGCGAAACGCGGGCAACCCGATCCGCGCCCCGACAATTCGGCGCAGCGTGCGCATCACGGTGCGGTTATCGCTCGCGCCGGGGGAGACGACGTTCACCGGGCCGGTGAGCGACTCGTTCCCGAGCGCGAAGCGCACGGCTCCAACCACGTCGTCGATGTGCACCCAGCTGAAGCGCTGCCTGCCGCGCGTGCGGTGCCACCCCTTGCCGGCCGGCTCGCTGGGGTCTGGGCCGATGCCGCGGTAGCGGCGGTGCGCAAACCACGGGCCGTCGAATTGTGGCCCGCCGAGACCGAGCCGCGCGAGCCTGAACAGCATGTTCGTTGCCGGGCCGTCGCCGAGGGTAATTGCGATCCGCAACGCCACCCTGCGCGTGCCGGGGAGCTCTGGCTCAAAGAACTCGCGCTCCCAATTTCGGGCGATGTCGACGGAGAACCCGCTGCCGAGCTCCCCGCTCGCCTCGGTCTGGGGGCGATCCATCGCGTGCCTGTAGATCGTCGCCGTGCTCGCGTTGAGCCAGACCGCGGGTGGGCGCTCGCTCGCCGCAATCGCCGCCGCGAGCGCGCGGGTGGTGTCGACGCGCGAGCGGAGAATCTCGTCGCGGTTCTCGTCGGTGTAGCGGCAGTCGACGCTCTTGCCCGCGAGCCCGATCACCGCGTCGGCCCCGTCGACGAGGCGAAGAATGGTGGCGGTGTCGCCCCAGGTCGCGTCGGCCCCGCTGCGCCCAATCGTGGCCACTTGCCACCCATCGCCCTCAAACTCGGCGCGCAGCCGAGACCCGAGAAACCCTGATGCGCCGCCAAAGACGATGCGTTTGTCTGGCATGGCACTCCAATCGAGGTGAACAGCACGTGGCCTGCGAGGCCAGCCTAGCTCGCTCGTGGCGAACACTTGACTAACTGCTAGTGCTATACCCAGCTGAACGGCGTAGCCTGGGGTCACCGAGTGCCCGGCACGAACGGGCGCTCCCGAGAGAAGGGAAGCCCAGTATGACTATGCAACAAGCCCGCATCCCGGCCGCGCAGGGAGACATGAATCGCCCGAGTGGGGTCGCCCAGTACCTCAGCCCCGTGGTGCAAGACCTCGTCGCGCTCCACGTGAACGCGAAGCAGGCGCACTGGCACGTGCGCGGCGCAAACTTCATCGGCGTGCACGAGTTTCTCGATACCGTCGTGGCAAACGCGCAGGCGGGTGCCGACGAGGTCGCCGAGCGGATCGTGGCGCTCGGCCTGCCGGTCGACGCGCGCGTCTCGACCGTCGCCGCGCGCACGACGACCCCGGAGCTCTCGCCCGGGTTTCAGCAGTCTGACGTCACCGTGCGCGAGATGGTCGCGCAGCTCGACGCCACGCTCGTGACGATTTACGCGGCGATCGAGGGGCTCGAAGACATCGACCCCGTGAGCCAAGACATCGCGATTGCGATTGCGCAGCAACTCGACAAAGATCGCTGGTTCTTGCACTCGCACATCGCGGAGGCCTAACAAGCCAGGCGGCGATTCACACGCCGCTCACAGCGCCGCGCCCCGCAGCCCGCCCAGGGCAGCGGGGCGCGGTTTTGTGCGGCCCGGGGCATGGCAAGCGCCGCTCCGCTAGACTGGCTCAGTATCTGCCTAGTGCGAAGGAAGGGGCTGAGATGCCCGCTGTACTGATCACCGGTGCCCAATGGGGCGATGAGGGAAAGGGTCGGGCGACCGACCTGCTCGGGAGCCGAGTTGACTACGTCGTGAAGTTCAACGGCGGCAACAACGCCGGTCACACGGTCGTTATTGGCGACCAGAAATACGCGTTGCACCTGCTGCCGTCGGGCATTCTCACTCCCGGTGTCGTGCCCGTCATCGCGAACGGCGTGGTCGTCGACCTCGCGGTGCTTAAGCTCGAACTCGACGCGCTCAAGGAGCGCGGCGTCGACGTCTCGAAGCTGAAGGTGAGTGCGAACGCCCACGTCATCACCGAGTACCACCGCACCCTCGACAAGGTCACCGAGCGCTTTCTCGGCAAGCGTCAGATCGGCACGACCGGCCGCGGCATCGGGCCCGCCTACGCAGACAAGATCAACCGCGTCGGCATTCGCATTCAAGACATCTTCGACGAGGGTATTCTGCGCCAGAAGGTCGAGGCGGCGCTCGAGTTCAAGAACCAGGTGCTCGTCAAGATCTACAACCGCCGTGCGATCGACGCCGACGAGGTCGTGAACGACCTGCTCGGCTACCGCGAGCTGCTCGAGCCGATGGTGTGCGACACCGGGCTGCTGCTGCACAACGCGCTGAAAGACGACAAGACGGTGCTGTACGAGGCGGGCCAGGCGACGATGCTCGACATCGACCACGGCACCTACCCGTTCGTGACGAGCTCGAACGCCACCTCGGGTGGCGCCTCGACCGGCTCCGGCGTGCCGCCGCATCAGATCGACCGCATCATCGCGGTGATCAAGGCCTACACGACGCGCGTTGGCGCCGGCCCGTTCCCCACCGAGCTGTTCGACGAGATGGGCGAGTTCTTGCAGACCAAGGGCGGCGAGTTCGGTGTGACAACCGGGCGCGCGCGCCGCTGCGGCTGGTACGACGCACCGATGGCGCGCTACGCTGCCCGCATCAACGGCGTCACCGACTTCGTGCTCACGAAGCTCGACGTGCTCTCGGGCATCAAGTCGATCCCCGTCTGCGTCGCGTACGACGTGAACGGGGTGCGCCACGACGAGATGCCCGTGAACCAGTCAGACTTTCACCACGCGCAGCCGATCTACCAGGAGTTCCCAGGCTGGGAAGAAGACATCACCGGCTGCCGTTCGTTCGAGGAGCTGCCGAAGAACGCGCAAGACTACATTCGTGCGCTCGAAGCGATGAGTGGCGCCAGGTTCTCCGCAGTCGGCGTTGGCCCTGAGCGCGAGCAGGTCGTCGAGCTGCACGATCTGCTGAGCTGAGACGAGAGGTAGGCACATGACTGGCCCCACCCCTGAGGAGCGGCTCGGGCGGCTGCGCTCGAGCATCGACAACATCGATGCCGCGCTCGTGCACATGCTCGCTGAGCGCTTTCGGTGCACCCAGGAGGTGGGCCAGCTCAAGGCAGAGCACGCCATGCCGCCGTCTGACCCGGCGCGCGAGGCGCGGCAGATCGAGCGGCTGCGCAGCCTCGCCGAGGCCGCGCACCTCGACCCCGAATTCGCCGAGAAGTGGTTCAACTTCGTGGTCGCTGAGGTGATTCAGCACCACACCCAGCTCGCGGCAGACGCCCGCGACGCGTAGGCGCCGCTGCGAGTTGAATCTTCGTCGCGCAGCCTGCGACGTCGCGTGAGACCGCGCGCCGGTGCCCTCGAGACCCATGCCGGGCGTTTCCGCCCCGCGTGCTTCTCGGCGAGCTGGTGATGCCGTTACGCCAAGCGCCGAGCAGCCTCTGGCGTGCCGTTTTGTGGACGTTCGCGCGATTCCTCACTCTCGTGGGTTGTACTCTTTCGCGACAGTCGCCTCGTTTTGGCAGTTTGCTAGCGATGGCACAAAGAATGTCATAGGCTGACATTGCAAAATGTCACACAATGACATTTTGTGGGCTCTGTTCAGGGCTCATGCGATCCGTGGGGGCGGATACTGTGCGCGGTTCTTGCCCCTGAGACGTATCCGCCAAACATACTTCTAGGAATGATGTGAGAACGAAAACACTGCCGACGGTAATCGCGGCTTCTTTCTTGGCGCTACCGCTGGCCGGTATCGCAACGCCTGCTATGGCAGCTCCCGCTGGGGCTGGCGCAACCGAAGGCTGTAGCTACGGCACCGGTGGGCCGCAGTCTGATGCGCTCTGCTGGATTGACTTTGCCGAATTTGGCAGCATTGCCAAAGCTGAGATCGAAGCCAGCCCAGCTGGCATCACCAAGGCTATGACGGTGAACCTCGGTAACTATCAAATGACCTTTGACGCGACCGTGAAGACAGGCCTCAACGGGGCGAGCGGGGTCTCGGCAGTCGCAATGCCGACCTGGGGTGGCTCGGTGCTCGGGGCGCATCAGTCTGGGCAGGACTACTACGTCGGCACGACGGGCAAGCCCGCCCTGTACCAAGAGCTGCCCGAGGAGTCGTACTCGGTAGATTTCGGTGAGCGCGATACGGTGTCGCTCGACAACATTGTCGTCACCGACACGCGTACGAACTCGACGGTGACGAGTGGCTACTCGCTCGTTATCGCCGACGCCGAGTCCACGTGGAACGACGAGGGCATCACTTGGCGTTCTGATAAGCCACTCGCGAAGTACTTGGACGTCACGCCAGCTGGCTGGTTGGCAGCCTGCACCGACTCGTTCACCGGAATCGGCACAACCGAGGTGACCTGTAAGTCGGGCGATAAGCCCGCCGGCGCTCCTGGGTACGGGATCACGATGATTTCGGCAGACGCGCCGACGACAATTTCCTCAACGTTCCGTAACGCCGTCGATGCGCGGTCGCGTGAGGGCGTAGCCTTCGCGATCGTGTTCAGTACGGTCAACGCTAAGGCGGAAGTGGTGCAGGCCGGTGGTTCAGACGGTGAATTCACCGTGACCGCTTCGGTGGCGGGAGAGACGATCGGTTCAGCGGTGACGAATGGTGATGAGTCTCAGTCTGGTATCCAGCAGATACTCTCACCAGCCGACGGCGCAAAGACCACTTTTACCGCCCAGAAGACCGGCGGTAACACTCCCGAGAGCGCGTACTCGGTGAAGTGGGAATGTACGGTCGGCGGCGAGGTCGTAACCCCGGAGATGTCGGCCGACGGCATGACTGCGACGGTCACTACCCCGGCGAACGGTACCGCAACGTGTAAGGCCACGATGTCAGTGGAGGAGCCGCAGGCGAAGGCTGATTCGGTGACGATTAAGCCTGATGAGACCGCGACGCTGCAGCCCGAGACGAT
>NZ_BAAAKZ010000014.1:0-25468 GCF_039528015.1 Leucobacter albus | reverse complement strand
CGGTGACGCAGCAGCCGTATACCGTGACTGACGAGAACGGCTTGAAGGCCTCGTCAACACTCGATGTGAAGATCGTCGAGAAGACTGGCCCGCCCACCACAACTGAGCCGCCCGTAACGAAGCCATCGGTAAGCAAACCACACACGACCGGCCCGCTCGCCGCAACGGGCGCTGACCTCGCCGTGGCTCTTGCCGGTAGCGCGCTGCTCGCTGTTCTCGGTGTCGGATTGCTTGCGTTGAGCAAGCGCCGTCGTCTCTAGCGCGAACACAAGACTGCCCACGCGACGCCCCGGAAGCCACAGGACTCCTGTCTTGTTCGCTTCCGGGGCGTTTGCCGTTTCGTTGCGCGACATGAATATGGCAACCCCGGCGCGGGCGGTCTGGATGGATCGCTTAGGATCAAATCATGGCAGTCACTGATGATGTGATCCTTCGGATCAAAGACATGATTCGCACGGGAGAGCTCTCGCCCGGTGACCGGCTTCCGCCGGAGAAGGAGCTCGGGGAGCTCCTCGGCGCCTCCCGTAACTCGCTGCGCGAGGCGGTGAAGGCGCTCGAGGTGATTCGGGTGCTCGATGTGCGGCGCGGCGACGGCACCTATGTGACGAGCCTCGAACCGCATTTGCTGCTCGAAGTGCTGAGCTTCGCCGCAGACCTGCACAGCGATGATTCCGTGCTCGAGATGTTCGAGGTGCGGCGCATGCTCGAGCCGCAGGCCGCCGCCCGCGCGGCCCGGTCGATGACCGCCGAGGCGGTCGCCGCGCTCGAGCGTGAGGTCTCGAGCGTCACCGAGCACACCGACAACGATGCGCTTGTGCAGCACGATTCGGAGTTTCACCGGGCGATTGTTGCCGAGCTGGGTAACGGCTACCTCTCGGGCCTCGTGGAGTCGCTCGCAGCGCACACGGTGCGGGCGCGAGTGTGGCGCGCGCTCACGCAAGACGGTGCGAAGGATCGCACGATCTCGGAGCACCGCGCCATCGCGAAGGCGATCGCCTCTGGCGACGCCGAGCTCGCGGCCGCGCTCATGACCACGCACATCGCTGGCGTCGAGAGCTGGCTGCGGGAGGCGACCTCGGTGGCGAACCCGGTGGCGGGCCCGGCGGTGTCGGAGTAGCCACCGCGACGGGTCGATAGATCCCATATATTTACGAGTAAACCTCGCTTGTTTAGCTTATTTTTGGGCGCATTCGGCATTTAATGAGTAGTCTGGGAATAGACATCCCACCTTTGCGAGAAATGAGTGTTCAATGAAGTTCGCACAGCTTGGCCCCGTTGGCGCCGAGATCCCCGTGCTGGTGACCGATGGCGCGAGCTACGATCTGCGCGCGGTGACGTCGCAGATCGACGGGCACTTCCTCGAGTCGGGCATCCCCGAGGTGCAGCGGCTGCTCGACGCGGGCGAGCTGCCTGAGCTTGTGGGCGCCTCCGAAATGCGTGTCGGCGCCCCGATCGCGCGCCCGAGCGCGCTCGTGTGCGTCGGCATGAACTACGCGGCGCACGCGGCAGAATCGGGCTCGGCCCCGCCCGAGCACATGGTCATCTTCAACAAGCTCCCGAACACGCTCGCCGGGCCGAACGACGCGGTTGTCGTGCCAAAGGGCAGCGAGAAGACCGACTGGGAGGTCGAGCTTGGCGTCGTCATCGGCAAGCGCGCGAGCTACATCGAGTCGGTGGCGGCGGCTGCCGACTACATCGGCGGGTTCGTGCTCGTGAACGACCTGTCTGAGCGCGCCTGGCAGATCGACATCTCGGGCGGCCAGTGGGGCAAGGGCAAGTCGGCCCCGGGCTTTTCGCCGACGGGCCCGTGGCTCGTCACGCCAGACGAGGTCGACGCGCAGAACGTGCGCCTGCAGAGCTGGGTGAACGGCGAGGCCAGGCAAGACTCGAGCACGAGCGACATGATCTTCAGCATCGCCCACATCGTGCACGAGCTGAGCCAGTACATGGTGCTCGAGCCGGGCGACCTCGTGCTCACCGGCACGCCAGAGGGCGTCGCGCTCTCAGGCCGCTTCCCCTACCTCTCGGCGGGAGACGTCGTTGAGCTGTCAATCGAGGGCCTCGGCGCGCAGCGCCAGGAGTTTGTCGCATACGAGGAGGGCCGCTGATGGCACAGGAATTTGACGGGCTTGTCGCGGTTGTCACGGGCGGGGCCTCGGGCATCGGCGCCGCGATCGTGGAGCGGCTCGCGAGCGGTGGCGCCGATGTCGCCATTCTCGACATCAACATCGATAGCGTGCCGGCCGGCACCTTCGCCCAGCGGGTCGACATCGCCGACACCGAGAGCGTGAACGCTGGCGTCGCCGCGGTCGCGGCGCACTTCGGTCGCATCGACATCGTCGTCAACAACGCCGGCGTCGGCGCGCAGGGCACCATCGAGACCAACGATGATGCCGAGTGGCTGCGCGTGCTGAACATCAACGTTGTGGGGCTCGTGCGCGTGTCTCGGGCGGCGCTGCCGTGGCTGCGCAAGTCGCCGGCAGCGGCGATCGTGAACACCGCGTCGATCGCGGTGACCGCCGGCCTCCCAGACCGGGCGCTGTACGGCGCATCGAAGGGGGCCGTGTACTCGCTGACGCTGCAGATGGCGGCCGACCACCTGCGCGAGGGCATTCGGGTGAACTGCGTGAACCCTGGCACGGCCGATACGCCGTGGGTGCAGCGCCTGCTCGATTCGGCAGCCGACCCCGCCGCCGAGCGCGCCGCGCTCGAGAAGCGCCAGCCGCACGGCAGGCTCGTGCAGCCCGAAGAGGTCGCCGAGGCGGTCGCCTACCTCGCGAGCCCGCGCGCGGGTTCGACGACGGGCACGGCGCTCGCCATCGACGGCGGCATGGACGGCCTCCGGCTGCGGCCGCTTGCGTAGCCCGGGGCGGCCGCTCGCGTAGCCCTGGGCGGCCGCGAAGGTGGCCCCCGGGCAGCGGCCCCTCGGGCATTATTGAAGACACGAAGAGGCAAAGGAGCCAGCATGCAGCGCATCGCACAGGTCATCGGTCTACCGGCAGAGCACCGCGAGGAGTACGAGCGGTACCACGCGGCGGTGTGGCCCACCGTGCTCGAGCAGATCACGCGAAGCAACATTCGCAACTACTCGATCTTCAGGCACGGCGAGCTGCTGTTCTCGTACTTCGAGTATGTGGGCGATGACTACGAGGCCGATATGGCGAAGATGGCCGAAGACCCCGAGACGCAGCGGTGGTGGGCCGTGCAGCAGCCGCTGCAGCGCCCGCTGCCCGAGCGCGCAGCGGGCGACTGGTGGGCGGAGCTCCCCGAGGTGTTCCACCACGATTAGCGCGCGGCGGGCTCCGGGGGCCGGGCCCCGGGCGGGCCAGTGCCTACAGCGACAGCGCGTTGCCCGCGGCCGGCCGGTCGGGGTGCACGCCTGGCAGCACCGGCGTGCCGCGGCTGATGTTGTGGGCCACCTCGAAGCGCAGGTACGCCGCCGCGAGGTGGTCGCGCATCGCCTGCTCCGCAGCCTCTGGGTCGTGGTCGCGAATCGCCCGGTGAATCACGCGGTGCTCCTGCACGGTGAACTCCCCGGTGCGCTCGCCGGGGTGCAGCCGAAACGCGTGCAGGTGGCAGTGGGTCTGCGCATAGGCCGATCGCAGCACCTCGTTCGATGTGCTGCCGAGAATCGCATCGTGAAAGCGAATGTCGTGATCCATCAACTCGTAGCGAATGTCAGATTGGTTGCTGACGAGCGCGGTGATGTCGGCGATTTCGGCCTCGAGTCGGTATGCCGGGTTCTGCAGCCGGTCTTGCGCGGCGATCTTCGCGGCCCACGGCTCGACGAGCAGCCGAAACTCAAACAGCTCCCTGAGCTGAGTCGGGTTCAAGATCGGCGTCGTGCGGTAGCCGCGGCCGGGCTCCTGCACGACGAGGTTGTCGCCCTGCAGCTGCCTGAGTGCCTCGCGAATGGGCGTCGACGAGACCTGCAGCTCGCGCGCGAGCGCATCGATGTTGATGCGCGCGTTCGGCGGAATCTCCTCGCGCAGCACGCGCGAGCGAATCTGCTCATAGACCGACTGCGAGGCGTGCTGGTCGGCGCTCGGGGCCACGGTTTCCGCTGCCATCGGTGTGCCCCCTGTGTGTCGTCGGTGGTGTGATTCGCGGTGGATCCGCACCGCTTAAGCGTAGCCGTCGGCGCCCCATCACCGCGACCCAAAAATATACGATCTTGCAAAGTCGTATATGATTGAGCCCGTGCCCGCCGCCGTGCCTCGTGTAAGGGCGGCGCTGGCCCCGATCCACCATCGCCACCGGGCACCGCCCCGTCGAGATAGAGAGACACCCATGGCAGTTATCACCTCGGTTCGCAGCTACGACGTGCGGTTCCCGACCTCGCTTGAACTCGACGGCTCCGACGCGGTCAACGTTGACCCCGACTACTCCGCCGCCTACGCCGTGCTCGAGGCAGACAACGGCGAAACGGGGCACGGCCTCGTCTTCACCGCCGGCCGCGGCAACGAGATCGTCGCGAAGGCGATCGAAAGCTACGGCCAGCGCCTCATCGGCCTCGACCTCGACGAGCTCGTGATGAACCTCGGCGATGCGGCGAAGCGCCTCGTGCACGACTCGCAGCTGCGCTGGCTCGGCCCCGAGAAGGGCGTCTCGCACATGGCCGCGGGTGCCGTCATCAACACGCTGTGGGATATTCGCGCCAAGCGCGAGCAAAAGCCGCTCTGGCGCCTGCTCGTCGAGATGAGCCCCGAAGAGATTGTCAGCGCGATCGACTTCACCCACATTCAGAACGCGCTCACGCCCGACGAGGCGCTCGAGCTGCTGCGCGCCGGCGAAGCGGGCAAGGCCGAGCGCGTCGCCGAGCTCGCGGCCAACGGCCACCCCGCCTACACGACCACTCCCGGCTGGCTGGGGTACTCCGACGAGAAACTCGTGCGGCTCTCGAAAGAGGCCGTCGCGGCCGGCTACGACATGATCAAGCTCAAGGTCGGCACGAACCTCGAAGACGACATCAACCGCATGCGGCTCGCCCGCGAGGCCGTCGGCCCCGACATTCGCATCTCGATCGACGCGAACCAGCGCTGGGAGATCGACGAGGCGATTGAGTGGACGAACGCGCTCGCCGAGTTTGACCCGTTTTGGATAGAGGAGCCGACGAGCACCGACGATATCCTCGGCCACGCAGACATTCGCCGCGGGGTCGCCCCCATCAAGGTGGCGACCGGCGAGGCCGTGATGAACCGCATCGTCTTCAAGCAGATGCTCCAGGCCGGTTCGCTCGATGTGCTGCAGCTCGACTCGACCCGCGTTGCCGGGGTGAACGAAAACCTCGCGATCTTGCTCATGGCGAAGAAGTTCGGCGTGCCGGTCTGCCCGCACGCCGGCGGCGTGGGGCTCTGCGAGCTCGTGCAGCACTACTCGTTCTTCGACTACGCCTCACTCACCGGCGAGATCGGGTGGAAGCGCGTCGAGTTCGTCGACCACCTGCACGAGCACTTCGTCGAGCCCGCGAGGGTCGAGAACGGCAGCTACGTCGCCCCGAAGCTGCCGGGCACGGGCGCCGAGATGCTCGAGGCGTCGCGCGACCGGTGGGTGTTCCCGGGCGGCGCTGGCTGGGAAGAGCTGCGCGCAGCGGGCAAGATCTAGGCTCGAGAATCAGATAGGAAGGCCCCGACATGGTGCAGAGACAGTTTCCCCGCCCCGCCGAGATCCTCGATCTCATGCAGTTCAAAAAGCCCGAGTTCAACGGCAAGAAGCGTCGGCTCGACGGCGCGCTCACGATCTACGATCTGCAGCGCATCGCGAAGCGGCGCACGCCGAAGGCGGCGTTTGATTACACCGACGGCTCGGCCGAGGGAGAGCTCTCGCTGAGCCGGGCCCGCCAGGCCTTCGAAGACATCGAGTTTCACCCGTCGATCTTGAAAGACGTCTCCGAGGTCGACACGCGTGCGCAGATCTTCGGCGGCGAATCATCGATGCCGTTCGGCATCGCGCCGACGGGCTTCACGCGCCTGATGCAGACCGAGGGCGAGATCGCCGGCGCGGGTGCCGCCGCTGCGGCCGGCATCCCGTTCACGCTCTCGACGCTCGGCACCACCTCGATCGAAGACGTCAAGGCGACGAACCCGCACGGCCGCAACTGGTTTCAGCTGTACGTGATGAAGCAGCGCGAGATCTCCTACGGGCTCGTCGAGCGTGCCGCTGCCGCGGGCTTTGACACGCTGATGTTCACGGTCGACACCCCCGTCGCCGGGGCCAGGCTGCGCGACGCCCGCAACGGCTTCTCGATTCCGCCGCAGCTCTCGCTCGGCACGATCGCCAACGCGATCCCGCGCCCGTGGTGGTGGTGGGATTTCCTCACGACCCCGAAGCTCGAGTTCGCCTCGCTCTCCACAACCGGCGGCACCGTCGGCGAGCTCCTCGACTCGGCGATGGACCCCTCGATCTCGTTCGAAGATCTCGACGTCATTCGCTCGATGTGGCCCGGGAAGCTCGTCGTGAAGGGCGTGCAAAACCTCGAAGATTCGAAGAAGCTCGTTGACCTCGGTGTCGACGGCATCATTCTCTCGAACCATGGCGGGCGCCAGCTCGACCGCGCCCCGATTCCGTTCCACCTGCTGCCCGAGGTTGCGCGCGAGGTCGGCCACCACACCGATATCGCGATCGACACGGGCATCATGAACGGCGCCGATATTGTCGCGTCGATCGCGTTGGGAGCGAAGTTCACGCTCGTCGGCCGCGCGTACCTCTACGGCCTCATGGCGGGCGGGCGCGAGGGGGTGGATCGCATGATCGCGATTCTCTCCGACCAGATCGTGCGCACGATGAAGCTGCTCGAGGTGAAGAGCCTCGAGGAGCTCACGCCCGCGCACGTCACCCAGCTGCAGCGGCTGGTGCCCCGCGGGCAGTAGCCGGGGCGGGTTGCCGCAGGCAGCGGCGCCGGGGAAGCCGGGCGCACCCGGCGCCAGCGGGCCGCAATTGTATATGGCAATTGGGGCAGCGCTCCAAGATAAGGTTTCGCTATGTCAAAAGCCTCGAGAACTAAGGTTCAGCTTTTCGAAGTCGCGATAGACATGTTCTCGCGACTTGGCTACGACGCCGTGACCGTGAAAGACATCGCCGAGGAAGTTGGCGTGACGGAGCGAACCTTTTTTCGGCACTTTCCGCACAAATCGACGATCCTATTTCCGGCGTCGGCGGAGGTGCTCAGCGCGGCAAGGCAACAGGTACTTGATATCGACGCGGGCTCCCCGGCCGAAGCCGCGGTGGCGATGACGATCGTGATGGCGCGGCAGCTCGAGCAGTTCACCGACTGGCACCCTGAGCGCTATCGGATTCTCCATTCGAGCCGAGAGCTGCTGGCGGTCGAGGCGCTCCAACATGAGCTTTGGGCTACGGAGATATGCAACGCGCTTGTGGAGCGGTTTGGCATTGCGGAGCTCGACGGGCGCCTGCTGGGTGCGTTGGCTACGCTCGTGCTCAGGGAATCAAACGACGATGGGTTTCGGAGCGGGAGGCAGAGAGCCACGCTCGTCGAGGCCGTGCGGGCGTCGTGGCAACGGCTGGTGTCGCTTGGTGTGCTCTCTGAGCATCTGCTCAGCAGTGAATGACCGCGGAGCGCACTCACTAACGCGCCCCGCCCATTGCCAACCTTGCTGTGGGCCAGCAAGATAAGAGCTATGAAGCTCATAGTGCGTGGCGCGAAGGCGTACCCGGTCGTGCTACTTACGGTTGTCGTCGGTGTTGCCGGGCTCATCATGCTCGCGACGCCGGCGCGCGGTGCGGTGCCGTGGATCGTCGGCGGTTACGCCCTGTGCATCGCGGCCTGGCAGGCCTACGAAATGGTGCGCCAGCTCATGCGCGGGCACGCGGGCCTCGACATTCTCGCGGTCATCGCGATCGTCGCGGCCGTGAGCGTCGGCGAGTATTGGGCGGCGCTCGTCGTCGTGCTCATGATCACGGGCGGCGAGGCGCTCGAAGACTACGCCGAGAACCGGTCGAAGCAGGAGCTCACCGCGCTGCTCAAGCGCGCACCGCAGCGGGCGACCCGGCTGATCCGCACCCCGGCGGGCGCGGCGTCCCCGACGGGCGAGCCAGACGGGGCCGACGGCGCCGACCGCACCGTGACCATCGCGGTGAGCGACGTTCGCGTTGGCGACGAACTGCTCGTGCGCCCGGGCGAGCTGGTGCCGGTCGACGCGATCCTGCTCTCCGACTCCGCCGAGTTCGACGAGTCTTCGCTCACAGGCGAGAGCTTGCCAGTCTTGCGGGCCCGCGACGAGCGGGTTGCGAGTGGTGTGGTGAACGGATCCACCGCGGTGACCATGCGCGCCGCCGCGACCGCGAAAGACAGCAAGTACCAGCAGATCGTCGATCTCGTCGAGCAGGCGCAGGGCAGCCGCGCGAAGACGGTGCGGATCGCCGATCGCTACGCCCTTCCCTTCACCATTGTCGCGCTCGTTATCGCCGGCACTGCCTGGTTCGCGAGCGGCGACCCCGTGCGTTTCGCCGAGGTGCTCGTCGTCGCGACCCCGTGCCCCCTGCTCATCGCCGCCCCCGTCGCGTTTCTCGGCGGCATGAGCCGCGCCGCGAAGGCGGGACTCATCGTGAAGGGCGGCGGCACGCTCGAGCAGCTCGCGAAGGTGCGATCTGCCGCATTCGACAAGACCGGCACCCTCACCACCGGCAAGCCCGAACCGCGCGCGGTGCGCCCCGCCGAGGGCTTCACTGAGGAGCAGGTGCTGCAGCTCGCCGCGAGCGCCGAGGTGTACTCCTCGCACGTGCTCGCGAGCGCCGTTGTCGAGGCGGTGAAGGCGCGCGGCATCGCGCTGCTGCCGGTCGAGAGCGCCGCGGAGAGCGCGACGAACGGGGTTGAGGCGGTGCTCGCCGGGGGTGTTGGTGCTGGGGGTGCGGGGGCCGCAGCGGCCGGCACCGTGCGCGTCGGCAAGCCCAGCTGGGTTGCCGAGGTTGCGCAGGAGCTCACGGCTGCCGAGCTCGGCGCGGGCGAGCTCGCGATCTACGTCGCCCTCGATGATCGCTTCGCGGGCACGCTCATCATGCGCGACGAGCTGCGCCCCGAGGTGCCCGAGGTGCTTGCCGAGCTGCGCACGCTCGGCGTCGAGCGCTTCGCGATGGTCACGGGAGACGTCGCCGCGACCGCGAACGCGATGGCGGCGCAGGCCGGCATCGACGAGGTGCACCCCGAGTCGAGCCCCGCCGACAAGGTGCGCATCGTCGGCGCCATGCAGCCGCGCCCACTCGTGATGGTCGGCGACGGGCTGAATGATGCGCCGGTGCTCGCCGCGGCCGATGTCGGGTTCGCGATGGGCGCGCGCGGGTCGACAGCGGCCAGCGAGTCGGCCGACGTTGTGAACCGCTTCGATCGCATCGACGGGGTCGGCACCGCGGTGCGCATCGGCAAAGACACCGTGCGCATCGCCCTCGAGAGCATCTGGATGGGCATCGCCGTGAGCGTCGCCCTCATGCTCATCGCAGCCTTCGGGTTTCTGCCCGCGATTGTTGGGGCCTGGATGCAGGAGCTCGTCGACCTTGTTGCCATTCTCGCCGCGCTGCGGGCGATTCGCGGCAAGCGCCGGCCGCCCAGGTAGCGGGTGCTGGTGCGGGGCCGCTGCTTTCGCGCGCCCGCGCTTGCAATTAATTCGAACATATGTTCGAATGAATTCATGAGGTGGAGTGAGCAGTTGGCGGGCCGCGCTGCCCACCAGGCGCCGCCCGGCAGCGCGGCCCAGCAGGCGCTGCCCGGCATGGAGCTTGCGGGGGTCGCGGCGATGCCCGGGCACCTGCGCACGACGCGCTCACCCGAGTTCGCTGGCATGGTGTTTCACGAGGTGCTCGCCAAGAGTGCCCTGAACCGGGTGCCGGCGGGGTCTGCGATGCCGTTTTCGTGGACAATTAACCCGTACCGCGGGTGCTCGCACGCCTGTGTGTACTGTTTCGCGCGGGGGTCGCACCAGTACCTCGATTTCGACGCTGGCGCAGACTTCGACTCGCAGATTGTTGTGAAGCTCAATGTCGCCGAGGTGCTGGCCCGCGAGCTCGCGAAACCGTCGTGGCAGGGTGAGATGGTTGCTCTCGGCACGAACACCGACCCCTACCAGCGGGCAGAGGGGCGGTACGCGCTGCTCCCGGGTATCATCGAGGCGCTCGCCGCAGCACGCACCCCGATCTCGATTCTCACGAAGGGCACCCTGCTGCGGCGCGACCTGCCGCTGTTGGCCGAGGCCCAGCAGCGGGTGCCCGTCGAGCTCGCGATGTCTATCGCGGTGGGTGACCACGCGCTGCAGCAATCGATCGAGCCCGGCACCCCGACGACGCGCGCGAGGCTCGACACCGTGGCCGCCGCCCGGGCCGCCGGGCTCGAGGTCGACGTGTTTGTGATGCCGGTGCTGCCGCACCTCACCGATGGCGTCGCCCACCTCGACGCACTGCTCACCGATATTCGCGAGGCTGGGGCACGCTCGGTGATGTACGGGGCGCTGCACCTGCGCTCGGCGGTGAAGCCGTGGTTTTTCGCCTGGCTCGAGCGGGAGCGCCCTGAGCTCGTGCCGGCCTACCGTCGGCTCTACCCGGGGGCCGCGAGCAAGGCGACGCAGGCCTATCGGTTGGAGCTCGCTGCCCGCATTCGTCCGCTCATTCGCAAGCACGGCCTCGAGTTTTCAGGTGGCGGGCGGCGCTCGCGCGATCCCTACCCGCCGGTCGCGGCGGCCGGAGCGCGCGGGGCGCGGCAGCTGCCGAGCACCGGTGAGAGCGCGGGGCTCGCTTTGTGGGATGCGACCCCGGGCATGCCTGCCCCGACGCTCTTCTGATCCAGCGCGGTGATACGCCTGACCCGCTGCGCCCGATCCGCTACGCCGTCGCGCCCTCACGCACGAGCGCCCTGAGGCGGTGTTTCAGTACCTTCCCTGATGGGTTTCGGGGAAGCGCGTCAACGGTCACAACATCACGCGGCACCTTATATCGGGCAAGTCGCTGCCCGAGGAACTCCCGCAGTTCCTCGATGCTCGGCGGGCCGGACTCGGCCGCGACGACCACCGCGACGACGGTCTCGCCCCACTCGGCGTGGGGGCGTGAGACGATCGCGACGTCGGCGACTGCGGGGTGCTCGCGCGCGGCGTTCTCGACCTCGAGCGTGTAGACGTTCTCGCCTCCCGTGATGATCATGTCGTTGATGCGGTCGGCGATAAACAGGTAGCCGTCTTCGTCGAGTCGGGCGAGGTCGCCAGACTTGTACCAGTCGCCCTCGAACGCCTTTGCGGTGGCCTCGGGGTTGCCAAGGTAGCCCGTCATTCTCGTGTCTGAACGCAGCCAGATCTCGCCGGTTTCGCCCGGAAGGGCGTCGCGCCCGTCTTGCGTGACGACCCGCAGGTCGACCCCGGGCATGCCGGCGTGGCCGATCGAGCCGGCCTTCACCTCTTGGTCGGCTGGCAGCAGGGTCGTGCCGACGGGCCCCATTTCGCTCATGCCGTACACCTGCTGGAACCCGCCCGAGGGGTAGGCGGCGCGCATCGTTTGCATCGTGTCTTTGCCGATCGGGGCGCCGCCCGCGAGCCACAGCCGCGCGCTCGACAGATCGAACGAGCCCCAATCGAGCCCCGCGGCCTTCGCCGCCTGCAGTGGGGCGAGGTACGCGATCGCCGGGCCGAAGAAGGCGGTGACCCGCTCCTGCTCGATGACCCGCAAGAACTCGATCGGGTGGTACTCGCGCAGCAGCACGACGGTGCCGCCGAGAAACATCATCGGCATGAACCAGTTGTTGAGCGGGGAGGAGTGCCAGATGGGCATCGCGATGAGAAACCGGTCTGAGGCTTGAAGGCCCGCGCTCGCGGTGCAGTACGCGGCGACGGTGGTGATGCCGCGATGCGAGTGCAGGCACCCCTTCGGGTCGCTCGTCGTGCCAGAGGTGTAGAGCAGCTCGGCGGTTTCGGTTTCGCTCACAGGCTCCCCTTCCCACGGAGTCGCCTCGGCGAGGAGCGCGTCGAAGTCGTCGCGCGGATCGACCTCGATTTCAGGGAAGCTTGCCGCCTCGGTGACGAGCCAGCGCACACCGGGTGCCGCCTGGCGGGCCGTTTCGAGCAGGGTGGCGTCGACGACGCCGACCTCGGCGCCGCTGTGCGTGATGAGAAAGCGCAGCTCGGGGGCGGTGAGCTTGTGGTTGACCGGGGCGAGCGCCATCGCCGCGCGCCAGAGCCCGAAGGCCGCAAAGACGAAGCCCGGGGTGTTGAGCGTGACGACGGGCACGTACGCGCCGCGCGTGAGGCCCGCGTCGCGGAACACGGCGGCGGCCCTGCGCGAGTGCTCGACGAGATCGGTGTACGTGTAGCGGCGGTCGCCCGCGACGAGCGCCTCTTTCTGCGGAAACTTTCGTGCGGTGCTTTCGAGCATGCTGCTGAGATCCATTGAATCCTCCTAGGTCAACGACGGTGTTGCGTGGGGGTATGGCGGGGAGTCTCGGGCGACCCCTCTTTCGCAAACAATTGAATCATGGTTCAATTGTTTGCGAAAGGGAGAGTTTTTTCTCGCCGCCAGTCGAGGCAGTCGGGCACCGAGCACTCCTGCACCGTCGAGCACTGTCAAGGAAGCAGGTCAGCATGGCGTACCGCAGCACCGAGCGAACCGAGCAGCACCGGCTTGCCCGCAGCGAGGCTCTCGTTGCCGCGGGGCACGAGATCGTTGCAGAGCAGGGCTTCGGCGCGGCGACGATCGCGCGGGTTGCTGACCGCGCTGGCGTGTCGGCCGGCACCGTCTACACCTACTTCCCCGACAAGACGGCGCTGTCTGCGGCCATCTTCGACCGGGCCGCCGGCATCGAGCTCGACACCGTGCGCGCGGCCGTCGGCTACGGTACCGAGGCACGGCTCGCCACGCCAGCGCAGCAGCGACTCGACGCCCTCGTGCGCGTGTTCGGCGCCCGCGCGCTGCGCGGCCGCACCCTCGCGAGCGCGCTCCTGTTCGAGGCGGCAGACGTCGGGGTCGAACGCGAGCGCCTCGTCTTCAGGCGCGGCTACACCGAGACGGTGGCCGAGATTCTCTCCGACGGCGTGCGCGAGGGCTCGCTCGTCGCCGACCGGCTCGATCTGCTCGCCCCGGCGATCGTCGGTGCGCTCGGCGAGGCCTTCATTCGGCCGCTCATGCCGGGCCCGGCCAGTGAGCCCGAAGCGGTGCTCGACACCCTCGCTGCGGCCTGCCAGCGGCTCGCCGGGTTTGCGACATTTGAGCCGCCGGGCGCAGGGATGAACCTCGGCTAGGCGCAAGGCCGCAAGCTCACGAGACCGCCTATTCGCTGACAGCGCGAGAGAACCACAAAACCGCAGAACCGCAGAACCAGAGCACCACAGAACCACAGCACCGCAGCACCGCAGCACCGCAGAACTGCACCGAACCCAGCAAGACCCCAGCGGCACACCGAACCACACCAAACCACACCGAACCAGCAAGAACCAGCAAGAACCAGCAAGACCGAGCACGACCGAAGGAGACACCGATGTCATCGACAACCGCTGCACCAGCCAAGGCCGCACACAGCCTGGGCGATCCGCCCCCCGCGACCCCGCAAACCGCGGCCCTGCGCCCCGCACCGGTCGGGCGCACCCACACCGTGAAGAACCAACCGCCCGAGCGCACCGAGGTGAACGAATACCTCACCTTCCAGGTGCTGCGCGAGGCAGTCGAAACGTTCGGCGCGGGCTGGGCTGACGCCGAACTCACCGCGACCGGCCAGCACGTCGGCACGGCCGAGTTTCAAGAGGACGCCAGGCTAGCGAACGCCGAAACCCCCGAGCTCGTGAGCTTCGACCACCGCGGCAACCGCATCGACGAGGTGCGCTTCCACCCCTCGTACCACCGCGTGATCGGGGCGGCTGTTGCAGCGGGCGCGCACACCTCGGCGTGGTCGGCGCCGCGCCCCGGGGCGCACGTCGCGCGCGCGGCGACATTCTCTCTCTTCGCACAGATCGAACCGGGCCACGCCTGCCCCATCTCGATGACGCACGCGGTTGTGCCCGCGCTGCAGCACCAGCCCGAGCTTGCCGAGAAGTGGCTACCGCGGCTCTTCGGCACCGGCTACGACGGCACCCTGCGCGCCCCGGGCGAGAAGCCCGGAGTGCTCATGGGCATGGCGATGACCGAGAAGCAGGGCGGCTCCGACGTTCGCGTGAACGAGACCGTAGCGAGGCGCGTCGAGGGCGGGGCGCTGCTCACCGGGCACAAGTGGTTCTGCTCGGCGCCGATGTCTGACGCCTTTCTCGTGCTCGCGCGCGAAGAGAACGACCCAGAGGGGCGCATCAGCTGCTTCTTCGTGCCGCGCGTGCTCGAAGACGGCACCCGCAACGAGTTTCGCGTGCAGCGCCTGAAGAACAAGCTCGGCAACAAGTCGAACGCCTCAAGCGAGATCGAGCTCGACGGCACCGTTGCCTTCCCGGTCGGTGAGGCCGGCCGCGGGGTGCGCACCATCATCGAAATGGTCGCGCGCACCAGGCTCGACTGCGTGATCGGCACCGCGGCCGGCATGCGCCAGGCAGCCGCCGAGGCGCTCTGGCACGTGCGGCACCGCAAGGCCTTCGGGCGCACCCTCATCGACCAACCAGCGATGACGAACGTTGTGGCAGATCTCGCGCTCGAATCTGAGGCGTCGACCCTGCTGGCGATGCGCCTCGCCGCCGCCCACGAAGACGATGCGAGCGCGCAGGAGCAGTCGTTCAGGCGGCTCGCTACCGCCGTCGCGAAGTACAGGGTTTGCAAGCGCGGCCCCGGGCACGCCTACGAGGCGATGGAGTGCCTCGGCGGTAATGGGTACACCGAAGACTTTCCGCTCGCGATGCGCTACCGGGAGCAGCCGGTGAGTGCGATCTGGGAGGGCTCGGGCAACGTGATCGCCCTCGACGTGCTGCGCGCGCTCACCCGCGAGCCCGAGAGCATCGCCGCGTTCGACGCTGAGCTCGCGCTCGCCGCCGGTGCCGACCCGCGCTACGACGCGCTGCGTGCCAGGGTGCAGCGGGAGCTCGCCGAGATCGCGGGCGCGACGCCCGATGTCGCGCAGGCAGGGGCCAGGCGCCTCGTCGGCACGATGGGCATCGCGCTGCAGGCCGGGCTCATGCTGCGCTACGCGCCGTCTGCGAGCGCCGAGGCATTCATCGGCTCGCGTCTGGGCGAAGACCGCGGCATCGACTACGGGGTGCTGCCTGCCGGCACCGACCACGAGGCGATTCTCGCGCGGCACTAACCGCCGGCCGGGTGGCGGGGTCGGGTGGCCGGGCCGGGAAGGGTGGCCCCGGTAGAGGCGGTGGATCGTGGGTCGCTATGAGAGCGGGGAAACCGGCGGCGGGTCGTCTGAGCGCCGTGCGCCG
This sequence comes from Leucobacter albus, assembly GCF_039528015.1. Lineage (NCBI taxonomy): Bacteria > Bacillati > Actinomycetota > Actinomycetes > Micrococcales > Microbacteriaceae > Leucobacter > Leucobacter albus. Next base: position 10,148 of record NZ_BAAAKZ010000014.1, on the reverse strand, counting down.
ATCTCCGCGCTGTCGACCGCGGTGCCCGAGATGTCGGGGGAGTAGGTGCGCCCGAGATAGATCTCGTTGAGCCCACCGAAGGCGTCGAGCCTGCTCCGCGCGAGCTTCTTTCTGCGGAGCACGCGCGCGACAAGCCCGACGCCAATGATTGACCACAGCGCGACCGCAAACCACGGCCGCCACGGCGCCTCGAGCGCGAGCGACACGGCCCAGGCCGCGACCGCGAGGAGCGCCACGGCCCAGGTGAGAACCCTGACCAGTCGTTGACGCTTCAGCGCGGCATCCATGTCTCGCACGCTACCACCGGCGCGCACGATTGTCACCCGGTGGCGATGCCCGCCCGCGCGACGGCGATCGCCGCAAGCACGCGCTCGCGCAGTCGGTTGCCCCGTGCGGCGAACTCCCGCTGCCGGCGCACATATTCCTGCTTGCCGGCGGGGGTCTCGATGGCGATCGCCGTGAGCGGCGTGCCCGCGTGATCGACGAAGCCCGCGACATCGTACGGTGAGGCCTGCATGTCGACGAAGCGAATGTCGCGCGCAAACTCGAAGGCATCAAGCAGCAGCTCGCCAGGGATGATCGGCCCGAGCTTCGTCACCCACTTATAGATGTCCATGCCGGCGTGCAGGCAGCCCGACTGCTCCATCTCGGGCTGGGTCTCGCGGGTCGGCGAGAGCCGGTTCAGCGGAGCCGCGGCCGGCGTGAAGAACCGGTACGCGTCGAAGTGGCTGCAGCCAATGGTGTGCGACTCGACCACGGCGTCGGTTGCGTCGTGGCCGATGCGCAGCGGGAGCCGCGTGTGGCGGATCTGCTCAGGCGTGAGTCGGTACACCATCGCCCACTCGTGCAACCCAAAACAGCCGAACTGCGGGGTGTGGGCGAGGGTCGCGGTGAGGAGCTGCTCGACGTAGTCGACTGTCTGGCCGCGCTTGGCGAAGAAGGCGGGGAGATCGACGGTTGCTGTGTCGGTGGCAGCAGTGGCTGCGGCAGTGGCGTAGTAGCGCCACGAGGCACGATCCACCGCGCCGGCGAGCGCGACGCCCGCGCCCGGGTGCCACCTGCGCAGCTCGGCTGGCTTGAACGGATAGTAGGTGAACAGGAAGTCTTCGATGGGGTGCTGCTGGCCACGCAGCCGGCGCTCGCGGTGCGCGGCGGTGAGCGCGTCTGCGCGGGCCTCGTGCGCCTCGGCGAGGGCGCGCCACTGCGGCTCGGCGAGCACGGTGAGGTGCGCTGGTGGCTGCTGCGCTGCGGGCGCGAAGGCCGGTGCTGCGGGCTCAGCCGGCGGGGTGCTCGAAGCGGCTGGCAGCGCAGCCGAAGCGCCGGCGCTCACTCAGCGCCCGGGAGGTCGCGGCCGTCGAACGCCTGCTGATCGCGCCCGCGCAGCTTCTCGAGTTCGCGCCGATCGCGCTTGGTCGGGCGGCCGGCGCCTGGGTCGCGGTACACCGTCATCGGGCGCTCGACGCGGGGTGGGGGCGGCGGGGTGAGGTCTTCGAAGTGCGCCGCGGCCTCGGTCGCGCTGCCGCGCCTGGTCGCGAGGCCCGTGACGCGGTAGACCCGCTCGATGCTGTGGAGGCGGGTGCGTACGATGTCGCCGATCCGCACGGGTTGCGAGGCCTTCGCCGGGGCGTCGTTCACGCGCACGTGACCGGCGCGGCACGCCGCCGTCGCCTGACTGCGGGTCTTCGCGAGCCTGACGGCCCACACCCAACTATCCACACGCACGCTACTCACCCCTTGATCGTAACGCGGCGCGCTGGGCATGACACCATAGGAGCATGGCAGCCGAGTACGAGACGATCGCGGGGCGGGTGGAGACCGAGATCGAGATCTCGCGCTCCCGGTTTCTTACGCGACTCGAGCGGGTCGGCTCAGAAGACGCCGCGCGCGATGTCATCGCGACCGTGCGCGCAGAACACCCGCGGGCGAGACACCACTGCTCGGCGTTCGTGATCGGCCCTGACTCGCGGGTGCAGCGCTCGAACGACGACGGCGAGCCGAGTGGCACCGCCGGCGCCCCGATGCTCGACGCGCTCGTGTCTGCCGGGCTGAGCGACGTCGTCGCGGTCGTAACCCGATACTTCGGCGGCGTGCTGCTCGGCGCAGGGGGGCTCACGCGGGCCTACCGCGCGTCGGTAGCCGGGGCGGTGCTCGAGGCCGAACGCGTGCGACGAGGGCTGCGCGCCGAGGTGTCAGTCGAGTCAAGCTACGAAGTCGCAGCCCAGATCGAGGCCGAAGCGCGGCGCCGCGGCTACGCGATCGGTGCGGCAGACTACGGTGCCGCAGTACTGCAGCGCTTTGGGGTGGCTGAGCCAGAGATCCCGGCCCTCACGGCACTCGCCGCAGAACTCAGCGCGGGCGGGGCCACCGTGTCACTGGGCGAGGCGGTCTACGTTGACCTGTAGCGCGACTGGACTGTGAACAGTCAGAAAGGGGCGGCGCAGGGTGCTCGATATGACGCAGACAACTGAAGTCGTTGGCATCGGAGACAGGCCGGGCGAACCGACCATCGCTACCCCGCAGTGGCCGGGCCGCGACTTGGTGGTGCTGTATCGCGCCGTGAGCGTGGTGCTCGTGGCCGCAGCGGCTGGACTGCTGGTGTGGGCCAGGTATCCGTGGGAATACGCGGAGTTTACGGCCGCAGGGCTCGGAGCGATTGCAATCGGTGCGCTGTGGTTCGTTGAGCCCGTCGCGTTTACTTCTGGGGCGGCCCGTATCGCAGCTGACCCAAATGTTGTTCGCTTCGTCGCTCGCCCTCTGGGACAACGACTGCTGGTGTGCGCGTCGCTCGTCTTCGTGCTGCTTGGGGCAGCGATCCTGTTGATGCTGTGGAGCATGGCCATCGCCGTCGATCCGACCACGGGCATTTCGGCCATCAGCTTCCGGTCATACGCGCTGCCGCTGTTCGGGGCACTGTGCGCGGTGATCTTGGTGCGCACCGCTGTGCGCGCTCGCCGCGTGGCCCGCGGGCTCACGGTGGATCATCTTGGCGTTGTTGCCGCGTGGAACGGCACAGTGCAGCGCGTGGCCTGGGACGACATGCTCTCCGCGGGTAGCGGCGAGGGGAAAATGTTCGGCCCGACGCTGTGGGTACTGGGACACGGTGCCCGCAACGACATCAACGTGCTCACGAGTGTCACGGGTTCCGACCCTGCGGTGCTCGCCGCGTTCGTGAACCACTTTCGCGACCACCCTGCCGATCGCGCGCTGTTGTCGCAGCCGGAGCTCGCGTGGGAACGGTTCCGCGGGAGCTTCGCGCCGGGCGCCGGCGACGTCCAGGCCTAACGTCAGCGGCACCCGGTATGAGCTTTTGGGTGGAAGTTATCGGGCAGCCAGCAGCGGTTGAGGCGCTCTCGCGTGCCGCAGCGCAAGATGGTGCGCCCTCGCACGCGCGGCTCATTACTGGCCCTCCGGGGTTGGGGCGTTCGAACCTCGCGTACCGTTTCGCGGCGGCGCTCATTGCGCGCGAGGAGGCGGATCGCGATCGGTCTACGCTCAGGTGCGTGGCCGCACCTACCCTGATTTCGCGGCGCTCACTACGCAGGCGGTGATCCGCATTGATGCCGCGCGCGAGATCGTCCTCAGACGCGAGGTCACTGTCACCTCGAGCTACGAGGCCGCCGCGCAGATTGAGGCAGAGGCGCGCAGGCGCGGCTACGCAGTCGGCGCGGCCGAGTACAGCGACGTCGTCGCGCAGCACTTCGCGGTCGCCGAAGAGGAAGTTGTGGCGCTCGCGGCGCTCGCCGCAAAGCTCAGCGCCGGCGGGGCGCGGGTCGTGCCAGGCGAGGCCGCGTTTGTGGATCTGGGTGGGTGAGGTGCGCGTTCAGCTGGCTTTTGCACGGGGAAGGGCAGCATCTGCATGCGATAGCTGCGAAGGTCGTATGTGTTGTACGTTGGGTGCTGTAACGTACGTGCGGCAGGGAAACCGAGAGGATCTCTTCAGTGGCTGAGAAGCGAGTTGGCCTCCAACCATTGCGACCCCTTATTGGGGCTCCGAGATCGGCACGGGCCGACCTGGGAGACCATCGAGTTGTTCCGCCGTATCTGTACCTCCCCACCCGCGAAACCGAAGACGGGCTCCGGCTAGCGGAAGTTCGCGAGCTATCTGACGGCCGAGCGGCTCTCCTCGCTTTCACCGCGTTGGACCGGCTACTTGACGCGTGTGGCTGGCGGCAGCCATGGGCTGTTGTGCCTTTGGAGGGCTTGGAGACCATTCGGGACGAGCAGCCGTTTGATACTGTCGGATTTGATGTCGAGGTCCCATCTCAGCTTCGTCGCGACGGGCGGCTCGTATGACTCGGGTGCACGTTGATTATGCTCCGGCTCATGCCTTGTTGCAGGCTCACCTTATGAAGTTTGATGTGCTCGACGCGGCAGTTGCAGGTATCCCTGAGGGTGTCGACGCAGGAGAGGCAGTGCGCGAGTTACAGTTTGTTCTCACCGCGGCGCTCGAGAGCTCGGCAGCAGCATCCGATGCGCTGCGTGTTTTGTATTCGGTTGCCCGAGATGCGCTCAACGACCTTGCGGCTCACGATCGAGACGTCGCTGACGCGCTGAAAGACTTCGAGAAGAAAGCGTTCGGCGCATGAGCGGCGCGCCTATTCACCTTCGAATTCCCGGTGATCATGTTGCGCTTGAATCGCTCGCCGATGCTCTTGATAAGGATCTGCTGAGCGAACTGCGGGACTGTGAAGAGCGCCTGCGCGTGAACGAGGTGAACTTCGAGCCCTCGTGGGGCGGCGCTGCCGCAGATGCATTCTTTGAGGCCTCGCAAGAGCTGCGGGCTGATATCGAGAGCTCGGTCTCGAACTATGTGGCGAAGGTAGGGGAAGTCATTCGCGCGTACGCGTGGAAGCTGAAACGTGGCAAGGGCCTCTTTGAGGGTTATGCCGACACGGCATCTCGCTACGGGCTCGTTGTCCAGGGCGAATACATCCTTGCGCCGACGAGGCGAGATCCCAATGATGCGAGCGCACCATGCGCAACCACCGACATCGTGGGGCCCGAGCAAATCGTTCCGGGGGCAGGCAGCGTATTCGCGCTATTTGACGAGATCGCAGAGCGCGTTGGCAACTGGCACGGTGAGAACAAGCTGTGGATCGCGGAGCACTTCGGGCGGCTGTTCAATGAGGCGCCAGCCGCGTCTGGGCTGTCGCGTCTGCTCGAGCATTTCAAGATGAACGAGCCCACCCTCTTCACCGAAGCTATGGCGGGTGCACAGCACGGAGTCGACGCCAAGCTGGAGCGATTGCACGAGCGCAGCGCGCATCTCAGCGAGGCGCACAGTCGATTCATGCAGGATTTGCGAGACAACAACTTTGCCGTCAAACAAGGCGAGGACGCAGTGTCGGGCCGACGATTGACTCGCGGACTCCAGCAGGTCGAACAGTCGATAGTGAACTGGTCAAAAGCGGGGACGGTCCTAAACGGGCTTGGAGCCGCTGGGGTTGTCACGGCAACGTGGCAAGAAGTGAGTGCGGGTGAATCCTGGGGCAACATCGCCTCCGGGCTAGGAGGCGGCTACGTTGGGGCACGCACAGGGTTTTCGATCGGAGCGAGGGTCGCTGGGCTCCCGGGCAGCATCGTGGGTGGCCTCCTTGGAGGTCTGGCCGGTAGCGGAGTCGGCAAGGGACTGTGGGATAACGACAATGGCGCGTACGCTCCGGCGATCCCACTCGGCGTGCGTGAGGGTATTGAAGACTGGTTCACGAACCCCGGCGCGCTTTCAGCGAATACGCCAAAGCAGGGATGACGCCGGTGCTTCGGGCAGGGGTGCCGCAGTCGCCTGTCACATTTGGTGACCGGCCGGGAGAACCGCAGCTAGCAACCGCTCCGTGGCCGGGGGTGGTGGTTCGTGGAGTGGCTGGTGTCGCGGGGGCTGCTGGTGTCGTACTGCTTGCGTTGTTGTGGCGCGCCGCTGCCGAGCCGTGGGAGCGGGGAAGCTACGGGATCTTGCTGACAATGCTCGCCGCGTCGCTGCTGCACGTGACTACAATGCGGGATCATTTTGTTCCCGGTGCCGTTCGTATTGCGCCGGGCGCTTCAGCGCTTCGGTTCGCGCCACGGTGGCGCGAACCTGCCCTCACGCTTGGGGTGTTTTCGCTCCTTGTGGTTTGGGGAGGGCTCGCAGCCTGGGTGATTGCGGGTGGAGCTCAGACGGGAGAGTCTGCTCTAGCCGAGAGCGAAGTGCCGCTCACGGCCTATGCGGTGCTCGTCATCGCCCTTGTTGCACTCGGGTTTCTTGTGCGCCTCGTGGCTCAGTTGCTGCGCCGGCCCGCTGGCGTGACGCTCACCGAGCGCGGCGTGATTCTGGCCTGGGAGGGCAGCGTGCGGGAGCTGTCTTGGCGTCACCTGCGCGGCGCAGAGGTGCGGCTCGATGCGCGGTTGGGCCCCGGGGTCGCTGTGTGCGACAGCACTGGAACTGAGTGGGCTGTGATGCGCGCGCGTGGGTGCGGATCAGACCCTGCGGTCGTGGCTGCGGTGGTCAACTATTTTCGCGCCCACCCGGAGGAGCGCACGTCGCTGAGTGACCCTGCCCTGGCGTGGGAGCGGTTTCGGGCGAGCTTTGCCGGAGGGAGCGGGTGAGAACCGCGTAAACCGTGGTGATCTGCCGTAACGGGGCCGGGATCGGGTGATTCGGGGCTGTGTTGGGCTGATCGCCTATTGTGCGCGGGTGCGGCGGTGCGAGGCCGGCGTGCGCGGCGAGCGGGAAGGCCTGGGCAGGATTCGCAGCCTGCGTGTCAGCGGCACCCGATAGCCTTACGGCATGAGTTTCTGGGCGGAAATAGTTGGCCAGCCAGCGGCGGTCGAGGCGCTGTCGCGCGCGGCCGGCCCCGACGGCGGGCCAGCTCACGCCTGGCTGATCACGGGGCCGCCCGGCTCCGGCCGGTCGAATCTTGCGTACCGGTTCGCCGCCGCGCTGATCGCACGCGAGGAGGCGGATCGCGAGCGCGTGTACGCCCAGGTGCGTGGGCGCACACACCCCGATTTTGCGGCGTTGACAACGCAGGCCGCGGTGATCCGCATCGATAGCGCGCGCGAGATCGTGACGACCGCGCACTACGCGCCGAGCGAGGGGCGCTACCGGGTCATCGTGATCGAAGATGCGGATCGCATGACAGAGCACACCTCGAACGTGCTCTTGAAGGCGATCGAGGAGCCGCCCGAGCGCACCATCTGGGTGCTGTGCGCGCCGAGCGAGGCAGACCTGTTGCCGACGATCCGCTCGCGCACGCGCTCCGTGCGCCTCGTGACGCCGAGCGTCGAAGACGTTGCGCGGCTGCTCGTCGAGCGCGACGGCATCGACGCACCGCTCGCCGAGCGCGCGGCGAGGCTCGCGCAGAGCCACATCGGCATGGCCCGCAGGCTCGCGACAGACGCCGAGGCGATGAGCCGCCGTGAGCGCTCGATCACGGGCGCGCTCACCGCGCACACGCTCGGAGATGCCATGGCGGTCGCCGCCTCGCTTGTCGCGATCGCGCAGGCCGACGCCGACGCGCTCACCGAGCAGCTCGACGCCTCCGAGCGCGCCGACGCGATGCGCAACCTCGGGCTCGCGCCGGGGGCCGCCATCCCCCCGAAGCTGCGCTCGCAGATGAAGGCGCTCGAAGAAGACCAGGATCGCCGCCGCAAGCGCAGCTTGCGCGACGGCATCGACCGCATTCTCACCGACCTCTTGTCGCTGTACCGCGACGTGCTGCTCACAACGCTCGAGGCAGACCCAGAGCTCGTGAACGCCGAATCGGGGGCCGCCATTCGCGACCTCGCCGAGCGCTGGTCGCCTGAGCAGGCGCTCGCGGTCGTCTCGGCTGTCGAAGAGGCGCGCGAGCGGCTCGCCCGCGCGATCACTCCGGGGCTCGTGCTCGAGGCGCTGTTCGCGCGGATTGTGATGGCCGACAACCGGGTGCTTGCCTCGTGAGCGCTCCCGAGCTGTACGAGTACCCCGCCGGCGATGACGCCGAGCCGATCAGGCGCAAGCCGTGGAAGCGGTGGGTGCTCGTCGTAGGCGTGGTGCTCGTTATCATCGGGCTCGTGGTGTCGCTCACGGGTGTGTGGCAGCTGTTTCAGCCGGGCAACGCGCGCCCGACCGAGGTCGAGCTTGAGCTGCCGGCGCAGCCCGTCGGCGGCGCGTTCGGCGAGCAGACGCCGAAGTGGGCAGACTGCGGCGATGGTTTTCAGTGCGCTGACGTGCACGCCCCGCTGAACTGGGACGAGCTCGAAGGCGACACGATTCAGCTGCGCCTGGTGAAGCAGCCGGCGACGGGCGGCACGCCGCTCGGCACGCTGTTCGTGAACCCCGGCGGGCCGGGTGCGTCTGGCGCCAGCTACGTGCGCGACTCGATCGACTACGCGGTCGGCGAGCCGCTGCAGCGGGAGTTCGACGTGATCGGGTGGGATCCGCGCGGGGTCGGTGCCTCGACCCCCGTGACGTGCCTCGACGCGGCCGGCATGGACGAGTATCTGTTCGGGGCGAGCGACAGCGCGGCGAAGCGCGGCAGTGACGAGTGGATCGCCGAGGGCGTCGACGCCTCGCGGCAGTTCGGCGAGGCCTGCCTCGAGCAGACCGGCGAGCTGCTCGGGCACGTCGACACGGTGTCGACGGTGCGCGACCTCGATATGCTGCGTCAGATCGTCGGCGACGCGAAGCTGAACTACCTCGGCTACTCGTACGGCACGCACATCGGGGCGCGCTACGCAGAAATGTTCCCCGCGCAGGTAGGCCGGCTCGTGCTCGACGGGGTGCTCGACCCGACCGCGAGCGAGGCCGACGTGATTCGCGAGCAGACACTCGGCTTCGAGGCCGCGCTGCGCACCTACGTGACCGCGTGCCTCGGCGCGCAAGACTGCCCGCTCAGCGGCAGCGTCGACGACGCGATGGCGCAGATCGGCGCGCTGCTCGACGACGTGAAAGAGGCCGAGCTCACGGGCACTGACGGCCGCACGCTCACCGCGTCGACGCTGCTCACTGCGATCATCACGCCCCTGTATTCCGAGTCGAACTGGGGCTACTTGAACACGCTGTTCGAGACGGTTGCCGCTGGTGAGGCCGATGTCGCGTTCGCGCTCGCCGATTCGTACTACTCGCGCATGGACGGCCAGTACCTCGACAACTCGACCGAGGCCTTCCAAGCCATCAACTGCCTCGACTACCCGAACGCGATCGAGGCCGAGCGCATGCGCACGGAGGCCGCGGAGCTCGCCGAACTCGCGCCGACGATCGGTAAGTTTCAGGGCTACGGCGATGTGTCGTGCGCCGGCTGGCCGGTGAAGGGCGCAGCGGAGCGGGCACCTGTTCGTGCCGCCGGAGCGGATCCGATTCTCGTGATCGGCACGACCGGCGACCCGGCCACGCCCTACAAGTGGGCGGAGTCGCTCGCGGGGCAGCTCGAGAGCGGGGTGCTCGTGACCTTTGAGGGTGAGGGGCACACCGCGTACGGCAAGAATTCGTGCGTCAACGGCATCGTCGAGCAGTACTTCATTGCCAGTGAGGTTCCGAAGTCTGGTGTGACGTGCAGCTAGGGCTGGGCAGTGCCGGGGCGTGTTGCGGCCCGACGGTGGGGGTGTGCGAAACGGGGAGCGCTTTCGTGCTAGAGTTTTCGCTGGTGTAGGACGAACGTTCTTCACAGGCCGCCTTAGCTCAGGGGTAGAGCAGTTCCCTCGTAAAGAACAGGTCATCGGTTCAAATCCGATAGGCGGCTCAGATCAAACGGCCCGGGTCAGATGGAGACATCTGCTCCGGGCCGTTTTGCGTTTCTGCGGTCGGGGCGAGCGGCCGGGAGGAGACATTCGGGTGCCGCGGCCGCGCGTCGGCGCAGCCGGGTTGCCGGGTTGCCGAACCGACGCGTCGCCGTGTGGGACACGCCCGGTGGGCGGGGTGCTTCGTTGCCAGCATTGGGGTCGGCTTCTTGTGGGTCGCACGGATTTGTGTGTCTGCCCGATTCCGCGTAATGTTTTCATCTGTTGGCCGGCGCGGTAAAGCGCAGGCGGCGAGAATCTCTCACACAACACCCCCACTTGAACCGCGGTTTGGTTTGTAAAGCGGGTAGGGAAAATGGGATTCATCTTCACCCCAGCGGTGTGTGGCTCTTCGGGGCTGGACTGGTCTGGTTCGGGTGGTGGCAGGAATGCTGCGGGCCTGGAGTTGCGCGTGA
>NZ_BAAAKZ010000013.1:0-278545 GCF_039528015.1 Leucobacter albus | reverse complement strand
CGACTTGCCCGCCCGGGCCCGGGGCCGGGGCCGCGCCCGCGCCGTGCCCGGGGCCGGGGCCACGCCCGGGCCCGGGCCCGCCCGGCGCCTAGGCCCGCGCCCGGTGCGAGAGGCCGAACAGTAGCGACCCGATGACCAACACGACGAGGGCAGCGGCGTAGACGGCGGTGATTCCGGCGGCGTCGCTGAGCAGCCCGCCACCAGCGGCCGCGAGAAAGATCGCGGCCTGAAAACCGACGACCACGAGGCTCCCGCCGGCCTCGAGCTCGTCAGGGAGCCGGTTGCCCGCCCACGTATTCACGACCAGCAGCCATGACGCGAAGAAGAAGCCCCACACGGTGACCGCGATTGCGACTGCCCACAGGGCTCCGGGCGCCGCGAGCACGGTCAGCACGGCTGCGCCGATGATGAGCGGAGACACCACGGCGAACACCCGGAAGGTGCGGTCAACAATGAGACCGATGACGAAGTTGCCGATAAGCCCGCCGACCCCAAACAGCACGAGTAGCGTGACGATGGTGGAGGCGCTGATGGCGGTGCCGGTCGCGTCGGTGACCCGCGCAAGCGCAAGGCGAATGTAGGTGTAGGCGGCGAAATGCCCCAGTACGACGAGCACGTGCCCGCCGAGCCCCAGCCCCACCCCCGTCGAACGCAGCGCGCGGCCGAGCGCAGCGAACCCACCCGACTGGGTCGCAGGAATGCGCGGCAGCGAGAAGCGCAGGGCGACGGCGAGCAACAGCATGCCGACTCCGATGAGAGCGAACACCACGCGCCAGTCGAAGGCGTTTGAGAGCAGCACGCCAACGGGCACGCCGGCGACGGTCGCGAGCGAGACGCCACCCGAGGTGAACATCAGCGCCCGCCCAAGCCTGGCCGGGCCGACGAGCGTCGATGCCGCACTGATCGACATCGCCCAGAACGTGCTGAGGGCCGCGCCGAGCATGAAGCGGGCGATGAGGATGAGCCAGAACGTCGGCGCGACCGCAACGATCAGGTTCGACAGCGCCCCGAGCAGTGCCATCCAGATGAGCAGCGCCCGGCGGTCGATGCGCGGGAACAGGCTCGACACGGTGGTGGCGACGATGAGCCCAGCGAGCGCGGTCATGCTGACGGTCTGGCCGGCCTGCCCGGTCGTGATGCCGAGGCCCTCGGCCATCTCGGTGAGCACACCGTTCGGAAGAAACTCGCTCGTGACAAGCAAAAAGCTCATCATCATGAGTGCGATCAGCGCGCCGTAGGGCATGCGGGTGCCGGGCGGCGTCGTCGCGGCGACGACGGGAATGGGGGCTGTTGTGGTCATGGAACTACGCTCCCATCACGCGACGCCGCCAGCCCGACCGCGCGAACCCGGTTCCCGACCGTTTGTGCTCGGGGAGGGCGCGGGGCGCGAGCGAACCGCGCGCGGTGGTGGATCCGACGGCGGTGGCGGATCCGACGGCGGTGGCGGATCTGTGCACGGTGGCGGATCCGAGCGCAACACCGCTCGGGGGCCGCGTCAGCACTACACTCGTGCGGCCGCGTCGAGGCCCGTGCGTAGATCGGTGATGAGGTCGGCCGCCGACTCGAGCCCGATGGAAAGACGCAGCAGCCCCGGCGTGATGCCGAGCCGGTCGTTGATCTCGGGGGCGAACGTCGCGTGGGTAGAGGAAAGCGGGTGGATCACCATCGAGCGGGTGTCGCCGATGCCGGTCATGCGCGAGAACACCCGCAGCCCGTTTACGAAGGCGCGGGCGCCGTCGATGCCGCCGCGCACGGTCACGCCGAATACCGATCCCGTTCGCGCTCCGGCGAACTCGCCTCCCGCGCCAGCCTCGCCGCCAGCCGCGCCGCCAGCACCAGCCGCGCCGCCAGCACCAGCCACGCGCGCACTCACCACGCCGTAATCGCGCGCCGCGAGCTCGTACAGTGGCGACGATGGCAGCCCGGCGTAGTCGACAGACAAGACCTCGGGCTGCTGCTCAAGCCAGGCCACGATCGCGAGCGATGAGGCAACGTGGCGCTCCATGCGCAGCGACAGCGTTTCCATGCCCTGGTGCAGCAGAAAGCCGTTGAACGGCGAGAGCGAGGGCCCGATGTCGTTCACGACCGCCTCGCGCGTGGCACGGGCGTAGGCGCCTGCGCCGAAGCGATCCACCATTGAGCCGAGGCCAGGCTTCACATCGGTGATGAGCGGGAAGGAGCGCCCCGCCCGCTCAGCGGCCTCCCAATCGAAGGTGCCGCCGTCGACGATCGCTCCGCCGACGGCGGCCCCGTGCCCGGTGAGAAACTTTGTCGTCGAGTGCACGACAATGTTCGCGCCGTGCTCGATGGGCCGAATGAGGGCCGGGGTACCGACAGTGTTGTCGACGACGAGCGGCAGATTGAAGCGCCGCGCGACTGCTGCGATGCGCCTGAGGTCGGTGACGTCATTGCGCGGGTTCGGGATCGTCTCGGTGTAGATCGCCTTCGTGTTCGGGCGAATCGCGCGCTGCCACTCGGCATCGTCTTCCGCATCCCAGACGTAGTCGACGTCGATGCCGAAGCGCGCGAAGCTGCGCCCGAACAGAATGCGCGTGCCGCCGTAGATCGATGCAGTCGACACGATGTGGTCGCCGCCCTTGGCGAGCGCGAACAGCGCGGAGGAGATCGCTGCCTGGCCGCTTGACACCGCGACCGTGGCGACGCCGCCCTCGAGCGAGGCGAGTCGGGCCTCGGCGACGCCGTTCGTCGGGTTGCCCTGGCGTGAGTAGATCGGGTCGATGCTGCGGCCGGCGAACCGATCGACCTGGTCGTCGAAGTCGTCGAACACGTAGCCGGCAGACAGTGCGATCGGCGGCACGCGCAGCCCCGTGTTCAGGTCGGGGTACTCGCCGGCGTGCACCTGGCGGGTATCGAAGCCGAAGCCCGCCCAGTCGGTGATGGGGTGCTGCGCGGCGTGGTGCTGCGTGGCGGGTTGCTCGGTCATGCGCGTGCCTCCTCGGGTGTTGCTGCTACTGCGGCGGCCGGGGAAGCTGCGGCCGCCGGCAGGGCGGCAGCGGCCGGTAGGGCGGCGGCCGGCAGAACCTCGGCGATCCGCCCCACCGCGTCAATGATGGTCTGCGGCGCGCACGCGAGGTTGAGCCGCACGTGGCCGGCCCCTCCTGTGCCGAAGAACGCGCCGTCGTTGAGTGCGACGCGCGCATCCGTGAGGATCCGCGAGTGCGGGTCGCCCCCGAGCCCCGCCGCGCGAAAGTCGAGCCACGCGAGATACCCGGCCCGCGGCACCGTGAGCGTGACTCCGGGCAACCGCTCGGCCACGAGCCCTGCGAGCAGGCGCGTGTTCGCCTCGATCTGCGCGATGGCGCGCGCGAGCCACTCGCGACCGTCGGTGAACGCGGCGACCGAGGCGTGCAGGCCGAGGATGCTCGCCCGCGTGACTGTCTCGGGCGGCAGCTTCGCGAGTTCCTCATTCGCGCGGTCGTCGGCCGCGACGATGAGTGCGCACTTGGTGCCCGCGATGTTCCAACCCTTGCTCGCCGAGATCGCGGTCACCGCGAGCGCGCCGGCCGCGGCCGCGAGTGGGGCGAACGGCACGAACGTCTCACCCGAGTGCGTGAGCGGGGCGTGGATCTCGTCGGAGACGACCGCGACGCCGTAGCGGGCGGCGAGGCGCGCGAGCCCCGCGAGCTCGGCCTCGGTGTGGACGAGCCCGTGTGGGTTGTGCGGGTTGCACAGCAAAAACGCATCGACGCCGCGCGCGAACTCGCGCTCGATTGCCGCGAGGTCGAGCCTTGGCGCGGTGCCTGTGCCGGTGCCTGTGCCTGTGCCGGTGCCGGTGCCGGTGCCGGTGCCCGAGAGGAGGCCGGCGTCTGTGCCCCTGTCTGACCCGGCGCGGTCGGCGCCCTCGGCTTCGCCCTCGACTGCGCCCTCGACGTCGCCCTCGGCTCCCGCTCCGCCGCCGTGCGCGAGCTCCACCTCAACGACCTCGAACGGCAGCTCCTCGAGCATCTCGAAGAACCCGGGGTAGACGGGCGTCGGCACGGCGACCCTGGTGCCGTGCGGGGCGAGCACGCGCAGCGCCTCGACGACCGCGGTGGCGACATCGGTCGCGAGGTGGATCCGATCCTCCCGCACCTCCCAACCCCAGACGTCGCGTGCGAAGCTCGCAAACGCGGGGGCGAGCGGGCCCGGTCCGTCGAGGTAACCGAGGTCTGACTGCTCGACGCGCTCGATGAGCGCGGCGCGAATCTCGGGGGCGACGGCGAAGTCCATCTCGGCGACGAACAGCGGCAGCGTGTCAGCGGGGAAGCGGGTCCACTTCAGGCTCGTGCGCTGCGCTCGCAGCAGCGCGGGGTCGAGCTCGGCAAAGGGCACGCCGCTCGGGTCGGTGAGCTTGCCCGGGTCGGTGTTGCCGCTCGGTGCGGTGCGCTGGGGGTGCGTACAGTCAGCCATGCCCCTATCCTGCTCCGGGCGTTGTCTGCGCGCGATCTGCCCGGTAACGCAGCGTCACACGACTGCTCTTGGCTCACGTACCGCGGCGGCGCCACAGATATGGCAGTTGTTGTCGTCTCCGAGCGCCCCAGGCGACAACAACTGCCATATATATGGGGCTGGGGGCGGGGACCGGGGGCCGGGGACCGGGGGCCGGGGGCCGGGGCTGGGGGCCGGGGCCGGGGCCGGGGCCAGGGGCCTCCTGGGCACCGCCGTGCCCCCCGACCCCGCCGCAGCCCCTAACTGCGCGTGACCAGGCGCGCGATCCTCGAGGTGAGTGCCTCGAGCGGGCCGCGCCTGCCCGTGAGCGAGAGCACCAGGCCGATCACGAGCACGCCAGCGAGCTGAATGCCGAGCGCGCCGAGCCCCGCGACCCACCACGGCAGCGCCCCGCCGAAATCGCTGCCGGCGTACAGCGGCGCATAGGCGATGCTCGTCGCGATGAGGTGCAGCGTGTAGATCGTGAGCGGTGCGGCGCCCGCAGCCCTGAACACGTCGGTGACGCGCCCCGGAGCGCTGCCGCGGCTATCAAACAGCGTCACGAGCAGGCCGATCACGGCGAGGGAAATGCCCACGGTGCGCAGCATCTCGATGGGGGAGCCCGAGTGCGGCGAGGCGATGAGCTGCGCCCACAGCTCGGGAGAGCTCGGAGCCCCGAACTGCTGCATGCCGAGGTACTCGGAGAAGGTCGTCATGTCGAGGCCTGGCGGTGCGGTGACGCCGAAGCGATCGAGGTTCGCCAGCACCCAGTTCGATACGAGCGTCGCGAACGTCGCGAGGGCAACACCGGCGCCTCCGAGCGCAAGGGCGGTGCGGCCGAGCCTCCCGGCCGCCTGTGCTGAGAGCAGCGCGCGGGCGATGAGCATGCCGACGAGCAGGTATGCGACCCAGGTGACGGCCGGGTAGGTGCCCGTGAGCAGCAGCCCGCGGATGGTCTCGAGTGGCTCGGCCGCGATCGACTCGAACGAGGGTGAACCGGCCTCCTCGACGACTCCGAGCGCCTGCCTGGCGAGGGCGTTGAGCGGGCCGCCGGCGACCCACAGCGCGGCGGCCGTGAGCGCGATCACCCACGAGCGGGCCGCGACGAACACGGCGACGAGAATCATGGCGACGCCGTAGTAGGCGAGCACCACGATGATCGGGCTGAGGAGCGCCCCGAGCGCGAGCCCGAGCACGATGAGTATCACGCCGCGCACCATGATCGACGCGATCGCGGCGCCCTGCCGCCCGGCCGCGATGGCGCGCCGGCTCGCGAATACGGCGCTCACTCCGCCGAGCACCGCGAAGAGCGCCGCCGCGATGCCGCCCGTCATGGTCGTCGCGATCTCGCTGGCGCGCTGATCGAGCTCGGAGGCCGCTGGATTCGCCCCGACGATTGCGACGAGGTGGTTCGCCATCATGCCGATGACCGCGAGCAGGCGGGCGAGGTCGATGCCGATGTAGCGGGCGCTCGCGCGTGCCGGTGCCGCGCTCGCGTGTGGTCTGGTTGTGGATCGCAGTGTTCGTTCCATGATCTCCAGTCTGCGGGAGTGGGCGGCCCAGCGCATCATCCGTAGGGGCCACGCGCGTGGCACCAGGGTACCGCTCGGGTGCCGCTGCGCCCGCCGCGCCGGGCGAGCCTGCCGCGCCCGCTGCGCCCGCCGCGCCTGCTGTGCCCGCTGCGCCCGCCGCGCCCGCCGCGCCCCCTGAACCCTTGCGTTGACTCCGAGGCGGGCCCTTGTTTCGGGCTGCAAGGGGGTGGCCTCGGAGGTAAGTGTGGGGTTGAGGGGGCGAGGCAAGGAACGGAGCTGGCTGGCTGGCCGGGAGCCCGGCGGCCGGGCGGCCCGGCGGCCGGGCCCCCGGCGCGGCCGACGCGGGTTAAGCGGCGCGCCTGATGTGGTCGCGTGCGTGCTCGAGCGCGGGCTCGAGCTCGTCGAAGAGGTGGTGCGGATCGCGCAGCGATCTGATCACCCCGAGCCTGTCGAGCAGCTTGCGGTGGTGCGCCTGCACACCCTTGATGAGCACGGTCACCCCGCGCCGTTCGAGGCTCGTGACGAGCCCAGCGAGCGCGTTGGCGCCCGTCGCATCGATGATTTGCAGGTCGGAGAGGCGGAGGATCGCGACCTCCACGCCCTCCTCGTCCGAGATAGCCTCGACGAGCCGATCCGCCGCGCCGAAAAACAGCGACCCCTCGACGCGAAACAGCGCGATGCGTTCGTCACCCGCCTCTGCCTCGCCGGGAAGGGGCTCGCGGGTCGCGACGCTCATGTTGCCGAGGGTGCGCAAGGCGAAGAACGCGGCGACGGCGACGCCTATCCCTACGGCGACGACGAGGTCGACGCTCACCGTCACGAGCAGCGTGACCGCGAACGTCGCGGCGCTTGACTTGCCCGAGCCGAACACCCGACGCGCGGTCTGCCATGAGACCATCTTGGCGGCGGTCATCATGAGCACCCCCGCGAGGGCGGCAAGCGGGATCGCGCCGACGATGGGCGCCGCGACGAGCACCACGAGCAGCAGCGCGAGCGCGTGCACGATCGCAGCGACTCGGGTGCGGGCTCCCGAGCGCACGTTCACGGCGGTGCGGGCGATCGCACCTGTGGCGGGCATGCCGCCGAACAGGCCCGATGCGATGGAGGCGAGGCCCTGGCCGAAGAGCTCGCGGTCAGCGTTCACCGGCCCGGTGTCTGCGATGCTCGCTGCGACGCGAGCAGACAGCAGCGACTCGATCGCGGCGAGCGCGGCGACGGCTGCGGCTGGGCCGGCAAGCGCGGCAAGCATGGCGCCGTCGAAGCTCGGCAGCGCCGGCGCCGGGAGTGAGCTCGGCAGCTCACCGATCGTTGGCAGCGGTGACCCGATGAGCGCGGCGACCACGGACACGATGAGAATCGCGGCGAACGACGACGGGATCGCCGGCATAAAACGGTCGAGCAGCAGCATGATCGCCGCGACGGCCGCGACTGCGGCGAGCGGGAGCAGCGCGGCGGGCCAGCTCGCCTCGGTGATGGTCTGCCAGGCTGCGACGACGGCGTTCGAGGAGTGGCCGGTGGCCGAGACCCCGAGCGCGGCGGGCACCTGCTGCAGGAAGATGATGATGCCGATGCCCGCGGTGAACCCCTCGATGACGGGCCACGGGATGTAGCTGACCGCGCGCCCGAGCCTGAAGACGCCGGCCGCGACGACCATGAGGCCCGCCATGAGGCTCACGACCGCGACTGCGCCGACGCCGTGCAGCACGACGATCGGCGCGAGTACCACCACCATCGCTCCCGTGGGGCCCGAGACCTGCACGTTCGAGCCGCCGAAGATCGCCGCGACGAGGCCCGCGACGATCGCGGTGACGAGGCCGGCCTCTGCGCCGACGCCCGAGCTCACGCCGAACGCGAGGGCGAGCGGCAGCGCGACAATGCCGACGGTGAGGCCAGCAACAACGTCGCCCCGCCAGCCGCCGCGCAGGCCACGGTAGTCATCGCGGGTCGGGAGGAGGAGTCGCAGGCCGGAGAGAATTGCAGACACGAGCCGCCTTTCACTTGTTCATCTATCATGCCTCACACGACACTGAGTCGCCAGTGATCAGGCATTTCTACTTCGCGCTACGGTCGGCGTGCGGTGACCGACGCCGCGCGTTGGCGATGCCTGGTGCCTGGCCGCGGCACCCGGCTGCGGGCTGCGGCGCGAAAGGGGTCGATCGGCGCAAGCACCATGAGTGATAGCCTGCGCACAGAAAACACTGTGACAACTCTTGAAACGCAGATAGTCTGTGTCCAAAGCCGAGGTCGAAGGGGAACCCGTGGATATCTTCCTGTTTGTTACGCAATTGCTTGTTGTGCTCGGGTGTATCGTCATGGGCACCCGGTCGAGCGGAGTCGGGCTCGGGCTCTGGGGCGGCACTGGCGTCGCAATTCTTGTTTTCGTGTTCGGGCTCGCTCCCGGCGCCCCGCCGGTAGACGCGCTGCTCATCGTGCTCTCCGTTGTGCTCGCGTCGTCGATGATGCAGGCAGCTGGCGGAATCGATTGGATGGTCTCGATCGCAGCCAAGGTGATCTCGAAGAACCCGAAACAGATCACCCTCATCGCTCCCCTGACCGCGTTCCTCTTCTCGGTCGGCGCTGGCACGTCGAATATTCTGTACCCGCTGCTCCCGGTGATCTATGACCTGTCGTATCGCAACGGGATCCGCCCCTCTCGACCGCTCTCGCTCTCAGTCGTTGCGACCGGCGTCGCGCTCGCCTGTAGCCCCGTATCAGCGGCGATGGCCGCGATGATCGCCCTCACCGACACGGCTCCCTGGAACTTCGAGCTGATGGACATCATCAAGGTCACGCTCCCCGCCGCGATCGTCGGCATCTTCCTCGCGAGCCTGTTCGTGCGCCGCCTCGGCAAGGACATCGCCGACGACCCAGAAATCCAGGCAAAGATCGCCTCGGGCAAGCTCGTCGCGCCGGGCGCCACGGCGACCGAGGTGAAGGCAGAAGTGACCGTCACCAAGGAGGGCCGCTGGGCCGCCATCATCTTCCTGCTCGGTGTCCTCGCGATCGTCATCTTCGGTCTCTTCTCCGGTCTGCGCCCGCTCGGCGCTGGCGACGACCCGCAGCCGATCGGCATGACCCCGATCATCGAGATCATTATGTTCGTCGCCGGCACGCTCATCATGCTGGTTGCGAAGCCGAAGGTCGCAGAGATCCCGACGATGACCGTGTTCCGCGCCGGTATGGTCTCGGCCATCGCGCTCTTCGGCCTGGCCTGGCTCACCAACACGTTCCTCGGTGAGCACTCGAAGCTCGTTGCCGAAGGTATTGGTGGGCTCGTTGACACCGCGCCGTGGATCTTTGCGCTCGGCGTATTCCTCGTATGTGTGCTGACGACCAGCCAGTCGACCGCGACGAACTCGATCGTGCCGATTGGCCTCGCAGCGGGCATTCCCCTCGGCCTCATGAGCGGCATGTGGGCCGGCGCATTCGCCGGCATCTACCTGCTTCCCACCAACGGGTCGCAGATCGCCGCGGCAAACTTCGACGAATCGGGTTCAACAAAGCTCGGCACGAAGCTCGTTGACCACTCCTTCTTCTTGCCCACGCTGATCCTCGCGGTCGCGACCATCGCGGTCGGCTCGCTGTTCGGGGTGCTCTGGGGCGGGTAACCTGCCGCGCCCGCGGCGCCCGCCGCGCGCAGGCCCGCGCGAATCGGGCCGTGCCTGCCCGGCAGGCGGGGCAGCCTCCCGTCACCGCTGGGTGGCGCGGAAGGCATCCCACGAGCGCTTGCACGCCTGCGCGATTGCATCGATGTGGGCGGCGTCTTCCTCCACCCAGTCGGTGCCCGGCTGCTGCAGCTCGGCGGCGGCGGCCGGCCCGAGCAAGAACTCACGCAAGAACTCGGCCTGCACTGCACCGAGCTTCAGGCCAGCCGCAGCAGCTTCTGCGCGCATTTCGCCGAAGCGTTCGCCTGCCGCGCGAATCTCCTCGCTCCCCAGGTAGGGCTGATTGAGCAGCACCGCGCGGGGGTCGGAAACCTCGAACCCCGCGCGGTGCCCCGCGGCGAGCGCGCGCAGCGCGGCTGGGTCCATGGTCGGCCGGTCTGCCGGGTCGCGTTCTTCGCCGTCGTGATCGCCGCGGTTCGAGAGTGCCACGACTGCCGGCAGGCGGTCGGGCTCGGCTCGCGCAACGTTCACTGCGCCCTCTCGGGTGGTTGTCGTGTTCATCGTGTCGTGGAACGACAGGCGCGTGAACGAACCGCCACGCTCGAGGCCCTGCGCGACGAACCTGTCGGTGAGGGCCTCGCGGGTTTGCTCGTAGACGCCGAGGCCCTGCTCTGCGGTGACTGCAAACGCGTCGACGAGCCGCTGCAGCCCCTCGTCGGTGTCGGGGATCTCGAGAATCGGGAAGAACGAGAAGGTCACGGGGCGGATCGCGTCTACGCCCGAGAGGTCGACCTTTTGCCACGCGCCAGCGGCGCGCACGCGCTCGATGGCGGCCGCGAGATCGGCGCGTACGTCTGCCGGCTTCTTGCGATTGGGGTCTCGGATGAGCCGGGGGTGCGGGTTGATCACCGCGACGATGCGGGGGTCGATCTCTGCCCAGCGCCGCACAATCGCCGCGGTCGCTACGTCGCTGAAGTCGTACTGCAGGCGGCGAGTGAGCTCCGGCGAGAGGAACTCAGCCAGCTCCTCGGGGATAGCAGCGCCGGAGTGTGGGGTCGCCACCAGCACGTCGGCTTCGGCGATCGCCTCATCGAGCGATCGCGTGTCTGGGTCTGCGTAGTGGGTGATCTGCTCTGGCGTGAAGACTGTGCCGGCCGGAATGAAGTCGAGAGTGTTCGGGCTCATATGCCAAGACTACCCAGGGAGAGGCAGCGTGACCAGGGGTTTCTGATTTACTTCTCACCCGCGTATGAGTCGCGCTAGAGGAAGCTATGTGCGCCGGGTGAGACGCGTGCGACGGGTCAGCGGGGTCGTCGCGCGAGCCGCGCGAGCCGCGCGAGCGCTTCGCGGGGTTAGGCGAGACCTCGGTTGCGCTTGCGAATCTTCGCGGGCGGCCTGCCACCCAGGTAGGAGGCACCCGAATCTACGACGTACCCCTGCTTCAGTGCCTCGCGCCCAATCAGCATTCGAAACACCATTTCTTCGCGGTCGGTGAGGGTGACCTCGACAGAGACTTCCCGGCCTACCAGGCCAAGATCCATCACCACAACGAGCCTGTCTTGGGTGTGCCCCGACGAGCTGCGAACCGTTCGCCGGTCATGGATGGGGAGCTCGACCTCGACCTCGTCGAGAGCGCCCTCCTGCCACGGTTGCACGGTGAAGCGCACCCACTCGGCATCGTCGCGCATAAAGGGAGTAATGTTGCCCGCGTGCAAGGCCGAGGTTTGCGCCCCGGTGTCGATTTTGGCCTTGATCCACGGCACACCGATTCCGGGCAGGCTCACCCATTCACGCCAGCCCGTGAGGGTGCTTGAATAGTATTCGTCCACGGCATCTATCTTGGCAGGAAATTAGCTTGAAACTGGCGATTCTTTCGCGCGCCCCGCAGGCGTACTCGACGCAGCGCCTTCGCGCGGCCGCTGAACAGCGCGGTCATAACGTGAAGGTGCTGAACACCCTTCGCTTTGCGATCGATCTCGCGACCGACGAACCAGACCTCCGCTATCGGGGCAAGCAGCTCAGCGACTACGACGCTATTCTGCCCCGCATCGGCAACTCGATCACCTATTTCGGCACCGCCGTCGTGCGCCAGTTCGAGCAGATGGATGTCTACACCCCGAACACCGCGAACGGTATTTCAAACGCGCGCGACAAGCTCCGCGCGATCCAGATTCTCTCGCGTCACTCGATCGACATGCCGCCGACGGCCTTCGTGCGCAACCGGGCAGATGTGCGCCCGGCGATCGAGTCGGTCGGCGGCGCGCCGGTCGTGATCAAGCTGCTCGAGGGCACGCAGGGCATTGGCGTGATTCTCGCGCCGCAGGTGAAGGTCGCCGAGGCGATCATCGAGACCCTGCACTCGACGCAGCAGAACGTGCTCATCCAGAAGTTCATCGCAGAGAGCCGGGGCCGCGACATTCGCGCGCTCGTCGTCGGCGATCGGGTCGTCGCCGCGATGCGCCGCGTGGCATCGGGAGATGAGTTCCGCTCGAACGTGCACCGCGGCGGCACCGTCGAGCCGGTGCAGCTCGACCCCGCCTACGAGCAGACCGCGGTGCGCGCCGCCCAGATCATGGGGCTGCGCGTCGCGGGCGTCGACATGCTCGAGGGCGACGACGGCCCGCTCGTCATGGAGGTGAACTCGTCGCCTGGGCTCCAGGGCATCGAGACGGCGACCGACCTCGACGTTGCCGGCGCGATCATCGACTACATCGCGAACCAGGTGAACTTCCCCGAGATTGACGTGCGCCAGCGCCTTTCGGTGTCGACAGGCTACGGCGTCGCCGAGCTCTCGATGCACGCCGGCGCCGAGCACGTCGGCAAGCAGCTCGGAGACCTGGGGCTGTGGGAGCGCGACATCACCGTGCTCACGCTGCACCGGGGCGTGCAGGTGATTCCGAACCCGCGCAAGCACGTGGTGCTCGAGCCAGAGGATCGGCTGCTGTGCTTCGGCAAGCTCGAAGAGATGCGCTCGATGATTCCCGAGCGACCGCGCCGCCGCGCGCGTGTGCGCAAGCTCCCGCCCGAGGCGCAGGATCTCGTCGACGGGTAGACGGCACCGAGCATCGCGCTGAACACGGAAAGCTCTGCGCGCTTGGGGCTACGAGCGCTGTTCGCAGGCTAGCGCGTCGCGACGAGCTGAAACTCGACGAACCCCTCTGGTTCGACCGACACGAAGCCGAGGTCTGGTGCGGTCACCCCGTAATCTGCGAAGGTTATCGGAATTGACCCCGCCAGCTCGGCCGTCGTGCCGTCGCTGCGCAGCTCGACCCGCACGGTGACGGGGCGAGTCTGGCCGGCGAGCGTGAGCTCGCCGGTCGCGGTGGCCTCGACTGTCTCGCCGGCGCGCGGCAGCTGCGCCACCGTCGCGGGCTCGGTCAGCGTGAACGTCGCCTCAGGGAACTCGCTGGTGCGCAGCGCCTGGTCACGGAAGTAAGCGTCGCGCGACCCGCTGTCGGTGGTGATCGACGCGACATCGACGACGACGCTCGCCGCGTCGAGCGAGAGCCCGTCAGCGCCGACGGTGAAGCTGCCGGTGACCCCGGGGGTGCGACCGGTGACGGTCACATCGGTGCCGTTGAGCACCTCGTCGACTCGGTACCCGGCCTCGGAGCCCTCGGAGATCGACCACTCGCCGGCCACCTGCTCTGGGGCGAGCGACGCCACGGCCTGGCTCTCGGCCGGCACATCGCCGCCGCCGAGGGTTGGGGCCTCGGCGGCAGGGGCCGCGATGAGGTCGCGGTAGATCGCGGGGCCGGCGACCGCCGCAACTCCCCCGAGCACGAGTACACCCGCGCCGACGCCTAGCAAGATCTTGTGTGATTTTTTCATGGTGAGGCTCTTCCGTGGAGGGATTGTTCCGTGGGGCAGGAGACTCACTGTCTCAGCCCCAGCCACGAGAACTCTTTGAATCGGGTGGGAGACGCCTGGAAAAAGTTAGTGGCTGCCCTGGTTCGACACCTCGCCGGGCTCGGGCTCCTTTCCGCCTCCCGAGACCGTCACCCACACGGGCCAACCGATGAGCCAGATGCCGGTGACGAGCCAGACCCGGCCTATCCAGCCGGTGAGCTCGGCCGTGCGCGAGGTGTCGCCAACAAGCAGAATGATGCCGCCGAGCACGACACTCGCGATCACCGCGCAGAGCAGCATCTTGCCCCACTGCTGCCACTCGTAGCGCACTTGCGCGCTCCCCGATTTCGGTGCCTTGAAGGGCGGCGGGCCGCCGGCGAAACGGTGGGCGAACCAGCCATCGGCGCGACCGATGATCTGGTGGCCGAAGGCGACCGTGAACCCGAGATACACGGCGCCGAGCCCGTGCGCGAAATCGGCTGTCGTGCCGTTTACCACGAGATCCCACGTGATGAGCGTGAGCAGCAGCAGGTCGAGCAGAGGCACACACAAGAGCAACACGCTCGACAGGCGTCGCATGCGCAGCAGATAGCGCGCCCCAAGCCCCGCGCCCAGCACCGCCCAGAAACCGATCTCACAGGCAACGATCGCGACCACAATGATGTTCATGCCACAAGTCTCGCCGCGGCCGAACGGGCGCGGCTCATGCGCTCGGCCCGGCTTACTCCTCCGAACGAATGAGGCCCGCCCCGCTGGCGGTGAGCGAAGATAGAACCATGGAGGCAGCCAGGCTGAGGGGAATTCGCGCGCACCCCGCGCGCCGCGACGCAGCCATCGCCGCGTTCTGGCTCGCCGTTGGTATCGCCCTGTGGGCATTCGGGTTGACTGGGCTGTGGCGCGGTGCCGCGCTCTTCGAGGTGGATCGCTGGGCGTTTCTGGTGACGCTCGCCGCGGCTGTGGCGCTGCTGCCGCTGCGCTCGAGCCGCCCGCTCGTCGCGCTCTCGCTCGGTGCCGCAGTAGCGCTTGTCGACACTCTCATGGGGGCGAGCCTCGCGGTTGTGTTCGTGTTCACCGATCTCATCTACGCCGCGGTGAAATACAGCAGCGCCCTGGCGATTCGGGGGCTGCTGCGGGTCGCCGCAGCCGGGGCCGTCGCGCTTGCCACCGTGCTCGTCATGACCGCTCGCGCGCACCCGGGCCTCGCAGTGATGCTCGTGCAGTGGGGGCTCATCATTGCAGTTTCTGCGCTCTGGGGGTGGAACGTGCGGGCGGAACGCGCCCACACCGCGGCCGAACTCTCGGCGCAGCACGCCGACGAGACGCGCGAGCTGCGCACGAAGATCGCCCACGATCTGCACGACCTGGTGGCGAATCAGATCGCTGTCGCCGGGCTGCACGTCGAGGCAGCGAAGCTGCAGGCAGGCAAGCTCGCCGCGGGCGCGCCCGCTGGGTCGGGCATCGGTGCCGGCGAAGCAGCGGCGCCAGGCGGGCCGTTCGGCCCCGTGCTGCAGAGCCTCGACCGCGCCAAGGCGGGCACCGATCGGGCTCACCGCGAACTGCGAGGGCTTATCTCCGTGCTCACCGTTGTCGAACAGGCCGGCGACAGCGCGCCCGTCGACCTCGAGAGCGAGCTGCATGCGCTCGGGCAGCTGTTGCCAGCGGGCAGAGCGATTCGCTGGGGGAGCGGCGCAGAGGCCGTAATCAGGCGCGCGCTGTCTGCGCAGCACGCGCAGCGCGCACGGATCGTGCTGCGCGCGCTGCACGAGCTCATCGCGAACGTCGCGAAACACGGCGCGGGCGACGCCGAGTTGCTCGCCGAGGTGGCGCCCGGTCAGGAGTCGTGGCCGGAGCGCGGCGGGGGTGCGGCGGGGGAGCGACAGCGGTTGCGGATCCGCATCGCAAACGCCCCAGCGCCCCCGCCGGCCACCGAGCGGCTCGGCGGCGGGCTCGGCATCGAGGGCACGCGCGTGCTCCTCGCGAGCATCGGGGGCGCGCTCGAATCGCGCGCAACGCCCGACGGCTGGCTCGCCACCGTCACGCTTCCTTTGCCCACCACCGAACGGGAGCATGAATGATGGACGAGCCCATTCGCGTATTGATCGCCGACGACCACGAGGCCGTGCGCAGCGGCGTCGCAGCCATCTTGCAGGCGGGCGACGGCATCGAGGTCGTCGCCGAGGCAGAGAACGGCTTCGACGCGCTCGCCGGCTGCCACCGCACCCAACCCGATGTCGCGCTCGTTGACCTGCGCATGCCCGGCACCGACGGCGTCTGGGCGACCGAGCGCATCACGGCCGAGACCGCGACCAGGGTGCTCGTGCTCACAACGTACGATTCGGGCGATCTCATCGCGAGCGCGCTCGCGGCCGGCGCCCACGGCTACCTGCTCAAGAGCACGAGCGGCGGCGAGCTCATCGATGCCGTGCGGCATGTCGCGGCGGATCGACACGTGCTCGACCCGGCCGTGACCGGGTCGGTTATCGCGGGGTTCGCGGCCGCCCAGCGGGAGGCAGGCGCCGGGCGGGCGACAAGCGGGGGCGCCTATGGAGTGGGGCAAGCCGGCGACACGGCGGATGGTGGCGCGCCGGTTGCGGGGCTGAGCGACCTCACACCACGCGAGCGCCAGGTGCTCGAACTGCTCGTCGCTGGGCTCTCGAACCAGCAAATCGCCGACAGGCTGCACATCGGTCTCACCACGGCAAAGACGCATGTCGGCTCGCTCTACGCGAAGAGCGGGGCGGGCTCGCGGGTGCAGCTCGCGGCGCTGGGCGCGACGGCGCTCGGCTGAGCCGGTCGGGCCCGCGGCTCGGACCTGCCGGCGGCTCGGGCCGGCGGCTCCGGCCGGCCGCTCAGCCGCGGCGCTACCTGACGAGCAGCGCCGCGGGCACGATGCGAACCTCGAAGCCCGTGACCTCCTCGAAGTCGTCGCCGTCGACCTCGAAGGCGTGGGGCGACGGCAGCTCTACGTGCACGCGCTTGGCACGCAGGTGCCCGGTGCTGGCCGAGCTCTCGGCGCGATCGGCGCCGGTGAGCAGCCGCTTGAGCCCGTTGTCCCAGACCATGTTGCGCATGGTGTCGAGCCATGCGCCCACCCCGTCGGCGCGGAGCACGAGCAGATCGAGCTCGCCGTCGTCGGGCACGGCATCGGGGAGCAGCGTCATACCGCCCTGAATTGTGCCGCAGTTGGCGATGAGCAGCGTGTGCGCCTGCTCGGCCTCTGCGGCCCCATCGTCGAGCGTGAGCGCAAACTCAACAACCTCGGTTTCGCCAGCGGCGCGGCCGAGCGATTCGACGTACGCGAGCCAGCCGGCCTTCGCCTTCAGCTCGTCGTCGGTCTCCACGATCATCTGGGCGTCGATGCCGAACCCCACCATCACGACGAAGCCCTCGACCTGCTCGCTGCCGTCGGCAAACGAGAGCCGCGCCTCGCCGAGATCTAGTGGTCGGGCGGTTGCGGTGAGCGCCCGCTCGAACGCTGCCTTCGGGTCGCCAAGCGGCACGTCGAGATTTCGCGCGAGTAGATTTCCGGTTCCGAGGGGCACGATGCCGAGCTCGGCCGCCGGTGGCGCACCGTCGCTGCCTCCGAGGGCCGCGGCGACCGCCCGCACCGTGCCGTCGCCCCCGGCGGCGACCACGACTGTGCAGCCGGCGGCGAGCGCGGCGGCCGTGGCTTCGGCGCCGGGGTCGGCCTCCGTGGTCT
Source organism: Leucobacter albus (assembly GCF_039528015.1). Classification (NCBI taxonomy): domain Bacteria; kingdom Bacillati; phylum Actinomycetota; class Actinomycetes; order Micrococcales; family Microbacteriaceae; genus Leucobacter; species Leucobacter albus. The sequence continues at coordinate 261,431 of NZ_BAAAKZ010000013.1, read as the reverse complement.
CGAACCAGTGCACCTCGACGGGCAGCGGTGAGCCGCCCGCGCCCGGGCCGGCTCCGTCAGCCGCATCGGCCGCCCCGGTGGCCGCCCCGCCGTTGGCCTCAGCGCCGGCCTCAGCACCGGCCTCAGCGCCGGCCTCAGCGTCGGCCTCAGCGCCGGCCTCCTCTCGGGCGGCTGCGTGGGCTGAATCAACGGCGGCATCGACCGCTGCGCGCAGCTCGGCCTCCTCCACTTTCGACGGATTCCATACGAGGCCGATGACGTGCTGCACGGCTACCCCCTTGCGCTGGCTAGCCCCGCGCTGTCGCGGAGCGTTGGTATTTCAATGAATACAGTGCCTGGCTGACGCTCGGCTGAAAATCACCGAGAGTTCATTCGCGGGGCCGCTAGAGGCCCGCGAGCTGCCTTTTCCAGTATGACCGCCACTCCTCGATGCGCTCGCCGTCGGGCAGCCCCTCCTGGCTGATAGTGAGGCTTGCCTTCGCCGGGTCTTTGGCCGGTGTGGCAGAGACCTCGACCTTGCCTGCGCCCGCGAGGTTAAACCGCCAGAACGAACGTTTCTCGGTGCGCGAACTGCGCCGGTCGGTGGCGGCGTGGCCAAGGTGCGAGGCCGTGGCGCCGTGAACATTCACCCAGGCCTCGAGCGCCGCATCACGGTCGAGCGGCAGCGTGCGGCTCGCGCTCACCCTGAACGACCCGGTAGACGACTGCCCGGGCACCCGGAGACCGACGTGCTGTTCGAACGCAATCGCCACGCCCTGAGCCCACCACTCGGCGTTCTCGATGCCGGGCGGCATGGTCGCGAGGGCGAGCTTTGCGATCTCCGCGTGACTCAGCGAGCCCGCGCCGTGCGCGTGAAATACCGCCACCCAGTCGTCCCATGACCGACCCGTCGCGCGCTCGATCGCCGGGACCCGCTCGCCGCGAGTCTGATTGCCACTCCCACCACTGCTGCTCATGGCATCAGTGTAGGTGAGACCCCTGACATCGGCGTGATGCGCCGCGATGCGCCAGGTGAGTGCCCGCGCCCCGCCCCGCCGAGACGCGTGCGACATCTGGTTGAATGAGGAGCATGACCGATATGCCCCGGCAGCACATGACCCGCGCGACGCGACGCCACGCCGAGCAAGAATCGTCCCAGCACGCGGCGAGCAGCACCGACCTGGCAACCGACGAGCTCGAGCAGTTTCGCATCGATCTCGAGCGCATCCGCTTCTCGTCGTACTTTGCGCGGCTCTCTGACGTCACTCAGGTCGTGCCGCAGTCTGGGGTCGGGCCGGTGATGCACAACCGCCTCACGCACTCGCTCAAGGTGAGCGCTGTCGCGCGTGTGGTCGCCTCGAACCTGGCTGGAGCGGCTGCCCAGCACGCAGCATTCGTGCGCGGCGAGGCCGCGCACGACGACGAGACGGGGGCAACGATCGCGAGGCTCGGCGGTTGCGACACGATAGTCGCCCAGGCCGCCGCCCACGCGCACGATCTCGGCCACCCGCCGTTCGGCCACCTCGGCGAGCGCGTGCTCGACCGCGTTGCGCGGGAGCGCCTCGGCCTCGCCGAGGGCTTTGAGGGCAACGCACAGACCTTTCGCATTCTCACATCGCTTGACACACTCGGCCGCGACTTCGCGGGGCTCAACCTCACCGCGGCGGTGCGGGCCTCGGTGCTGAAGTACCCGTGGACGCGTGGCAGGTGGATCGGCGTCACCGTCGACGAGCTACCCGTCACCGAGCGCCCGCGCGGCGTCGGAAACGACCCGGTCAAGGGCGCCGAGAAGTTCTCGAGCTACGTGCTCGAGGCCGGCGAGCTCGAGTCGGCGCTCGCCGCGTTCCCTGCAATCGCGGAGGGCGTGCAAACGGTCGAGTGCGCGGTCATGGACGTCGCTGACGACATCGCGTACGCGGTACACGACCTCGACGACTTCACGCGCGCCGGCGTGCTGCAGCACGCCGCGGTCGCCGCCGAGTTGCAAACCTGGCTCGCAGAAGATGCGGCGCTTGCCGCGGAGCCGCTCGGCGCGATTCAGGTCGATTGGCGCAGGCCGGGTCGCTCGCTCGAGCTGCGCTGGCGCAGCATGAGCCGCAAAGACGGGTGGATCGCCGATCGCGACGCCTTCCGCGAAGCCGTGCAGCGAGTGAACGATGAACTCGTCGAGGGGCTGCTGCAGACGCCCTACGACGGTGGCATCGCGAGCGAGCGGGCGGTGTCGGGGTTCACCAGGCGGTGGATCGAGCGGCTGCGGTCATCAATCGTCGTCGAGGCGAACCCGCACATGCGCGGCGGCCACGTCAGGTTGAACCAGCGCGCGTGGCACGAGGTAGCGGTGTTGAAGTTCGTGCACTCGAGCTTCGTGCTCGAAACCCCCGATCTCGCGCACTCGCAGCGGGGGCAGGCGCGCGTCGTGGAAGAGCTCGTGCTCGGCTTCGACGCGTGGCTGTCTGACAGGGACGACGCTGGCAGGGCGCCCAGGCGCCTGCTCGAGTGGGTCGACGAGGCGACCGAGAGCCTGTTCGAGCTCTCGAAGGAGCGGCCAGAACTGCTGCAGGGAGACATCTCTGGCTCAGGGATTCACCGCCGCGGCCGCGCTCGCGCGATTCTCGACTATGTGTCGTCGTTCACCGACCAGCAGGCCGTCGCCGCGTTCGACCTGCTCACGCGCGCGGGGTAGCGAACGCGCTCAGCCCGTGACCTCGTAGTCGGCACCCGGCTCCCACGGCACCGACCACCCGACACCGTCGAACACGCTCGCGAGCAGCATCCCGGTGAAACCCCACACGGTGTGGCCCCCGAAGCGCTCCTGAAGTTTGAATGCGGCACCGCGGTGCGTCGCCCCCGCGCGCCGAAGCACCGAGTGGCCGCGGGCCGCAGGGTCAAGCAGCTCCGCGACAGGAACACGGAATACCTCGACGGACTCCGTGTGATCCGCCGCGACCTCGCTCGGGTCTCGCCACCAACCGACAACCGGGGTGACGAGATTCCTGCTCACCGGCACGTGAATCTCAGGGAGCGTGCCGAGCACCTCGACGCCCGCGGGGTCGAGCCCGGTCTCTTCGAAGGCCTCGCGCAGCGCGGTCGCGGCGACGTCGGCGTCGCCCGGCTCGACGCCGCCGCCGGGAAAGGCGATCTGGCCCGCGTGGTGCCGCATGCCGCTCGCCCGACGGGTGAGCAGCAGATCGAGCTCCGCGGGAACGGGCTCGCCGGCCGCGGGGTCGGCTGGCACCCGGTCGAGCGCGCCGAAGAGGATCAGCACCGCCGAGCGGCGAATCTCACCCTCGGTCTGCGGGAAGGGCGGGTTGAAATCGATGCCAAACCCACGATCCACCGCGTCTTTGAGCTGCTGCCGTGCTTCGGCCTTCGTCCGTGCCATGCCCTTAGCCTATGCGAGCTTCTGTGGTGTTGCGTGGTCGCGTGGTTGTGGGCCGTCACCGGGGCACACGTTATTCACCGGCGCACACGTTATTCACGCTACGTAACGTGTGCCCCGGTGAATAACGTGTGCGCTCGTGAATGCCAGCCCGCACCCGCACGCGCCGCGGTGCCGGCGCACTGCGGCGCGGTTAGCCCTCGATCAACAGATCAGCGAAGCCGTCTGGCACGCGCTGCGACCGAGCCCAGGGTTCGCGGTCGCGCCGGGCGACCCGCTTGACCTTCCGGGTCTCCTCGGCGCGCGCTGCGGTGAGCACTGCGATGACCGCCGCGCGCTCGTCGTCGCTCACACCGCGGGTGACGAACGTGATGTCGTCGCCGTTAATTGCCTCGTCTGCCTCACCGGCGTCTTCGCGCTTCGCCGCGTCACGCGCTGCGGCATCGGGCGGCAGGTCGCCGTCGAGCGCGTCGAGCTCGGAGTTGAGAGCGGCCTCGGCGACCGCGGCCTCGGCGACCGCGGCTTCGGCCACCGTGTCCTCTGCGAGCCTGGCGTTGGTCTCACTCATAGTGGGATGTTACCGTGCTTCTTCGCGGGCAGCTCGTCGCGCTTGCCGCGAAGGCCGCGGAGCGCCTTGATCACCGCGAGGCGGGTGCCAGCAGGCTCGAGCACGTTGTCGATCTCGCCGCGCTCGGCGGCGAGGAAGGGGCTCGTGACATCGGCCGTGTACTTCGCGGTGAGTTCCGCGCGCAGCGCCTCGACGTCTTCGCCAGCGGCCTCGGCCGCCGCGAGCTCTTTGCGATACAGGATGTTCACGGCGCCCGCGCCGCCCATGACGGCGATCTCGGCGGTGGGCCAGGCGATGTTGAAGTCGGCGCCCATCTCCTTCGAACCCATCACGATGTACGCGCCGCCGTAGGCCTTGCGCGTGATGATCGTGACGAGCGGCACGGTCGCCTCGGCGTAGGCGAAGAGCAGCTTCGCGCCGCGGCGAATGACGCCCTGGTACTCCTGCTCGGTGCCTGGCAGGTAGCCGGGCACGTCGACGAGCGTGAGAATCGGGATCGAGAACGCATCGCAGAACCGCACGAAGCGGGCGGCCTTCTCGCTCGCGTCGATGTTCAGCGTGCCGGCCATCTGGTTCGGCTGGTTCGCAACGATCCCGACCGTGCGGCCCTCGACACGGCCGAAGCCGATCAAGATGTTCGGGGCGAACAGCGGCTGCACCTCGAGGAAGTCGCCGCCGTCAAGGATCGCCTCGATGACGACCTTCATGTCGTAGGGCTGGTTCTGGCTGTCGGGAATGATCGTGTTCAGCCGGCGGTCTGCCTCGGTGATCTCGAACGCGGTGTCGCTGTCGTAGATCGGGGCCTCTGCGAGGTTGTTGTCTGGCAGGAAGCTGATGAGCGTGCGCGCGTAGTCGAGCGCGTCGAGCTCGTCGCTCGCGAGGTAGTGCGAGACGCCACTCGTCTTGTTGTGGGTGAGCGCGCCGCCGAGCTCCTCGAAGCCGACCTCTTCGCCCGTCACGGTCTTGATGACGTCGGGGCCGGTCACAAACATGTTGCTCGTCTTGTCGACCATGATGACGAAGTCGGTGAGCGCGGGCGAGTACACCGCGCCGCCTGCCGACGGGCCCATGATGATCGAGATCTGCGGAATGACGCCCGAGGAGAGCGTGTTGCGCTTGAAAATGCGGGCATACTGCGAGAGCGAGAAGACGCCCTCCTGAATGCGGGCGCCGCCCGAGTCGAGCATGCCGATGATCGGGGCACCGGTCTTCATCGCGAAGTCCATCGCCTTGACGATCTTCTCGCCGGCGGCCTCACCGAGCGAGCCGCCGAAGGTCGTGAAGTCTTGCGAGTAGACGACGACCTGGCGGCCGTGAATCGTGCCGGCGCCGGTGACGACTGCGTCGCCGAAGGGCTTGTTCGCGTCCATGCCGAACGCGGTTGCACGGTGCTTCACGTACTTGTCGAACTCGACGAAGGAGCCGGGGTCGAGGAGCGACGCGATGCGCTCGCGCGCGGTCATCTTGCCGCGCGGGTGCTGCTTGGCTGCTGCTGCTGCGTCGCGGTCACCGACGGCCTCTTGGTACTTGCGGCGGTGGTCTGCAATGCGGCCGGCTGTAGTCGCGAGGTTCTCGGGAGCGGTGTCGTTCTCTGAGGTCACCCGTTTAGCCTAGCGCGGGTATATGCCGCAAAGTTCAAGAACTCCTCCAACTGAATCGCCGATCCTTGGTTGAAACCCTCAGATGCGGGGCTCTGCGCTGCGAGCGGGCGCGCATTCCGGGGGCCTAAGCTCGATGCTATGGAACTCCGGCTCACCCGCGCCCAGCAGCCCCGCGTCGAGTGGCGAGACGAGTCGCCGTCGACCAACGCCGAGCTGCGCGAGCTTGCCGCAGCGGCGAGTCGCGCAGGCTCGCCGCTGCCGCACGGCACCGTGCTGCTCACCGACAACCAAACGGCTGGCAGGGGCAGGCTCACGCGCGGCTGGGCGACGCCGCCGGGCCAGGCGCTCGCCGTGTCGGTGCTCGTGCGCGGGTACGGGGGCGCGGCCGGCGATGCTGGCGGATCCGCGAGCGCTGGCGGATCCGCGAGCGCTGGCGCCCCGGGACCAACCTGGGGCGAGCTCGGCCCTGGCTGGCTCCCCTTTATCGCTGGCTCCGCGGTGAACGCCGCGTTCCAGCCGCTGTTCTCGGCGGCAGCGGCGCGCGACGAGACCGAGCCCCTGCGCGTCGGCATGAAGTGGCCGAACGATATTCACGTGCGCGACGAAGAAGACGCGCTTGCCGGCCGCACCGGCAAGAAGCTCTGCGGCATTCTCTGCGAACTGCTGCCCGACGGCAGTGCCATCATCGGCATGGGTATGAACCTCTTGATCCCCGAATGGGAGCTGCCGACCGACCGCGCGACCTCGCTGCTCGCGGCAGGCGCCGACGTCGGGGGAGCCGAATCGTTTGACGACCCGCTGGGTGCCGAGTTCGCCGACCGCGTCGTGGCCGCCGTGGCTGCCGAGATCCACCGGCTCACCGAGCTTGCCGTGCGCGAGCCCGACGCGATCCGCATCCGCGCCGCCAGGCACTCGCTCACGCTCGGGACGGAGGTGCGCGTGCACCTCCCCGGCGACGAGATTGTCGACGGTCGAGCCCGCGCGCTCGCGGCCGACGGGGCGCTCATCGTCGACCTGCCGACCGGGGGAGTGCTCACCGTCAGCGCTGGGGATGTGCAGCACCTGCGATAGCGTCGCGGCGACACGGCCTGCGGCCCGGGCTTGCTGCCCGGCCTGGCGGCTGCGGCCCGGTGCCATTCCGGCCTGGTGCCCTTCCGGTCCGGTGCCCTTCCGGTCCGGTGCCCTTCCGGCCTGGCGCCTGCACTACAAATGCAATCTGCCGAAGACAGCACCAGTTTCGCAAGAACGGTGCTATCTTCGGCAGATTTGCTAGCTACGGCAGGGCGAGCCCGGCCGAGTCTGGCAGCGAGCCGGGTTAAGTCCGGCAGCGAGCCCTGCCGAACCTGGCAGCGGGCCCGGCCAGGTCCAGGTCCCCGCCAGCAGCGGCCTACCGCCTCTCGCCCTCCAGAGGAAACTCGTCGCCTAGGGCATCGATCTGCTGCGTGGTCGGGTCACCCTCGGAGAAGTCCATCTTTGGCACGGGCTTCCTGAAGCCGCGCGTCACCACGACGATGACGCCGACGCCGAGCACGAGCCACCCCAGGCCCACGAGCCAGGTGACGGGCTGCAGCGACGTCCACAGCCAGATCGTTAGCCCGAACCCGATGAGCGGAATGACGCCGAAGCGAACGATCTCCCACGCGGTCGCGGGCCGGTTACGCCCGCCCTTGGGGAACAGGTAGGTGCGGATCACGGACAGGTTCACCATTGCGAACGCAGCGAGCGCGCCGAAGCTAATCATGAAGGCCGCAATGTCGAACGGAATGAACAGCGCGGACAGTGCAAAGATGGAGACGACGACCGCGGCGACGATCGGCGTGCCGAACCGCCGGTGCAGCCGTGAAAGCGGCTTCGGGAGCATGCCGTCGCGGCCCATCGCATAGAGAATGCGCGAGACCGACACCTGGCCGGTCATGCCCGAACCAAAGGCGCCCGCGACGTACACGGCCACGAAGAACGACGTGAACCAGCTCGCGCCGAACGAGTCCATGACGGTCGTGCCGGCAGCATCGATCTGCGCCTGATCCATTGAGGCCCAGTCGGGGTTGAACGCGAGAGCACCCGCCCACGCGACGAGGATGAAGAAGAAGCCGCCGACAAGCGTCGACAGCATGATCGCGCGCGGAATGTCGCGACGCGGGTTCTTCGCCTCTTCAGAGAGCGTCGAGACCGCGTCGAAGCCGAGGAACGAGAGCGCGAGCACCGCGGCGCCCGAAGCGATGGCGCCGATGCCGCCCTCGCCGAAGGTGAAGGGCTCGATGATGCCGACGGCCTGATCACCGCCGAGGTACTGCTTAAACGCGAGCGCCATGAACACGACGACGAGCACAACCGACAGCGCGATGATCGCGATGTTGAGCTTGTTCACCAGGGTGATGCCGAGCACGTTAAAGAGCAGCACGAGCAGCAGCGCCGCGAGCGTGAACGCCCACACCGGAATCGCCGGGAACTGCGTGTTGAGGTAGATGCCGATGAGCATGAAGTTGATCATCGGAATGAACAGATAATCGAGCAGCATGACCCAGCCGGTGAGGAACCCGACGCCGCCGCCGAACGACTGCTGCGCGTAAGTGTAAGCCGATCCCGCGACCGGGTACTTGCGCACCATCGCCGCGTAGCTCGCCGCCGTGAACAGCATTGTGACGACCGCGACGATGTAGGCCGCCGGCAGCTTACCGCCCGTCACCTGGTTCACGATGCCGTAGGTCGTAAACACCGTGATCACGGTCATGTACGTCACGCCAAAGAACGTGAGGCCGGTGAGCCCGAGCGCTCGCCGCATGTGTGGCTGCGATGTCGCAGCCTGGGTTGTGGGGGAGTTGGACACGATTCTCCTTTGAATCAGTGGGTGGGGAGCTGTGGAGCCTAAGGGGGTTAGTGGGTGCGCTCGCCCGCGAGCCAGGTGCCGAGCACCGCGATGTCGGGCACGGTGTTCGGGTCTGCGGTGAGCGGATCGGCGGCAAGCCACACTGCGTCGGCGATCATGCCGACGCGGAGCGCCCCACGCTCGGGGGCGAGGGCCTGCTTCGCGATGCCCGCGGTGTACGCCGAGAGGGCGGCTCCGGCACTCACGCGCTCGTCGGGCAGCCACGCCTCGGCGCCCGGTTCGAGGTGGCTGTGGCGGGTAATGGCGGTCGAGAACGCCGGGCGCCAGTCTTTCGTGGTGACTGGCCAGTCGCTGCCGAACGAGACCGTCGCGCCAGAGCGGAGCACCGAGCCGATGAGGTACTGCCAGCCCTCGCGGTCGTGGCCAATGTGCGGGATCGTGAGGTCGCGCATCACCGCGTCGCACTGTGCCCAGTACGGTTCGAAGTTCGCAATGACGCCGAGCTCGGCGAACCGGTTGATCTGATCTGGCGCGAGCATCGCAACGTGCGCGATGACGTGGGCACGCTCGCGGGCTGGGGTGCCAGCGTTCGCAGGGTTGTCGTTCACTGCCGCGATCGTGTCGAGCGCGATGCGGTTCGCGTCGTCTCCGATCGCGTGAATGTGCAGCTGGAACCCCGCGAGATCGAAGTCGCGTGCGGCCGCGATGAGCTCAGCCTCATCCCAGTTCGGCAGGCCGCGCTCGCCCGGGCGATCGGCGTACGGCTCTGCCAGCACGGCGGTGTGGCTCTCAATCACCCCGTCAACGAAGAACTTGATGGTTTCGGCGCTCAGCCGGTCGTGGCCGAGCGTGCGAATCTCCTCGCGAAGCGCTACGAATCCACCGAGCTGGTCGCGCCAGGTCGCGGGGTTGGCGCGGAAAGCGAGGTTCACCCGCGCGTGGAGTCGGTCGGCGCGGGCTGCCTCGACGTACGTCTCGACGTCGGTGGGCTCGACCCAGGCGTCCTGCACCCAGGTGGTGCCCTGTGCCGCGTACTCGCGCGTCGCAGCCTCAACGGCCGCAACGCGATCGTCGAGGGCAAACGGCGGAACGACGTTGGCGATGAAGTCGTTGGCCGCGGCTTCCTGCAGGGTGCCCGTCGGGGTGCCGTCGGCGTCGCGAACATAGCGGCCGAGGGGCGGATCAGCGGTTGCTGCCGTGATCCCGCCGGCGGCAAGCGCCGCCGAGTTCACCCAGGCCGTGTGGTAGTCCCAGGCGCGGAGAATCGTCGGAGTGTCGCCGGTCACTGCGTCGAGCCACTCGGCCCGGAACACGCCGCCGGGAGCGAAGGTGGCGTCGTAGCTCGCTCCGACGAGCCACTCGGCCTCCGGGTGCCGCTGCTTCCAATCGGCGACGGCGGCGAGAATTCCGTCGAGATCGGCCGCGTCGCGAACGTTCGGCCCGACCGCCTCGAGCCCGCCGAGCACCGGGTGCGCGTGTCCCTCGCCTATCGCGGGCGCGAGCGCGCCTCCCGCGAGGTCGATGATTTCGGCGCCGTCCTGGTGCGCAAGCCTTGCGGCGTTGTCGCCGATTGCGATGACTCGGTCGCCAGAGAACGCGATGGCCTCGCTGAGATGGGTGTGGCCCTCTCGCTCGGCCTCGAGGATGATCGTGCCGCCCGTGAACACAGTGAGTGTCATGTTCGCCCCATCTCTGGCGTCAATGCCAGGTCGCTTCATCGCCCATTAATGAACAGTGTTCGTTATTCTATGCACATGAGCGCCTCGAGCGCGAGCCCCGTGCGCAATCCCAGTGCGCTCGCTGTGCGAAGCTCGAGAACCACGGCGCCTCCGATACGCTCGAAGGCAGCGACGTGCCTCGGCGCTCGCGGCAAGAGAAAGTGGTGCACCATGGCGGTGAGCGACAAGCCCCAGCCCCGGCGATCGGGGCGCCCAACGACGGCGGTGCTCAGCCGTGGCCTGATTCTCGAGACGGCGCTACGTTTACTCGACGAGCGAGGCGAGTCTGGCGCAAGCCTGCGCGAGATTGCGCGCGAACTGGGCGTGCGCCCATCGGCTCTGTATAACCACATCGCGGGTCAAGATGACCTGATCTCGGGCATCCGTGAACTGGTGAGCGACCGGATTGATGTCTCGGGGTTTGGCGAATTGCCGTGGGACGAGGCGATGGAACGGTGGGCAAGGTCGTACCGAAACGCCTTCGCCGACCACCCGCCAACGATCGCACTCCTCGGAGTGCTGCCGATCGCGACAGGCACACGCACGAGCGAGATGTACGAGGCTGTCTTCTCTGGTCTGATTGCCGCGGGCTGGCCCGAGCCCGAGGTGCTGAGCACCGTCGTGGGCGTCGAGTGCCTGATTCTCGGGGCCGCGCTCGATCACAGCGCCCCCGACAACATGCTCGATCCGGGCGACGACCCGCACGCTCCGACGTTTCGTGCGGTCTACGACGCGGGTCACGCCGCGGCGGGCGAGCGGCGGCTCACCGATGTAGCATTCGAACTCGGCCTCTCGGCAATGCTCGCCGGGCTCCGGGCCCGTCACACGGCGTTTGGCGTAGCTGGCGGGTAGCGGAGCGTTGCTAGGCCGAAAGCGCTTCGGGAGCTGGCCCTGGGTGCCGGCCATCGTTCTTCGGGGCGCCGTTCCTCGGAGCGCCGTTCGGCGGGGCGCCGTTCGGCGGGGCGCCGTTCGGCGGGGCGCCGTTCGGCGGGGCGCCGTTCGGCGGCTCAGCCTGGGGGTCAAAGTGACGTGCAAAGGCCGTCGCTAGGGCATAAACCCTGACGTCGAGCGTGGATATCTGGTCGCTGAGTCGCGCGTCGAGCGTGGATATCTGGTCGCTGAGTCGCGCGTCGAGCGTGGTCATCTGGTTGCTGAGTCGCACGTCGAGCGTGGATATCTGGTCGCTGAGTCGCGCCTCGAGCGTGGTCATCTGGTCGCTGAGTCGCACGTCAAGCGCAGACATCTGGTTACTGAGTCGAGTATCGAGCATGGACATCTGCTCACTGAGTCGCGCGTCGAGCGTGGATATTTGGTTGCTGAGTCGCCCGTCGACTGCTTCTAGGCGGTTGTCGACGGCGTCGAAGCGTCTGTCGATGGAGTCGAGGCGTGTGTCGACAGATTCGAAGCGTTTATCGACGGAGTCGAACCGGTCGTTGAACCCTTTGCTGAGGTGCCTATGGCTCCAGGCTAGTGACCCGATGATTGTGAGCACACCGCCAATGATGGCGACAAAGGATGCGGCGGTTTCCATGGGGCTCCTCAGCGGTCGCGGGAATAGATGCACTTATCACCATACGTCGCCGAACTGTTGCTCGGTAGTAATCTCGAACTTCTGTGGATAAGCCGTAGATCGAGGTGCCGAACCCAGTCTGTGGAAAACAACTCACGCCACCCGAAAACCCGCTTTCGGGCCGAGGTGGCGTGAGCTGAGGGAGCCAGAGGAGCGCGCCGGTGTGGGCGGCCCCGGAGTCGCCCTACCGGAAGATGATCGTGCGGTCGCCGTCTTGCAGCACCCGGTTCTCGGCGAACCAGCTAACCGCGTGGCGCAGCACTCGCGACTCGATGTCTTGGCCGAGCTGCACAAGCTCGCGCGGCGAGTAAGAGTGGTCGACCCGGGTGGTGTCTTGCTCGATGATCGGCCCCTCGTCGAGATCGGTGGTGACGAAGTGCGCGGTGGCGCCGATGAGCTTCACGCCGCGCTGGTGAGCCTGCTTGTAGGGGTTTGCGCCCTTGAACCCGGGCAAGAAGGAGTGGTGGATGTTGATCGCGCGCCCCTCGAGCGCCTCGCACAGTTCGGGCGAGAGAATCTGCATGTAGCGCGCGAGCACAACGAGCTCGATGTCGTGCTCCGCGACGGCTGCAAGTACGCGCGCTTCAAAGGCAGCCTTTGACTCGGGCCCTGTCACCGGCTGGTACTCAAAGTCGACGCCATAAAACTCAGCGATATCGCGCATAGTCTCGTGGTTCGAGAGCACGAGCGGAACCTCAATGGGAAGCTGCCCGGCGCGCTTGCGATACAGCAGGTCGTTCACACAGTGTGTTGCGGTCGAGCCAAGCAGCAGGGTGCGAACCGCGCGCCCGACCTGGTCGAGTCGCCAGTGCATGTTGTAGCGCTCGGTCACCGGCGCCAAGGAACTGCGAAACCGGTCGCCGAATGTTTCGGGCTGGGCCACGGCCTCGACCTGCAGGCGCATGAAGAAGCGCCCGGTGTCTGCCGATGCGAACTGCTGGCTTTCGGCGATGTTGCCGCCGGCGGCCACGATCGCACCACTGATCGCGTGCACGATACCCGGCCCGTCGATGCAAGAGAGCGTGAGTACCCACTGTTGGCCTGGCTTGTCGGCAACGATCGCGTTCATCCGGCCAATTCTAGCCGGGTTCGTATGCGCACACCGGCCAGGGCCCCGCCGCGGCAGTCCACTTGATCCCAGTGGGCTCCTGCGCAGCCCCCTGCGCGCTGATAGGATTGCAGCGTCGTGACTGGCGTGCAGATGGAAACCATCGGGGAGCGACACCTTTGAACGGCCGCTCGCCTGGGCCACACATCCTGGAAACATCACACAAGGGAGACTCATCGTGTCCAACCAGTCAGCATTCTTTAACGAGCCACTCGAGGTCGTTGACCCCGAGATCGCAGAGGTGCTCAAGCAGGAGCTCGGCCGCCAGCGGGCAACGCTTGAAATGATCGCGAGCGAGAACTTCGTTCCGCGTGCCGTGCTCGAGTCTCAGGGCTCTGTGCTCACGAACAAGTACGCCGAGGGCTACCCGGGCCGCCGCTACTACGGTGGCTGCGAGTTCGTCGACGTTGCCGAGGAGCTCGCGCGCGACCGCGCGAAGAGCCTGTTCGGCGCGAAGTACGCGAACGTGCAGCCGCACTCGGGCGCGCAGGCGAACGCCGCGGTGCTCGCCGCGATCGCCGAGCCGGGCGACAAGATTCTCGGCCTCGAGCTCGCGCACGGTGGCCACCTCACGCACGGCATGAAGCTGAACTTCTCGGGCAAGCTCTACGACATTGTGTCGTACGGTCTCGACCCCGAGACCTTCCTCGTCGACATGGACGTGGTTCGCCAGAAGGCCCTCGAGCACAAACCGAAGGTCATCATCGCCGGCTGGTCGGCGTACCCGCGCACGCTCGACTTCGCGGCCTTCCGTGCGATCGCCGACGAGGTTGGCGCGACGCTCTGGGTTGACATGGCCCACTTCGCCGGCCTCGTTGCGGCCGGCCTGCACCCGAACCCGGTTCCGCACGCGCACGTAACCTCGTCGACAGTGCACAAGACGATCGGCGGCCCCCGCTCGGGCTTCATCCTCACGAACGACCTCGAGCTGCACAAGAAGCTCAACTCGGCCGTGTTCCCAGGTCAGCAGGGCGGCCCGCTCATGCACGTGATCGCTGCGAAGGCTACCGCCTTCAAGCTCGCGGCGACCGACGAGTTCAAAGACCGCCAGGTTCGCACGCTCTCGGGCGCGAAGCTCGTCGCGGCAGCGCTCACGAGCGACACCGCGAAGGCAGCCGGCGTTGACGTGCTCACGGGCGGCACTGACGTGCACCTCGTGCTCGCAGACCTGCGCAACTCAAAGCTCGACGGTCAGCAGGCAGAAGACGCGCTGCACGCCGTCGACATCACGGTGAACCGTAACGCCGTTCCGTTCGATCCGCGCCCGCCGATGGTCACGAGCGGCCTGCGCATTGGCACCCCAGCACTCGCGACCCGCGGGTTCGGTGACACCGAGTTCGCCGAGGTTGCCGACATCATCGCGCAGACCCTGACCGAGACCGGCAACGTCGAAGAGCTCCGGGCCCGCGTCGCCAAGCTTGCCGAGGCGTTCCCGCTCTACCCTGGTCTTGAAACCTGGTAACCAGCACATGCTGATGCCGCCCGGGGCGTGTGAGGTGATCACCTCCGCGCCCCGGCGGTGTTCTGGCCCCCAAAACACGGGCGACCACACAGACTTTGAGGAATAATAATGAGCGCACAAAAGCTTGACGGAACGGCGGCAGCGGCCGCCATCAAACGAGAACTCACGGAGCGGGTTGCGAAGCTTTCGGAGCGGGGCACTGTGCCGGGCCTTGCGACCGTGCTCGTCGGCGAAGACCCTGGCTCCCAGTGGTATGTCGCGGGGAAGCACCGCGACTGCGCCGAGGTTGGCATTGCATCGATCAAGCGTGAGCTCCCCGAATCGGTGACCCAGGAGGAGCTCGAGGCGGTGCTCGATGAGCTCAACGCCGACCCTGCCTGCACTGGCTACATCGTGCAGCTGCCGCTGCCGAAGCACATCAACACCGACCGCATTCTCGAGCGCATCGACCCCGACAAAGATGCCGACGGGCTACACCCGACAAACCTTGGTCGCCTCGTGCTCAACGCGAATACCGAGATTACCTCGCCACTGCCGTGCACCCCGCGCGGCGTGATCGAGCTCGTCGAACGCAACGGCATCTCGTGGGCGGGCAAGCGCGTGGTTGTTGTGGGCCGTGGCGTCACGGTGGGTAGGCCGATCGGCCCGCTGCTCACACGCCGCGAATACAACGCGACGGTTGTGCTCACCCACACGGGCACGGCGGATCTTGCCGCTGAGCTGCGCCAGGCCGATGTTATCGTCGCCGCGGCTGGCGTCGAGGGCATCGTTCGTGCGGAGAACGTGAAGCCCGGCGCGATCGTGCTCGATGTCGGTGTCTCGCGCAGAGTCGACCCTGAGACCGGCAAGAGCCGCGTTGTCGGCGACGTCGACCCCGGGGTCGCTGAGGTCGCCGGGTGGATCTCGCCGAACCCCGGCGGGGTTGGGCCGATGACCCGCGCGCTGCTGCTGAAAAACGTCGTCGAGATGGCGGAGCGGCGGTCTGCCTAACCAGGCGGCAGTGTTCGAGCTAGCAGCCCCATCTCAGTCGCGCGAATGATGGCGGCCTGACGGTCGCGAACGCGCAGCTTGCGATAGACCGCTGCGAGGTGTTTTTTCACGGTTCCGACTGTGACGAAGAGTTCTTGCGCGACCGCGTTTGCGTTGCCGTGGTGGCGAATTGCGGTGAGGGTTCGCAACTCCATCTCGGTCAGCGGCTCGTATCGCCAGGCGCGGGCGGCGTCTGGCACGGCTTCAACCCAGGCCACGACATCGATGTGCTCCGCCTCGCGCGCCGCTTCCGCGAGGCGGAGCACGAGATCGTGCGGCAGCCCGAAGATTGCCGACCGAACCCCGTACCGTTCGCTGAGCGCTCGGGCCGAGCTCAGCGCCTCGAATGCTGCGCGCGGCCTTCCGCATGCCCAGGCTGCTGCTGCCACGAGGAGTCGCTGATCGAGGCGTTGTCGTTTTGTGGAGCCGGAGTCGTGAACCCCCTCGGCAAGGAGAAGCGCTTCGACGTCGTCACTTGCAAATAGGGCAAGGCGGGCGCGTTCGATGCGCTGTGCCGCCCGGTCGAAAGCGACCTGTGCGAGGAGCGTCTCAGCCCGTGCAAGGTTTCCGATCGCGGTGTTGAGCGAGGCCTCGAACGACAGGAGCACGTCGTGCCAGGGCTGGAAGAGTCGTCGTGTGCCGTTGCGTTGCGAAAGGGAACTCCTCAGGTCGTGCAGGGCCGCCGCCGCGCCGCGTGTCTGGCGTATCGCGGCACTGTGCGCTAGCGCCGTGAGGGGCCAGGGCTCGTACCGGCCGCGCATGGGTGCGAGTCTCCTTGTTGCCCGATCGACCGCGACAACGTCTCCGTGCTCTTGGGCGATGAGGGCAGTGGCGAGGGTGGCGCTAGCCCAGGCTGTGTCGACGGAGGGGGCCTCGATCTTTCCGAGGTTGGCAAGTTCAGAAAGATAGTTCGACGCGCGGTTGACGTGCCCATCGAGCGCGTCGGTCAAGGCTAATTCAGAGAGAGCGATGCGAAGAGAGTTCGGGTCGTGACTCGCACTACTCACCCGCTTCCCATTCTGTAGCGGCGGCGGCGCCCGGTGCTGCGGGCTCGCGCGACAGGTTCTGCAGCCGTCGCAAGATGTGGCGGGCGCGGCGAAAGTCGCCCGTTGTCACGGCGGTCGCTGCGAGCTCCTGGTAGATCGTTGGGTATGAGTCGTAGGGGGTGCCGGGGTGCGGTGTTGTCACCGGCGCATCGCCGTGCTGCGAGCCGTCGAAGCGCGTCTCAGGAGTGAGCCGGCTCTCGACGTAACCCATGATCGTGCGAGCTTGCTGGATATGCCCGGCAGCGCGGTGCATGACCATGGCTTGCGCGAGAAGTTCGAGGTGGATCGGGCCAGGCTGTGTATGAACACCGGCGGGAAGGCGCCTATGCAAGCCTCTCTGCCACAGGTTAAACAGGTAGCTCAGGCGCGACTCGGGCACCGCCGCGAGCGAATAGCTGAGGTAGAGCAGCGCTGCGACAAATGTTGGGTGGAGCAGCAACTGCGGCTCCGGAATTGAATGGAGCGACCGAGTCGCGTGCTCGGGCGCCGCGGTCAGGGTTGTGAAGTGCCGTGCGAGGAGGTGTTCTGCGCTGCGATAATCCTCAGCGGCGAGTAGCAGCGCGAACGCCGTAAGCGGGTGGGTGCCCGCTGCCTCCCGACCCCGTGCTCGGTAGAGTCGCCGACGCTCGTCTGCGGCCAACGTGGCAAGGGCGTGCTCGCGTAGCGGGGCCTGGAGTGCTGGGTGGCTGGCAAACACATGAGCCGCTGCAGACCGCACCTCGGTGACGAGCCCGAGCTCCACGAGCTGCTGCATTGCCGTGCGCGCGTCGTCAATCGAACACCCGAGGTGGGTGCTTGCCTGGCGCAACCCCATCGAATCGAGTTGGGCTACCGCGAGCAGTAGCTGTTGAGAGCGTGAGTCGAGCAGTTGCAGGGAGTCAAGCGCGAACTGCCGCAGGTTGCGAATGGCCGCAGGTGCGCGGGTAGACGCGAGGCTGGGCTTCGGTGAGGGTGCGCTTCGCACCCTGTCGAGGTGGGTGAGCCCGAGCGCTGCGCGCACGGCAAGGGGCCACCCTCGCGTGCGAGCCAGCGCGGCCGCGAGTTCGGGGCTGTTCGAGAACCCGTGCAGCCGTAGCAGCTCGTCGATCTCTGCTGCGGTGTATCGAAGCTGATCGGGGCCGATGTGCCGAATTTCCAAGCGGCCGGAGAGGAGAGGGGAGTCGAGGAGAGTGACGCGTCGCGCAACGATGATGACGTGGAGCAGGGGTGATGACCCGAGGAGCTCGATCATGTCGACGTCGGTTGTCGCACTCGTCGTTCGATGAAAGTCGTCGATGACGAGTGTGGTCGGGCGGGCGAGCTCCCGAGCCTTGGTGAGCGCGTGTTCGAAGGCGGTAGCGTCATCGGGGCCGCGTGGCTGGGATCGCGTGTCGAGCGCCGCGGCGAAGGCGCTCCAAAATGAGCGTGGTGGTCGAGCTGTAGGCGTGCGCAACCAGCCGGTGTGGTGTTGCTCGGCTTGAGTCGAGAGCCAGGCGCGAACCACAGAGCTTTTGTCGAAGCCGGTTGGAGCGCACACGAGCGTCAAAGGCTCGTGCCCAAGTAGTGCCGCTGTCTCCGCAGCGAAAAAGCTCGGTCGCGCTGTTGGGAGCGACACCGTTGGCAGTATTCGGTCGCGCGCCCCGTCAGATGCGTGGTTCATGAGACATGAGTGCTTTCTGAATCGGTGGGTGGGAGAGAGGCCGGAGGGCGCTGCTCGCGGTGAGCTATTCGCGCCGCGAATCTCGCTTCCGGCCAACGACAATATTTTTAACATTTAGGGTGCAAATTCTACTCGCATGTTTGCAAGTGCCGAGCGGTGATCACCCCTGGCGGCACGCCCATTGCCCTCATGTGCTGGGTGAAGATCTGGTGGAAGGGTGCCTCTTCACATGGCGCGCGGCTGGCGCGCGATCGTAGTATTTACGACGGAAATCAAACTGGACGACAGTTGTGTGATTCGGGTGCGCTTGGCGATCGCCTCGCGCTGAACACTCGGCGCTGCGGCTGGGTGCCACGTCGGCCGGCTGCCAGGTGCCGCTGGTTGGAATTGCGACCGGGCTTGGAGGAACGGTGAGAGAACGTCGGAACCGCGCCATCGCTGCGATGGCCGTGATCGTGTGCGTTGGAATGGGAATTAGCGGGTCGCTCGCAGAACCAGGCGCTGCAGCGGCGTTGACGGCCGTGCCGGCGCCGCCCGCGGCACCCGAGGAACCCGCGGCGCCCGAGGAGCCCGCGGCGCCCGACGACCCGGAGGTTCCCGAAACGACCGATGCGCAAGAGGGGGGCGACCCCGCGGAGCCTCCCGCGGTGCTCCACCCGAGTGCGAAGGCAGCACTCAGCTGCGGGCCCGACGTACTGTACTCGTCAGGTCGAAGCGGCCAGCTACAGGAGGTCGTGCTCAACGCAGATCGTACGAGTGCAATGGTTCGGAACGTCGGTGCAGCGGCCAGCGGCACGGGGTTTAATGCGCTCGGCATCGGAAACGACGGAGCAACGGGGTATCTGGTGAGGTATCGCGAAACGGTGCCCGGCGTGACCGGCGGGCAGGGAGACCTCTACAGATTTGACGCGTCGAGCGCATCATGGCGTAACCTGGGCCGATCTTTTCGGGCGAACTACTACGAGATCATTGCCGGTGCAGTTGACGCGGCAGGCATCTATTGGTTTGGCGGGTTCCGCCCGAGTGACACCATTCGCGACCAGTTTGCCATTTGGTCGTACGACCCCGGGCTGTCGACCGTGACGCAGCGCGGCGTCATCAGCCTCCGCAACTGGCCCACGCCTGTCGGCCAGCTGAGCCCGGGCAGCGACATTGCCTTCGACCGCGACGGCAACCTCTATCTCGTGCGTGGTCAGCAGAATTACACGACCGTTGACATGTTCCGAGTAGACGCCGATCTGCTGCGCCGCGGCACGGGAACGACCGCCTACCCTGCGTCGGCCAGGCTCCCCGCGGGGTCAGTAACCAACAACCCGCTCGTCGGAATCGCGTTCGACTCGCGGGGGTCCCTGTTTGTCGGCGGCACCACCTCGCTCCAGTTCTTGACGCTGCCGCTGTCGTCTGAGCGTGCCCAACCGCTGAGGCTCAGCGGGGCGTCGTTCGGGAGTCTGGATCTCGGAACGTGCGCATTCCCACCGACAGTTAAGCTCCAGACCGAGCTTCCCAACGGGCGCGCAGCCGAGACCGACCAGTTTCAGCAAACCCTCACAGCGGGTGGCGTGCAGGTCGGGAGCGAGCGAACGACCGGCAACACCCCGGGGGTGCAGCAGGTCACCGTCGGGCCCGCGCCAGTGACCTCTGGCAAGGAGGTCTCGTTCTCGAGTGCAGCGGCTGGCAACACCGACCTCGGGCGCTACGGGAGCGCCTGGCAGTGCGTGCTCGACGGAAACGCCGTAGCGAGCGGGCTAGGCGCAGCAGGTTCGTTTGTGATGCCCGCTATGACCACAGGTTCCGAGGTGTTGTGCACGGTCACGCACTCCGTTGTGCAGGCTACGAAGACTGCGGCCCCGGCCAGTGGAAGTGATGTCAGACCGGGCAACACTATCGAGTACTCGCTCGAGTTTGACAATTCTCGCGGCCCTGTGCCTGCTGAGATTGAGTACCGAGACTTTCTCGCCGATGTACTTGACGACGCAGCTTTTGTTGACGCGGCGGGCAACCCGAGCAGCACGCCGGCTGTCACGGCCTCGGGGGGTCTCAGCTTCGACCCTGCTCAGCACTGGGACGCGGTGAACCAACGTCTGACGGTGCGGGGCACAGTGCCGCCCGGTGAGCGTGGGGTGCTGCGGTTCAGCGTTCGCGTGCTGCCCGCGTCAGACGATGGCGCCGGGTCGGCGCCGGGTGTCGAGCGGGCGCTCATCCAAAACAAGCTGGTGCGTGGCCAAGCGAACGTGGCCCCAAGCGAATGTGAACCTGATCTGTGCACCATTCACCGGGTCAATTCATGGACGCTGGAGAAGGGCTCGGTGCCGGCTCCCGGTGCTGAGCTGGAGAATGGCTCGGCCGTGCACTATCGGGTCACCGCAAGCAAAGACAGTGACGCAACGGTCGTAGCTGGGCTTCAGTTGCACGACGATGTGACGCACGTCTTTAAGAGTGCAGGGTGGGCGCCCGGGTGGCAGGCACCGCCCGGGGCGCGCAACACGGGGCTCTATTTGTTTGACTCGGCCGGGCGCAGCCTCGGCGTCGATGGTCTGCCGAATAGCGCCAGCGCGGTCGACGCTCAGCCAGCACGCCAACTCGCTGCTCCCGAGCTCACGAATATCGCTGGGGCGGGCGAACCCGCGGATGAACGATGGCTGCTGAGCTCAGGCGAACCGTTAGATATGCCCGCCTCCGCGGTGCGGGCTGAGATGTGGTTCACCGTGGTGATTGGTGAGAGCCCCGTGGGTGTCCCAGATGCCAGCACCTGGGGCGAAGACGGGGCGCGCCCGTCGAGCGGCTGGAGCACGGTCAACTACGTGACTGGCATGGCCGTCGACGGCTCACGGCCCGATCGGCCACCGTTTGCGCCGAATGCGTGTGTCACCGGAGAAGATGTACCCGATACCTCGCCCGCGGCAAATGCGGCGAACCCCGTTGACGAGGCCTTCCCTCAGGAGTGCAGGGTGAGGCACTCCGTGAGCGAAAACACATTTGCTATTCAGAAGGACGCCGCGGGGGCAGGGCTGAGTTCACTGCTCGAAACACCCGGCTGGGGCGGTGATGAAACCGGGCTCGCACACCTCATCGGTCATGAGTTTGAGGTGCGCGATGCTGTGAGCGGCGGCCCAAGCGAATACCCTTCGGTGCGGCTGTGCAGAACCGACTATGACCCCTTCGCGGCAACGAACCCGTGGCGGGGCGAGTGGATCTCTGCGGAGCTGGCCGGAGATGAAGCAAGATGGGCGTTCGGTGACGCTGGTGCCGAGCTGCAGCAGCGAATTCGCGACTGGAACAACGAGAATCCTGGTGCGCAGCTGCCGCAGTGCGCAACCGTGGGTGCCGGAGCCGATGAGCGTGGGAGCTGGGGCGTTCAGCGGCTCGGGGCCGGCGCGTACTGGCTGGTGGAGACGCGTGCCCCAGACGCGCAGAGCAACCTCTCAGGCACCGACACCCGCCCCGTGAGGGGGGTGCAGCTCAGCGCCGAGGCGGTGCCGTTTACGGTCGCGCCGACCGAGTCGGGCGGTGTTGCCTCGGGCGGTGGTCAGGTCGACATCGGTCACGACCCCGCGTCGCCTACCGAGCGCTGCGACCCAGCCGCCAGCACGATCGTAGAACGGCTACCGGCCTGCGTTGTGCCTGCCGGCGATCGCATGCTCGTGACGAACGCCGCGACGGCGGCCCTGCCGTTCACGGGAGGCACGTTGGGCGCGTTGCTCGCAGCGGCCGGCTGCCTTGTGCTCGTGAGCGCGCTTGCCGGCGCCGCGTGGTGGCGCAGGCGCCCCCAAGGCGTCGCCGCTGCGCGTCACGGTTCGACGGAGGTGTTGCCCGCATGACACTGCAAGCGCGCGGGCGGTCACCGACGACGCTGTCAGCTCGCAGACCAGCCCAACGATGACTCACGAATTTCGAGAAAGGGAAATAATGTCTACTACGAACACGAGGCGAGGCTTACTCGCCAGCGCAGGAGCGCTGGTGACGGTCGTTGCGCTTGCGCTCGGCGGAAGTGTCGCCGCGCAGGCCAGCACTGTGAAGATGCCAGACCGCTCGGGCCTGATCATCACGAAGCACGAGCAGCCGGACGAAGCGGGAACTCCGGCGACAGGGCTGCCGCAAGACACCGGGCTGCCTGTCATTCCCGGCGTCACCTTCGAGGCGTACCAAGTGCCGCTTAATAACGATCCGATGACCGACGCAGGCCGTGCCGAGATCGCCGGCATTGACCTTGCAGAAGCCCAGGGGAAGGTGTCTGGGGTGGCAGCGACCCGCTCAGGCACGACCGACGCACAGGGCCAGATCCACTGGCAGAGCTCTGCGGCGCCAGGCCAAAAAGATGGTGAAGATCTGGGGGCGGGGCTCTGGCTGGTTCGAGAGACGGCGGCGCCAGCAGGCGTTATCCGCGCGGGCGACTTTCTCGTAGCGGTGCCACTCACGGACCCCACGAACGGCGAACAGTGGCTGAACACGATCTACGTGTACCCCAAGAACCAGACTGTCGAAGGCGAGAAGACCGTCGACAATGAGAGCGATTTCACCGTGGGGAGTACCGTAACCTGGAGAATCTCGATCGACAACCCCAGCCCGTTCAACGCCCTGACCGGCGCCTACGAGCCCGCCGAGATGTTCCGGGTGGTCGACGTGCTCCGCGACGAGTACCTGTCGACCGACGCGACAGGCCAAGACTTCACCGTAGTCAGCCCCGCTGGCATGGTGTGGGGGCAGGATTACACTGTCACCGTCGAGCCGGGCCAGTCGGCGGGAACCACAGCGCTGACCCTCGAATACACGGCTTCAGGGCTTGACCGGCTGGCCGAGGCTCCGACAGAGCGCGCGGTCATGGAGCTGAAGACCCTGGTTGTCAAGGGCGGAGTGATCGAGAACAGTGCTCAGTTCTGGACATCCGAGAGCCAGGGCGAGCCCGGGGAGATCCCCGGTACGAGCATGAAATACGGCGACTACGCGCTGATCAAGAAGAGCGCGGGAACACCCGTCGGGGCACTGCCCAGTCTCTCGGGCGCGGAGTTCATGGTCTTCACGACTGAGCAGGATGCGCTCGATGCGCAGAACGACGTTCCGGGAGCAAAAGACAAAGCCGTGCGGCCGGCAGTCAACGTTCCCGGCTACGATCCGGTTGCCGGCACCTGGACGACGAACGCCGATGGTCGCGTCGACATCACGGGCCTGCGCTACTCGGGCTTCGCGAACGGCGAGTCGTTCGGGCCGGGCGACCCGCGCTACGTGACCTACTGGCTCGTTGAGACCCGCGCGCTCGAGGGGCACCAGTTGCTCGCGCAGCCGTTCTCGTTCATCATCGATGAAGACTCTGCGACCCAAACGACAGAGGAGATCGTGAACCAGTACGATCGCAACGGCTTCGTGCTGCCCCTCACAGGTGGTGCAGGGACGCTGGTGCTGACAATCGCTGGCCTCGCCCTTCTGGCAACGGTGCTTGTGGTCGCGCGCAGGCGCAGCCTCGCCCACCGGGCAGCCGCGTAGGGGCCGAGGAGTGAACCACGAGCGAGATGCTGTGTGACGAGGGGGCGCCCGGTGGGCCGCGTAACGCGTGACCGGCCGGGCGCCCCCGTGCTCGCGCGGCCGTCGACGGCTGAGCGGCTGGCGCCCGTGCGGCGGAGGAGCCTCGCCCCGCTCCTCCTGCAGCTCCTCGCCATGATTGGCATCGGTGCGCTCGTGTACCCTTCTGCCGCCGACTGGTTTGCGACGCTCGCGCACGATGCCGAGCGCTCGGGGTACGTGCGAGCGGTTGCGGGCGAAGGGGCCGAGCGCGCAACCGCGGCGCTCGAAGCGGCACAGCGCTACAACGAGGCGCTGCCGCAGGCGCTGCTGCTCGACCCCTATGCCCGCGACGCGCAAGCGCACTCGGCGGTGACCGACCAGGCGCAGGCAGCCTACGAAGAGGTGCTGAGGGTGAACGGAACGGAGGTGATCGGCGAGGTGCTCTACCCGAGCCTGAACATCGGTCTGCCGCTCTATCACGGCACCGAGGAGCGCGCGATTACGCGAGGCGCCGGCCACCTATTCGGCACCTCGTTGCCCGTCGGGGGCCCGTCGACCCACGCCGTGCTGACCTCGCACTCCGGGCTGGTGAACGCGAAGCTCTTCACGAGGCTGCCGCAGGCGCAGATTGGCGACGACTTCGAGCTTCGCGTACTCGGCGAATCCATGTTCTACCGGGTCGATCGGATTGAGACCGTCGAACCGTTCGTGACGGATTCGCTCGGGGTCACAGCGGGGGAGGATCGCGTCACGCTGTTCACCTGCACCCCGATCGGCATCAATAGCCATCGGTTGCTCGTGTCGGCGACGCGCGTGGATCCGCCCAGCGAGGCAGGCCGCGACCTGCGCGGCGACGGCCAGACCGCCGGGTTCCCATGGTGGGCGCTCACGTTTCTCGCCAGTTCTGGCGCCATCGCTTGGCTGCTTTATGCGCCCCGCCGCCCCCGGGCGGCGGCCCTGCGTGGGGGTGCGCAATGACCCGGGTGGCGGCGCCACGCAGCACAACCGGCAGGCACGTTCGCACCGCGATGCTGCAGCTCGTCGCGATGGCGGCCATCGGGTTGCTCGTCTACCCCGAGGCTGCGTCGTGGGTTGCGCGCATCGGTCACAACGCCGAAATATCGGGGTACGTGCGGCAGGTCGAGGGCGCAGCATCGGAAGAGCGCACGATGCTGCTCGAGGCGGCCTATGCGTACAATGAGACGCTCAACCCGGGGCCGCTCACCGACCCGTACATCTCGATCGATGAAGACGAGGCGTTGCGCAGCGACCTGTACCTGGCGTACGAGCGGCTCCTCAGGCTCAACGGCACTCACGCGATCGGCACGATCTACTACCCGCGGCTCGACATCGGCCTGCCCGCCTACCACGGCACCTCAGACGAGGTGATTTCGAAGGGCATCGGGCACCTGTACGGCACCTCGCTCCCCGTCGGCGGGCCGTCGACCAGATCTGTGCTGACCGCGCACTCGGGCCTGCAAAATGCCCGCTTGTTCACTGATCTGCCTAAGGCCGAGGTCGGCGATGTGTTCTGGGTCAGCGTGCTCGGCGAAGACCATTACTACCGGGTCGAGGCCACCGAGGTCGTGCTGCCGAACCAAACCGACTCTTTCAAGATCGTCGAGGGCGAAGACTGGGTGACGCTCTTCACCTGCACGCCGATTGGCATCAACAGCCACCGATTCCTCGTGCACGCGGTGCGCATCGATGACGCCGAGGCGGCCGGGAGCGTCGCGGTGGGCGGCGACGGGGCGGCGCTCGGCTTCCCGTGGTGGGCGCTGTGGTTCGTCGGCGGATCCGCGGCTGTTGCCGGGTTGCTGTTTGCCCCGGTGCGACGCCGCACCCCGGCACCCGCTGCGCTCCCCGCCGGCTGACCCTGGCGAGGCTCATACGTCGCGTGCCCCGAGCGCGACGAGCCCGGCCGCGCCGTTTGGCCCGGGCCCTCCGCCCCAGGTCTGATGCCGATGCGGGGCGCGGCAACCTAGACTTGGCGCATGGAGACTGCTCGGCCGAAGTGGCGCACCCGTGCGTGGCTCGACGTCGGCATCGTGTTTCTGCTTGCCGCGATCCTGCTCGCGACCCTCTCATCCGAGAACGAGTCTGTGAAGCAGGGGATCGGCTACGTGACGCTCGCGGTGATTGTTGGCGGGCTGTGGGTGACGATCGCCAGGATTCGCAGGCAGCGCCGCGTCTACGAGCAGAAGCTCGCCGACTGGGCGACCGAACGCGCGGCGCAGGCCGAACGCCTGCGCATCGCGGCAGACCTCCACGACCTTGTCTCCCACGGGCTCGGGGCCATCACCGTGCGGGCCGCGGCCGCCCGCAGCGTCGAGGCCTCTGGCCCCGAAGGGCTCGGCGAGCGGGAGCGCGCGCTCGGGGACATCGAGACCGTCAGCCGCGAAACCACGACCGAACTGCGGCGAATGCTCACCGTGCTGCGCGAACCGGGAACGGCGCCGCTGCGCCCCGCCGACACGCTCACCGATCTGCCGCGGATCATCGCAGACGCTAGGGCCGCAGGCCTCGATGTGGGGCTTGAGATGGGCGGCGTGGGCGATCCACCCGCCGCGAGTGCTGCGCCCGGTTCGCCCGGTGTGCCAGGTGTACTCGAAACACCCGACGGGTCCAGTGCAGACCCTGCGTCCGCGTGGGGCACAGCCCTCGGCGCGGTGTCGCCCGGCGCGCAGCTCACCGTGTGCGCGGTGGTGCGCGAGGCCCTCGCCAACACGCTCAGGCACGCGGGCCCCAGTCGCACGTGCGTCACCGTTTCGC
Source organism: Leucobacter albus (assembly GCF_039528015.1). Classification (NCBI taxonomy): domain Bacteria; kingdom Bacillati; phylum Actinomycetota; class Actinomycetes; order Micrococcales; family Microbacteriaceae; genus Leucobacter; species Leucobacter albus. The sequence continues at coordinate 235,237 of NZ_BAAAKZ010000013.1, read as the reverse complement.
GCGAAGGTACGCAGATCACCGTGCGGGTGCGCGACGACGGGCCGCGGGGCGATTGGCGCGCAGCCCCCGGCGCCGGGCACGGGCTCGACGGCCTGCGCGGGCGCCTCGCGACCCTCGGTGGCGACCTCGAAACCGGGCCTGATGGCGCGGGCTTTTCGGTGCTCGCCCGCATCCCGGAGACGGCATCGTGACCACGCCAGCCATTCGGGTGCTCATCGCCGACGATCAGGCGCTTTTGCGCAGCAGCCTTGAGCTCATCCTCGGCGGCACGCCAGACCTTGCGGTCGTCGGCCTCGCGGCAACTGGTGCGGAGGTCGTAAAGCTGGCTCGGGAGCTCACCCCAGATGTCATCCTCATGGACATTCGCATGCCGGGCGGCGACGGTATCGAAGCGACTGGCGTGATCACCGCAGACCCTGCGCTCGCCGCGAGCAGAGTGCTCGTGCTGTCGATGTTCGAGCTTGACGAGTACGTCTATGGCGCGCTGCGAGCGGGGGCGAGCGGCTTTCTGCTCAAAGACGCACACCCCGACGAGCTCCGCGACGCGATCCGCCGCACCCACCTGGGCGAATCGCTGTTCGCCCCCACGATCCTTGCGGGGCTCATCGAGCACTATCTGCGGCGCCCGCAGGGTGCGGGGTTGGGCGCTGCCGTTGGGGTCCCTGGGGTAGCTGCCGCCGGTGCCGCCGCAGGCACCTCGGCGGGCGCCGCGGGCGCCGGGCAGGGCACGCTCGAGCGGCTCACGGCCCGGGAACGCGAGGTACTTGCGCTCGTCGCTCGCGGCCTGTCGAATGACGAGATCGCCCGCGAGTTCACCATCTCGGTGAAGACCGTGAAGACCCACGTCGGCAGCCTGCTCTCGAAGCTCCACGCCCGCGACCGCGCGCAGCTCGTCATCGCGGCCTACGAGGGCGGTCTCGTCGGGCGGGCCAAGCCGACGCGACATGCGTAGGATCAGCGTATGAGCCGTAGTGGTTTCCGCGAGCATCCTGCGAGATGGATTCTTTCCATTCTCGCCGCGATCGTGCTGGCGCCAATTCTGGCGCTGATTGGTGTCTACGTGTGGGCCTATCAGGCGAACAATAACGCCGCGCAGCAGTTTGAAGAGCGTCTACTTTCGCTGGAGCTGCCACCACGGACTGAGCTGGTGGACTCCACTTGGGGTGTCACTCGGTTTCACGGTCAAGGCAACGGTGCACAGCAAGGGGGTGGGCTCCTGTTACGGAGTGATCTCTCGCTAATGGCCCTTGAAGCCTTCTATGAGGAGCAGCCTGGAGGCCACCGGGTGATGCCTGCAAATGATGACGACCCAGGGCGAGAGTCCGTGCTTTTCAATGCAGATCACGACCTGGCTCAGCCCGGTCTATTCATCGTCTTCGAATCGGTAGAACCGACATCCTGGCTTCTTCGTGACTACGACATTCGCGGCCGCTAGCCGGGGCGTGTTCGTAACGGCGCTGGGGCAGAGCGAACCGAGCATGGAGTGTAGTTCAGGCCAAAATGCGGCGCTCGTCAACGGGGAAAATCGAGGGCTGGGGATTGAAGATCTTCCCATGACAAGCGAAAGACCTCCGATTCCCGGAGGTCCAACGCCGATCAGGAAAGCCCAATCCACTGAGTGCTCAAAATATCACGATTGCAGCGAAACTGGCGCGCCTGAGGGCCGCGTCGCTCGTTGGCTACCCCTCGGCCCGGCCGATCTTCCAATACCCCATGAACGCGACCGCTCGCCGGTCGATCGCGAGGTCGCGAACGAGGTGCCGCCGGAGCCGGGTGACGACGCCGGCCTCGCCAGCGAGCCATGCGTACTCCTCGCCAGTGACGTCTTCCGGCACGTCCCAGAGTATGTCGTCTGAGTCTTGCTGCGATCCGCCCCCGTTCGCGTCGCCCCCGTTCGCGTCGCTGACGCCGGCCGCATCGCCAGTGCCATCGCCAGGGCCGCCCGCCGCGGTAGTCAGCGCCGCGCCTCGCCGCTGACCCCAGTCGGCGATCGCGGGTTCGAGGAGGGCGCCGTGCGCGGCGCCGGCCCGCCCGAGCCAGGTGACAGCGACCCCGTTCGGGTGCGCGACCGTGAGCGCATCGGCCGCGTCTGGCACCTCGATGAACGCCTCGCCGGTGAAGTCGCGCGGCAGCGATTCGAGGATCGCGCAGATCGCGGGTGCCGCCGTCTCGTCGCCCGCGAGCAGCACGCGGCGCGCGTTGCCGGGGTTCCATTCGATGCCGCCGGCGGGCTCCGTGGCGCGCGAGTCTGGCCCGACGATGATGAGTTCGTCGCCCGGTTTCGCTGCCGTCGCCCAGGCCGAGGCTGGCCCCTCGGTGCCGTGGAGCACGAAGTCGATGTCGATCTCAGAGAGCTCGGGTCGCACGGCGCGGATCGTGTAGGTGCGGATCGGGTTGCGTTCGTCGTCGGGCAGCTCCCGCCAGGTGCGGTACCAGGCGAGCATCTCGGGGCGCGGGTCGCCGAACAGCCCGAGCTCGGGGAAGGTGCCGTCTGCGCGGGGGAGGAGTAGCTTGATGCGCTGGTCGAGGCCGTCGGTGCCGAAGTGTTCGAGCTCTGCGCCGCCGAAGGTGATGCGCGTGAAGTGGGGGCTGAGCTGTTCGATGCGGAGCACCTGAGCGAGGAAGGCGTCGTACGGCTGGCGTGCGGTCATGCGGGGTGGGCTCCTTGGGCGCTTGCGAGGGCGGGGCGTTGCTGGGAGTGCAACGAGAATCGCCCTCTACTCTATTCATCAGATCATTGTTAGGCTAGGCTCACTTAACTGTGAAAGCATCGATTCTTCGTGGCGCAGACCTGAGCCTTGGCTATCGCGGTACCCCTGTGGTGCACGGCGCGAACCTCACGCTCAGGCCCGGGCGCGTGACCGCGCTCGTCGGCCCGAACGGCAGCGGCAAGTCGACGCTGCTGCGCGCAATCGCGAGGCTCCACCACACCGAATCCGGCGACGTCAGCCTGGAGACCCCGGGCGCAGCCGCGCGCCCCGCCCGCGCACTCAGCGCGAAGGAATTCGCGCGCGAGGTCGCGATGCTGTCGCAGTCGCGCCCGCACCCGTCGGGGCTGTCGGTGCGCGACATTGTCACCTACGGCCGGCACCCGCACCGCGGCCGCTTCTCGGGGCTCAGCGATGTGGATCGCGCGGCCGTCGACACCGCCCTCGAGCTCACCGGCCTCACGAGCATGTGCGACCGCTCGGCCGATCAGCTCTCGGGTGGCGAGCTGCAGCGTGTCTGGCTCGGTACCGCGCTCGCGCAAGACACCGGCGTGCTGCTGCTCGACGAGCCGACCAACCACCTCGACCTCAAGCATCAGATCGACACGCTCGACCTCATCTGCGACCTCGCCGAGCGCGGCACCGCCGTCGGCGTGGTGCTCCACGATCTCGACCAGGCCGCTGGCGTCGCAGACGACGTCGTGCTGCTCGCCGCGGGCCGCGTGCTCGCCTCCGGTACTCCCGAGGAGGTGCTCACCGGCGAGCACCTGTCATCGGTCTACGGGCTCCCGATCGACACCCTCGTCGACGAGGACACGAGACGCGTGCGGGTGCTCCCGCGCGCTCGCCACCGGCAGCGCCCGCGCCGCCACGAACCGGAAGTCTGCACCGTATGACCACCCACACCTCGACCAACCGCGCCGCACGCCGCCGCACCCCGAGCCGCCTCGCAGCGATCGCGGCCCCCGCCGCCGCGCTCGCGCTGCTGCTGTCGGGCTGCGGCACAACCGCCGCGCCCAGCGCAGACTCGACTGAGACTGCCGCGGCGGAGATCGCCGGCTGCGAGGCCGACACCACGAAAACGAGCACCGGCGCCGTCGACCTCACCGACGCCTTTGGCCGCGAGGTAACGCTCGACGCGCCAGCGAAGCGCGTCGCCGTGCTCGAGTGGCAGCAGATCGAAGACGTCATCACGCTCTGCGTCGCCCCCGTCGCGGTCGCCGACGCCGACGGCTTCACGACCTGGGACACCGCCGTTGAGCTGCCCGAGGGCGCGACCGACGTCGGGTCCCGCCAGGAGCCGAACCTCGATGCGCTGTTCGGCACCGATCCCGATCTCGTGATTGTCGAGGCGTACACCGCCGAAGACGAGATCATCGGCAAGCTCGAAAAGTACGGCGTTCCCGTGCTCGCGACGAAGGGCGCAGACGCGAAGGATCCGATCGCGAACATGCGCGACACCTTCTCGCTTATCGCGGAGGCCACCGGCCGCGAGGAGCGCGCCGGCGTCGTGCTCGACGAGTTCGACGCGCACCTCGCCGAGGCGAAGGGCAGCCTGAAAGACGCGGGGCTCGAGACCACCGACTTCGTGTACTTCGACGGCTGGATCGACGGCGGCAACGTCGCGCTGCGCCCCTTCGGGCAGGGCTCGCTCGTCGGCGAGATCGGCGAGGAGCTCGGCCTCACGAACGCGTGGACCGGCGACGTCGACCCCGCCTACGGCCTCGGCCAGACCGACATTGAGGGCATGAAGGCCGTCGGCGAGGCGACCCTGCTGCACACCGCCACCGAGGAAAAGTCTGAAGACGAGTTCGCGCAGGCGCTCGAGACGAACCCCGTCTGGGCGGCGCTGCCAGCGGTCACTGAGGGCCGCCTGCTCTCCTTCCCGACGGGCATCTGGACGTTCGGCGGCCCGCGCTCGGCGCAGCAGATCATCGACGCCTACGTGTCGGTGCTCGCAGGCCCCGCAGCGGGCGAATGACACTGACCGCCCAGCGCCCGGTGGCAACGAGCCGCCGGGCGCTCGTGTTTGGCGGAGGCGGCGCGCTCGCCGTGCTCGCCGCCCTGCTCGCCGCGGTCGCCGCCTGGCACCTCTCGCAGGGCACCTCGGGCGTCGGCGCGGGCGACCTGCTCGCAGTGATCACCGGAAACGGCACCGACGACGCCCGCGATGTGCTGCTCGGGTCGCGCCTGCCACGTCTCGCCGCGGGCGTCGCGGTTGGGCTCGCGCTCGGCGTCGCGGGCGTGCTGCTGCAGACCCTCGCGCGGAACCCCCTCGCGTCTCCAGACACCCTTGGTGTGACCGCCGGCGCCTACCTCGCGGTGACCGCGGCAGCGGCGTTTGGGATCGCGGTGCCGCTCTGGGCGTCGGGGTTGCTCGCGTTCGGCGGCGGGCTTGCCGCGGCTGGTATCGTGCTCGGCCTCGCGGGCGGCGCCGGCACGTCGACCACCCGCCTCGTGCTCGCGGGCTCCGCGCTCGCGCTCGCCTTCCAAGCGCTCACCTCGGCGCTGCTCATTCTCTTCCAGGAGGAGACGAAGGGGCTGTTCGCGTGGGGCAGCGGCAGCCTGTCGCAGCTGAACCTCGACGCGGCGATGCGTGCGCTCCCGCTCATCGCGGTCGCGCTCCTGCTCGCGCTGCTGCTTGCGAGCCGACTCGACGTATTCATGCTTGGCGACGACCTCGCCCGCAGCCTCGGCGTGCCGCTGGGCTGGACCCGCGTCGGCGGCATCCTGCTCGCCGTCACCCTCTCGGCAATCTCCGTCGCGCTCGCGGGCCCCATCGGGTTCGTCGGGCTCTGCGCGCCCGTGCTCGCCAGGCTCTCCGCCCGCTGGGTGCCTGCATTCGAGAAACACGCGCTCAGGCTGCCCGCCGCCGGCCTCATCGGGGCGATCCTCGTGCTCGGCGCAGACGCGATCCTCCGCGCGATCCTCGGCGCGGCGGGCGCGGTGTCGGTGCCGACGGGCGTCGCGACGACAATCCTCGGCGCGATCGTGCTCGTCGCGCTTGCCCGCGGGCTTCGCGGTGGATCGGCCCGGGCCGCCCGCGTGCGCGAGGCCGCCCGATCCGCTCGCCGGTTCTGGGTCACCCTCGCCGTGCTCGCCGCCGCCCTCGTCGGCGTCGTGCTGCTCGGCGCGCTCGCAGGCAACAGGTGGCTGCTCACCGGCGACATCGCGCTCTGGATCCAGGGTGCCGCGCCTCCTCCCATCGCGCTCGCGCTCGGCGAGCGGGTGCCGCGCGTCTTCGCCGCAATCCTCGCGGGCGCCGCGCTCGCGCTCGCGGGCGGCATCACCCAGTCAGTGAGCCGCAACCCGCTCGCGGACCCCGGGCTCCTCGGCATCACCGGCGGTGGCGGGCTCGGCGCCGTCATCGCGGTCACCGCGGGCTTCGGCAACACGGCGGGCATCGCCGTCGCGGCGACGGTCGGCTCGCTGCTCGTCTTCGCCCTCGTCTACGGGCTCAGCTGGCGTGGGGGGCTCAGCGCCGACCGGCTTGTGCTCATCGGCATCGGCGTCTCGTCTGGCGCGGTCGCGCTCACGACCTTCCTGCTGCTGCGCTCAGACCCGTGGAACACACCGGCGATCTACACCTGGCTGTCTGGCACCACCTACGGGCGCACGTTCCCGCAACTGCTGCCCGTGCTCGTCGTGCTCGCCGTCGCGCTGCCGCTCGTGCTCGGTGCGCGCCGCGAGATCGACCTCATAGCCCTCGACGAAGACACCCCGCGGGCGCTCGGCGTCGGGCTCGAACGTTCAAGGCTCGGGCTGCTCGCGCTCGCGGCGGTGCTCGCCGCCGTGAGCGTCACAGCAGTTGGCGTCGTCGGCTTCGTCGGGCTGCTCGCCCCGCACGCGGCCCGCGCGCTCGTCGGGGCCCGGTCTGCCAGGTTCCTGCCTACGGCGGCACTCCTCGGGGCCGTGCTCGTCGGCGTCGCCGACGCCGTCGGCCGCACGGTGATCGCGCCAGCTCAGCTGCCGGCCGGCCTCGTCGTCGCCCTGCTCGGGGCGCCGTACTTCGTGTGGCTGCTCTGGCGCACCCGCGACGCGTAGCCCGGGCCTGGGCACTAACCCGCGCGTTGGCGCCCGGGCCCGTGTTCCGGGCCACGCCCGCGCGCATGCTGGTCAACCCTTGCGTTGCCTCCGAGATCACCCCCTTGTGTCGCGAAACAAGTATCCGCCTCGGAGGCAAGTGTAGGGCTCGCGCTCCGGCTCGCCGCCGGCCGCCGGCCGCCGGGGCCCGGCCCGGCGGTGGCGCGGCACCCCTGGGCTTCATGTGTGGCATATCTGTTGACGTGCTGAGGGTTGCTGCATAGCCTGATGGGCGACCGTGGCAGCAGCGACGCTGCCACGCGAGAGGAAGGCACCCACCATGACCAAGCTCCCCGACTATGAGACCCTCGCACTTGAAATCGAGGGCGACCTGCTCACAGCCACACTCGCCCGCCCGACCCGAGCCAATGCAATCAGCCAGCAGACGCTCAGAGATCTAATTGCCCTCGCCGATTGGTTGAGCGGCAACGCGGCGATCCGCTTCGTCATCATCACGAGCACCGGCCCGATCTTCGCCGCCGGTCAAGATCTGCGCGAGGCCCGTGGCGAGCTCGCCGACCGCGCGAGCGCTGGCGCCTCGGTGCGGGCCCTGCAGCGGCTCGCGCAGGAGGCAATGCACAAACTCGAGGGGCTGGAGCAGATCTCATTTGCGGTGCTGCAGGGATCTGCCTATGGCGCGGGCGTCGCGATCGCGCTGACCGCCGACTTTCGCATCATGGCTGCCGACGCGGTGCTGAATTTGCCAGAGACAAACATCGGTATGTTCCTCACGTACGGAGCGATACCGCGGCTGGTTGGCGTGATGGGGGCGAGTGCGGCGAAGGAGTTCGTGATGTTCGCCCGCGACATGACGGCGAGCGATGCGCTGCGCCACGGCCTCGTCAATACTGTCGCGCCTCGCGAGGATGTCTTGGAGACCGCTTATGCGCAGGTGAGCGAACTCAGGCAGAAAGACTTCCGATCGCTTCGCATCACCAAGCGGATCGCCCAGGCCGCTGCGGCAGTGAACGTCGGCGACATTCTCGTGAGCGAGCCCGAGCTTTCCGAGGGCGCGCTCTCAGACGGCACGACGCTGAAGCTCGTCGACCGATTCCTCGCCAGCCGAAAGTAGCGGCTGGTGACCCGCCAGTTGGCTGCCCGCAGCCGTCAACCCTGCACTTGCCACCGACGCCACCCTCTTAGCCCGCGGAATATGTAGAGGGCTCGGAGGTAACGCGAGGGTTGGCCGCGGGACCGGGCCCGGGACCGGGAGCGGGGGCCCGGCCCTACGCCCGCGCCGGGCCCTACGCCCGGGCCGCGCCGGGCCCTACGCCCACGCCGCGCCGGGCCCTACGCCCGGGCCGCGCCGGGCCCTACGCACGCCGCGCCCGGCCCTACGCCCGCGCCGGGCCCTACGCCCGGGCCGCGCCGGGCCCTACGCCCACGCCGCGCCGATACGCACCCCGACGCACGGCGGGCCCGAGCCCTACTCCCCGAGCAGCTCGCGCACCCGCGGAATGACCTCGCGGCCGTAGAGCTCGATGCTCGACATGAGCTGGGCGTGCGGCATCGTGCCGTTGGCGTACTTCAGGTCGAAGCGGTCTGCGCCAAGCGTGCCGACCGTCGACGCGATCTTCCGGGCGACGGTATCGGGCGAGCCGACGTAGAGGGAGCCCGAGGCGACCTCGCTATCGAACTCGGCGCGTGAGGCCTCGGGCCAGCCGCGCTCGCGCCCGATGCGGTTGCGGTTCGCGGCGAAGTGCTCCCACAGCTCTTCGCGCGCCTGCTCGTCGGTCGCGGCAACGTGGCCGGGGGAGTGCACGCCGAGCGGCATCGGGTCGACGCCGAGCTCCTGCTGGGCGCTGCGGTAGAGGTCTGCGAAGGGCAGGAAGCGCGCGGGGTCGCCGCCGATAATCGCGAGCATCATCGGAATGCCGACCTGCACGGTGCGCACGACCGACTGCGGGCTCCCGCCGACACCGATCCACGCGGGCACGCCGCCCGGGTGCTCGGTCTTCGGGTAGATCTCCTGGTTCACGAGCGGGGTGCGGTGCTTACCCGCCCACGTGACCGGGCCCTCCTCGCGCAGCTTCGCGAACAGGTCGAGCTTCTCGGCGAAGAGCGAGTCGTAGTCGGCGAGGTCGTAGCCGAACAGTGGGAACGATTCGGTGAACGATCCGCGGCCGAGAATCACCTCGGCCCGACCGCCGCTCACGCCGTCGAGCGTGGCGAAACGCTCGTAGACGCGCACCGGGTCGTCGCTCGAGAGGATCGTGACGCCCGTGCCGAGCAGGATGCGCTCTGTCGCGCCAGCGATCGCCGCAAGCACGATCTCGGGCGAAGAGATCGCGAAGTCGTCGCGGTGGTGCTCCCCGAGCGTGATCGCGTCGACGCCGAGGGAGTCGGCGAGCTTCGCCTGTTCGACGACGTCGCGCAGCACCTGCGCGGGGTGCGTGAGGCTGCCGTCGGGCTGGTGGGTGATGTCGCCGAAGGTGTCGAGGCCGAGGGCTACTCGCTTGCTGGGTGCCGGGCCAGAGGGCTGCGTCGTTTCCATGCCTCACTCAACGAAGGATCGGCCCCTGCTATTCCGCGGCTATGTCTCATGGGGCGCACCGCCGCGGGTCGCAGCGTCGGCGTTCACCCTGGGATCGGCGATAGATATGCAGGATCCGAGGGCATCTGGCATAGCTACTGCAGTTTGCAGATCGTGGGCCGGGCCGGGTCGGGCCGGGCCGGGCCGGGCACCGGGCCGAGCAAGGAGCCGAGCCGCGAATCGGGGCCTTACTTGCTGCGGATCGAGGTGATGAAGCCGAGGGTCGCGCCGACGACGCCGAAGGCGACCGCAATCATCCAGTTCACGCCGAGGCCGAGCATCGACGCGACGCCGGCCGCGAGCAGCAGCAGCTCGATGAGTGCGCGGCCAAACTTGTCGGTCGCGAGCACGGGCTTCGGCGACAGGAACAGCGCCCAGATGAGCACGCTGAGTGCGAGCAGCCCGAGGCCCACGAGGATGCCGGGGAACGGCATGTCCCAGCCGGTGAAGCCCCACACCGTGATCGTCACGATCGCGGTGAGGTGGAAGAGCCCACGCACTGCCTGCTGGGTCATCTGGGAGCGGGCCTTGTTCGGGGTGGGAGTTGCACTGGTCACTCGATCAAGTCTACCCGGCCAAACGCGTGCCCCAGCTCGCCTGCGGCACGCCCTGTGGTTCACCCGGCACTCCACAATGTGGTTCACCCGGCACTCCACAATGTGGTTCATGCGGTGCGGTGGTCGTAGCCTGATCACATAGACCAGTCGGGCGAGGGCGCGGCAACTCAGCGCGGGCCCAGCCGACTGCCGAGAGGAACGCATGACCCCGACACCCAAGCGCACCATCGTCGCGCTCGCCATCGCAGCAACGCTCGCGCTCGCGGGCTGCGCCCCGGCGGCAGGCGGCAACGCAGGCAACGACAGCGGCGGCGGCGAGACCCCCACCGCTGGCGGCACCCTCACCTACGGCAGGCTCGCGAGCGCGAGCGACCTCGACCTGCACACGCAGATCACCGCGAACAACGCGTTCGCGATCGACAAGATCTTCGAAACCCTCGTCTCGTTCGATGAGCACGGCAAGATCATCGACTGGCTCGCCGATAGCCACGAGATCTCGGCCGACGGCCTCACCTACACGTTCACCCTGCGCGATGGCCTCAAGTACTCGGACGGCAGCGACGTCAAAGCGGCCGACGTGAAGTTCTCGCTCGAGCGCAACCTCGCAAAGGCCGGGCCGCTCACGCTCACCGCGCCGATCGCGAACATCGCGACCGACGACGCGGCCCGCACCGTCGTCATCACCCTCGACGAGCCCTACACGCCGTTCCTCTCCGAGCTCACGAGCTTCGCCTCGGGCGTCATGCCGACCGATTTCGGCGGCAAGACCGAGGAGGACTACCTCAAGGCTCCCATCGGCACCGGCCCCTTCGCGGTGAGCGCATGGGACCCGGCCGGCGACCTGAACTACGTGAAGAACGAGCACTACTGGCAAGACGGCAAGCCGCTCCTCGACGGCCTCGACTACGTCTTCGTCGCCGACGACAACCAGCTGCTGCAGCGCCTGAACGCCGGTCAGATCGACGCGATCGAGCAGGTACCGGCCGCGAACGCCGAGTCGGTCGATGGTGGATCGGCGACGACCCTCCTCAATAGCGACTCGTGGGCGATTGAACAGATCTTCTTCAACACGCAAAAGCCTGAGTTCGCGGACAAGAACGTGCGCCGCGCGATCGCGCAGACGCTCGACCTGCCGGGAATCGCCAAGGCCACCACGTTCGGCACGGCCCGCGCCGCCTCCGCGCTCATCCCGCCGGCCATCGAGTACTCGGCTGCCGACGCGCACGACGAGAAGCCCGTGCTCGCCCACGACGTCGCCGCCGCGAAGCAGGAGCTCGCGAAGTCGGGCTACCCCGACGGTTTCACCGCGACGATGCTCATTCCGAGCGGCAACTCGGCCCGCGCCCAGATCGCGCAGATCGTGCAGGAGTCGCTCGCCGAGATCGGCATCACGGTCGAGATCGAATCGATCGACCTTGCCTCGTTCCGCGAACGCTTCAAGGCCTTCGATTACGACTTCATGATCAACTCGGGCCAGTCAGACGCGCCAGACCCGAACGGGCTCGTCACCTTCCAGGCCGACCCCGAGGGGTTCAGCAACTCGTACTGGACGCACTACACGAACCCCGAGGTGACGAAGCTCATGCACGAGGGTCGCACCACCCCAGACGGGCCCGAGCGCGAGAAGATCTACCTCGAGATCCAGCAGATCCTCGCCGGCGACGTCCCCTACATCCCCGTCTACTACTCGCCGAACCTCCACGGCACGACCGCGAAGGTGCACGGGCTCGAATCGCTGCCCAACGGCAGCGTCCGGTTCCAAGACGCCTGGCTCGACGCCAAGTAGCCGGCGCGACAACACACTCATTTACCGGCCCGGGCCGCCACAGCGATGGCGGCCCGGGCCGGTAAAGTAAGCCCCGTGTCAAAGGCCCCCGGATCCGCCGCAAGCGCCGCCCTGCGCACGGCGATCCGCGCAGCGCTCCGAGTCGCGGGCACGGTGCTCCCCGTGATGCTCGGCGTCGTCACCGCCGTGTTCTTCCTGCTGCGGCTCGTGCCCGGCGACCCCGCCGTGATGATTCTCGGCGACCGCGCCACCCCCGAGGCGCTCCAAGCGCTTCGCGCCGAGCTCGGCTTGAACGCGCCGCTCTGGCAGCAGTACCTCGACTTTCTTCGCGGCGTGATCACCCGCGGCGACACGGGCGACTCGCTCGTCACCGGCGTACCGACCGCCGAGCTCGTGCTGTCGCGCGCGCCCGTGAGCCTCGGCATCGTCGCGCTCGCACTCCTCATCGTGCTCGCGATCGCAGTGCCGCTCGCGCTCGCCGCGGCCAGTCGCCCGAACGGGTTCGTCGACCAGCTCGTGCGCATCGTGCCGACGATCACGCTCGGCATGCCGCTGTTCTGGATCGGGCTGCTCCTCATCATCGTCTTCGCCGTCGGCCTCGGCTGGTTCCCTGTCGGTGGCGTTGGGGCGCCGGGATCCGCCCCGCTCGAACCGCTGCGCTCCCTCGCGCTGCCCGCCCTCGCGGTCGCCCTCGGAATGGCGCCGCCGCTCATCCGATCGCTCCGCGCACAGCTGCTCGAGGTCACCGAGGCGGAGTTCGTGACGACGCTGCGGGCCGCGCGCATCTCCGAGCGCCGCATCCGCTGGCGCCACGTGCTCCGCGGCGCCGCGCTTCCCACCCTCAACCTGCTGAGCGTGAACCTCGCCTACCTCATCGGCGGCACCCTCGTCGTCGAGAAGGTCTTCGGAATCAACGGCCTCGGCACGCTGCTGTTCCAGTCGATCTCGAGCCGCGACTTCCCGGTCGTGCAGGCGATCGCGCTGTACTGCGCCGTTCTCGTCGTGCTCGTCACGCTCGCGGCGCAGGTGCTGTCGGCGCTCATCGATCCACGGCTGCGGGGCGCGCAATGACCGGCTGGGCGCGCGCGCTCAGGTCGCCGAGCTTCGTCGCCGGCGCGACGCTCACGCTCGCGATCGCGCTCGTCGCGGTCTTCGCCCCGGCGCTGGCCCCGCACTCGCCGACGGTTCAGGATCTCTCCGCAGGCCTCCTCCCGCCCTCCATCGCCCACCCATTCGGCACCGACCAGCTCGGCCGCGACGTGTTCTCGCGGGTGCTGTTCGCCGCCCGCACCGACCTCGGCATCGCGGTCACCGCGGCCGTCACCCCGTTCGTCGTCGGCGTCGCCCTCGGCCTCATCTCGGGCTACTTCGGCCGCCGCACCGACTGGGTGATCTCGCGCATCACCGACACCGTCATAGCCTTCCCGTTCTACGTGCTCGTCATCGCGATCGTGTTCGCGGTCGGCGCTGGCGCCCCCGGCATCATCGCCGCGTTCGCGCTCGTCGGTTGGGTCGGCTACGCCCGCGTGATCCGCGCGCTCACCGCGTCGATGCGGGAGCAGGGCTGGGTGCGGGCCGCCCGCGGCGGCGGGCTCTCGCACGCCCGCATCCTCGTGAGGCACCTGCTGCCGAACGTGCTGCCGCAGGCGGTCGTACTTCTCGCCACCGAGATCGTGCTCATCATGGTCGCGATCGTGACCCTCGGCTTCCTCGGGCTCGGCATCCAGCCGCCGACGCCAGACTGGGGCACGATGATCGCCGACGGGCAGGCGTTCGTGACCTCGCACTGGTGGCTGTCGGCGCTGCCGGGCCTCGCCGTCGTCATCACCGGCATCGCGCTGTCGCTGCTCGGTGATGGTGTGGGCGATGCGCTACGGGTGACGGGGGACCGGGGCGGGCGCCGGGCGCGCGGTGCCCGTGTCGCCCGTGCCGCCCGTGCCGCCCGTGGCCCCCGGCCCGCGACCCCCGGCATTGCCGCGGGTGCGCTCAGCGTCCGCGACCTGCGGATCGGCGGGCTGAACGCCGATATGGCAGCAGTTGTCGCCTCCCGGGCCGGGAAGCGACAACAAGTGCCATATCGAGGATTGGTTGGCGGGGCCGGTGCCGGAGCCGGGGCCGGGGCCGGGGCCGGAGCCGGAGCCGCCGTCGGGAGCCAGGCCGGTGGCGTGACCTTCGAGGTCGCGCCGGGGGAGGCGCTCGGCATCGTCGGCGAGTCGGGTTCGGGCAAGAGCCTCACCCTGCGCGCGATCGCGGGGCTGCTGCCGCCAGGCACCGAGCAGACGGCGGGCGCGATCGCGATCGGCGGCACGTTCGGCATGGTCTTCCAAGACCCGCTCTCGGCGCTCGACCCGCTCACCCGCGTCGGCACTCAGCTGCGGGAGGCCTGCGCGGCCGCAGGGGCGGCAGACCCCACAGCCCGCGTGCGCGAACTCCTCGAGGCTGTGCGTCTCGACGACTCCGAGCGCGGAGGGGCCGAACGCATCGCCCGCTCCTACCCGCACCAGCTCTCGGGCGGGCAGCGGCAGCGCATCGTCATCGCGATGGCGCTCGCCGGCGACCCAGCCGTGCTGCTTGCAGACGAACCGACGACGGCGCTCGATGTGACCGTGCAGCGCGAGGTGCTCACGTTGCTCGACACGCTCAGGCGCGAGCGCGGCCTCACCCTGCTGCTCGTCAGCCACGACCTCGCGGTCGTCGCATCGATGTGCGAGCGCATCGCGGTGATGCGGGGCGGAGAGATCGTCGAGACCGGGAAGACCGCGGCGGTGCTCGCGCGGCCCGCTCACGCCTACACCCGGCAGCTGTTGGCGGCGGTGCCGCGGGCGCCCGCGAACCCGGCGGGGCCAGACCGGGCCTTGGCTCCGGCAAAGAACACCACTGATCTGGAAGCAGGCCCGAGCCCCTCCGCGGTGCCGGTGCTCACCGTGCGCGACCTCGCCGTTCGCTACGACGGCGGCTACGGCGGCAGCTACGGCAGTAAGGACGCGGTGACCGGGGTCTCGTTCGCGGTGACGGGGGCGCTCGGCCTCGTCGGAGAATCTGGGTCGGGCAAGACGACAATCGCGCGCGCCATTGCCGGGGAGCTCCCGGCAGCGGCCGGTCAGATCGAGTTCGGGGCGAGCCCGCTTGCGACGGGGCGCGGATCGGTGCGACCGGGTCGCGGATCCGCACCGCGCCGCCGCACGGCCGCACAGCGCGCGGCGATTCAGCTCGTCCCGCAGGATCCGATGTCGTCGCTCAACCCGCGCCGTCGCGTCGGCGCCGCGCTCGCGGAGGTGCTCCGAGCGCACGACCGGCTTGGCGGGTCGACCGGGCGCGACCGTGCCGCCGTCGACGCCCGCGTAGCGGAGCTGCTCACCGAGGTCGGCCTCGACCCCGCGCATGCGAGCGCCTACCCGCACGAGCTCTCGGGCGGGCAGCGTCAGCGCGTCGCCATCGCGCGGGCGCTCGCCGTCTCACCGAAGCTCCTCATCGCAGACGAGGCGACGAGCGCGCTCGACGTCTCCGTGCAGGCTGAGATTCTCGGGCTGTTCAAGCGGCTCCGCGCCGAACGTGCGGTGGTGCTCATCGTGATCTCGCACGATCTCGCCGTCGTCAACGAACTCTGCGACGACGTCGTCGTGCTGCGCGGCGGCCGCGTCGTCGAACAGGGCCCGCGCGTGCTCACCCACCCGAGCGCCGCCTACACCCGCGAGCTGCTCGACGCGGTCGTTCGGCTCCCTGGGAACGCGGCCAGTGGAGCTGCGTAGCCTGGTGCGGTACCCTCAGATCACCTGAGCCAAAGGAGGTGCCGGGTGCGCAACAGTCGGCATGCCCTTGAACGCGGCGAATCGGTCTGGAAGCGTCGGTTACTGCTCGAGCGTGCGCACGAGAGATTCGTGGCGGATCCGTCGCTGTCGAACGACCTAGAATCGCGCCAGTCATTCGCCGTTCAGAGCGATCTGCGCTCGGTCGTGCTCGACTCCTGGGTGCGCTCCAAGCAGCGCGAGGTCGACCCGAACGTCACCCCGGGCGAGCGGCCGCTGTCGGCCGACGAGCTCGAAGAGCTGCAGCGCCTGCACCCCATCGCGCGCGTGCTCCCCGTCGTCAACCGGTTGCTGCTCGACGAGGCGATGCAGGCGGGGTTTGTCGTTGCGATCGGCGATGCCGCGGGCAGGTTGCTGTGGGTCGACGGCGACAGTCGGCTGCGCTCTGAGGCCGAGGAGATGGGGTTTGCCGCGGGCGCTGACTGGTCTGAAAACGCCGTCGGCACCTCGGCGCCGGGGTCTGCGCTGCTGCTCGGCGATTCGATTCAGGTGCTCGGCGCCGAGCACTACAACCGCGCCGTGCACCAGTGGAGCTGCACCGCCGTTCCCGTGCACGAGCCCGAGAGCGGCGCCATCATCGGTGTGATCGACGTCACGGGCAACGACGCGGCGGCCTCGCCCCACATTCTGCCGCTCGTCGAGGCGACGCGGGCCGCGGTCGAGGCCGAGCTGAAACTCGTTGCGATGCGCGCCGCCCTCGAGCGCGGCCACGAGATGACCGGCCAGCGCAGCATCACGAGCACCGCTCGCGGGTCGCGCAGGCAGCCGCTGAAGCAGGCGACGCCGCGGCTCATGCTGCTCGGGCGAGACCCGGCGCTGCTCGAACACGGGGGCGGCTTCTCGAGCGTGAGCAGGCGGCACGCCGAGATTCTCGTCGCGCTCGCGGAGGCGACCGGGGGGCTGTCAGCTGCCGCGCTCGCGGAGCAGGTCTACGGCGAGCCGGGGGCCGAGCAGAGCCTCAGGCCCGAGGTCGTGCGGCTGCGCAAGTGGCTCGCGCAGCACGCCGTCGGGCTCGAACTGCTCTCTCGCCCCTACAGGTTGAGCGGCCCGCTTAGGCTCGACGCGCACGAGACGCTCGAAGCGCTCGAGCGGGGAGCGCACAGGCTCGCGCTCGCCGCCTATGAGGGCCCCGTGCTCCCGCCCTCCGACGCACCCGTCATCGAGCAACTGCGCCACGAGGTCGACTCGACCCTGCGCGAGGCGATGCTGCAGACGGCTGCCGCGCCGCTGCTCTTCGAGTACGCGCAGAACTGGGCGGTCGACGATGTGCAGGTGTGGGAGGCGCTGCTGCAGGCGCTGCCGCCGCTCTCGCCCAAGCGCACCCGCGTCGTCGCGCGGCTCGAGACGCTCGCCGCGGAGGGCTAACGCGACGTTGCGCGGGCCCTGGCCGCCGCGCAACCTAGATGCAACCTTCGCGAGCCTACTCTGACAGCACGAAGACCGGGCACCACCCGCTTCGTTACTTCGACAACGACGTCAGAGAGAGGTAGCACCATGACTGTCTACGCATTCCCAGGGCAGCCCGATTCGCTCGTGAGCTTCAAGAGCCGGTACGAGCACTACATCGGCGGCGAGTGGGTTCCGCCCGTCAAAGGCCAGTATTTCGAGAACATCACCCCGGTCACCGGGCAGGCGTTCTGCGAGGTCGCCCGCGGCACCGCGGAAGACATTGAAGCGGCCCTCGACGCCGCCCACCAGGCCGCGCCAGCGTGGGGCAAGACGAGCCCTGCCGAGCGCGCCCTGATTCTCAACAAGATCGCCGACCGCATGGAGGCGAACCTCGAGATGATCGCGGTCGCAGAGACCTGGGACAACGGCAAGGCGGTGCGCGAGACGCTCAACGCCGACATTCCGCTCGCGATCGACCACTTCCGCTACTTCGCCGGGGCCATCCGTGCGCAGGAGGGCAACCTCTCACAGATCGACGAAGACACTGTTGCCTACCACTTCCACGAGCCGCTCGGCGTCGTCGGGCAGATTATCCCGTGGAACTTTCCGATTCTCATGGCCGTGTGGAAGCTCGCGCCGGCGCTCGCCGCAGGCAACGCGGTCGTGCTGAAGCCGGCCGAACAGACCCCGGCCTCGATCATGGTGCTGTTCGAGCTCATCGGTGACCTGCTGCCCGCCGGCGTCGTGAACATCGTCAACGGCTTCGGCGCGGAGGCGGGCAAGCCGCTCGCCTCGAACCCGCGCATTCGCAAGATCGCGTTCACCGGCGAGACGACGACCGGCCGACTCATCATGCAGTACGCGTCGGAGAACATCATTCCGGTGACGCTCGAGCTCGGCGGTAAGAGCCCGAACATCTTCTTTGACGACGTCGCGGCAAAGGACGATGCCTTCTGGGACAAGGCTCAAGAAGGCTTCACCATGTTCGCCCTGAACCAGGGCGAGGTCTGCACCTGCCCGTCGCGCGCGCTCATCCAGGAGTCGTTCGCCGACGACTTCCTCGATAAGGTTGTCGCCCGCACCGAGCTCATCACGCGCGGCAACCCGCTTGACACCGACACGATGATGGGGGCGCAGGCCTCGAACGATCAGTTCGAGAAGATCAAGTCGTACCTCGACATCGGCAGGCAGGAGGGCGCGCAGGTGCTCACCGGCGGCGGCGTCGACGACCTCGGCGGCGAGCTCGCGGGCGGCTACTACATTCAGCCGACCATCTTCCGGGGCGACAACTCGATGCGCATCTTCCAAGAAGAGATCTTCGGGCCCGTGGTGTCTGCGACGACCTTCACCGACTTCGACGACGCGATTCGCATCGCGAACGACACCCTCTATGGCCTCGGCGCCGGCGTCTGGAGCCGCGACGGGAGCACCGCGTACCGGGCGGGCCGCGCGATTCAGGCGGGCCGCGTCTGGGTGAACAACTACCATGCCTACCCGGCGCACGCGGCCTTTGGCGGCTACAAGTCGAGCGGCATTGGGCGCGAGAACCACCTGATGATGCTCGACCACTACCAGCAGACGAAGAACCTGCTGTGGAGCTACAGCCAGAACGCCCAGGGCTTCTTCTAAACCGATACCGCTGCACCGTCGCAGCACACTGAAAGGAACACGAGAAATGACAACGAACTCCATGCGCGCGGCATCAGTGCCCGCCTTCGGCAAGCCACTCGAGGTTGGCGAGCAGAGCGTTCCGAGCCCGGGCCCAGGCCAGGCGCTCGTGCGCGTGCTCACAACCGGCGTCTGCCACACCGACCTGCACGCCGTCGAGGGCGACTGGCCGGTGAAGCCGAGCCCGCCGTTCATTCCCGGGCACGAGGGCGTCGGCTACGTCGAGGCTGTCGGCGAGGGCGTCACGAATGTCGCGGTCGGCGACCTCGTCGGCAACGCGTGGCTGTGGTCGGCGTGCGGCGAGTGCGAGTACTGCCGCACGGGCTGGGAGACGCTGTGCGAGCAGCAGCAGAACGGCGGCTACTCGGTCGACGGCTCGTTCGCGGAGTACATGCTCGTCGACGCGACCTATGCCGCGGTCGTACCGGCCGGGTCTGACCCGGTCGAGGTCGCGCCGGTGTTGTGCGCCGGGGTGACCGTGTACAAGGGGCTGAAGATGACGGGCGTGCTGCCAGGGCAGTGGGTCGTCATCTCGGGCATCGGCGGGCTCGGGCACATCGCCGTGCAGTACGCGGTGGCGATGGGCATGCGCGTCGCCGCGGTCGATATCGCCGACGACAAGCTCGCGCTCGCGAAGAAGCACGGAGCCGAGGTGACCGTCAACGCGCTGAACGAAGACCCGGTCGAGGCGATCCAGCGCGAAACGGGCGGGTCGCACGGCGTGCTTGTGACCGCGGTGCACCCCTCGGCCTTCGGCCAGGCGATCGGCATGACCAGGCGCGGCGGCACGATCGTGTTCAACGGGCTGCCGCCAGGGGACTTCCCCGCACCGATCTTCGACATCGTGCTGAAGGGCCTCACGATTCGCGGGTCGATTGTTGGTACCCGACAAGACATGATCGAGGCGCTCGACTTCTACGCGCGCGGGCTGATTCACCCGACCGTCGCCGAGCGACCGCTCGACGACGTGAACGCGGTGCTCGACGAGATGCGCGCCGGAAAGATCGACGGCCGCGTGGTGCTCAGGCTCGCGAACGCCTGACCCGACGGGCCCGGGGAGTGCTCCCCGGGCCCGTCGCTAGCGGCCATGCCGCCCCCGACCCCCAGACAACGGAGAGGGAATCACCATGACTGACAGCAAGACACCGGGCGCCATCATCGCGCGGCCCGAGGTCGCGGGTGAAAGCGAGAGCAGGCTCGCGTTTACCCCGGCGGCCATTGAGCTCATCGAGCGACTCTGGGCGATGCACGGCCCGCTCATGTTTCACCAGTCTGGCGGCTGCTGCGACGGCAGCGCGCCCATGTGCTACCAGGCCGGCGAGTTCAAGACCGGGGGCCAAGACCTAAAGCTCGGCACGCTCGAGCTCCCGGGGCTGGGCGGGTCGGCCGAGCCGCGCGAGATTGCGTTCTGGATGTCGCGCGAACAGTTCGAGGTGTGGGCGCACACGCACCTGACGATCGACGCCGTGCCGGGGAGGGGGTCGGGGTTCTCGCTCGAGGCGCCCGAGGGGCAGCGATTTCTCATCAGGTCTCGGCTGCTGTAACCGACGCCGCCGCGCCGGCACGCCCGCCCGTACCGCTACCCGCCCGCCTGCACCGTTACCGGCACCAGCGTCATCGATGAGAGCTCCTGCGCACTGTGCGCACGCCAAACACCAGCAATGCCCGACCCGCAGTGTTTTCACAGCAGCGGGTCGCTAGTTGCTACGCTGGGAGTGACCCTGCTGATGACTGAATGAGGTGCGCTATGGGAGCGATCATGGACTGGCTGAACGGCCTGCTCGATGGGTCGCTCATCGCCGGCGGCATCTTTTTGATCATTGGCGTGGTCGGCGGGGTGCTGCTGCTGCTCTCGCTCGTGCTTGACGGCATCTTCGACGCCTTCGATTTCGGCGACGGGCCCCTGAGCCTCACCACGATCGCCGCGTTCACTGCGATCTTCGGGTTCACAGCCTTCGCGCTCGTCGGCGCCGGTCTGCCGACACCGCTCGCCGGGCTCCTCGGGGCCGTTGCCGGGGTGCTGGGCGGTGCTGCCGCCTGGTGGCTGAGCAAAGTGATCCGCAGCGCAGAATCCTCGACCGCGGTGAGCGGCGACGAACTCGTCGGCTCGATCGCCGGCGTTGTGCTCGCGATCCCAGCTGGCGGCCTCGGCGAGGTTGCGCTCGTGCGGCACGGCGAGCGCGTGTCGCTCTCGGCGACCGCCGATACCGCGATTCCGCGCGGCGCCCAGGTGCGCATCGCCCAGACGATCACTGCGACCTCGGTGCGCGTTGAGCCGGTGCAGACCGACCCCGTGCAGACCGATCCCGCGCCGGCCGATCCCGCGCCGGCCGATCCCGCCCCGGCCGATCCCGCCCCGGCCGATCCAACGCCCGTCGATCCCGGCGCGCAGCCCGCCTAGCCTGTTCGTGCCGGCGCGAGCGCCGGCTTCCATGAAAACTGAATTTCCCCGGGAGGGAACATGTTCTTCATCACCCCAGCCATCGTCGGTGTGTTCGGCGCGGTTGTCGCGCTCGTGCTCATCGCGCTGGTCATCATCAAGCGCTACCGCATCGCGAAGCCCGACGAGGCGATCATCGTCACCGGCGGCAAGGGCAAGGAAGTGAAGTCGGCCGACGGCGGCACCGTGCGTGACATGTCGGGCCAGAAGGTCGTGACCGGCGGCGGCGTCTTCGTGCTGCCATTCGTGCAGAAGTCGTTCACTATCTCGCTGCGCTCGCGCAGGCTCTCGATCACGACCGAGGCGCAGACGACCGACGGCATCACCATGCAGGCGCAGGCCGTCGCCGTCGTGAAGGTTGGCGGCACGCAAGAAATGATTCGCGCAGCCGCCCAGCGCTTCCTCTCGAACTCCGACGAGATCGACGAGTCGACGCAAGAGGTGCTCTCGGGCTCGCTGCGTTCGATTATCGGTGGCCTGACAGTGCTGCAGATCATTCGCGACCGCGCGGTCGTCGCCCAGAGCGTGCTCGAAGCCGCCGAGGAGGCGCTCACGAAGCAGGGCCTCGTCGTCGATACGCTGCAGATTCAAGAGATTCGCGACGGCGCCGACTACATCGCGAACATCGGTCGCCCCGAGGCAGCGAAGGTGCGCCAGGCCGCAGACATCGCCGAGACGAACGCCTACCAGGCGTCTGAAGAGGCGAAGATCGGCGCCGAGAAGGTGCTGCTCGACCGCAACCGCGAGCTGAAGCTGCGCCAGGCCGAGATTCAGGCCGAGACCGACAAGGCGAACGCGCAGGCGCAGGCGGCAGACCCGCTCGAGCAGGCGATCCAGCAGCAGGCGATCGTCGAGCAGCAGCAGATCACCGCGCAGAAGGAGGTTGCGCTGCGCACCGAGAAGCTCAACGCAGACGTTCGCGCCGTCGCCGAGGCTGAAGCATACCGCGTCGAGGCGCTCGCGAAGGCGGAGGCCGCGGCGGCGGTGTCGGCGGCCGACGGTCGCGCGCAGGCGGTCGAGCGGGAGGGCCTCGCCGCCCGTGCCGCTCGTATCGCGGCATCGGAAGCGGTCGCGGCCGAGGGCCGTGCCGAGGCCGAGGCGATCCAGGCGAAGGGTACTGCAGAGGCCATCGCCGTCGAGGCCCGCGCGCGGGCGCTCGAGACCCAGTCGCAGGCCGTGCTCGCGCAGGAGCTCATCCACCGCCTCCCCGAGATCGCGAGCGAGTACGCGCAGGCGATTGCCGGTATCGACAGCATGACCGTCGTGTCCGCCGACGGGACGTCGCGCGTCGCGGGCGATGCGATGGGCAACCTCAAGGGCCTACTTGAGATGGCGCGCGAGACCGTTGGCGTCGATCTCGTCGGCATGCTCAACGGGGTTGTCACGGGCAGTGCCGCGGGAGCCGCGGCCGGTCGCGCGGCGAACCCGGCGGCGCAGCTTGCGCACGGCGGCGGATCCGAGACCTCGGCCGAATCGCAGCCCGAGGCGGGGGCTGATCGCGCAGACGAGGTGGCCGCCGAAACCACCCAGCACGCTCAGGCCGCGGCAGCCGAGCCGGGCCAGGCGCAGCAGGCCGAGCCCCGCCAGACGCTCGTCAACGACGGCGAATAGCGCGGGGTTCATGCCCGACAGGGCAGAATAGGGGTATGCGGCGCACCCGAAACACTCAGGAGACCACGGTCTTGCCAGCCCCCGCCGCCGATGGAGTAGCCACGGCGGCGGGGGCTCGTGTGTGGCCGGGGGGCGGTGCGGCATCGCTGAGCGCGCAGGCTGCTGCGCCGCTCGCCCCCGAAGAAATCGTGGTGCGGGTTCGGCGGCACGGCAGGCACCTCACACTCCCGGTGGCGATGCTGTTTGTCATCGCGGGCGCGGGCGGCTACTTCATTGGATCCCTGCCCGAGGCGTGGATGAACTGGGCAGCGCTCGCGGTGGCCGCGCTGCTCTTCGTGTTCGCGGCGATCGGCCCCATTCTCGGCTGGCTTGCCCGGCGCGCGGTCGTGACCACGCGCCGCGTCATCGTGCACCACGGCTTCTTCGTGCGGCACCGCAGCGAGGTGTCGCTCGCTCGGGTGCGCGAGGTGCGTTCGAAGCAGAACCCTGTGCAGCGCATGTGGGGGTCGGGCGATATCGATCTGTTTGTCGGGGCCGAGGCGACGCGCATTCCAGACGCCCCCGGCCTCAACGGGCTGCAGGCGGCGTTGCAGGAGCTGGCGGCGCGCAGCTACGACGAACAGGTTCGCGCGACCGGGTTCGGCAGTGGGCTTGGCACGGGTGTCTCGAGCGGCTTCGGCGGCGGCTTCGGCGGCGGAGCGGGCCGGTAGCACTGCCAGCCGGTAGCCCCGCCAGCCGGTAGCCCTGCCGCCGGCCGGCGGCTGCTACGTGGTGCGAGCGATGAGCACGTCGATGAGCTCGCCCGCGAGGTTCACGAGCCGCTCGATCTCTGACTCGTTGCGCTCGACCCAGCGAAATTCTGGCTCGCCAACGGGCACGAAGTTTTCGTGGCGCTCCCACACCATGAGCGTGCGCTCTGCGCCGAGCACGTACTGCTGCCACCAGATCTGGCGCAGGTAGTTGCGGGGAATGACCCGCCACTCCTTGTTCGTCGTTTTGATCTCGGCGAGCTCGAGACGGCCATCGGCACGCTCGACAACGCCGTCTGGGGTGGCGAGGTGACGCAGGTCGGTTTCGGCGTGAAAGAGCGCCGCGCTCGGGCGAATCCCGTGCTCGCGTTCCACCCACGACGCGATCTCAGGCTCGCGGGCCTTGCCGTGCTCGGTGTAGGCGTTGCCCATGAAACGGCTGCCGTACATCTTCTCGCGAGCGGCGGTCTCGATCGACCGCGGCGTCGAGAGCTTCGCGACATCGGTCGCGGTGATGCCGCGCGCCCTGGCCCTCATCCACGCGGCGTGGTCGGTGCCGTCGGTAACGATGCGCGACTGCAGCGCACCGGAAAACACGACGGGAATAGGCACCGAGCTATTGTCCCATGAGGCCGCTGGTTGGCGGGAGGCTGCGCCGGGGTTTCGTAGTGAGATTTCGATCGAAACTCATCGCAGCAACGAGCGCAAAGATAATAGTGTACACGTGTTTCGCAGAGTTTGTGTCCAGCCCATGCCCAGACGAGGCAGGCACTATGTATGCATGGTTGCCGAGACGCTCACGAGACAAGATGGAACAATGGTGCGCGCACTCGTCGTGGACGACGAGGAGTCGATAACGCAACTCATTGCCATGGCCCTTCGTTATGAAGGATGGGAAGTTCGTTCCGCTGCGACGGGGGCCGAGGCCCTCGAAGCGATCGCAGACTTCCAGCCCGATGTTGCGGTGTTTGACATCATGCTCCCCGATTTCGACGGCATGCAGCTGCTTTCGAAGGTACGCGCGCAGGGCGAACTGTTTCCCGTGCTTTTTCTCACCGCACTCGACTCTGTAGAAGAGAGAGTTGCTGGCCTCACCGCCGGTGGCGACGACTACGTGGTGAAGCCGTTCAGTCTCGAGGAGCTGCTCGCGCGGCTCCGCGGGCTCGTGCGCCGGTCGCAGTTGCGCCTCGCCTCGCAGCCGAACCCGATTTTGCGGGTGGGTGACCTTGAACTGAACGAAGACAGCTACGAGGTGTCGCGCTCGGGTGAGGGTATTCAGCTCACCAACACCGAGTTCGAGCTGCTGCGCTATCTCATGCGCAACTCCGGTCGCGTGCTGTCGAAGGCTCAGATTCTCGACAGGGTGTGGAGCTATGACTTTGATGGCAAGCCGACGGTCGTCGAGCTGTACATTTCGTACCTGCGCCGCAAGATCGACGCGGGGAGGCCCGCGATGATTCACACGGTGCGCGGCGCGGGCTACATGCTCAAGCCCGCCGAGTAGTTTCGCCGCACGCTCACTGATCTCACCGCCGGCCGGCCCGTTTTGGGTCGGCCGGTTTTCTGATCGCCCCGGGGTGTGGTATTGTCTTCTTTGGCCCAAGACCGCCGGTAGAGTTCGCAAGAACTCCGGAACGATCGCCAGACCAGCAATGGGATGTCGATGACCAGCGCAGGTACTGAACTCCTTGACATGCGAACCCCGTTCCATGAACCTGAAGCTCCGTGCGTGCGCGCCGGAGCTTTTTTCGTTTCGAAAGAGTTGCTCCGTGCGGCACGGCCACCGTGAGGCATTCGTCTCACGGCTACGACAACCAAGGGAGCGCCATGGCTACGAAGGACGCTACGGTCGCCGATCTTCAGAAGCAGTTTGAAGAGTCGGGCGCCGTTCTGCTGACTGAGTACCGCGGGCTCACGGTTGCTCAGTTGCAGGAACTCCGCAAGAGCATCCGCGAGCACGCGACGTACGCTGTGGCGAAGAACACGCTGACCAAGATTGCGGCCAACAAGGCTGGAATCACCGCGTTTGACGACGAGCTTTCCGGCCCGTCGGCACTCGCGTTCGTGCACGGTGACACTGTCGCCGTCGCGAAGGCGCTGCGTGACTTCGCCAAGGCAAACCCTCTTTTGGTGATCAAGGCTGGCTACTTCGATGGCAAGCCCTTGACCGCCGCTGAGGTAGGCAAGCTTGCCGATCTCGAGAGCCGCGAGGTGCTGTTGGCTAAGGCCGCCGGCGCAATGAAGGCTTCGCTGATCGGTGCTGCACAGCTGTTCAACGCTCTGCCCGCCAAGGCCGCTCGCGGCTTCGGTGCGCTGCAGGAGAAGCAGAACGCTTAAGGATCGGCACCCGCCGACCGCAAACAATCTGTTCCTGCGCGATGTGCAGGGCAAACATCAAGGAGAATCATCATGGCTAAGCTTTCGACTGAAGAGCTGCTTGAGCAGTTCAAGGGCCTGACCCTCATCGAGCTCTCGGAGTTCGTTAAGGCGTTCGAGGAAGAGTTCGACGTTTCGGCTGCTGCTCCCGTTGCAGTTGCTGCTGCTCCGGCTGCTGGCGCAGCTGAGGCTGTCGAGGAGAAGGACGAGTTCGACGTCGTCCTCGAGTCGGCTGGCGACAAGAAGATCCAGGTCATCAAGGTTGTGCGCGAGCTCACCGGCCTGGGCCTCGGCGAGGCTAAGGCTCTCGTTGAAGAAGCACCGAAGACCGTTCTCGAGGCTGCAAAGAAGGACGCAGCTGAAGAGGCAAAGGCTAAGCTCGAGGAAGCTGGCGCTGGCGTAAAGCTTGCGTAAGTTCTCGCTCTAGCGAACTGAAGGTGGGTCGTCCCGTAAGGGGCGGCCCACTTTTGTTATGTGTCAGCGCCTCGACGGAGACGGGTGCAGGCCTGCTCTTGGAAGCTCAGCTAGCGTTGCACCTGTTGTGCGGGCGGAGGCGCCTCCAGCACCCGTGATGTGCGTACGCGATGAGTGAGATAGGCCGCGGCCAATCGCGCCCGCCCCAGTCCCTCGGTTGCGGGGAATCCGAGTTCTTCGAGTACCGTTGCGAGCCGATGTTGCAGGGTGCTGTGATGCACTCCGAGAGCTCGCGCAGTCTCCCGCACGGTCTGGTGCGTGATGAGCGCGGAGACCGTCTCGAGGCCCCAGGTGCGTTCCGCAATTCTTGCGACTGCCACAACATCGTCGTGTGGCACATCGTCTTCGTCAACGAGGAGTGCATCGAGCAAGCCACCGTAGTCGTCGGCGCACACGGGCGCTGCCCCCGATTCGCTCAGCCGAAGCGCAGTGAGTGCGCTCCGCAGCGACTTAGTCAGCGCTCCCGGCGGGTGCGCAGATCCGATGCCGCACGGACTTGCTTGGAAAGGGTCAAACTGTTCTGCGATGAGGGCTGCGTGGAGCGGTCCAAACGGCGACCCGATGACGTCTTCAGGGCCTGCGGGGTGACGCTCCCAGACGGCGAAGAGTGGCGCGAGTACTACCCGATATTTTTCACCGCTGCGCAGGCCGAGATCGTCAGCGGCAGCCGCGCGAAGTGGCTGCGAAGCGGCGGAGTCAAGCACGACCGAGAGGCCTCGCCGGCGATGCTCGTCGCCGGCACTGTTCTTGGCGCAGAGCGCGATCGATAGCCGTTCGAGAATCAACCCGTCGTTCGGTCCGGCTGCTCCGGCGCGCTGGAGCCATACGGTGTACCCAGTGTTGCGATCGGGTTTGGGCGTCGCAGCCGGCGTGCACGCTAGCATCTCACCGCGCGGTGACACCAGTGTTGGCTCTGAACTGCCGATGCGCACGACCCCCGCGGGGCAGCCCGCGAGGGCAGCTGCTGCAGCGAGCAACGCGCGAGTGTTCACGTTGCCAAGAATCAGCTCGTCAAAGCACGCGATAACTCGAAGCCCCAACGTTGCTCCGGGATCGAGACGGGAGATACTTCCGAGGAGTTCTTGCATTTCAGCCCACCAATAGATGTTCGACCCACGCGTTTCGGGTCTGGATCATCGCCCGGCCGACTCGTGTGTGCGGTGCAAAAATGTCTGCCCCGTGAAACGCGCCAGGCCAAATATGCAGCTCGGCGTTGCCGCCCGCTCGCCACATTCGCTCCGCAAAGTCGGCCGTCTCATTCCGAAAGATCTCGGCCGAGCCCACGGTGAGAAACGTCGGCGGCAGCCCGCTGAGATCTTCTGCTCGTGCCGGGGCCGCGTATGGGGAGACGTCGGGCCCGCCCCGTGCATCTCCGAGGAGCGCGTGCCAGCCGGTATCGTTGCTGACCCGATCCCACACGCCGACACCGTCGAACTGGTCGAGCGAGTACCCGCCGCCGCGATCGTCGAGCATGGGGTAGTCAAGTACCTGTCCAATCAGTGGCGGCCCGCCCCGATCCCGTACCGCCAGCGCGGCTCCGGCAATGAGATTACCGCCGGCGCTCGCTCCGGCCAACATGATTCCGTCGCTCCGAATGCCGAGTTCGGCAGCGTGGTCATGTACCCAGCACAGTGCCGCAAACACGTCCTCGCGCGGAACCGGGTCTGGGTACTCAGGCGCGAGCCGATACTCGACAGTGACGAGCGCGGCGCCAAAGTCGGTGACCCAATCCAGCACCAAATCGATGCCACTGAAACGATCGCCAAACATGAGGCCGCCAGAGTGGGCGAACAGCACCCCCACCCTGGGCAGCTGTGCTCCCGTGTCAGCCGTCAGCACGCTCACCGCGATGTCATCACCGCCGTAGCCTGGGACTGTGTGATCTGTGCGGGTGATCCCGCGCTGTTCCAATGTGGCCTCGATCGGCGGGGAAGCATACGATGCGCGCATGAACCCGATCAATTCGGGGGTGATGGTGGGCGGGAACATTCCGCCAACCACGGCGAGACTCGCACGCAGCTCAGGGTCAAACTCGGGCCTGGCAGGGCCAAACCGGGCAGCTGTCATTGCGGCTTCCTCCTTGAAGTGCGGCCTCTCAGTGTACTCGGGGCGGTCGCTGGTCTTCCGCCAGACGGCGGAGTGGCGCGACTCATCTGCGTCGCGGTGACGGCTGCCGCAAGACGTACTGCTTGGCAGGCTTGGACAGTAACAGTTCCGCGCTGGGCGGAGCTCGAGGCTCAACGAGGAGTTTCCATGACACATCAGCTTGACCGCAACGCAATTGACGCGCTGCTCTCCAACGCCGTTGCTACCGGTGCGGTGCCCCACGTCGCGGCCATCGTCGCAGACGCAGACGGCGTACTGTACGAAGGCGGTTTCGGTGTGCGTACCGTTGGCGGCGACGAGGGGCCAATCACCCCCGATACGACGTTCCGCCTCATGTCTATGACAAAGATGATTGTGACGGCAGCTGCGCTGTCGATGCGCGATGAGGGTCTCCTCGACTTTGCTGCGCCAGTGAGCTCCTACCTGCCAGAGTTTGCGAACCAGCGCGTGCTCACCGGATTCGATGGCGACGAGCCCGTGCTTGTCGAACCGAATACCGAGGCGACCGTGCATCATTTGGTGACCCACACCGCAGGCTTCTCGTACTGGTTCTGGAACGAGAAAATTGCCCGCTACGAGCAGCTCACTGGCACGCCGAACGTGGTTACCGGAAAACAAGAGGCGCTCCATGCCCCGCTCGTGCATCACCCAGGTGAAGTACTTGAATACGGCATCAACACGGACTGGCTCGGACGAGTCATGGAGGCCGCAGCGGGGCAGCCTCTCGACGAAATCGTACGCAGCCGAATTACCAAGCCCCTTGGAATGGCGAACACGGGCTTCGAGAAAAGCGCAGCAGCCGAGGCCAACAGTGTGACCACACACGTGCGCGACGAGAACGGGAAATGGATGAGCGTTGGCGATATCGTCGGCCCAGACCCCGACTGGCTCGCAGGCGGGCACGGGTTGTTCTCGACCCCCAACGACTACACGCGGTTCGAGCGGGCATTGCTTCGTGGCGGTGAACTCGATGGCGTTCGGATACTCGCAGAATCGACAGTGAACGAGGCATTCCAGCCGCAGATCGGCGACCTCGAGTTCCCCGCCGAGCTGCCGACTACGGACCCCGGCGCAAGCGACACGCTTCGAATCGGGCCGGGGAACACGTGGGGCTTTGGGCTGCTAGTGAACAAGCACGACTCCCCGATTGGCCGCCGCGCAGGTTCGGGCGCATGGTCGGGGCTGTGCAACACTCACTTCTTCATCGACCGCGAATCTGGCCTGTGCGCTTCAATCTATTCGAACACATTGCCGTTCGTTGAAAGCGATGGTGCCTGGGCGATGTTCCAAGCGTTTGAGCGTGCGATCTACGCCAAGGCCTAGCCTGATACTGCGACCGCAGTTTCCACTGGCAAACCATTGCAGCCTGGGCACGAACGGTGAGTTCGCGGCCCAGGCTGCAATCGTTTCGAGAGCCTATTGCTAGACGCTGAAGCGCACCTCGGCGCCGATCCCGTTGCCGCCAGGAACCTCGTCCGCGCGCAGCGCGAGTACGCGCCCGCCGCTCGCGAGCACCTTCGAGGCGAGCTGATCCACGAGACTGTAACCGGCGGTGCTCTCGGCTACGAGGCCACCCACCTGTTCATCGAGCGTGCCCTCGGGGTGCGCATCCATGTCGACATAGAGGGTCGAGATCGCACCGGCGACGGCAGCGCGTGCAATATCGCTGAGGTCGGTCACGGCGCGGCCGGCCGCCTGCAGACTGCCGAACTGCTCCTGTCGCTCAGCGAGCTCGGCCGCGTAGTAGCGGTCGAGGATCTCGCGGGCCGCGGCATCGAGTTCGGTCGTGCTGCGATTATCTGGGTTGCCGTTGATGCCATCGTCGAGCAGCTTCGCGTTGCGCGTCACCGAGCGGAACAGGCTATCGAGCGGCTGGGCCGCGGCGAGAATTAGTGGGCCGCGGGTGCCGCGGAGCACGGGCGCGGTTGCCCGATCCACCGCGCGCGCGAAGCCGAGTAGCCTGGCGTCGTGCCCCTCGGGCCCGTGCAGCCTGCGTCGGTGTGAATCGACCCCAGGGTCCTCGACATTAAAGGTGTCGAGCAGATCGCTCGGCAGCTCGGGCACCGGCAGCTCGCTGCCGCGGTGATCAGGGCCGATCGCGATGAGTCGAACATCATTCTGGCTGAGCGCGAGCACGGTCGCGTCGTGCGCAAACGTGATCGTGCGAAGCAACGGCACGACGCGGAAGTGGTTGCCAGAGAAATACTCGGATTCGAGCTCGTTGGGCAGCCGGTAGGTGATGGTTCGCTCTGGGCTCGCGAACACGACGAGGCTGTGAGACAGGTAGCGCCACAGCTGCGTGTCGTCGAGAAGCGCGCGCAGCCCCGCCTCTGTTGCAGCGATTTCCGCGGCGTCGCCATCGTGCGCGGTGTGCTCGGCGACAGCTTCGCTCACGAGATTGCCGAAGGCGATGCGGTTCGCCTCTGCCTCGGTGGTGACCGGCGACGTGCGCAGCACGATGGTAATGAGATTCGGGCGCTCGGTTTCGGCGAGCTGCTCGATCTCTGAACGGAGCGGAATATCGGTGTGCATGGGCGATCCCCCTTCGACGTTGATGTGGGACTGCGGGTTCGCGCCCCACTACTGCGGTACCCCAGCAGAGTGAAACCCGTGGGGCCCTTGTCCCTACCTTGCCCGATTCAGCTCAAAAAGGGAATGATTTGCCTATGCAACGTACGCCCGCGCGCGAGGCAGGGCGACTACGCGAGGTGGGTGAGCGTGCCGCCGACGAGGGTGGCCGCGACGCTCGGGCGTTCGAACGGCGGCGCATCGGGGCCAGAGCCCTTGCGGGGCGCGAGAGGGTCGCTGTCGAGCAGCATGAGATCGGCGGGGTCACCCGCAGCGGGGCGCAGCGGGCCCCGCATCGAGGACTGGAGCGCCCGTGCGACACTCAACCGTTCGGAGGGGACCCACACGTCGCTGCCCGCGGGTAGGCGGCCGACGGCTGCGGAGATCGCGAGCCACGGATCCAGCGGTGCAACAGGCGCGTCAGAGCCGAGCACGATCTTCGCGCCGGATCGGTCAAGCGAAGCCAGCGGGAAGGCTCGCTCCGCCCGATCCGCCCAGACTGCGCGCATGCTCGGAACGTCGTCGAGGAGGTGCGCGGGCTGCACACTCGCGGCCACCCCAAGCGCCGCGAACCGGGCCAGGTCACGTCGCTGGAGGAGCTGCGCGTGCTCGATTCTGCCGGCGATTCCCGTCGCTTCGAACGCGTCGAGCGCCTGCGAATTTGCGCGGTCACCGATCGCGTGCACGGCAGCCGTGAACCCCGCGTGTCTCGCCCGTGACAGGAGCTCGGTCAGTTCGGCCGGGGGCACGAGCTGTCTACCGTGGCCGCCGTCGGGGTACGGATCGCAGCAGAGTGCAGTGCGGGTGCCGAGCGATCCGTCTGTGATGACTTTCAGCGGGCCCACCGAGATGCGACCGCCGTCTCCGATGGGCGAGCCCGATCGAAGGCCCAGCGCGATCGCGCGGTCGAGATGCTCGGGGTAGACGGCGCTCTCGACCCTCAGTGTGCTAAAACCTGAGCGCTCGCGGCGAAGCCAGTCTTCGTAGCTCCACCGAATCTCGAAGTCGACGACTCCGACCACTCCGAGAGCTGCCGCCCGCGCGGCTGCCTGGTCGATCGCAGCGTCGAGGGTCTCATCGGTGACACGGTCAAGATCGGCGAGGAGCGCGAAGCACTCGTCTTCGATGACGTGCGCATCGTGGTCTGGCAGAAACCCGTGGCGCGCGAGCGCCGCACTGTTGAGCCAGGCTCCGTGCAGGTCGAGCCCGACAAGCACGATTGGCACGGTGGAGCTCACGCTGTCGAGTTGTTCCCGCGTCAGCCCACCCCAGTCGCCGCCGCGCAGCCGCATCCCAATGATCTCGCTCGGCGCGTTGCCGTGCACGTCGGGAGCGAGGAGTTTGGCAACCCGCGTGAGCGCCTCGCCTGGCGAGTTCGCTGCGACAAAGTCGGGCCTGCTTGACTGCTGCGCCCACTGACCGAGGTGCACGTGTTCGTCCCACAGCCCGGAGGTGAGCACGCGCCCCTCGGCGCCGAGCGTCGTCGCCGCCGATTTGCGCACTCCGTCGAACTCGGCGAGCGAGCCGGCCGGAGTGACGGCCCGGATGGTGCCGTTCGCGCCGATCCACACATCGACGAGTTCGCTGCCACCCGCACCTGTACCGCTATCAGCGGCCGCGTGACCGCCGGGCAGCCTTGCTCCCGCGATGAGTTGGATCATGACGTCACCGTATCTGAAATCGCATCGCGCCTACAGCTACCCGCGGTGGGCGACCTCGCCGCCGGGCACGGTGCTGGTCGTGCGCGCTAGATGATCTGACGCCCTTCCCGCTTCGCCTCGCGCCAGTCCTTCACGAAGGCGCGCACGATCACGAAGAGTGCGCCAACGACAATGACCGGCCACACGAGCACGTAGGCGGTCAGAAGAATTGCTTCCCAGTTCATGTGGTGTCCTTACTTTCGCGCGGTCGGGGCCGCGTCTGCTGCTGCCTGGTGGCTCGTGGCGTCTGAGCCATCGACCCCATCGGTGTCGCCGGAGTGCACAGAGATCTCGCCGGTCTTGGCCCGCGCGACGATGTCTTCGACAGGGTCGAAGTCGCCGGTGCGCACCCTGATGAGGTCGAAGTCGAAGCGCTGTTTCGAGCGCAGCGTGATGAGCGTGCAGAGGATCGTGCTGACCGAGTACGCGACGAGCGACCCCGAGAGCACGGGGTACGTGTGCAGGAAGCCGATCGCGAACGGGGCCGCCGCGACGATCGCGATGCTACCGACCCAGAGCGCGACGCGCTTGCCGAAGAACCCGAATGCCATGAGGCCGAGCACGACGCCGATGCCGATGGTCGAGAGCACGTCGAAGACGATACCCACCCAGCCATCCATGCTGATCCACGCGAAGCGGACCGGAATGAACGCGGCGAGCGCGACGACCACCGAGATGCTGAACGCCGCATTCGTGACGCGGTTCCAGTAGAAGCTCGCGATGACCGGGAACACGAGCGCGCCCCAGAGCGCGCCAACAAACACGAGCAGGTCGAGAATGTTGAGCTGCGAACCTGCGAAGTACATGCCGGCGGTCATCGCAACGATCATCGTCACGCGCCCAACGAGCACCATGGTGCGCGGGTTGGGCTTGCCCTTGGCGATGTTCTGGCCGTAGATGTCGGCCATGACGATCGATGAGAGCGCCGTGAGGTCGGCGTCGGCAGTCGACGACAGCGACCCGATGATCATGATGAAGAACAGCGCAAGCAACGCCGGGGGTAGGTACGTCGCCGCCATCTGCGGGATGAGATTGTTCACGTCGCCGCCCATCGGCTCGATGCCGGCGTAGAGTGCGATCACGCCGAGCATACCGATACCGATGATCGTCGCGCCGTAGCCGAAGGTGGCCGTCACGAAGGTCTTCTTGATGAGATCCTCGCGCACCGCAAAGAGGCGCTGCGCGATCGTCTGGTTACCGATCGCGTAGGCGAGCACCGCCGCAATGTAGGGCGCACCCTGGTTGAAGAACGCGTCGGAGGAGAAGAAGTTGGACTGCTGCGGAGTGAGGTTGTTCGCGCCGGTGACGAAGAGGTCGGGTCCGCCTGCCGCGAAAAACACGACCGGAATGATGATGATGACTGCGCCAAGCATGAACAATACCTGCATGAAGTCGGTGAGCACCGAAGCGCGGAACCCAGACCACAGGGTGTAGAGCAGGACACCGGCGCCGATTGCGAGCACGCCCTGGCCGAAGGTGAACGGCGAGAGCATCGCAATGAGCGCGCCGCCCGCGATGAGGTTCGACGTCAGGCTGATGATCGAGCCGAGCACGTTCGAGCCCGCGAGCATGAGCTGGCTCGAGCGGCCATGGCGGGCAAACATGACCTCGGCGATGGTGTGTGCGCGCGGCGCCACCTGGCGAATTCTGCGCCCGAAGGGGTAGATGAGCAGAATCATGAGGGCTCCCCAGAGCCCGTAGTGGATCGGGCCGGAGAGCCCGTAGGTGTAGCCGGAGGTGGCGGA
This sequence comes from Leucobacter albus, assembly GCF_039528015.1. Classification (NCBI taxonomy): domain Bacteria; kingdom Bacillati; phylum Actinomycetota; class Actinomycetes; order Micrococcales; family Microbacteriaceae; genus Leucobacter; species Leucobacter albus. The sequence goes on along the minus strand of NZ_BAAAKZ010000013.1, from coordinate 200,938 downwards.
AGCGTACATTGACGCGGCCCAGATCCACGTGGCGGTCATCGACGCGGCCGAGATACCGAAGCCGACGCGGCCGCCGCCGGTCATGTAGCCGTCGGCGTTTTCACGCTTCTTGCTGATGCGAAGGGAGATGATGAGGCTCGCCCCGAAGAAGGCGAGGAAGAGGGCGACGACGATGGGGCCCGAGAGCTGCTGGAGCTGCTCTTGCATGGGTGTTTCCTTTCAAAGTGCGGGTCGGCAGGTGCCGAATGACCGAAGAGAAGGAAACGAAGCTAAGTGGGGAAGCTGCCCGTGTGGGGCGGCGACAGCGGTTGGTGGATGTCTGTGGAATGCTCGCGGCAGCGCGGCGGATAGATAACTCGAATGGGTGAGATAGGGCTAGTCCTTTCGGGTCGCCACGGCGGGCGAACGGTGGCCACCGCGGGTGCCCCAAAGCCTGGTGAAGCTTCGGTTCACGACGAACGTCTGGCGTAGTGCAGCACTCAGATCTGTACGTTCAGAACGGCGCATGCGAAAATACCTGACCATTCAAGTAGTACAGCAGTTCCCGGTGAACGTCTAGCTCGGTGGCCGCAGGGCGACGAGTTGCGCACTCAGCTACCAGCGCGTGAACACGTAATGCACAAGCGGCCTTACTGAACTTCCGCGCAATATGATAGGCAAATCTGGCGCTGAAGCGATTTGCCTGCTATGTTTATGCGTCTGATTCGGCGCGATCGCGCCGAACTGTCAGCCGTCAGTTTGCTCGCTTACCCGCGACGGAAGGAAGCCTGTGGCCCTAATTTCCCTGGCACTTAGACACGCAAAAACGTACTGGGTGTTTATCGTGATCGTCTTGATCATGCAGTTGCTTTCGACGATGGCAACGCTGTGGTTGCCGAGCCTGAACGCGCAGATTATCGACAAGGGCATCGCCCTCGGCGACACCGGCTTCATCTGGCGAACCGGCGGCATCATGCTCATCGCATCGCTCGGCCAGCTCGCTGTTGCCGTGATCGCCGTGTACGCCGGGGCGCGCACCGCGATGGGCATCGGGCGCGACCTGCGCCGCGATGTCTACCGAAAGGTCGACACGCTCTCGACCCTCGAGGCGACCAAGTTTGGTGCGGCGACGCTCATCACTCGCGGCACGAACGACGTGCAACAGATTCAGATGCTCGTGCTCATGACGCTGAACTTCATGGTGTCTGCCCCGATCATGGCGATCGGCGGCGTGATCATGGCGCTGCGTGAAGACGCGGGTCTCGCCTGGCTCGTGTGGGTCTCCGTCGCTATCCTCGCGGTCATCGTGAGCCTGCTCGTGTGGCGACTGCTGCCACTGTTCCGTGTGATGCAAGACAAGGTCGACGCGATCAACGGAGTGCTGCGCGAGCAGATCATGGGCATTCGCGTCGTTCGAGCCTTCGTGCGCGAGCCGTTCGAGGCCAAGCGCTACGACGTTGCCAACCGTGACATCACCGACGTCTCGGTGAAGGTCGGCAACATCTTCGTGCTCATGTTCCCGATCATCATGATGGTGCTGCACCTCGCCACGGGTGCCGTGCTCTGGTTCGGTGGGCACCGCGTCGACGCTGAGCAGATTCAGATCGGCTCGCTCACCGCGTTTCTCCAGTACCTCATGCAGATTCTCATGGCCGTCATGATGGGCGTGTTCATGACGATGATGATTCCGCGAGCAGTGGTCTGCGCCGAGCGCATCAAAGAACTGCTCGACACCGAGTCGACGCTCGAGTTCCCTGCGACCGAGACCGTGCCCACTCCAGAGCGTGGCCGAATCGAGTTCTCGGGGGTCACCTTCGGCTTTCCCGGCGCAGAGACCCCCGTCGTGAAAGACGCGAGCTTCGTCGTCGAGCCGGGCAAAACTACCGCGATCATCGGGTCTACCGGCGCGGGCAAGACCGTGCTGCTGAACCTCATGCTTCGGCTCTACGACCCACAGCAGGGCACCATCACGATCGACGGAGCCCCCGTGTCGCAGCTCACGCGCGAACAGCTGGCCGACGCCATCGGCCTGGTGCCGCAGCGCCCCTACCTGTTTGCCGGCACGATCGCCTCGAACCTGCGCTTTGGGCGCTCGGGCGCGACCGAGGAAGAGCTGTGGGAGGCGCTGCGCGTCGCCCAGGGCGAAGACTTCGTGAAAGCCAAGGAGCTCGGGCTCGACGAGCCGGTCTCGCAGGGCGGCACGAGCGTTTCGGGCGGCCAACGGCAGCGCCTCTCGATCGCGCGCCTGCTCGTCGCGCGGCCCAAGGTCTACCTGTTCGACGACTCGTTCTCGGCGCTCGACGTCGCAACCGACGCCCGGCTGCGGGCCGCGCTGCCTGAGGCGACGCAGGGCGCGACGACCATCATCGTCGCCCAGCGCGTCTCGACGATCACCGAAGCAGACCAGATTCTCGTGATCGAGGCCGGTGAGATTGTCGGCCGCGGCACCCACGACGAGCTTCTCGCCTCGAGTGACGTGTACCAAGAAATCGTCCGTTCGCAGCTCGAAGAAGCGGAGGCCGCGTAATGGCAAAGCGAGACAAAACAGTAAAGGCCAAGAACGCCCCGGTCGAGGAGATCGAGGAGGACTGGGAGAACTTCGAGCCGGGCAACGGCGGCGACATGTTTGGCGAGGGCACCCCGCCCCGCAAGGCGAAGCACTTCTGGCCGTCGGCGAAGCGCCTCGTGGGGCTGCTCGGGCAGGAAAAGGGTAAGTTTGCCCTCGTCGTACTGCTCGTGATTGGCTCGGTCGTGCTCGCCGTGATCGCGCCGAAGGTGCTCGGGCGCGCAACCGACGTGATCTTCTCGGGCGTGCTCGGCAAAGACCTCCCCGCTGGTGTGCCCCTCGATCAAATCGTTGAGGGGCTGAGGGAGCAGGGCAACGACAAGTTCGCTGACATGCTCGTTGGCGCGAACGTCGTTCCCGGCCAGGGCATCGACTTCGGGCTGCTCGCCGGGCTGATTCTTGCCGTGCTCGCGCTCTACCTCGTCTCTTCGCTGCTGATGTGGTTGCAGGGCTTTATTCTCAACCGCGTCGTGATGCGCATTGTGTACAAGCTGCGCGCTGACATCGAGGCAAAGATTAACCGCCTGCCGCTGTCGTACTTCGACGGCCGCCAGCGCGGTGACGTGCTGTCGCGCGTCACCAACGATGTCGACAACATTCAGCAGGCGCTGCAGCAGGCCTTCTCCCAGCTCGTGCAGTCGGCGCTGATGATCATCGGCATCATGGCGATGATGTTCGTTGTGTCGTGGCAGCTCGCACTCATCGCGCTCATCGCGCTGCCGCTGTCGGCGATCATTGCCGGCGTCGTCGGCGTGCGCGCGCAGAAGCTCTTCGCCGCGCAGTGGAAGAACACGGGCGAGCTCAACGGCCACATCGAGGAGTCGTTCACCGGCCATGAGCTCGTGCGCATCTTCAACCGCGAGAAGGAGATGACCGAGGAGTTCGACCGCCGTAACGAGGGGCTCTTCGGTGCCGCGTTCAAGGCGCAGGCGCTGTCGGGGGCGATCATGCCGTCGATGAACTTCGTGCAGTCGCTGATCTACGTGCTCATCGCCGTCGCTGGCGCGCTGCGCGTTACTAGCGGCACCATGACGCTCGGTGACGTCACCGCGTTTATCCAGTACTCGCGCGAGTTCGCGCAGCCCGTCGGTGAGATGGCGAGCATGGCGAACATGCTGCAGTCTGGCGTCGCTTCGGCCGAGCGCACCTTCGAGCTGCTCGACGCAGATGAGCAGGACGAGGAGACTGAGACCGCCTCGCTGCCCGAGCGCACCGAGGGCCACGTGCGGTTCGAGAACGTGTCGTTCAGCTACGACCCAGAGTCGAAGCTCATCGAAGATTTGTCACTCGAGGCACGCCCCGGCCACACGATCGCGATCGTTGGGCCCACGGGTGCGGGCAAGACGACGCTCGTAAACCTCATTATGCGGTTCTACGAACTCGACGGCGGTCGGATCCTGCTCGACGGCGTCGATATCACCGAGCTGTCGCGCTCCGCCCTGCGCTCGCACGTCGGCATGGTGCTGCAAGACGCGTGGCTCTTCGACGGCACGATTCGCGAGAACATTCGCTACGGCCGCCTCGACGCGACCGACGAGGAGGTTGTTGCGGCCGCCGAGGCCACCATGGTCGACCGCTTCGTGCGGCAGCTGCCCGACGGCTACGACACCGTGCTCGCGGAGAACGCGTCGTCGCTGTCTGCAGGCGAGCGGCAGCTGCTCACCATCGCGCGCGCCTTCATTGCGAACCCGTCGCTGCTCATCCTCGATGAGGCGACGTCATCTGTCGACACGCGCACCGAGGTGCTCGTGCAGCAGGCGATGCGCGCGCTGCGGAGCGATCGCACCTCGTTCGTGATTGCGCACCGGCTCTCGACGATTCGCGACGCCGACACCATTCTCATGATGGAGTCGGGCCGCATCGTTGAACAGGGCTCGCACGAGGAGCTGCTCGCACGCGGTGGGGCGTACTACGCGCTGTACCAGTCGCAGTTCGCCGGGGAGATCGACGAGGAGCACGCCGAGGAGCTGCTCACCGGGGAGCCCGTCGCCGCGACCGGCGCGGTGCCCGTTGTCGGTGCGGCCGCGGTTGCTGGCACCGATGCGGCGCCGGGCGAGGGTGCTGGGCCTGGCGCCGATGCGGCGCCGGGCGACGGCGCGGCGCCGGGTGCGTCGCCGACCGCTGGAGGCCCCGGCGTCTAACCCCGCCGCGGTGATCGCGTCGCAGTGCTCACTGACGCGGCCATCGGGCCCCGCTCGTTCTGCGTGAACGAGCGGGGCCCGATGCGTTTCGCGTTAGCGGGCGGAACTGTCGTTGGTGTCGTGGCCCGAGTCGTGGCCTGTGTCGTGGCCTGTGTCGTGGCCCAATGTGTACTTTGCGGCGCCCGCGATCCGCTAGACTATTCACTGCCCCTCACGTGGCGATATCTCGGTAAACTCCCCCAGGCCGGAAACGGAGCAAGGGTAGCTGGGCTCTATCGGGTGCGTGAGGGGCGCTTTCTTTTTTGCGGGGCGGGCCGCGCCTGGCCGGCTGCGCCTGGCTGCGTCTGCCCGGCTGCGCCTGCCCGGCTGCGCCTCGCTGCGCCTGGCCGGCTGCGCCTGCCCGGCTGCGCCTGGCGCCGCTTCGGGGCACTTTGCCCCCTCCCCGGGCCTATCTCCGCGCTACCGGGTCTACGGGCCGCCCACCCCTGCACTTGCCTCCGAGCCCACCCTCTTGTTTGCGTGGGTAAGCGGGCGATCTCGGAGGGAAGCCTAGGGATCACGCGGGGAGGGCCCCGATTTGGCGCCGCGCGGGCCCAGGCTGGGCCCCGACTGAGCTGAGACTGCGCCGCCTGGGCCCCCGATTGGGTGGGGAGCGTCGGGTGGCCCGCCAGCCGGTCTCGGTGCCAGCGCCGCCCCTCGCGTCGATAACTCGAGGCCTAGCGGTGCGGCCAGGCCTCGGCAAGCTTCGCGAGCAGCCTCAGCAGCTCGGCGCGTTCGGGCCCGCTCAGCGCAGCGAGTGCAGCGCTCGCCTCATCGCGCTGCTGCCCGCGCACGCCATGCACAAGCTGCAAGCCGGAGTCGGTGAGGCGAACTCGGGTGCGGCGTGCATCGTTCGGGTCTACCTCGCGCACGGCGTGCCCGTGCTCCACAGCCTGTTGCACGAGGCGCGATGCTCGCGGCTGGTCGACGCCAATGTGGTCTGCGAGCTCGCTGATCGACAGCGGTTCGGCGGCGTGTGCGAGCGTGCCGAGTAGCCGCAAGAGTGCCGGGCCGCCGCCGCGGTCATGCCGCCCGCGGCGGCCACCAGCCTGCCGGCCACCCCGCCCGGGTTCGTCGTGTTCGCCGTGCTCAGCGGAATCTGGCCCCCACGAGCCGCCAGTGCGTTCCTCGCCGGGGTGCCCGGCCCAACCGCGCTCGCCCCGCGGGTACCCGCCCCCGGGGTGCGGGTGGCCGCCACGCCCGCCACGCCCACCGCGGCGGCCACGCAGCCTTCCGAGGGCGTCGATGAGGGCGTCTGCCTCGAGTTGAGTCGGGTGCCCCGGTGTCGGTTGCTGAGCGTTGACTGAAGACTCCATGCAGAAAAGTTTACATGTAACTTGACATGATTATTATTCCATGTCACTATACATGTGCATGCAAGATGACATGGAAAACCTCACAGTTCACGAACGAGGCATGCGAAGCGGGTTCAGCCCGCAGGAAAGGACTCACTCATGAGTAACACTCAAGACTTCAACAAGAACAACACCGACAACACCGACAACACCGACAACACCGACGGCATCGCGGGCCGCGACCCGGTTCGCGCGCTGCGCTACTGGCTCCGTGCGGTCGACGCGCTGACCGCTCGTGAGGTGCAGGCTCGGTTCGCCGAGGCCGGTGCTTCGCGCCGCGACCTGCGGGTTCTCAACCTCCTCTCGAGCGAGCGCGAGATTCCAGAGCGACTGAGCGCCCGGCTTGAGCGGGGCGGCAAGCGGCTCTGGTCTCTGGCGGATCGCGGGTGGATCGCGCGTGCAGATGCAGCTGACAACACCGCAGCCAGCATGGGCTGGAAGCTCACAGAGGCCGGAGAGCTCGCACAAGCGAACCTCACTCGGATCGTGCAAGAGGTGCGAGACCGCGTATCTGGAGCGGTGACGGCCGATGACTTTGAAACCACAGTGGCTTCCCTCGAAGCTATGGCGCGCGAGCTCGGGTGGGCCGAGGGCATGCGGCTGCCACGCAGCGGTCGCGGTCGCGGGAGCGGCCACCGCCGCCAGGGTTACCAGAACGGCCACGGCCACGGCCACGGCCACGGCCACGACCGCCACCAGAGCCACCACCACGGCCACGACCACCGCCAGGGCTACCATAACGGCCACGACCACCCCCAGGAGCGCGAGCACTGCAGCGGTCGCGGCTACTCCCGTGGCCAAGGCCATTCCCACCCCTATGACCGCGGTCGCGGTGTTGCCCAGGAGCACGGCGCGTGGCGCGACTGCGGCCACGGCCGGGGCTCCAACCGCGGGTTTGACTCTGGCTACTACGGTGGCGACCACGGTGGCGACCACGGTGGCCATCGCGGTGGCCGCGGTGAACGAAGCGTTGCGTTTGAGCGCGGCTTCGCTGCGGGCTTCGCCGCGGGGCGGCCCCAGGAGTAACCGCTCGAGCAAGCCGTCGATAGCGCTTTGGGCCGGCACCTCACGGGGTGCCAGCCCAAAGCGCCACGCTGCATTCGCACCGCACCGCACCGCACCGCACCGCCCCCCCACCGCACCGCACCGCACCCCACCGCACCGCGCCCCGCACCGCGCCCCGCCCCGCCCCGCGCCCCGCCCCGCACCGCACCGCGTTCCCCCGATGCTCGGTGATGAAACGGCAGGTCGAGCGACAGCTGTGACGATTCCACGGAGGTGAGGAATACACTGAGAGCGTGGCAGCTAGCATCTATCTCACGTCCCCCGAAGGTCGCACGGGTAAGAGCGCAGTCGCGCTCGGCGTGCTCGACGCGCTGAAGGCCGACGTGCCGCGGGTGGGGGTGTTTCGCCCGGTGATCCGCTCCCGCGATGAGAGCGGCGAGCGCGATCGCGTGCTCGAGATGCTCCGCGGCAAGGCGACCCCCGGCCCCTCCTATGACGACTGCGTCGGAGTCACCTACGAGGAGCTCGCGCGCGACGCAGACGAGGCGATGGCGCGCATCGTGAGCGCCTACCGCTCGCTGCAGGCGCAGTGCGACGCGATCGTGGTCGTCGGCTCCGATTACACCGATGTCGCGGCACCGACCGAGCTCTCGACGAACGCGCGCATCGCGGCGAACCTCGATTCGCCCGTGCTACTCGTCGTCGGCGGCCGCGACATGGCCGAGCAGGAGGTGCTTGGCCAGTCGAGCGCCCGCGCGGCAGACGAGCTCGCGACGGTTGTTGAGCTCAGCGTCGCCGAGCTGCACGAGGAGCACGCGAGCCTGCTCGCGACGCTCGTCAACCGCGCCGACACCGAGGCGCTCGCAGAGATCACGGCGGCCGTCACCGCCGTTGTGCCAGAGGGTACCCCGGTCTGGGCGATCCCCGAGCAGCCCCTGCTCGTCGCCCCGCCGGTCGCCGAGATCATGCGCGCGGTCGATGGCGAGCTCGTGCGCGGTAGCGCCGAGCTGCTCGGGCGCGAGGTGAGCAGCATCGTGATCGCCGGCATGTCGATGCCGAATGTGTTGCCCCGGCTGATTGAGGGCGCGGTCGTTGTGATCGCGGCGGATCGCGCGGAGACCCTCCTCGCCGTCTCGATGGCCCATGAGGCCGAGGGCTTCCCCACGCTCGGAGCGGTCGTGCTGAACGGCGACTTTGCGATCCACCCAGACGTTGAGCGACTGCTCGACGGTATCGGTGCTGTGCTCCCCGTGATCCGCACCCCGCACGGCACCTTCGAGACCGCGCAGCGCGTCACGCACGCCCGCGGGCTGCTCACCGAGGAGTCGCCGGTGAAGTTCGATACGGCGCTCGCGCTGTTCCACGAGCACGTCGACACGGCGGATCTGCGCGAGCGGCTCCGGCTGCACCGCGGCAGCGTGCGCACCCCGGCGATGTTTGCGTATGAGCTGTTCGCGCGGGCGGCGCAGGCCGGCGCGCACATCGTGTTGCCCGAGGGGAGCGACGACCGCATCTTGCGGGCGACGAGCACGCTGCTCGCGCGCGGCATCGCGAAGCTCACGCTGCTCGGCGACGAGAGCGCGATTCGCAAGCGCGGGGCCGAGCTCGGGCTCGCGATCGACGGCGCGACGGTGATCGACCCGGCGACGTCGCCCCTGCTCGAGCAGTTCGCTGCGGAGTACGCGAAGCTGCGCGCGCACAAGGGCGTCACGCTCGAAGATGCCCGAGACCGCATGCGCGACGTCAGCTACTTCGGCACGATGCTCGTGCACCTCGGTCTCGCCGACGGCATGGTGTCTGGCGCGGCGAACACGACGGCCCACACCATTCGCCCGAGCCTCGAGTTCATCAAGACGAAGCCTGGCGTTTCGGTGGTTTCGAGCGTGTTCTTCATGGCGCTCGCCGACCGAGTGCTCGTCTACGGCGACTGCGCGGTGAACCCCGACCCGAACGCCGCGCAGCTCGCGGATATCGCAGCATCGTCGGCCGAGACTGCCACGCAGTTCGGGGTGGATCCGCGAATCGCGATGCTCTCGTACTCGACGGGGGAGTCGGGCTCTGGCGCCGAGGTTGACAAGGTGCGCGAGGCGACGGCGCTCGTGCGCGCTGCGCACCCCGAGCTGCTCGTCGAGGGGCCGCTGCAGTACGATGCGGCGATCGACCCTGAGACCGGGGCATCGAAGCTGCCTGGTTCTCAGGTTGCCGGCCACGCGACGGTGTTCATATTCCCCGACCTGAATACGGGCAATAACACCTACAAGGCCGTGCAGCGCTCGGCAGGCGCTATCGCGGTCGGGCCTGTGCTGCAGGGGCTGAACAAGCCGGTCAACGATCTGTCGCGGGGCGCGACGGTGCAGGATATTTTGAACACCGTGGCGATTACGGCGGTGCAGGTGGGGGAGCGATGAGCGCGGTGCTGGTGGTGAACTCCGGTTCATCCTCGATCAAGTATCAGGTGATAGATGAGGCCTCGGGTGAGCGAATCGCCCAGGGCCTCGTTGAGCGCATCGGCGAGGCTGGCGCTGGCAAGGTCATTCACCGGGGCGGCGCGGGCGAATCAGAGACGCAGCAGGATATTCCCGACCACTCGGCCGGGTTCGCCGCGATCGTCGAGGAGTTCCGGGCAGCTGGCACCCCGATCGACGAGCTCGGCATTGTCGCCGTTGGGCACCGCGTCGTGCACGGCGGCAGCGACTTTATCGCTCCGACCCTCGTCGACGACGCCGTCGCCGACCGCATCCTCGAGCTCGCAGAGCTCGCGCCGCTGCACAACCCCGGCCACTTCGCGGCCATCGTCGCGGCCCGCGCGGTGTTTCCCGAGCTGCCGCACGTTGCGGTGTTCGACACGGCATTCCACCAGACAATGCCGCAGCGGGCATATACCTACGCGCTCGACCGCGAGCTCGCCGCCGAGCACGGCATCAGGCGCTACGGGTTTCACGGCATCTCGCACCAGATCGTGTCGCGGCGGGCAGCTGCGCACCTTGGCAGGCCGCTCGAATCGCTGAGGCAGATCGTGCTGCACCTCGGCAACGGCGCTTCAATGTGCGCGATCGACGGCGGCCGTTCGGTCGATACCTCAATGGGGCTCACGCCGCTTGAGGGGCTCGTCATGGGCACGCGATCCGGCAACATCGACGCGGGCGCGATCTTCCATCTACTCCGCCGCGGGGTGAGCGTCGAGGAGGTCGACCGCGAGCTGAACAAGCGCGCCGGCTTCCTCGGAATGACGGGTTCAAACGACTTCCGCGATGTGCGAGCGGCAGCGGCTGCGGGCGACGAGGCCGCGCAGCTCGCAATTGAGGTCTACGTGCACCGCGCCAGGCACTACCTCGGGGCATACCTCGCGGTGCTCGAGGGCGCAGACACCGTCGTCTTCACGGCGGGGCTCGGCGAGAACGGGCCCGATTTGCGTGCGCTCATCTGCGCGGGGTTCGAGTGGTGCGGGCTGCGGCTCGACGCGGCGAAGAACGCCTCGGCCGAGCGCGGGGCGCGCGTGATCAGCGCCGACGACTCGAAGATCACGGTGCTCGTCGTGCCGACCGATGAGGAGGCGGAGATCGCCAAACAGGCGATCGCGCTGGTAGCGTCCGGGTAGTGCGAAGGTGCCGCTGTTGCGTGCGGCGGCGGTGGGCACAGCGCCTGTGGGGTCGGCACCGATGGGCCCCGTGCAGATGAATGTTGCACCGATGAAGACCGAGGAGACAACGTGAAGATCGCAGCGGTACAGCTGACTCCCTCAACCGACCCCGCAGAAAACCTCGCGGCGATGCGTGCGCGGGCCGCTGAGGCCGCCGCAGGCGGCGCTGAGGTGATCGTGTTTCCCGAGCAGACCATGGTGTTGCTGCAGGCCGTGACCGTCGATGCGCTGACCGATATTGCCGCAGAGTGGTGGGCGCGTTTTGTCGCGCTCACCGCCGAACTCGCCGCGGAGCACGATGCGGTGGTTGTCGCCGCGGGGTTCGAGCCCTCGCCAGATGGGCTGCCGTACAACACCGTCATTGCGATCGCGCCAGACGGCACGGAGCTCGCCAGATATCGCAAGCTGCACCTGTACAAGGCGTTCTCGCAGAGCGAGTTCGAGCACACACGGCAGGGCGACGAGCTGCCCCCGGTATTCGACGTCACTCGCGGGGGCGAGACGCTTCGGCTCGGGCTTGCGAACTGCTATGACATTCGTTTCCCAGAGCTGTTTCGCAGCCTGATCGATCGCGGCGCAAACACGCTGGTGGTGGTGGCCGCGTGGGCCTCGGGCCCCGGCAAAGAGGAGCACTGGTCGCTGCTCACGCGCGCTCGCGCGCTCGAGAACGTCAGCTGGCTGGTTGCGAGTGCCGCGGTGGGAGGCGGATCGCGCGGGGCAGCGACAACCGGGCTGAGTCGCATCGTGGATCCGCTTGGCGAGGTTGTCGCCGGGCTCGGGCCGCGCGCCGAGGGCATCGCGATCGCAGACGTCGACCCCGCGGCAGTGGATCGGGCACGCGAGGTGCTGCCCGCGCTCGCGAACCGGCGCTTCTCGCTCGGGTACCGCCTCAGTTGAGTTCTGCACAGCCTGCGAAGACGCCCACGTGAATGTCGGTGCCCGCGGGTAACATGGGTGTCGTGGTAGCAGCACTGTATCGGCGGTATCGGCCAGAGTCATTCTCCGAGATGATTGGGCAGTCTCAGGTGACCGATCCGCTCATGACGGCGCTCCGCACCGGCCGCGTCGGCCACGCGTACCTGTTCAGCGGCCCGCGCGGCTGTGGCAAAACGACGAGCGCGCGCATTCTCGCGCGCTGCCTGAACTGCGCCGAGGGGCCGACCGACACCCCGTGCGGCACGTGCCCGAGCTGCGTCGAGCTCAGCCGCACCGGCGGCGGCTCGCTCGACGTGGTCGAGATCGACGCCGCGAGCCACGGCGGTGTCGACGACGCGCGCGACCTGCGCGAGCGCGCGGTATTCGCCCCGGCACGCGACCGGTTCAAGATCTTCATCATTGACGAGGCGCACATGGTCACCGCGGGCGGCTTTAACGCCCTGCTCAAGATCGTCGAAGAGCCCCCGCCGCACGTGAAGTTCATCTTCGCTACGACGGAGCCAGAGAAGGTCATCGGCACGATTCGCTCGCGCACCCACCACTACCCCTTCCGGCTCATCCCGCCGGCCGCGCTCATCGACTACGTGCAGCAGCTGTGCGACAGCGAGGGCGTGAACGTTGAGCCGGGCGTGCTGCCGCTCGTCGTGCGCTCGGGCGGCGGGTCGGCGCGCGACACGCTCTCAATTCTCGACCAGTTGATCGCGGGCTCCGAGGGCGACAGCGTCACGGCAGATCGTGCGGCCGGCCTGCTCGGCTTCACGCACACCGAACTGCTCGATGACGTCGTTGCCGCGCTCGGCGCCGGCGACCCGGCCGCCGCATTCGCAGCGACCGATCGGGTGATTCAGACGGGGCAAGACCCGCGCCGCTTTGTCGAAGACCTACTCGAGCGGCTGCGCGATCTCATCATTGTGAACGCGACGTCGATCGAGGGCGCCGCGGCGGTGCTGCGCGGCGTGCCGCAAGATCAGCTCGATCGCATGTTCGAGCAGGCGCGCGCATTTGGCGCGAAGGAGCTTTCGCGCACCGCCGACACGGTGAGTGGCGCCCTCGACCAGATGACGGGCGCGACGCCGCCACGGCTGCACCTCGAACTCATGATTGCGCGGGCGCTCGTAGAGCTCTCCGGCGGCGCCGAGGCCGAGACGAGCGTAGCGGGGGCCGCGCAGCCCGCAGGCGCACCTGCGCTGGCGGAGCGCCCGCTGCCGCAGCCGCAGGCCGCTGGGCGCGGTCACTCCCCAGCCCAGGCTGATCGGCAGCCGCAGGGCCAGCCTGGCCAGCAAGCGGCGCAGTCGGTGCCCGCGCAGGGCCAGCCGGGCCAGCAGCCAGCGCAGCCGAGCCTCCCGGCCCAGCCCGCACCCGGCTCCGCGGCGCCAGCCGCCGCGCCCCAGCCCGAGCGGGTGGCGAATGCCGCAGAGACCGCGGCGTCGATTCGAGAATTCTTGCGCAGCGACAGCGCCGGCGCAGCGGCTACTCCGGGTGGTGCTGCTTCGGCGGGCGCTGCTTCGGCTGGTGCTGCTCAGACCGGTGCCGCCCAGGCGGGCGCTGCTTCGGCTGGTGCTGCTCAGACCGGCGACGCTCCGGCCGCGCCGGTTGGTGAGCCCCACCCGGCGGCCTCCGCCGCAGCCGGTCAGGGGCAGCCCGATGCCACCGCACGCCCCACCCACCCGAACGAGGGCGCGGCCGGGTTCGGCCGGCCGATCTCTGATGTGCTGAGCGCTTCGCAGATCGCTTCGATTGGCACGGAGCCTATGGCCGAGGCTCCGGCGCAGCCGGCGGCTTCGCCCGCGCCGGCCGGTGCTGCCCAAGCCGAGCCGACACCCGCTGCATCGTCGGCGCCAGAGGCGTCGGCCACAGCATCGTCGACAGCAGCATCAGCAGCATCAGCAGCAGCAGCATCGGCGGCCGGGGCACCAGCACCCGAGCCTGCGGCACCTGCGGCACCTGCGGCACTTGCGGCACAGCAGGCCCCGAACCCGCAGTCGCCCGGCAGCGATGCTCCGGGGGCCGCCGACTCGTCGGAAGAGTCGGCCGTCGACGCCCTACCCGGCTTTGACGACCTGCGCGAGATGTGGCCCGACCTGCTCGAGGAGCTGCTCGAGTCGAACCGCGATGCGTGGAACGCCGTGCGGCCGGTCGAGCCGCTCGGCCTCGAGGGCGACCTGCTGCTGGTGGGCGTCGCAAATCGCTCCGACCTCGAAGCGTTCAAGTCGGCCGGTGCAGGCCCGCTGCGAGAGACCATTCTCGAGGCTACCGGCATCAGGGTGCGCTATGCCCCGCGCCAGGTTGCCGCGCCGCGGGAGGCCCAGGAGCAGCCGCAACCAAAGCCCAATGCCGGTTCCGCCGACTCTGAGGAGCCCCACCGAGCGGGCCCGCCACCCGAGCACCCGGCACAGCCACCCGTAGATGACCTCGCGGAGCGCGCCGCCGCTCGGCTGAACTCGCTCGGGCCGAAGCTCGCCGCCCCGGCGTGGGCCGGCGCTATTCCAGAGGCACCAAACACCGGCGGGGCAAGCACCGGCATGGAGAGTCATGACGACGGGAGCGCCGACGCGCCCGCAACGCCTGCGGCGTCTGCGGACGCGGCTGAAGGGCCCGCGCCCGCCGCTGTGTCGGCTTCACATGCGCCCGCGGGCGCCCGGGCCGAAGCACCCCATCCAGCTGCGGAGCCCGCACGTTCGGCCCCCGCCCCAGCGGCACTCTCACGCACCGGCGCACCGCAGCCGGGCCCCGCCGACGACGGCTACGGCGAGAACTCGCCCTACGGTGACGGGCCGAGCTACAGCGACGACGAGTACGGGTACCCCGATAGTGACCCGTATGCGCGCGGTGGCGTGCCGGCGGCGACGCGCACGCAGGTAGCACCGGAGCCAGCAGCACCGACCCCGCCGACCCCGCCGACAGCGCAGACTGTGCCGGCAACGGCAACGGCAACGGCAACGGCTCCGGAAACGGCTCCGGCTCCCGCGACCAGCGCCGCTGCACCGGCCGTCGCTCCAGCGGCCACTCCGAGCCAGAGCGGCGGCGCCCCGGCTCCCGCGAGTCAGGGCGGAGGAGCTCCGGCTAGCGCAGGCACGGGTGAAGACGCGACAGACGACGGAGCGCCCGCGGCAAAGACGGCCCCGAAGTTCACGCGCTACGGCGAGGCGGTCGTGCGCGAGGTGCTCGGTGCCGTATTTGTTGAGGAGCGCCCGCTCCCAGAGCCCAGGAGGTAGTCGATGTACGACGGAATCGTGCAAGACCTGATCGACGAATTCGGCAGGCTCCCCGGTATCGGGCCCAAGTCTGCGCAGCGAATCGCGTTCCACATTCTGCAGACGCAGAGCTTCGACGTGTCTAAGCTCGCGGAGCTGCTCACCGAGGTGCGCGAGCGCGTGCGCTTCTGCGAGGTGTGCGGCAACATTACCGAGCAGACGCGCTGCAGCATCTGCTCCGACCCGCGCCGCGACCACACGCTCATCTGCGTGGTCGAGGAGCCCAAAGACGTCGTCGCAATCGAGCGCACCCGCCAGTTCCGTGGGCTGTACCACGTACTCGGTGGCGCGATCAGCCCGATCGATGGCATCGGCCCAGACGACCTGAGCATCCCAGCGCTCATGCGCCGGCTCGGGGAGGCGACGGGTGACGACCGGGTTCGCGAGGTTATTATTGCCACCGACCCAAACCTCGAGGGCGAGGCGACCGCGGCCTACCTGTCGCGGCTGCTCACGAGCATCGACGTGCCGGTCTCGCGCCTCGCCTCCGGCCTGCCGGTCGGCGGCGACCTCGAGTTCGCCGACGAGGTCACCCTTGGGCGTGCGTTCGAGGGCCGCCGCGTCGTCGAGTAGCAGGCGCCGCGCGACGAAGCGCCGCGTCACACCGTGTCACGCTTCGGGGGTCAAGCGGGCTCGGGCATGCGCCGACCGCTAGAATGAAAGCTGGCCCAGAACCAAGGAGGACCCTCGTGGCATTGATCGTGCAGAAATTCGGGGGGTCGTCTGTCGCCGACGCGGAGAGCATTAAGCGCGTCGCCAAGCGCATTGTCGAGACCCGTCGCACCGGCAACGAGGTCGTTGTTGTGGTGAGCGCGATGGGCGACACGACCGATGAGCTGATGGATCTCGCGGCTGATTGCACCCCGATCCCGGCACCGCGCGAGCTCGACATGCTGCTCACCGCCGGCGAACGCATCTCGATGGCGCTGCTCGCGATGACTATCAAGGGCATGGGAGTTGAGGCGCTGTCGTTCACCGGCAGCCAGGCAGGCATGATCACGACCCCAGACCACGGCTCGGCGAAAATCGTCGACGTGACTCCCGGCCGCGTGCGCGAGGCGCTCGACGAGGGCGCGGTGGCTATCGTCGCCGGCTTCCAGGGCTTCAGCCGCGACTCCCGCGACATCACCACGCTCGGTCGCGGCGGCTCAGACACCACCGCCGTCGCGCTCGCTGCCGCGCTCAACGCAGACCGCTGCGAGATCTACACCGACGTCGACGGGGTCTTCACGACCGACCCCCGCGTCGCGCCGCTCGCGAAGAAGATCGACGCGATCTCCTCGGAAGAGATGCTCGAACTCGCCGCCTCCGGCGCGAAGGTGCTGCACCTGCGCGCCGTCGAGTACGCGCGCAGGCACGGCGTCGAGCTGCACGTGCGATCGTCGTTCTCCGGCGAACCAGGAACTGTTGTGTACACGCCCAAGACAGGGCACCCGAAGGGAGATCTTGTGGAAGACTCGGTCATCACTGGCGTCGCAGCTGAGGCAAGCGAAGCGAAGATTACGGTCGGCGGCGTCCCCGATATTCCAGGCAAGGCCGCGCAGATCTTCGAGGTCGTCGCAAAGACCGACGCGAACATCGACATCATCGTGCAGAACATCTCCGCTGCAGACACGAACCGCACCGACATCTCGTTCACGGTGCCGATGGGCGAGGGCCGCAAGGTAACCGAGGCCCTCGAGGCCGCCCGCGAGTCGCTCGGCTACGAGACGCTGCTCTACGACGACCAGATCGCGAAGATCGCGGTCGTCGGGGCCGGCATGCGCACGAGCTCGGGAGTCTCCGCGCAGCTGTTCCGCGCGCTCTACGAGGCGGGCATCAATATTGAGATGATCTCAACCTCAGAGATTCGCATCTCGGTCGTGACCCGCGCCGACCTCATGGAGAAGGCGGTTCGCGTGCTGCACACCGCATTCGGCCTCGACGCCGACGAGACCGCGACGGTATACGCGGGCACCGGCCGCTAGCAAGGCCCCAATTCCCGGCGGGAGCTGTGGCAGGCACCGCCCGCGGATCCGCCACAACAGATTTCGCGGCCACGGCCGCCACACACGCACAGCGTACGAAGAACAGGATTGAACACATGACTGAACAGCAGGGACTCACAGTCGCCGTTGTCGGCGCCACCGGCCAGGTCGGCAAGGTAATGCGCCGTCTCCTCGACGAGCGCGACTTCCCGATCAAGGCGATTCGCTTTTTCTCGAGCGCCCGCTCGGCCGGCACCACGCTGCCGTTCCGCGGCGAAGACATCGTCGTCGAAGACGTTGCGACCGGCGACAAGAGCGGCATCGATATCGCGCTGTTCTCGGCCGGTGGCACCCCGTCGAAGCAGTACGCGCCGGCGTTTGCCGAGGCGGGCGCGATCGTCATCGACAACTCGAGCGCCTGGCGCATGGACCCGAACGTTCCACTCGTGGTCAGCGAGGTCAACCCCGAGGCGCTCGACGAGGTCGTCGCCGCGCGCAAGGGCATTGTCGCGAACCCGAACTGCACGACCATGGCCGCGATGCCCGTGATGAAGGCGCTCGACGCCGAGGCTGGTCTCGAACGCATGAAGGTCACCACCTTCCAGGCAGTCTCGGGGTCGGGCCTCGCCGGTGTCGCCGAGCTCGCCGGCCAGGTCACGGCTGCCGTCGAGACCGGCAAGATCGAAGAGCTCGTGCACGACGGCCGGGCCATCGACTTCGTCGAGCCCGCGGTGTACCAGAAGACGATCGCGTTCGACGTGATCCCGCTCGCCGGGTCGATCGTCGAAGACGGCGAGGGCGAAACCGACGAAGAGAAGAAGCTGCGCAACGAGAGCCGCAAGATTCTCGGCCTGCCCGGGCTGCTCGTCGCCGGCACCTGCGTGCGCGTTCCCGTCTTCACCGGGCACTCGCTCGCGATCCACGCCGAGTTCGCGAACCCCATCAGCGCAGACCGCGCCCGCGAGGTGCTCGCCGCGGCCCCCGGCGTCGAACTCAGCGACGTGCCCACCCCGCTTGAGGCGGCGGGCAACGACCCGAGCTACGTCGGCCGCATTCGCGCTGACCAGTCGGCCCCCGAGGGGCGCGGGCTCGTGTTCTTCGTCTCGAACGACAACCTGCGCAAGGGCGCCGCACTGAACACTGTGCAGCTCGCCGAGGTCGTCGCAGCCAAGCTCACCGACTAACCAACGGAACGAACAGGATCTCCCCGATGATCACCAACCAGCACTTCGGGGAGATTCCCCCGTCGTATCTTTTCAGCGAGGTCGCAGAGCGGGTGCGCACCTTTTCGGCTGCGAACCCGGGAGCCGAGGTACTGCGGCTCGGGATCGGCGACGTCACCCGCCCGCTCGCACCAGCAGTGATCGAAGCGCTGCACCGCGCGGTCGATGAGCAGGCCGTGGCGAGCTCGTTTCAGGGCTATGGGCCCGAGGCCGGCTACGCGTTTCTGCGCGAGGCGATCGCGGCGGGGGAGTACGCGGCGATTGGTGTCGACGTCGCCGCCGACGAGATCTTCGTCGGCGACGGGTCGAAGCAAGATTCGGCGAACGTGCAGGAGCTGTTCGCCGATACCGCCCGCGTCGCGGTGACCGACCCCGTCTACCCGGTCTACGTCGACTCGAACGCGATGGCCGGCCGGCTCGGCACCTTCGACGGGGAGCGATGGACGAAGCTGAGCTACCTACCGTGCGACGACATGAACGGCTACCGGCCGGCGCTCCCGGCAACGCCTGTGGAACTCATCTACCTCTGCTCGCCGAACAACCCGACAGGGACCGTGATGTCGCGGTCAGACCTCGAGGGCTGGGTCTCCTATGCCCGCGAGACCGGCGCCGTGATTCTTTACGATGTTGCCTACCGCGCCTTCATCACGGGCGACGATGTGCCGCGCTCGATCTACGAGATCCCAGGCGCTAACGAGGTCGCGATCGAGCTCGGGTCGTTCTCGAAGACCGCCGGCTTCACTGGGTTGCGCTGCTCGTGGGCGGTGGTGCCGCACGCGCTGCAACGCGACGGCGTCTCGCTCAACGCGATGTGGCTCAGGCGCCAGTCGACGAAGTTCAACGGCACCCCGTACATTGTGCAGCGCGCGGCCGAGGCAGTGTACAGCCCGGAGGGGCGCGCGCAGGTGCAGGCCGACATTGACTACTACCTGGCGAACGCACGGCTCATTCGCGAGACCCTCGAGCGTGCTGGCGTCGCCGCGGTTGGCGGGGAACACTCGCCCTACGTGTGGTTCCGCTGCCCCGGCGGCATGGACTCGTGGGAGTTCTTCGACGTGCTGCTTGAGCGGGCGCAGCTCGTCGGCACGCCCGGTGTTGGCTTCGGGCCGACCGGTGCTGGCCATTTCAGGCTGAGTGCATTCAATACGGCAGAGGCCACCCATGAGGCCGCACAACGGCTCGCTAGGTTGCTCCCAGAGCTCGTGTAGGGTGTGCCGGTCTCGGGCGCGCAGGCGGGCGTGTGGCGGGCGCGCAGGCGGGCGTGTGGCGCGGCTGCGCCTGCAGAACCGGGGGCGATCTGCCGTAGATAGGTCTCGGGGCCGGTGTTTGGGCCCGGGGTGTGTAGATCGCCTGGCTACCGCAGCCCGGGGCCGGCAGGGGCGGCCCCTACCGGCCAGGCGCGGTGAGCGTGATCAGGCTCGCCTCGGGGCGGCAGGCAAACCGCACGGGCGCGTAGATGGAATTGCCGAGCCCTGCGCTCACATTCAGATAGGCCGCCCGGTGCGCGTCGTACCAGACGCTCAGGCCGCGGGCCTGGTCGTTGGGCAGGTCGCTGTTTGAGGTAAGCGCCCCGACTCCGGGAACCCGCACCTGCCCGCCGTGCGTGTGGCCGGCGAGAATGAGCTCGGAGCCCGACGACAGCAGCTCGCCGAGGGCTGCCTGGTAGGGCGCGTGCACGAGCCCTACGCGCACGCCGCGGCCAGTTTCGAGGTCGTCAGTGACTGCCCCCGTAGCCGCGCCCGCTTCACCCGGGCTGACCTTGCTCGCTCCGACCTCGGCGACAACGGCCGCGTCGGGCAGCGCAAACCCCTGCTCGCCCATCGCGGCGCGCATCGCGTCGGCGTTGTGCAGTCGAATGTGCGGGTCGTTCAGCCCGATGAACTCGAACGAGGTGCCGCGAAGCGACAGAGCGGCGGCCGAGTTGTTGAGGTCGAGAAACCCGAGATCAGTGAGCCCGGTGGTGAGCGTGGCGTTGTCGATGTCTTGCGCGCGCGTGCTCAGCCGGCTCGGCTCGCGCAGGTAGCGCATCGGGTTCTTGAACTTCGGCCCGTAGTAGTCGTTCGACCCGTGCACGAACAGGGTCGGGGTGTCGGCGAACGCCTCGAGCGTGTGCAGCAGCGCAGGGCGGGCGCCGGTGTGCCCCATGAGGTCGCCCGTCAGCACCACGAGATCGGGGTTGAGGGCGCGAAGCGAGCGCACCCAGTTGATCTTGTTGGTCTGCCACGGGGCGAGGTGCAGGTCTGAGAGCTGCAGCACGCGCACCGGGGCGGCGCCCGCGGGGAGCAGGGGAATCTCGTGACGGCGCACCGTGAACAGTCGCCGCTCGATAACGGTCGACCATACGAGCACTCCCGCTGCGGCCCACCCAAGGGCCGCAGCGGCGCGTGCGCCGGGTTTACGCTGCATCGCTAGCTGCAGTTCACGGTGAGCGTGACCTGCGCGTTCAGGCGCGCCTCCTCGCCCGATGCGGGTGAGACCGAGGTGACCTTGTGTTTGCCAGCGTCGAGATCATCGCCGTCACCCGAACACACCGCGTTGACAGAGGTGAAGCCTGCGCTCTTCAGCGCGTTCTCGGCGTCGCGCGCGGTCGCGTCGGTCAGCCCGTCGGGAATCTTGCCCGAGTTGCCGAGCGAGCGGTAGAGCGTGATCTCGGCGCCGAGCGCCGCCGCTGCGCCTGCCCCGGGGTCGGTGCGGGCGATCATGCCCTTCGGCTGTGACGAGTCGACCTCGCCGCCGTCGCGCACGGAGAACTTTGCGTTCGTGAGAATCGACGAGGCCTCGTCGAACGACTTGCCAGCCACATCGGGCACGGCGACGGTGGTCTGCTTGAGCGCGGTCTGCGTGGGGTCACCGAAGCCCTCGCCGCCGTACTTCTGGTCGGCGACGTACATCACGGCCGGCCAGATGCGGCTGTCGGCTGCGGTGAGGCCCTGGTAGCCGCCGAAGTTTCGGGTGTCGACGCGCTCACAGCCCGGCTGCCCGAGACACTGCGGGTTCGGGCCGACGTTACCCACCCAGGTCGCTGTCGAGACCTTGCTCGAGGCGCCGACAGTCCAGTTGTCTTTGTACTCGTCGGTGGTGCCGGTCTTCGCGAGGTGCGGCGTGCCGAAGGCCGAGGCCGCGTGGCGCGCGATGCCGTTCGTGATCGTGTACTGCAGGGCGTAGGCGACGCCCGCCGCGACCTCTGGCGAGATGGCCTCGGAGCACGAGCTCTTCGTGAACGGCACGGGCTCGCCATTTGGCCCGGTGATCGCGTCGATCGCGATCGGGGAGCAGAGCTTGCCCTGGCCCGCAAAAGCGCTAAACGCCGTGGCCATGGTGAGCGGTGCAATTTCGTCGGTGCCACCGAAGGTGTTCGACGGCACCATCGTGAGATCGAGCGTGCCGAAGTTCGGTTGGTCTTCAGCGGCGGCGGGCGAGGCGCGGTGAATGCCGAGCTTCTTCGCCATGTCGAAGGTGTCGCAGAGATCCATCTGCTGTTGCATCGAGATCACGCCGCCGTTGAGCGACTGTCCCATGGTTGTCAGCACGGTCTGGTTGCCGCGCACGCCCATGTTGTCGTTGTTGAACTGCCAGTTGCCGTAGCCGTAGACGCCCTCTGGCATGCAGCGGGCCCTGAAGCTCTGCAGCTGCACGTTTCGGCCGTTCACGTTCACGCGGTCGTTGACCGAGTGGCCCGTGCGAATCCACTCGGCAAGGGTGACGGCCTTGAACGTCGAGCCGACCTGGAACCCGTTGGAGCCGCCGTCGCTCTTGTCGGTGCTGTAGTTGATTGCCGTGAAGCCCTGCGGCGCGAGCTCCGGGTCGTTGCTGTAGGGGCGGTTTTGCGCCATCGCGAGCACACGGCCGGTATCTACCTCTTGGCTGACGGTTGCGCCGCCAACGTCGATGCCCTCCATCACCTGCGGCACGTTCTCGCGCATCGCCTCGACCGCCGCGCGCTGCATGTCGAGATCGATCGTCGTGTAGATGTCGTAGCCGCCGCGGCGCATGTTGAACTCGCGGGTCATGGCGTCGGGGCCGAACTCCGAGTCCTTCTTCATCTGGTTCTGCACGTAGTCGCAGAAGTGGCCGAGCCCGTAAGCATCTTCGGCGACCGTGCACCCCTGCACGCGGGGGGTGATGTTCGGCTCGACCGGGGTGGCCTTCGCCTCGTCGTGCTGCGCCGGCGTGATCTTGCCCTGCGTAAGCATGTTGTCGAGAATGAGGTTGCGGCGCTTCTCGTTCGCCTCGAGGTTCTCTGCGATGTCGAGCTGATAGGCCGTCGGCCGGTTCACGATGGCGATGAGGCTCGCGGCCTGGGGCAGCGTGAGCTCTTTCGCGGTCGTGCCGAAGTAGTAGTGAGCGGCAGACTCGATGCCATAGACCGTGCGACCAAACAGCGCGATGTTCAGGTAGCCCGTCATGATCTCGTCTTTGGTGAACTTCTTTTCGACGCCGATCGCGAGCTTCATCTCTTTGAGCTTGCGGTCCATGGACTGTTCCATGGCGTCTTTGTAGGCCTTCTCCTGCTCCTCCGGGTCTGGAATAGCAGTCGACTCCTGCACGAGCACGTTGCGCACGTACTGCATCGTGATGGTCGAGGCGCCAGAGATGCCGTCGCCGCCCGCGACGTTCTGCAGCACCGCGCGCGAGGCCGCGAGCGCGTCGACGCCGCCGTGGGTGTAGAACCGCGGGTCCTCAATCGCGACGAGCGCGTCTTTCACATACGGCGAAATGTCGTCCCAGCCGACGGGCACGCGATCCTGGTCGTAGAATTCGGCGATCTTGACGTTCTCGTCGCCGTTCTTCGCCCAGATCGTGCTCGGCTCTGCGAGCTGGCCCGGCTTCAGGTTGCTCGGAAGGTTCTCGAAAATGCTTACCGCAGAGGTCGCCGCGGCGCCCGAGAGCGCGACGACGGGAGTGACGGCAGCGGTGACAAGAATGCCGGCGATGGCGCTCATTGCCACCGCTCCGAGGATGCCGCCGAGAACGCCGCCGGCTGAACGGGGCTTTGCCATGGGCACGCGCGAAGACTTAGAGGCCTTTGGGGTCATAGACTCAAGGGTAGGCGATAAAAGCTGGCAATCAGCGCCGCTCGCGCCAAAACTAGGCGTTTTCACCCGCTATTTTCAAGAAGGAGTCTCACGTGAGTGAAGCTACCGAAGCACCGCGTTGGGAGTACTTTGTCACTCCGCTGCTGCTGCACAACGAAGCTCAGATCCTGAACAACTGGGGGTCCCAGGGCTGGGAACTCGTGCAAATCATCGAGGGCCCCGCCGGTGGAAACGTCGCGTATCTCAAGAGAAAGGCCTGAGATGTCATCAGTTATTGAGGATCGCATTCACGAGCTGGGGCTCGAGATTCCCGAGATCGTCCCAGCGGTTGCAGCCTACGTGCCGGCGGTGCGCGATGGCGACTACGTGTACACGGCGGGCCAGCTGCCCATCGCGAACGGCTCGCTCGTCGCCACCGGCAAGGTCGGCGAGGGCGAGGGGCTCGTTTCCCCGGCGACGGCGGAGGAGCTCGCGCAGGTGTGCGCCCTCAACGCGCTTGCCGCGGTGCGCGGCGTTGTCGGCTCGCTCGACAAGGTCGAGCAGGTCGTGAAGGTCACGGCGTTCGTGGCGTCTGACCCGAACTTCACGGGCCAGCCAGCGGTGGCGAACGGCGCATCGGTGTTCCTCGGCAAGGTGTTCGCCGATCAGGGCATCCACGCGCGTTCCGCGGTCGGCGTCGCGGTGTTGCCGCTCGACGCCCCCGTCGAGGTGGAGTTCATCTTCCGCGTGCGCGACTAGGTTTCGCCCGGCACAAGAAAGAGGCGGTGCATCCATGCGGATCCGCCGCCTCTTTCGCAATTGCGGGCGTCGCGCTCCCGCTACTTCGCGCCGCGCTCCGCGACGACCCGGTCTGAGATGAGCTGCATCACCATCGTGTCGGCCAGCGTCGTCGTATCACCGATCTTGCGGCCTTCGGCCGCATCCTTCAACAGGCGCCGCATGATCTTGCCCGAGCGCGTCTTCGGCAGCTCGTTCACGACGTAGACGCTGCGCGGCCTCGCGATCGCGCCGATGTGCGACGCGACGTGCGCGCGCAGCTCCTGCTCGGCCTGCTCCTCGGTGAGCAGGTGCTGCTGTGACTTGAGAATCACGAAGGCCACAACCGCCTGACGCGTGGTTGTTTAAGTATGTGTCACAATAGCATCAACTCAAAGGCGAAGAGGGTGGCATGACGAAATCCCAAAAGGCAGTGATCTATGCACGCATCAGTGATGATCGTGAAGGTGAAGGTTTGGGCATCGAGCGGCAGGAGACAGATTGCCGTGCTCTTGCAGAACGTTTAGGTTTTGAAGTCATTGCTGTCTATGCGGACAATGACATTGGGGCAAGCGATAAGACAAACAAGACGCGGGAGCAATACAACCGCATGCTTGAGGATGCTCGCAAAGGACGCTTCAGCTTTATCCTCGCCTACTCGAATTCTCGCTTGACCCGTCGAGTTCGAGAATATCTCGACCTGATTGACCTCTATAGAGAGCACAAAGTCGAGATTCGGACAGTTGTTTCAGGAGACCACAATCTCGCCACTGCTGATGGACGAGCCGTAGCGCTGACATTAGCAACGTGGGATGCGGCAGAGGCAGAGCGTATCTCTGAACGCATCAAGCGTAAGAATCTCCAACGAGCTATGAGCGGCGAACCAGCGATCCAGCACAGAAGGCGCTTTGGTTTTGAAGCAGATGCAATCAATCATCGCCCTGACGAAGCACAAGCCATTCGCAATGCAGTCGCTGACATTATTTCGGGAGCGTCCATTACTTCCATTATCAAGAAGTGGGAAGCAGAAGGAATCCTCACCACTGATGGGAAAGCCTCATGGGGTTGGGCTCCAGTTAAGCGAGTGCTCTTCGGGTGGAAGACAGCAGGTGTCAGAAGCCTCAATGAGGAGCCGCTTTATGACGCTTCAGGAAAGCTAGTGATGGGAAATTGGGAACCCATCATCACTCTAGAAGAGCGATCAGCGGGACTCGCCATGATGGAGCGCCGAAGCCGTAGGGGAGTGAAAGAAGGTAAATGGCTGCTCTCTGATCTTCTACGCTGTGGCGTTTGTGGAGGGAAACTCTACGGGCAGCGGCTTGATCAGCATGAACGCAGTAGCTATTCATGCAACAGCGGCAAGACAGCTAATCATTTAGCGATCAATGCAAAGCGACTGGAAGACCATGTGAGCAGGGAAGTCTTCGAGTACCTTTCAGCGCTCACCTTCAGAGGCTTCACAGAGCAGAGTCTTGAGCCGAAAACGTGGGCTAGAGAGCAAGAGCTTGAAGAAATCTCTGAGCGCATCAGTGAACTCATGGATGCTCACGCGAGCAAAATACTCACAAGCGAAGTTGTCTTTCCACAGATCCAAAAGCTTGAAGACCAGCGAAACGAGTTGCGGCGTGAGCGTAGGGACTTCCACGCTAATAATGCACAGCCGAAGACACACATGGAAGCCGTCTGGACTAGTGCACTCCCGTTAGCGACCTCAAACTCTCTCTTTGAAGATCAGCAAATAGCGATCAGAGCAGAGGTAGAGACCGTAATCATTGCGAAAGCGACAAGGGGTTACGCTTCGAGGACAGATGAGGCTTTCCTGAAGCGGATTGAAATCGTTTGGAAGCAGCCACACTATGAAGTTGAACGCCTGACTGATGAAGAGTGGGCTTCACTGATGGTGAATGAGAACACCCCGCCAGAAACTAAAGAACAACTCTGGAAGCTCTTCACTCTAGAGGAGACGTAGAACGCTATCTAAGCGCGCCCTCACGAAGTGCATACAAATACACGTGAGCGTGGAATAGATCGCTTAGATCGTCTAGCACTGCGTCTTAAGGGTGAGAGAAATACTCTGCGAGACACGGGAATGAAACGAAAGGCTTCACGTCTTTGAACCATACGCATTCCGTACACAAAGCGTTAGCAAGACGAGACACCGCGAAGCGTTCTCACTAGGATACGAGGAAGACTCAAGGTCTACTCATAGATGAAAGGAATCAGCATGGCTGTATATCTCGTAAACCCCGAAAGCCCCTCGGAAAGCTACTACTCCATTACGGATGGAACCGAAAGCGTTGAAGAGCGCATTAAGAAATTCGGAGCTACATGGGAGTTGCTCGCAAAGGAAGCGCGAGACATTCAGATCGAGCTGTGGAACAACCAGACTAGCGAGGCTAAGAAAGTTTCTGGCGTGGAAAGCATTGCTGCCATGACGGAATTCCTTAAGGCACAGTCGAAGCGAACGACTCCAACTGAAGTTGCACGTAAGGCACTAGTGATCAGCGAGCTTTCAGTCGGACTTGAAGAAGCAAAGAAGCAGGAATTCGCTGGTCGTAAGAAGAAGGAAAAGGTTGATCTCATTGATGCGATCAAGCTTGCTCTTGGAATTTCTTACACAAACCTCGCAAAGCAACTAGCCGATAGAGATGAAGCTGGTAAGGAGATCGGCACTCTTGAGGGATATGAAGAAATCCGCAAGGAGATTGAAGCACGAGCTGCGGCTGACGGTGCGAAGAAGGAGGAAGCGATGAAGAGCGAATGAAGAGCAGAAATTAGGCGACTTCGTACAACGTCAGAAATGCGGCAAGCCGAAGAGAGGCTACGCCGTGAACTCCAAAATTACACAGATGCAAATTTTGGGGAGCCGTACCAAACTGGCGCGAGTACCGAAGTAGAGAATGCATTTGCAGCATGGGAATCAATTGCTCTACTAGCAATGCCACAATCGCCAGATGCTCCCCCACCGGCTTACGATGAGTATCCTGACCAGTACGAATCGGAAGACGAAGCTAATAAATGGGCACGTGAGCATCAGCACATGGTGGAGGAATGGGAATCCTTCGAAGCATGGCTCATAGAGATACGTGATGAGATGCTTCATCCCAAAGTGAATCGCCAGCTTACGACTCACGAGCGCGAAAAGCGTGGCTATAGCAATGATCGTGCACTCACATTCTGAAACCAACAACAAACCCCCGCACAAGATATTTTGCTGCGGGGGTTTGTTAGTTCAGCAGGGGAGTCTAACGTGAGGCGTAGACAATCGGAATGCCATTGACAATAATCACATCAGTGATTTCACGGCCTTCGCTCTTAGCGTCCTCAAGCGTTTGATTGAACTCTTTAAGCTTTTCAGGAGCGACATGAGCGGCAGCTTCGGCTACAGGAAATGTAGGCATCGAAGATTAGCGCTTCTTGATCGAATCGAGGTGATCCGCGAATTCCTGAAGAGCCTTGAGCGATGCGGCGAGCTTTGCAGCAGCTTCAGGCTTCGAGGCAGCGAAGAAAGGACGCTTGCGCTTTGCATCAGCGAAAAGCTCCCCAACCTCATGCTTTACCAGATTGAGAGTACGGGTGATTTCGCTTCGATCAATCTCTGCAATCGAATCGACGGCTGCGGTGGTTGCGGGGGCAGTGTTTGCAGTAGCCATGTTGATCAGTTCCTATCGTGAGTGTTTGCTGTAAGCGGTGATGTAGCTACAATGACAGGCTCACTAAGCTTGTCAACCGGCTAAGCAAACTATTTGAGCCATAGATATGGCTTTTCAATCACTAGGAGAATTAGCTCAAAAGGCTTCTTTCTACAGCGCTCTGAGAGGCCAATGCTAGCAACGAGCCACAGCAGGGAAAAGCAGCATTTCAGCAACCTTTTTCCACTAGTGCACTTTGTGTGGAGTCATAAGGAAGCAATGCTTCATTGAGCGAGATAGCCACTAGCCAAAGCATCGACAAAGCGTCTTCCGTACACAAAGCGTTAGCTATAGACCCAGCAAAAAGGCCCCGCACTTAATGGTGCGGGGCCTTTGATTAGTAAAGAGAAAGAGACGATTTAGACCACTGGAAGAATATCTGTAGTATCCCATCTAGCCTTGAAATAACGATCCATTGCAACTCCAGCATATGACCACTGCAATTTGCCGTTGAGCATTCTTGGATAAACCGATTTGCTAGAGGAGGCGAACTCTTTGAAGACAGTTTTCCCATGCATCGAAATCTCTACACGGTAAGGAACTTGCTCATCATGCTTGGCAGATGAATCATAGATTCGTACTCGCTCACCTCGTGAAGTGAAATCTTTAGTACCTGAGATGTCATATGCCTGACCACTCTTTAGGTTAGTTATCTTCATTGTGTAATCACCAATGAGCTGATCCTGAGAGTCAATAGCTAGATAGAAGTCATGCACGGCAGAATTAGGGGTCTTTAGTCCGAACTCAGAGTATTTATGCCATTGCTTTGCTTTTCCGATTACTATCTCACCTTGGCGGAAAACTACACCACGAAATTCGTTGGAAATGAACTTGATCTTTCCAAGCATGGCATCTCCAATTCTGCCACCGGCATGCTCAGGTCCGAGGACAACCTTCTTTGTCAAACCATTGCGTTCAATCTCTACAGTCCAGTCACGGCGATCAAGTTTCACATAATCTCTCGGCTGAACGTCTTTTGTTGCAATATTGATTCCGAAGTCACGTGCCGCTACAGTATCCCCCACAACGTTCTTCTCACCTAACAGTTTCCCCGCTTCATCAAAGACACGGACAGAAGTTTTCGTTGAGCTATTCATGCCTTCACCTTCTAAGTAGACAAGAAGGCTATGTGTCTCTCTCATGGTCTTGAGGCTTTCATCCACATCATCTTCATTCTCTTCTTGTTCTGGTGGTGTAGTTACTGGTGGATTCGGATCAGTAGGAGGGGTGACTGTCTTGAGGAAGTCATCACAATTTCCTAGATCACCCTTGCTTTTGAATTTTGGCTCTTTCACATTCACTGCTTGAACGCAAAACTTGCCAGTTTCTAGTGATCCTGCTTGAGCGCTTGGAGCGATCATAGAGAGCGCTAATACTGCGGCTCCAGCGGATGCTAGTGCAATCTGGTGTTTGGTTTTCATTTTGTATCTCCTTGATAGTTGTTTTCAATATCGGCTTCCGTACACAAAGTGTTAGTAGCCAAGGTCACTTCTCCAAGATGGAGTGCTTTCCGAATGGCGGTTCTTCGGCATTCGAGCGCACGAAGTCGTAGTTTTTAGTTGCTCCGGCTTAGCACTTGTGCGAAGGTCAGCCTCTTTAATAGCCCGATGCAGTTCAGCTCGAAAGTAGAGAATTTCTACAGCATCAGAGAAGAGCTTGACTCGTTCTCTGTAGATGTCAGCATTAGTAGGGTCAGCAACAATCTGATCAATCAAAAGCGAGCGTTGATCCTTAAGGCCTTTGAGATTTCGGTAGGACAAGCGGTGGATCGTCATTGTCCTAGCAGCTTCGGGAGTGAGCGCATAGAGATAGCCGTCTTCACTTGAAAAGTTGTAGTGCTGCTTACCGGAATTCACGAGCGCATGAATTGCTCTTTCTTCCTTGAGAGCAAGATCGTGTGCGGAGTCAGCCCACTCGATGAGACGCTTTGTGAAGTACTCTTTACCGAAGTATCGCTGGTCGCTTCGTAGCGCTTTCGATGACCCTAAATAGGTTCGCCAATCCTCATTCGGCTTCGGCGTATGTTTTCCGATGTAAAGATGCCCTGTTAGTAAGCATTCGATTTCATAGATGTAGCCATAGTTGGAATTGAGTTCTAGTTGAGTTGGTTCATTCATGACCTTTCTGTCCTTGTTTTCAGGTGGTAGTGATTAGTCGGTGCAGTTAGTTGGTTCCGCGCAGAAGTGCTAGATCACGGGATTTGTTGTAGCGCTCCCATTCCTCACGAGATTGATAATCGCCAGCAATAACTTTGCGAACAGTGGCCGCAGCCACCTTTGAGGTTTTCCCACTAGCGCGCTTCACTTCTACAAGCTTGCAAATTGTCTTTGCGCCCAATCCTTTGTTGTGGAGAGTCAAAATCAGTTCAATTTCTTTGTCTCGTAGTGAAGGTGGTCGTCCTAACTTGTACTTCGCATCCTTCTTCACTTGTAGAGCAGCACGAGTACGCTCATTACGAGCAACATTCTCGTTATGGTCAACGACGCTAGAGAACGCCAGCGAAATGCTTTGATCGAGATTGTCGAGATTGTCTAGTGTGAGATTCCTATCGAGGATGTAAACTGTGATGCCTCGCTCAATAAGCATTCCTACGACATATTGAACTTCATAGCTCTTCCGGCCAAGACGAGACGAAGAGTAGATCTTGAGAACGTCACCATCAACTAAACGCTCATTAAGTTCAAGCCACACTGGACTTTCACGAAGCGCAGTCATGCCTTTCTGATTAGCATCTTGAATGATCTCGTCGCAGCCTGAATCCTTCAGCGCCTTTGTTTGAGCATCAAGACCAAGTTCTTGCTTGCTAGTTGAAGTACGGGCGTAGCCATAAATAGTCATTTCGTTTTCCTTTGGTTTAAAGACTCTTGAGAGCTTCAAGAGCAAATGAAGTTGAGACATTGAGTGCAGCAGCCATTGTTTCCGCAGCGTTCACTAGATCATCGTGAGCGACGTTTTCACCGAATTTCGAGGTATGCCATACGTAAGGGCGGAAAGACGCTTCAATTCGCTCAATTTCGTAAGTGATCCCATTAGCCTCGAAGCGAAGACTGCGAGGGCGAGTGGTAGGGATGAAGTGACTTGAAGTAAGTGGTGAGATATTCATTGTGATTCCTTGTTATTCGGGTTTCTAGTTGGCGATTTCGAGCAGGGTGAAATAAGTAACCCTTTCCGCGCCCTTAATCGTGGTTACTAATATCGGTTTGTTATCCGTACGTTTATGTAACCCACCCGCTTCCCCTTTAGCTCATTGAGATTTGACGTCTAAGCAGGTGAGCGAATTTTGGCGAATTTCTATAGAATCCATTGCCAGCGAAGAAGCAGAGAACCCGAAGACCGAAAAGCTCTAGAAGACGTTCTTAGCCCCTCGACACACTGCGCAGGGAAATATGCATCGAGGGGCTAAAGCATTCAGAGACAGCGTTCTAGCGTGTCTCACGTGGTGGCTACAATTGCTCGCAAGAGCAAGGAAGCATGAGCGCTGGATACTTCTGAAAGAGCGAACGCGAGAAGATCAGCAAGAGATTCCGCATGTTCATATCATTCACAAACCAGCCACGAGCATCGAGCGCACGTCTCATGCCTCCAAACTTCACCCAATGAGCGATCTGCAAAGCTAGCTCGACTGGTGATTCTTCGATTTCGACTCGAACGCACTCGCTAACGGCTTCGATGAAGAACAAGTACTCATCATCAGCATCAGCTTTGAGACGAGTTCTTTGGTGAATGCAGCTCATGGTGCCTCCTTTGTAGCGTTTGAGATGAATATCGGCTTCCGTACACAAAGCGTGAGCGGCAACAAAAAGAAAGCCCTCACACAATCAAGTGCAAGGGCTATCTATAGAAACGATTACGGCTTCCCATCATCAAGCGATTCAGGAAGATCAAAAAGCGGCTTCGCATTGGAATTAGCACGAGCAGCGGCTAGCTCCCCCTCACTCGAAGTAAGCGGCTTCGCAGCGTCACCTTGCTCATAACGCAAGCGCTCTTTTCTGGAGAACGCGACTCCGTCAGCGCGGTAGAGCTTTTTCGTGCCAGTTGGAGTTTCCACTTCAAAAGTGCCATCACGCCGCAGAGCAGAAATTTTCGTCAGCGAATCCTCTTCGCCAGCCCACCGCGCTTCAACGCCACCACCAGCGAGAGCAATTCCTTCACGGCCAGTGACATGCTCTGAATCACCAATCATGCACTTTTCCACGCCAGCGCCAACACGAAATTTTGCACGGCATCTACGCCAGTGCTTGCCAGAGAGATGGTATTTCATTACTTCTCACCACCAGCAATTCCACGAGCCTCGAAAGCCTCTAGTTCAGAGATGAAAGCGTTGACCTCTCGCAGATAAGCTTCATTACGAAGCTTAAGAGCATGGCCAGCAAATTCAGCTTGATTTGAAGTGATGAAGTGCTCTGCGAAAGCACAAGCAATAAGCTCACAGCATTCAGCTTCACTAGTGTTCTGGTTGAAGTGATAGCGATGGTTCATTTACGGCTCCTTGATTTGCGGTTTGAAGCAATATCGGTTTCCGTACACAAAGCGTTAGCGTGGAGTGAGTGAACTTTGCAGAAAGGGTTGCCCGTGAGTGAAACACTAGATGAGCGTAAGAACCGCTTGTATCCAGTGATCCTTGAGCGAACTGTGGCGCTAATGACAGGCTTCGCACACATTCAGGAAATGATCAAAGCAGCTCTACAACAGCGGCTCGCAGATACACTTCCGCCGTCGTTGGTCAAGATGCTCGCAGACAAGGTTAGATCTGATAAAGACCTACGCTTCGCTGCTGTAGCTCTGAGCGAATTTCCGGCAGCTTCACCAGAAGCCAATGAATTCAATCGGCGATGGGATCGAGTCAAGAAAGTCAGAGACATGCTCGCCCATGGAATGCAGGTAGCACCTCTATGGTCGGATGAAGAGAATGACTTCCTGTATAGGCCTCTATACAAAGAAGGAATAGAGACAACGGTCACATCAATCGAACTTGACTCGTTGAACCAAGACTGTAAGGCAATGTGGAGCTGGATGCTAGCGATACAAAGAGCTAATCAAGTTGAAAGACAGTAATCGAAGCTTGTTATTCAATTTCACACATAACTAAAGCCCTCACACAATGAAGTGCAAGGGCTGAAGTTGGGCTTAGCTAATCATCAGAGTCATTTAGAGCAGGATTGGTTTCAGAATCAGGGATACCAAGTTTGGATTCAAGTACATAGCGCTCGAAAGAAGCTAAAGACTTTTCATCAATCCATTTGTATCCCGACAAGTCGAGTGCAGATAAGTTTGACATGAGTGTTCCTCCATAGTTTCAGGGTTTAAGCAACCAGATAGATCTAGTTATCAATAAGACCCTCATGTTAAACGAGCGGTAAGTGTTGGGACTTGCTACAGACGGAACCCCACTTCTGTAGCGCGGCGGGAGATTCTACCTCGCGCATTCCGAGAACGGCCTTGCTGAAAAAGTGATTGGCATACTCCCACCCAACGAAGGAACTCACAGATTGGGGAAAGCACGCGCTCGTTATCTTCTCAACGGCGTTTTTCCCCACAGCACCAGAATGCTGCCAGCATGGATCGTGTCACACAAGTTCTGGATGCGATTACAGACACGACGAAAAATTCCGGTGGCGCGCGGCTACGCCAGAAAAATTTGCTCATGGCTACTCCTCAAAATCAGGCCGATTTTGGCTTCGGCACAATATCTATCGCTTTGAGGAAAATGAAACGAGAAAGCCCCGCTAGCGGAGTAGGTGCCAGCGGGGCTTTTCAACCAGAAGAACACAAAGCCAAAAGAGCACTTCAGGTTTATCTCTATTGTGAAAGGAAGTGTTCGGAAAGCATGAGTGATAGGTGCTTTGAACCGAACAGTATGAATATCAACTTGCGTTTACTTGCTAAGAGAAGAGGCAAAATGCATCAATGCATTGAGTAAGCAGCATTGCTTAGCTTTGCTATTTAGCCTCAGAAACTCTCTCCGAAATCAACTCTTTAGCGTATTCAGCTATCTCTATATCCGAGTTCGAGGTCAACTCTTCTAGCGTTGATAGAGGCGTATTCGGGTGCTTCATGAAATGCATTGTCCGATGAGAATCACGGCGGATCGAAAGGGCTAGAGCAATCGTCTCGCCAGTGGTTTCAAGATCACTAGCCAACATTCGCAATGCACGGTCATTGCTTGAGACAGCAAGCTTAGCAACGAGGGCAGCGCTATCAGCTCGACGATCCCACAGGAACTCACCCAGATCAAAGCCGTCATATTCAGCAAGAGTAAGCAGAACTTCTTCACCTACCGCTGGGTTGTCTGCTAAGAACAGATGAACCTGCTCATCATCGAGCTTTGCGAGCTTCATTGCCGCATTAGGGTCAAGATCTGAATAACAGGCCAGCGCACGCCACGCAAAGCGATTACCTGTTTCAAGGAGACCTTCTTGATCCGCCGTGCTAAGTGCGTAGCCTCTAAGGGCAGTCGGAAGGTCATATTCATTAAGACTCTCGAAGTCCACATCTACCATACGTACATCATAGTCATTTGAGTGAAACAACAAACCCCCGTAGAGAATCACAAAAACTACGGGGGTTTGGCATAAGGAGATCATGTATGAATCACATCATCAGAATCAATATCAACTTGTGTTGACATTAACTGAAAAAGAAAAGAAAGACCACCGGAATATCCGTGGGTCAAGCGCTGTCGCTCGCTGCTTCCGCCGCTAAACATTCGGTAGTTGGTAGGCCGTAATGCCACGGCCTCACAAGAGTCCTGTTAAACAGCGGGGGCTTAACCGCAGGGAGTGCTAGACGGTGAGCCTAGCATTCTTGAACTTATGCAAGTTCAAACAGCACTACGTGTCACACGCAGTACTACGTGTGCATACATTGCGGTGGTGTCGCACATTGTCCAGTGGTGTCACACGTGGAAGTAATGTGGTGGTCTAGGGGCGAGTTGGTGTCGCACATCGACTGTGGCTTCGTGCAGTCTTCAGGAAGCTTCCTTGGTCATCAGAGGAGTCTGCTTGACGGTATCTAAATGCCCTCCACCGGGAGGTGCCAAGATTAGCGCGCCGATTTCCCTTGATTCAAAATTTCTATAGTTCAGGCCGCATCATCATGGGATATGACTATGGGCGTAAACACCCCTTTTCGCAGTGGTGTGTAACTGGTGTGCAAGTGGTGATCCATACCTGATCAATTCTTGTTGATATTCCACTTCAACCAACTGAAGGAGTGGAATCATGAACGAAATCATCAACCCTATGCTCGATTATTCAGACGAGCCTATGCCGTGGGATAAACCAGTGCGGAGTGCCGCGGAGGAAGCAGAACTTCAAGCAAAGAAAGATGTAGGGCTAGTATCCGATGGGCGTAAGAAACACAAGAACCCTACATACAAGCGAAAGACATTCACAGACAAGGATGGCGTAGTACTAGCGTTCTTAGCAAAGATGCGAGTAGCTAATACAGAGCAGCTTTCACGGCTTTCATACATCGACGGAACGAAGAGATTTGTCTCAATCGCCACCATGAATCGACGCTTGCTTGGTTTAGCCGAAGCCGGCATGATTACGCGCATTGTCTATAGAGGCTATGAATCACTTTGGGCTGTGACAAAAGCTGGTGTAGCTCAAGCTCAGCTCATGGGATTCTTGATCAGAGATAACGAAGTTGATCCGAGCTATAAGCGTGACCATAATCTCTCTGAGCTTCCTCATACGCTAGCCATTTCCCAAATAGCTGCCATCCTGCTTAGTCCAATGCCTTTCATTAAGCCGCTTGATTGTGGCTCATTTGATGAGATTATCTCAGAGTACGAAGTGCGCTCTGCGTGGTCATCAGTGATGAATGAGCTTGATGCTGAAGCAAAGCGGGAGGATAGAGCGAAATCAAGCTTTGTTGCATGGCGTGAGGGTATGAAGCGAGATGTTCTAGAGCGTTTGCAAGAGGGGCGCACTAGTTGGGATGAAGTGCTTGAAGAGCAACCTGCCTTTTGGACTGTAGCGCTTAGCCAAGTTGGAGCGGAGCATCGCTTTGCTAAAGCCCATCACCATCCTGATTTAGTCGTGAACTTCGAGCACAAACGTACTGGCGTAGCTCCGCGCTCTTACGCAATCGAGATAGAGCGTAAGCCAAAGACAACCATTGGGTATGAAGCCATGCTTGAACTGTGGTCACAAGAGTTTGCAGCGAAGATGCCTGTCTATTCCAAAGTGGTTTACTTCACCAACAATCAAAAGGCGATTAGCCGTCTTAAGGTTGCTGACAAGAAGTACGGCTTGATCGAGAAGGAAAAGCTCCTCATCCTTCCATTAACCAATTTTGATAAGACGCCTTATGACGATTCGGGCACTGGCGTAAACCTCGCCGCGAAGCGTTAGCCGCTGAACTAGTTATCCCCCGCAGAGTTCTTCACTTTGCGGGGGATAGCTGTTTATTCAGGCTCGTACTCGTCAGGCTCGTAATAACCAGAGACTTCATCAGAGATCATTTGATCAGCCGCAAGGTCTCCGTTAAGCAAAGCGGCGCGAGCTTGATCACCTCGCCAGTCACCACGATCAAGCGGAGCTGCCTTTGCTTTGCTCGAATTCATGAAGCTAGCGAAATCGTCCTCAAGCGATTTAGGTTTCTTGCGAAGAGGTTTCGGGAGCGTGTAAGCCTCCATCATCTTCTCGTAGGCTGCTCTGCCTTCTGCTGGTGAAGCGTAGTGCAGTGAGGCGCATTCGGCCTTGCTGCACGCATATGTATTTCCAGTGCTCGTATTCAGGTGTGTTCCATTAGTCATAGCGACCTCCATTGTTTGAATGAATATCGCTGTTCCGTACACAAAGCGTTAGCGCTCTAAAAGTCAAAGCGATAGAAGCTTCATTCATTTCAATTAAGGAGAAAACATGAATGACAAAATCAGCGCTGGCGCATACAAGTGGGCAAAGAAAAACGGATTCAAGTTCGTAACCACGCTTGTCTGGAATCATGAAACTGATGAACCCGAAGTAATTGATCGCGAGCCAATCGAATACTATTTAGCCGAATCTGTTACGTATGAGGAAGACGATGCTTATCAGGTGGCTCAAGAGGACAGGCGCAGAAAGCATGAAGCGTTGAGACGAAGCTACCAACGCAAAAGAGCTTTCACTGCAACTGGTTTAGTTGGCGACAAGAAGTTCATCTATGGCATGGTGCATAAACTCGAAGACATTTCAGGTAAAACATTGCCTGATGATTTCAGTGGTACCGCTGACGATCTTGCTGAAGCGCTCGGCATGAAGATCGAGAAAATGGCTAAACGCTTTAACAAGTTGCCTGATGCTACTCGTCGTCCCACTGTGGATGATCTTCGTGCATTAGGCACAATCACCATTTCCGTCTAAACAAGAATCCCCAACGCATTTTACGTTGGGGATTTTTTGTGAGCGCTTGAGGTCTAGTGTTCTGTAGAACTTTTCATCCCCTCCCATACACCTTTGCCGAAATCGCGTAGTTGGTTCCATGAATCGCTAAGACCTTCACCAACCATCACACCTATTTCGTTTGCGCTAGAGTCCCGATCTTGCTCGCTTTCAGTAGGTAAAGAGTCTGAGACACCTGCTGATCCTCCACCGCAGCCCGTAAGCGAAAGCGCAGTGAGGATAATGATTGTGGTTGCTAGTGTTTTCCTCATGAGCAGATGCTAACGGGCACTAGTGACAACGCTGTAG
This sequence comes from Leucobacter albus, assembly GCF_039528015.1. Lineage (NCBI taxonomy): Bacteria > Bacillati > Actinomycetota > Actinomycetes > Micrococcales > Microbacteriaceae > Leucobacter > Leucobacter albus. The sequence continues at coordinate 163,672 of NZ_BAAAKZ010000013.1, read as the reverse complement.
AAGACGATCTAAGCTGTTAGCTCGTGAGGTCATACAAATACGCACAATAGCGCTTTGTTTCGCTTAGACAGCATCCTCGAGTTAGCGACAAGGCATCTAAACCTATGCGTCAGAGTCGGGCGAACTTAAGTCAAGATGACGTTGTTCAAGAAAACACTAAATCTAGTCCGGCGCGCTAAGTTCTAGTCAGATTTGCTAGACGTAGCACTTGCCTCAAGCGCTAGCTAGCGTGCTAGTCCTAGTGCGTGCTAGAACGCTAAGTTCTAGTCAGATTTGCTAGATCTAGTCAGATTAGCTGGCTAAAACGCTAGCTAGCGTGCTAGATCTAGTCCGCACTAGAACGCTAGATCTAGTGCGGTTTACTAGACTAGTGAAACGTGAGTCACTAGTGAAATCACTAGACGAGAGTTCCAATAAGCACTTCGGTCGTTAGTCTGTACGCTAGTCACGAACTTCGGCAATTACCCACACTAATCTAGCCTAGATGCTAGCCAAAGTTACTAACCAAGCACTAGCGAGTAACACTAGATGTAGCGCAACTTGCTAGCAATTTCACTAGATCTAGTGCGAGTTGGTGCACTAGATCTAGTGAAACTAACTGACTAGATCTAGTGAAATTATCTGACTAGATCTAGTAGGTTTCGCTAATCGCAAGTTCTAGCAAAACGCTCGCTAGTTGCCTGATACCTGTTTAGCGATTGCCGTGATCGCTACAGTGTCAGCCAGTGTTGTAACGTCTCCAACAGTCTTGCCTTCAGCTACATCTTTCAGTAGGCGTCGCATGATCTTTCCTGAACGAGTCTTCGGAAGCTCATTCACTACATAGACATTTGCAGGGCGAGCAATTGCCCCAATGAGATCAGCAACATGTTTCTTCAACACAACTTCAGCATCTTCAGGTGCCAAAATTTCCTGTTGAGTTTTGATACATACAAAAGCAACTACCCGCTGGCCGGTCGTCTCGTCGTCTGCGCCGACGACCGCGGCCTCGGCGACAGCGTGGTGGCCGACGAGCGACGACTCGATCTCTGTTGTAGACAGCCGGTGGCCCGAGACGTTCATCACGTCGTCGACGCGGCCGAGGAACCAGATATCGCCGTCTTCGTCGAGGCGCGCACCGTCGCCCGCGAAGTACTTGTCGCCGAACTTATCCCAGTAGGTGTCGATGAAGCGCTGCGGGTCTCCCCACACATTTCGCACCATCGACGGCCACGGCCGCTCGACGACGAGCAGGCCGCCGTTGCCGTTCGAGACTGGATTGCCCTCATCGTCGACGACGGCGACCGAGATGCCCGGCTGCGCGATCTGGGCGCTGCCGGGCTTGAGCGTCGTGAGCCCCGGCAGCGGCGAGATCATGATCGCCCCCGTCTCGGTCTGCCACCAGGTGTCGACGATGGGGGTCTTGCCCGCGCCGATGACGTCGTGGTACCAGCGCCAAGCCTCGGGGTTGATCGGCTCGCCGACGCTGCCGAGCAGGCGCAGGCTCGACAGGTCGTACTGCTCCGGAACCTGCCGGCCGACCTTCATGCACGACCGGATCGCCGTTGGCGCCGTGTAGAAGATCGAGACCTTGTACTTCTGAATGATCTCCCACCAGCGACCCCAATTGGGGGTGTCTGGGGTGCCCTCGTACATGACCTGTGTCGCGCCGTTCGCGAGCGGCCCGTAGACGCCGTAGCTGTGCCCCGTGACCCAACCGACGTCGGCGGTGCACCAGTACACGTCGCTCTCGGGCTTGAGATCGAAGATGTCGCTGTGGGTGGTTGCCACCTGGGTGAGGTACCCGCCGGTTGTGTGCAGAATGCCCTTTGGCTTGCCGGTGGTGCCCGAGGTGTAGAGAATGAACAGCGGGTTCTCTGCTGGGAAGCCCTGCGCGGTGTGCTCACCGTCGTACGCCGTGATCTCTTCGTGCCACCAGAGGTCGCGCCCGGCGACCATGTCGATGTCGTTGCCGCCGCGCTTCACGACGAGCACGTTCTTGACGGTGCTCGGCTTGCCGTCGGCGTTGTCGAACACGAGCGCCTGGTCGACGACCGGCTTGAGCGGCGAGACGCGGCCCTTGCGGTAGCCGCCGTCTGCGGTGATGACGAGCTCTGCCTCGACGTCGTCGATGCGCGCCCTGAGGCTCTCGGCGCTGAACCCGCCGAACACGACCGAGTGGGCGGCCCCGAGGCGCACGACCGCGAGCATCGCGATGACGGTTTCGGGGATGAGGGGCATGTAGATCGCCACCCGGTCGCCGGCGGTCACGCCGAGGCTCGCGAGCATGTTTGCCGCGCGCTTCACCTCGTGCGTCAGCTCGGCGTACGTGATGGAGCGACTGTCGCCTGGCTCACCCTCGAAGTAGTAGGCGACGCGATCGCCGAGCCCGTTCGCGACGTGGCGGTCGAGGCAGTTCTCGGCGACATTGAGCTCGCCGTTTGCAAACCATTTCGCGAAGGGCGGGTTCGTCCAGTCGAGCACCTCGGTGAACGGCTTCTTCCAACTGAGACGCTGCTGAGCCTGCTCGGCCCAGTACCCCTCGGGGTCGGCCGCTGCGCGCAGGTAGATGTCTGAGGAGTTCTGGTTCGCCGCGGCGCGGAAGTCGGCCGCCGGCGGGTAGCTCTCCTGCGCATCGTGGGCGAGGGAGGAAAGACTTTCGATAGTGCCGTGATCGTCGCTCATGGCTACCCTTTCAATCTGAAACGTCATTGTCTGGGTCAATGTTAGACCCCCAAGCTTCGTCCACAGTCCCCCCGAAAGGAGGGGCGCGGCGCGGGCGCCCACATTCGCGGCGGTGGCCGTGGCGCCGCCGCGGTTGTCGGGTTGGGTTGCTGCCATGACTCAGAACATCTCCGCGCTGGTTGACCCCCGATCCACCGCAATCGGCAGCGACGCCAGGCGCGCCCTCGGCGGCCTGCTCCCCCTCATCGACGACCCCCGAGTGCGCGACGTGATGCTGCACGCGCGGGGCGACATCGGGCGGTTGTGGGTGGATCGCGGGGGCGGCGCCGAACCCGTGCCAGGGTGGCAGGTCGCCTCGATAGAGCTGCGGCACCTCGCGATCGCGCTGATCGCCGCGGGCGGCAGGCACCTCGACGAGCTGCACCCCTGCGCCGACGTGCGGTTGGGCGACGGCATTCGCGTGCACGCGGTGCTCGACCCCGTTGCGGTCGCAGGCACCGCCATCTCGATTCGGCTCCCCGCCGTGAGCGTGCCGACGCTCGCAGAACTCGCGCGCGGCGGGCTGTGCGACGAGCGCACAGCTGCCACGCTGCGCCGCGAAGTTGCCGAACGCAAGAACCTGCTCATTACCGGCGGCGCTGGCACCGGCAAAACCACGCTGCTCAATGCGCTGCTTGGGCTCGCCCCTGCGAACGAACGAATCGTGTCGATCGAAGACGTTGCAGAGCTGCGCCCGACTCACCCCCACCATGTCGCGCTCGAGGCGCGGCAGGCAAACATCGAGGGAGCAGGCGAGGTTGGCCTCGAGCAGTTGCTGCGCGAGGCGCTGCGCATGCGGCCCGACCGCATCGTGCTGGGGGAGTGCCGCGGGGCCGAGGTCGCCACGCTGCTCGCGGCGCTGAACACGGGGCACCGGGGCGGTGCAGGCACACTGCACGCGAACCGCCTCGCCGAGGTGCCTGCGCGCCTCGAGGCGCTCGGCATGCTTGCCGGGCTCACTGCGGCAGCGCTCGCACGCCAGGCGACGGCGCTCGACCTGGTGGTGCACGTTGAACGCAGCGGTGGGCGGCATCGCATCGCCGATCTCGGTGAGCTACGCGTCGGCGAGCGTGGCACCCTCGAGCTCGCCGAGGCCGGAGGCCACCGGTGACCGCGCCGGGCCGCGCACACGGGGCGCTTCGGGCGCTCCGCGCGGCGGGGGTACTCCGTTTAGCGCGTTCTGCGCGCTCTGCGCATTCTGCGCGCTCGGTGTGGTCGAGGCGTGCTGCGCGATCGCCGCGCCCCGAGGCCGAGGCGCTCGCAGCGCTCGTGGCATCACGCTGCGCCGCCCTGTTGCGCAGCGGGATGTCGCCCGAGCGCATGGTGGCGGCGCTCGCCGCAGACATCGAGCTGCCGGAGACTGCGGCGCTCGCCGAGCGGGTGCGCTCGGGGCAGAGCGTCGCCGCAGCGTTTGGGGCGCTCGATGGCCCAGAGTGGCGGCTGCTGAGCGCTGCCTGGCGCCTCGCGACCCACAGCGGTGCGCCCTTTGCCCCGGCACTGGATCGAATTGCGCTCGCGCTGCGCGGCATCTCCGATGTCGCTCGGCGCCGCGAGGTGCTCCTCGCCGGGCCGCGCTCGACAGCGCGGCTTGTTGCCTGGCTACCGCTCGCGGCGGTCGCGGTGGGCTTCTTGCTCGGATTCGACCCGCTGCCGGTGTTTCTCACGCCCATCGGGGCCGCGCTGCTTGCCGGGGGTATCGGGCTCCAACTCGTTGGGGTGCGCTGGACGCACGCGCTCGCTGCGCGGGTCGAGCGACGCGACCACGTCGCCGGATTGGAGTGCGAACTCATGTGGATCGCGCTCGCCGGTGGCTCGCCCCCGGGGCCAGCGCTCCGCAGCGTCGCAGATGCGGTGTCGCAGGGCGCCGTCGAGTGGGTGCCGATGGAGGCACTGCGGCGCGGCGAGCCACTGGCCAATGCGCTCGCGACCGCGGTCGCGGCGGGGGCGCCCGCTGCCGCGCTCCTGCTCGACACCGCGACCGAGCTGCGGGGGCATGCCCGCGCGCAGATAGAGCAGGAGGCGGAGCGGCTCGGCGTGCGCATCCTGGTGCCGCTCGCGTGCTGCGTGCTGCCCGCGTTTGTTGCGATGGGCGTCGTGCCCGTGCTCGTGACGCTGCTCGGTGACGTGCTGCTCGGGTAGGCGATCGTGGGTGCCGCTGGTCAGCGCCGCCGAGTCGTTCTCCACATGCCGCGTGATGCCGCGGAACCCGGTGGAGGCTGCACGCTTGCTCGGCAGCGTGTTCGGGGCCGGTCGGCGCGGGCGACGATCGACTCAGCGCGCCGTGCTCGGCGACAGTCGGTTGCCGGGGCGCGCTCACCCAGAGGAGGCAACAATGGAGATTCGAACCGTGAGGCAGCGAGGTGCAGAGACCGGAGAGACGGGCGAGGCCGCAGAGGTGCTGCGGGCGCTCGGCTTCCCAGCGTCTGTGAGGCAGAACGAGGGGCTGGCGGTTGCCAGAGTCAGCCGCCGCAGGGCGCGCGCTGCACGGCTCGTTCGTTTGGTGCGGTTGACCTGGAAGGTGCGGCGGGCACGGCTGCTCCGTGGAGTTCGGGGGAGCCGGCTGCTCACCGAGGAGCGCGGGGCGGTGACGGCCGAGTATGCACTCGTGATCATGGCCAAGGTGTGGCGATAAAAACATACTCTGAGATAGACTGGCCCCGTGCCCAAGAAAACCGTCTCTGACCAGCTGAAAGTCGCGATCTATGCGCGCCAGTCAGTCCATGAGGAGCAGGGAATCAGGCAGCAGCTCGACGACTGCAGCCGCGAAGCTGGCTATCGCGGCTGGCAGGTCGTGGGCACCTACCCGGATGACGCTACCAGCGGCTCGAAGGAGCGTGGCCCCGGCACGAACTGGGCTCGGATGCTCAAGGACTTCGACGAAGGCCTGTTCACCGCCGTGCTCGTCAACGACGTTGACCGCCTCACCCGCAACCTCACGGATGTGCTCGAAGTGCGCCCTCCGAAGCGCGACATGCGCGTGCTGACCGTCCGTGGCGGCATCGACACCGATGACTCGACCGGCGACTTCCTCCTCAAGCAGCTCGTGCTCCTCGCCGAGCGGGAGGTCAAGCAGAAGGCGCAGCGAACCCAGCGCTATGCCGTCGAGCGCCGGAAGTCGGGGCACCCCACCCCGGGCCGCACGCCCCACGGCTACCGATGGGTGCCCGACATCGCCAGAGACGAGAATGAAACCCGCTACCGGATCGACCCCGACGAAGCGGCTGACGTGAAGACCATATTCGCCGAGTTCCTCGGCGGTGCTGCGCTGGGACAGATCGCCCGAGACCTGAACAACGACGGAAGGCTCACGCGAGCGGGCAAGCCCTGGATCGCCTCGACCGTTCGGCGCGTGCTGATGAACCCTCAGTACGCCGCGCTGCTCGCACCGTCACAGGAGACCGGCAAGTTCGACATCGCGAGCATCGACCTCGCTGAGTGCGCCCCCGGTGCGTGGGAGCCGATCATCGACGAGGCGACCATCGCAGCCACGCGAGCCCGGCTCGTCGGCGTCAAGCCCACCCACAATGGCACCGCCCGGAAGTGGCTGCTCTCCGGTCTCGCGGTCTGCGAAATCTGCCGAGCGCCCGTGCGCGCCGCCAGCGGCGAGACACACCCCACGGCCAGAGTGGACGGCTCCGGCAAGGCCGACAGCAAGCGTTACCACGCCTACCGCTGCGTGAACGGCCACTTCATGCGAAACGGCGACATCATCGACGACTTCGTGAAAGAGGTCTGCATCGCCCGGCTCAACAGGCCCGACGCCATCGACCTGCTGGTGCCGAAAGAGGAAGGGCCGGACATCGGTCTGCTGAACACCCAGCGAGCGGCGCTCGACTCTCGAGAAGCCACGATCATCGACCTGATCGCGAAGGGGAAGATGAACGCGAAGACCGCCGAGGCCGCTCTCGACGTGCTGACCGAAGAGCGACGCGCGATCACCGAAGAGTTAGCGCGTGCTGTCGCCTCAGACCCGCTCGCCGAGGTAGTGGCCTCCGGCGACTCCCGCGCGTGGTGGGATGACGCCTCGCTGGCCCGCCGCCGCGGCGTAATCGGGGCGCTCATGACCGTGGCGATACGGCGCGCGGGAAAGGGGCGTCGCGTCACCACTTTCGAGGCAGCGTCCGAGACAGTCGGCATCGAGTGGCGATAAGCACTCACCGGCTACCTGACGTGCTCGAAGGGATCGACTACTGAGTGCAGCCCACAGTTCGGACACACGAAGGCTATGCGGACTCCACCACCCTCACCCACGTCGAAGGGGTCGGGCTCACAGTCCTCACTACAGCTCGCACAAGTTCGATACTGCTCGTTGGAATCGAAGACAAAACCGAAAGTCGATCCGCCGCCATTCTTGTCCACGCCTTGAGCCTACGGCCCAGTCGGTACGAGCCGTCAGCAGGTTTGAGGAGTGGCTCCGCCAAGTCGTGACGCCGTAGGATATGCTCACATCGTGAGCGCAGACACGCAGGGGCTTCCGGAGGACGACCCGAGGCACGGCACACCTAACGGGTATGGCAATCACAAGTGTCGATGCGCTGAGTGTCGGGCTGCTCACGCGGCCGCCCACGCGGCGTATATCAAACGTAAGCGCGAGGCTGGTGAGGTTCTCGGAAACCACGGGTCAAGCCTGGCCTACGAAACCGGCTGCCGGTGCAGCACGTGCCGACTCGCACACAATGCTCGTTCCATTGAAAAGGGTCGCCGCTACCGGGCCAAGAAGCGAGCCGATCACAACTCTTAGGGGTCGTTTCTTGCAACGACCTAGTTGCACGACTCGACCCCTTGTGGGATGATAGATCTATGACATCGCGCACCCTCGACCCCACGGTGAAGCCTGACGAAGCTACCGATCTTTACGACGTGAAGCGGCTCGCGGCACTCCTCAACGTGAAGCAGGCAACAGTGCGCAGTATGCGCGCTCGCGCTCAGCTGCCCGAGCCCACCTCTACTGACATCAACGGCGGTGCCGTGTGGGCGCGTGAAATCGTAGATTCGTTCTTCGCTCAGGACACCGGCAACGGCTCGGTTGTCTCAGCCATCGTCAATCCCGAGTTGCCCAAGGTCATCGACTTATTCTCAGGGTGCGGCGGCATGTCGCTCGGCTTCCAACTCGCAGGCTTCGACGTGCTCGAAGGGTTCGACAACTGGAAGTGCGCGGTCGACACTTACAGCAAGAACCTCGGCCATGATGCAACACTGCTCGACCTAGGTGATGTCGACGCGACCATTCGCGCCCTCGAAAGGTATGAGGGCGACGGCGAGTTCCCCGCGATCATCGGGGGGCCGCCCTGCCAGGACTTCTCGTCTGCTGGCACCCGCGTCGAGGGCGCGCGAGCCGACCTCACCGAGAAGTTCGCGGCCGTGATCGAGCGGTTTCAGCCCCCGTTCTTCGTGATGGAGAACGTAGCGCGCGCCGAGCACGCAGCAGCGTTCAAACGCGCCGTTGCCGTGATGGAGGCCGCTGGCTACACCGTCAACAAGGTCGTGCTCGATGCGTCGCTCTGTGGCGTGCCTCAGAAGCGTAAGCGCCTGATCACCATCGGCACCAAAGAACCAGCCACCACTGCCGCAATCTTCGAGTGGTTCACCGAGAACAAGAGCGAAAAGCCCATGACGGTGCGCGACTGGTTCGGCAAGCGCCTGGGTACGAGTACCTACTACCGCCACCCACGCAGCTATGCTCGTCGCGGCGTGTTCTCGATCGACGAGCCCTCACCGACGGTGCGGGGCGTGAACAGGCCGATTCCTGCTGGCTACCCCGGCCACCCCGGTGACGTGGCACCGGTCTCTCAGACCCGACCGTTGACTACTGCCGAGCGTGCAGAGATCCAGACCTTCCCGCGTGGCTACAAGTGGGTCGCTTCACGCACCGACACCGAGCAAATGATCGGCAACGCGGTGCCTGTGCGCCTCGCGAAGTTCGTGGCTGAGGGGATTGCCGATGCCATCAGCGGCAACGACGCACGCGACGAGTAGCTAGTCTCGCAGGTCGGCCTGACGGCTCAACTCCTCGGCGAGGTGCTGGATCGCGATGGCCGCATCGAGTCTGCGCTCGGGCAACAGGTACTGCGTGCTCGAGGGGCTGAGCACCTCGCCGAGCTCGGTGCGGGTCACGCGGGGTTCGAGGAACTCTGGCGAGGACAGGTGCTTGAGCGATGCCGCTCCCGAAAACGAACCCGCTTTGTCGGACTGTACGCCGTAGGTGATCTGCGAATGGACGATGCCGAAGTTCAGCGTGTTCTGCACTGTGTAGTCGAGTAATGAACGAACGAGCCAGATCAGGGCCCGGCTCGGTCGTGAGATCTGCTTCGGAGCCTTCGGCTTGGGCGAGCCGTCCGCCTTGAAGTATTCGCGGCGCAGCTGGTCGATGAACAGCTGCAGGAATGCCATGTCGGTCCACGTGAATACGTCGAATGCGTGCTCATCAAGAACAGGCTTCTGCCCTTCTGAGCGCCAGATCGCCGTAAGCACGAGCGGAGTCTGCACATCGAGGCCGCCCTTAGCAATGCTCTCGGCGGCTCGAAGTATGCGAGGCAGAGCGGCGATCATGAACTTTTCATCGGTCCATTTGTAGTCGTTTGGCTGCCCTAGCTCGCGCACGATGAGATCCATCAGCTCAATGCGACGCGCCTGACCGTATGAGTGTGCAATTGAGAAGGCGAGCTGCTCGACCGTAGGAGGCCGCACCACGATCTCGCATGACTGATCTTTTCGATCTCGTTTCGCTGTCGACGATGTCGGCACGACCACGAGTTTGATTTCGAGCGGGCGCAGGTGCTCACCAGTTCCGCGCTCGATCACCACGGCATCGCTCTTGTTCGCGCTGGTGTGCGTGTAGTTGCCGTAGCCCTTATAGACACCCTCAAACTCGAAATGAGCGCGATCAGGCTCCGTACCGATGATCTCGCTCCAGGCGGTCATGACGTGTTCGGTAGTGAGCCGACCGGCGCTGTCGAGCGTCGCCTTGATCATGGGGATGGGCAGTTTCCGCTCTGCGGCAAGGTATTGCGCCAGCGAGAGCGGGAAGGCGTTGGTGAAGATGTTCTTCCCCAACGAACTTGCTTCACTGAAGTCATGGCTCGCGTGGTCGAGTCCGTAGAGGAATGGTTTCACCCCGCCAGTTTACCGGTAACGGACTTTGGGTCACCGGGGATGCTGACAAGTAGCCCGGCATGGCCGGGCCGGGAGAACTGCTGAGAGCGGTGAGCCCGGCGTAACTGCGTCGATTCACAGAGCACGACTGCCAGCCGCGCCGCCGCCCTCGACGACACGAGGAGGCTTCCATGACGACCGCAACGCTGGCCGACACCACCCCGCGCATCTGGGTCGGCTGTCTCGCCTGCTACAACAACGCCCGCCTCGTCGGCGAGTGGTTCGACGCCATCGAGGGCGACGACATCACTCTCGCCGATGTGCACGGAGGCGCACAGCACGTTCGCCCTGGCTGCGAGGAAATCTGGGTGATGGATCACGAGAACCTGCCGATCAGGGGCGAGTGCTCGCCCCACGACGCCGCACAGCTCGCCCACGTCGTTGAAGAAGTCCACGAGAACGACCGTGAGGCGTTCCTCGTCTGGGCGCTCAGCGGAGACCAGATCGAGGACGGCGACGGTCTGCCGAGCGCGAGCGACTTCGAGGAGCGCTACTGCGGAACGTGGGAGAGCTTCGAGGCATACACCGAGAATCTCGGCGAAGACATCGCGCTGCTCGACGGTATCCCCGACGAGATCGCCCGCTACTTCGACTGGCGGGCGTGGGCTCGAGACCTCGCGTTCGACTACACGACGAGCGATGCCCCCGAGGGCGGCGTGTTCGTGTTCCGCTCACTGTGAACGTTGCCTTCGATCCCTGGCTGAGCTACTGCCTCGATGAAGCACATATCGGGCCGTGGCCGTGCGAGTCGGAGTGGTTCTTCGAGCCAGACCTCGGCGCGTTCAAGAGCTACGTCTGCCCCGAGCACGGGCCGGTGTCGATGCGCGTGATCGTCTCGATGCGATGACGTGGACGCACTGCTCAGAAATCGTCGAGCGCTGACGCTCGTGAAGCGTTCTTGCGGCGGCGCTTGACGGGGTTCGCATCAGCCGGTGCGTCGCGCTGTTCAGGCAGCTCGTCGCGCAGCTCCCCGTTGAGCAGCGCGACCGGATCGAGGCCCAGGATGCGGGCCAGTTCGTCGAGAGTGTCCACCGTGACGTTGAACTCGGATCGCTCGAGGCCAGCGATGTAGCGGGTGGTCAGGCCAACGCGCTGGGCCAGCCTCTCCTGCGACAAGCCCCAATGATTGCGCTGCGCTCTGAGCGCCGCGCCGATCTTCGTCTTGAGTGAATCCTGCTCCATCCGTACAAGCGTGACTGCTAGTACTCTCACGTTCCATGCTGTGATACGTGCTGGAACGTATACGTACTACTAGAATCGGCTGATAGACGAGCAGCAACGATGCCGTCAAGACAGAGACGGGAACACCCGCCCAGGCGCTTCGCCCGCGCCGGATACCTACACCCCCGAACGGCCCGACCTGTCGGCGATCACGTCAACCAACACCGGAAATGAGGCACCGCCATGCGCACCACCAACACGAGACCAATGATGACCGCCGCAGCCGTCGGGGCGGCTGCACTGCTCCTACTCACGGGCTGCTCCGGCAACGGAGCCAGCACCGCCTCCGGCACCTACTACGGAGAGACCGGGAAGGGCAGCGATCCAGCGATCATCGTCATCGACGGTGACGCAGTGACGTGGGGCGAGTTCACCTGCGACAACGTGGGCGAGATCGACATGGACGATTCCGACACCAGTATCGGCTCGCTCGACAAGACCCGCACCACGGTCGCATGGACGCAGGAAGGCCGGTACAGCAACACCGACCCCTTCACCGAGTCGGAAGACGGATCGGTCGTCACCATGAGCGGGGGCACCTACTCGAGGGTCGGCACCGACGTGGGCGATGCCCTCCTCGCCGAACGCGAGCAGGACTGCAACGAGCGAGCCGAGAGCCAGAAGAAGCGCGAAGCTGCGCAGGCTGAACAGGCCGAGGCCGACTCCAAGACCAAGCCCGCGTTCGACAAGACGCTCAGTGCTCTGCTCGACGCTGCCGAGTCAGGCAAGCTCCAAGACGCCGAGAGCATCTTCGCTCAGAATGGCATCACCGTGGATGAGTTCGCCGCGTATCTCGAACGGAACTACAACGGACTGTCTGCGGACGAACTGTTCAGCATGTTGCAGGACAGCCCTGATGCGGCGCGTGCGACGCTCGAAGAGTACGGCCAATAACCAGCCTCCACCAGCAGAGCCCCGAGCGTTCACACGCCCGGGGTGTGAGATGACAGCGAAGATGGCACTTTTTCGCTAGTTGGCATCCCAGTGATTATGCGGAATTTCTCCGTAATCACGTTTGGTTTAGTCGGTGTTTTGCCAACGAAGTTGGCATTGTTTCTGGATGTGCTGCTTCGCTCGCTAGGGCCACACCCAGCCCCTCCTCCCTCGGGCTTGCGATGCGCTCCGAAGGTCAATGGCCCTGCGGCTGCGCCTTGTTCGCGAAACCGCTTCAAAGTACAGGCGAGTTTTTCTCGGGAAACGGCCCAGGTTTCAACGTGAGGTGCGAGAGCAGTCATGCTCTGAAGTAGCATTTGTGAACAAAAAATATGTACATCTTTATGCTCATGTTCACCTAACTCGAGGAGGGTGACCTCTGAGGTTAGGGGAGCATTCCGAGAAACTGATGCGGGTCGAGTGCCGGCCGATTCGATGCCTCCAGGCGCTCTCGGAATGACGGGTCAATGTCACCCACATACAACCACCCCATGAGGTGCTCGTGTTCTTCGAGCCCGTGCATGGCTCGCACTGGGTCGCTGTTCGCGAGCACTCCGGTGCGCCACATCACGCCCCACCCGGCTCGCCACAGTGCGAGTTCGAGCAGGTGCCCGGCGCCAGCCGCAGTCGCGTGTTGCTCCCACTCTGGCACGAGCGGGTGCTCGGTGGAGCTGGCGATGACCGCGATGAGGAGTTCTGCCCGGTATGGCTTGGAATTGCGTTCTCCCGGTTCACGGGTGGTCCCTGCGGCCGCGTCGAGCGCATCGGCTAGACGGCCCCGATCCTCGCCCCGCAACACGATGAGTCGCCACGGGCGCAACGCCTTATGGTCGGCAACCGGGGTGACCGCGGCGAGGAGCTCGCGGAGTTCGTCGTCGGTGGGGGTGTGCGGCCCCACTTTCGACACTGAACGCCTGGTCGCCATGGCCTCGAGTACCTCGTCGTCAAAGAATTTGCCCTGTGTCATCCCTGAACCTCTCCAATCTGAATGTTTGCCGAGCAAGACCAGCCTATCCTCGCTTGATTACTGCTCGGCCAGGTCATTAGGCTTAAGCAATGACACAAACACCAGATCATGGCCCAAACCCATATACCGTTAACATCGAAGCATCGACCCGTGCAAACACCAATTTCCGCACGACAGTATGGACGGGGGAGCTCATGCAGCTCACCCTCATGTCGATTCCTGTCGGAGGCGATATCGGTCTCGAAGTGCACGACGATACCGATCAGTTCTTGCGACTTGAACAGGGTCGCGGTCGGGTACAAATGGGACCTTCGCCCGAAGAGCTCTCGTTTGATGAAGAGGTCGCCGACGACTGGGCCGTGCTTGTGCCCAAGGGCATGTGGCACAACATCACCAACATCGGCGACGTTCCGATGAAGGTCTACAGCATCTATGCTCCACCGCATCACGCGCCGGGCACCGTGCATGAAACACAGGCGGATCAGGATCACGACCACTGATCGCGGCAAGTGAACACGGGGGCGAGTCTGCCCCCGTGACCGCCAGCGAGTGGTGGTATTCGAAACTCATCCGTCGTTCCCGAGACGCCGAGCAGCGCATGCCCAAAGGGCTGCGCGACAAGGTGGCGTCAAATGGTCTGCGCCAAATCACGGCGGGTGCCCTGCAATCGTCTGGCGATCAGGCGGTCAACGCATCGACGGTGCTGCCCTGGGTGCTCGCGTCACTCGGGGCCCCGGCTGCGTTGACGGGACTTCTCGTGCCGATCCGCGAGTCTCTCTCGATGTTGCCGCAAGCGCTACTTACCCCACTCGTTGTGCGGGTGAAGCATCGCAAATGGATCTTCGTAGTTGGCGCGCTCGTGCAGGCGGGGGCGGTCGCGGTGATGGCGTTCATCGCAGCGCTCGGCTCAGGGCTTGCAGCGGGCGTCGGCATTCTCGTCGCGCTCGCGATCTTTGCGCTCGGTCGATGCCTCTGCTCGATCGCGTCAAAAGATGTGCAGGGACGCACGATTCCGAAGGGCGAACGGGGGCAGCTCAATGGTATTTCAACCACCGTTGCAGGCATTGTTGCGATCACCCTGGGCCTTGCGATCAGAGCGTTTGTGGGAGCGGAACTCGCAGCTGCTCACCTCGCCTGGTTGCTCGCCGCGGGTGCAGCGCTCTGGGTGGGGGTCGCGGTGATCTATGCCGGAGTGCGTGAACCTGCGAGTGAGGAAGCCCCAGAGGCGCAGAGCACCGAGGTCGCTCCAGCCAAACCGTTTCATGGGCTCTCTCAGGCGGTGCAATTGTTGCGTGAAGACGCGCGTTTCAGGCAGTTTGTCGGGGTCCGCGGGTTGCTTCTCGTTTCGTCGCTGAGCCCTCCGTTTATCGTGACGCTGTCGATCCAGTCTGGCGCGTCGAGTCTCGCGGGGCTTGGCGGGTTCATTATCGCTTCTGGGCTTGCTGCGCTCATCGGCGGAAGGCTGTTTGGCAGGCTCGCAGATCGCTCGAGTCGCAAGGTCATGAGTATCGGGGCAGGGGTTGCTTCGGCGATCATTCTCTCGGCCGTGATCGTCGCTACGCTTGCCGAGGCTGGCAGTGCGTCGGCATTCCAATCAGACGCGAGCTGGTGGGTAAACCTGTTCTACATCACGGTGTATTTTGCACTCACGCTCATGCACACGGGCGTGCGCATCGGCCGCAAAACGTATGTGGTCGACATGGCAGAGGGCGATACTCGCACCACCTATGTTGCAGTCTCAAACACCGCAATGGGCATCATTCTTCTCGTCGTGGGTGGGGTGAGCGCGCTGCTCGCGACCGTGCACGTCTCGTGGGCGCTGCTGTTGCTCGCGGCGATGGGCCTCGTCGGCGTCTTTGCAGGCGCAAAACTGCCCGATGTCTCACGCAGTTGAAGTGAAGCCCGTATTGTTCTCAATAATACGGGCTTTACCATGAATTAGGTGAAGGCGCCAGGATGGTTGATCCTTGCCAGCTGATGACAACTAAGCGGATACGTTTACTGTTCCGCTGACGTTATTGATATTGGTGAGCTGTGTAGCTTCTAGCCGCTAACCCAAAGCTACCTCGCGGCTGTTGCCAAGTACTGTGTCAAAATAACGGTTATTGCCAACTTGATTGAGTTATTGCCAACTTCACTGTCACTATTGCCAACTTCGCTGTCAATTCACACGGGGCTCTGCTTTTTCTCTGATGGCCTGTCGGGCGGTCACCAGCCCCTCAGCACGTCGGCGAGCTTGCGTGCACCTAGCCAGACCAGCCAGCCGAACCCGGCGATGCCGCCGAAAGCACCGAGCGCGATGAGCGCCTTCTGCCACCACAGCTCGGCGAGCGCGAACGACTCCCACGCCCAGCCGAGCAGCGGCCCGACCCCGAGCGCATGGAACACGCCCATCGTGAGACCGCCGAGCACTAGCAGCACCGCCGCGAGCGGGAGCAGGGCGAGGCCCAGCCTCCCCGCAGCAGTCCACGAGACCCGTGCTGACAGCGCCTCCACGCGACGCTCTGCCGCGCCGACAGCCCTCACGACGCCCTGAGCCTCGTCGATGACCTGCTCGGCCCGCACGGCGGCCTCTGCGGCCTGTGCGGTGCCGAGAGAGACGACGCGATCCTCGAGCCCGTCAAGCCGAGCATCCACGGTCTTGGTGAGCCTGGCATCGAGCACCTTCACCGCGTGCGCTGCGAGCTTGTCGGGGTCGATGACGATGCGGCCCCTCTTGGACACCGCCTCGGCGAGTTCATCCGCCGAACTGCTCATCGTCGTGATCTGCCTCTCGATCCTCTGCATCATCGAGTACGAGGCGAGATCGGACTGCTTCACGCTTTCGCCGCTCGGCAGCTTCACGGTCTTCGACGCGCTGAGCGTCTCGGCCATGCTGGCGAGTGTCTTCTCGATCTCGCTCAGCCGCTTCTTCGTCTCGTCGTCGGGCTGCGTCGAGACGGGCTCGGGCTGCTGCGAGGTCAACCGGGTCAGCCTCGTGTCCTGCTGCTCGTCCATCACCTTCACGAACCCGGTCAGGTCGGCGACGGTCTTCGTCAGCGTCGTGAGCTGCTGCTCGACGGCGTGCACCGTCGAGGTCAACGCTTCCAGCGTCTCCGTAGTCTGCTGCTGTTCGTCGGCCTGCTTGAGCCGGTCGAGTGCTCCCATGAGCCGCCTCCTTCTGTGCGCGGTAGTCGAAAATCTGCTGAGCGCCCTCGGCGGTGAACTCGGGAGTGAGCCCCGATGCCTTCTTGCGCCCGAACCTGCCGTTGTCGGCGCGACGCATCTTGTACGTCCAACCGTCGCGGTGCGTCACCGCGAGCACGACCCCGTGCTCGGCGAGAACCTGCTCGAACCCGGCACGGTCTACCGAGCGCGAGTCGGTGAGCGCTTCGAGCACCTTGTCACCGAGCACCTGCTCGAACCCGCCGTCGGTGAACTGCTCGCGGCGCTGTTCCCAGTCGGGCTTGGGCTGCGCGGGATCGGGCAGCACGCGCAGGCCTTCCTCGGCCATCAGCTCGTCGTTCAGCTGACGGAGCCCGTGCTTCCAGCTCGTGTACCTCTGCAAGCTCTTGCCGGTGAGGTTGTCGTGGTTGATGACGAGGATGTGCGCGTGCGCGTGACCACCGGCGGAGTCGGCGTGGACTACCACGAGGTAGTCAGCGCTGTGCATTCGTTCGGTGAGCTTCACCGCGACATCGCGTACACGGTCGAGGTCGGCCTGATCGGTCACGTCGAACTCGTCCGGGTGGAACGCCAGCACGTAGTTGTACAGGGCGTTCTTGCGCCCGTGGGCGCGGGCGAGCCGTTCAGCGCGCCGAGCGAACTGCACGGGAGTGGTGCCCCCGTCGGCCATGCTGAGCGCGAACGACGCTGCACGGTTCGTGCCGTCGCGCTGCCCCTGCTTCGTGCCGTAGCAGACGTACACGACGCTCGCCTCGGGCGTCGTTGAGGGCTGGACGGTGATGGTGCTCATGTCACCGTCCTATCCCCGAGGGATGCCCGCACCTCGTCGACCGCACCGAGCACGCTCATGAGGAGGGCGTCGTCTACCGCCGAGCCGTCGCGCCTGGTCTGGTTGAGGTTCACGCCCACCCGCCTGAGCTGCTCGACGGCGCGGGCAAGCTCGGGCTGGGGCGGCACGGCGACGCTGGCGAGCTTCTCGACCTCTCCGCGCCGAGAATCGAGGGCATCGAGCATCACTGCCCTGCCCCACGCGCTCGGCTTCACGCCGAGAGCACGGGCACGGTCGCGGATCGCTGCGCGCTCGAGAACCGTGAATCGCACGTCCAGCGATACGTCACGACGTGTACGCTGCTCGAGAAGCTCCACCGCATCGCCCGGAACGACGGTCGATGCGCTGTCGCTGCGGCTGCGCGGACGGTCGGGAACACCGCCCACCGCTTCGCCGCGTCCAGCATCCGTGCGAGCCTCGGAGCCACTGCTGCGCAGCGTCTCACTCACCCGGATACTAGACAGGCCAGCAGGGTACTTGTCCGACGAATCGCTGCGCGATCCGTCTCCCAAGTACCGCTGGCCCTCGTCCTCGCACCCTGCGGGTGCTGCGGGCGAGGGAGCCCCTGGGGCACTTGCGTGCCCCAGGGAAGTCGGCGTGCTCACTGCCATGAGCCGCTCACCTCCTCACCGTGCTCGTCATCACGCGATGCGTGCTTAACCGGCACGGTCGAAGTCGGAGAGACCGACTTCCTCGCCCGGCTCGAACGCCTCGCCTTCTCATCGGCGAGCGCTGCGCTGGCCTCGCCCGCGAGCTGGGCGTAGAGGTCGGCATCCTGCTCGCGCAGGATAGCGACGACCTTCTCGTCGATGCGGCGCTGCTCGGCGGCGGCAGCACGCTTGAGCTTCGCGATCCTCTCGGCGGCGCGCTTGCGCTCGGTCTCGATCAGCTCGTCGAGGGTACTCATAGTCGGATTCGTCATCTTCTTCTCCTTTTGTTCTGGGTCAGTACGGCAGTCGGTGGACATCCGTGGGGTGGTCGCCGGGTACCATGCGGATCATCCGGTCGAGGTAAGGGGCGAGCATGTCGAGCGGGAGCATCTGCGATGCCCGCTCAGGGCGGCGGGCATTGTCCCAATCACCGCGGGAGACGGTGCCGAGGCCCCACTTGCCGAGCCAGCCGAGCTTCTCCTCGACGGTGTGGTCGCGGTCGGCGAGCCAAGGAATCTCGATGACTCCCTGACGGTGAGCGATCACGAGCGACATGAGCACGGCACGCTGCGGCGTGACGATGCGACGCCCCTTGCCGTAGGCGAACCGCAGGTGCCATTCCTGCCACTCGGCGACAGTGCGGAGGCATCCCGTCTTCGCCATCTCGCGTGCGATGCCGCGTGCGCGCAGGGCGTCATCCACCGTCGGCCACGGCTCGGTGGAGAACGTCGCCATCTCGTGCTCAGTGCCGTCAGGCAGCGGCACCAGCTCGGCGGTCATCGACGCCATCACCGGGGAGCGCTTGAGGTCGTAGTCAAGGCTCACCGAGCGCTCGATGCGGCTCGGGATGAAGTCACGGCGGTCGTCTCGACGGCTCAGCTCCTGGAAGCTCGGGAACCTCGTGTACCCGTTGGGCACGCGACCATCCCGGGTGACGACGGCGCGCAGCAGGTACTCACGGTCTTCGGCGCTGTCGGGCACGATCCCCTCGGGAGCCTTGAGGCCGTTATGAGCGCAAACGCCACCGAGGTCTTGTGAGACGTTGCCGCGAGTGGTGAAGTTCACGAGGTCGTCCTGCGCGTGCTTCGGTTCCCAGATCGACGGGTCACCAGTGAGTTCGAGACGCGCATCCCGTAGCACGTCGGCCAGCCCGTACAGGTCGAGAACTTCCACCTCATGAGCGAGCACGTCGGTGATGAAGCCATCAGTTGTGACGCTGTAGACGTTGCCGCCCTGCTCGGTGATCTGGTTCAGCGCGGCGTGCAACTGGGCACGCACGAACGACGTGGTGAAAGCGGCATGGTACGGACTCGTGATCGCCGAGCCGCCCACATCGCCGTACTCCTGCAACCTGGCATCCCACGAGTGCTGCTCGGCGACATCCTGCGCAGTCTTGCCGTACACAGAGTTCACGCCGGTCTTGAGCGTGCCCTCCTCAATGCTGCCCTTGCCGAACACGCGCTTGGCAGTGTTTCGGTCGTCGATGAGCTGCCTGACACCGTGTCGCAGCACCCGGCTCGGCTCGCCGTCAGCGGTCTTCAGAACCTGCCCCGCATAACCGATCTGGCAGAAGACCTCAGCACCGAGCCGAAGCGCGAGCCACAGCTCGGGACCACACACCCACGAGCCTGCTACACCCTCGCTCGTGCTCGGGTAGATGAGCGTGCCGTCGGCGACGATGGGGAGCGTAGGAAATGCCACGGTGCGAGGGAACGTGAAGCTCACGAACGCGACCACAGGACTGTCCGGCGTCGGCACGTCATCCTGGGTGAGCCAGCGCTCGTGGAACACCTCGTCGATAGCCCCGGCCTCCCAGTCGATGTCGATCACGCTCGCCATCGCGGTCGGGTACGCGTTCTGGGCATCGATGTCCACCGTCGGCACCGGGTAGTGACCCGGCGCAGGGCACGAGTTGAGACCACCGTGATAGCCGCGGGCACAGGAGGTCATAAACTGATCCGCCGCGCCGTCAATGGGTTCCCGCCCACGCTGGGCGTAGAAGCTGAGCTTGTCGTCCTCGACGACCACCTCGAAGCCCTCCACTTCCTCAGGCTTGAGACCAGCGAACAAGCGACGGAACTCAGCGGCACTGCCCACGCCGAGGTACTCACTGCCCGAGGCGACCAGAGCAGCGGCGGCACCACCGCTCAACGTGATCGGCGGCACCACGCCCTCACCCCAGACGCGGGCGAGGAACTCGACGACGATGTCCGCGTCGTTCATGCCGTACTCGAGGAACTCGTCGAGATGGTGCTCGCGGTACTCGGTCATGCGCGAGATCCAGGTTCCAGGCACGTCGATCTTCGGCACGCCGCAGGCATCCCCGAGGTCGGCGAGCTTCTGCTTTCCCGCAGGCGCGTGCGCCATCGTGTCGCGCACCGAGACGCTGAGCGACTGCCACCACCAGTGATTCCGGTCACCGCGCTGCATCCTGAACGGCAGCAGCGTCACGAGGCCTCCGGCAGCGGAAGTCAGACGGGTGAGGTGGTCGAGGTCGCGGGCGCGCCCATCGATGCGGAACGCGGTCAGGTCGGCAGCCCCGTAGTGGCAGGCGAGCACGATGGGAACCCGCAGTTTCGCGAGTTTCTCCGCCCGCTCGTCGTAGTCGTCAGACCAGAACGCCGAGCGCGCGACGCCGCGCGGCCCGACTTCATCGGGCACCAGCGGCGACTCCCACAGCTGCGCGGCACGTACGACCTCCCACAACGCCGTCAGCAGAGAGACGCGGTTGCCCGAACCGAGTTCCGGCAGGACCGCGACTTGAACCATCAACGATGAGTCGAGCGGGTCGGGAACGCTGAACTGATACGAGTCGATGACGCGCACACCGCCCGTCGTCGTGAACTCGGTGTCGAACCCGACGACGAGACCGGCGCGGCCAGTGCCCATCGCCCGCACCGAGGGGAGGCCGCCGAACGCGAGCTGCGGGGCAACCGCAGGAGCCTGCGCCGAGCCGGCCGCGGCCACCGACACAGCGCCCGCGACGGGCTCATCGGCGGCACGGTCACACGGTCGTAACTCGGGGCTCCCCATAGGGGCTAATGACCGTGCCCGTTTTGCCTCATGATTCCGCGGATTCTGAGGGGCGTCAGACTCCGACAGTCGCTGACTGTCGGAGTCATCGACCGCCCCAGACGGCACCGCGACGCTCGCGGCGGCCACAGGCACGACCGCGCCCCGCGCCACCGCAGCAGAGGGCTGCACCCCCGTCGCAGTGACGCGCGGCACGCGCCGGACGAGCACCTCGAACGCGGGTGCTGAGCCGTCAGCGCGCACGCCATCGGCAATGGTGTGCGACGCCCAACCGGGCGCTGCCGCGCTCATCGCGCACCGCCGAGGATCGCGGCGAGCTGCTCCCGCTGCTCGTCGGTCAGGCGCGGCGCGGCGGCAACCACGCGGGCGACGGCGGTGCTCGTCTTGCTGGTGGCGGCAGCTTCCTGCGGTTCCACCGGGCGCGCGCGAAGGTACTCCCTCACATCGCTGGCTCGGAACCGCAAGCCGCTGACAGTCTCAACGGCGGGCAGCACACCGCGACCATGCAGTCCGGTTGCCGCCCAACGACGAACGGTGCGCTCGCTCTTCGCAGCGAGCGACGCAACATCGGCAAGAGTCAGCTCGTACTGATCGCGCCGAGCGTGCTCAATAATCTCAGTGGTGTCGTGGAACACGACAAACTCACCCCTTCAGGGATGAGTTCTCGCCTTGAGTTAGGTCTTACGCTTCGTTATAAGGCTGCCGATTATCAAACTCGTCATGTGCTTCGGTGAAAGTCGGTGACCTTGGAAAGTCTGCCCTCAAACGGCAGCACGAGATTTGCAATCCAAGGGCGCAATCACTCAGGCGCGATGTGTTTAGTTACCGCGACTAAGCCTACACCCCCTTGTCAAGTTTTGGCAAACTTGTCTTCAGAGCCACGCCAGCTTCGCAAGCGTCCAACTGGCTGCTGTTCTCTTGCGCAGACGGCGAAGCAGGTGTGCCATTCAAGTACGCTTTTTTCATGACACGCTGGCGGCTGTGGCCTTTGCGGGGCTGCTCATCGTGATCATGCGCTCCGAGGAGGTGCGGTCGATGCTGCTGTCGCTCGTGCAGAACGCGCTCGGAAGCGCGGGGTAGCCGTGCGCGCAGCGGCTGCCGGTCGCGGGTCGCGTAGCGGCGGTGCCAACGGGTGCGCGGGTGTTGTCGGGTGTGCCGGCGCTCACGGGGGTGCCCGTGCTGTCACTCGCGGCGGCGCGTCGGCGCGTGTGTCACACCTTCGGGCGCTCATACGCGACGAACGCGGCTCGGCTACAGCCGAGTTCGCGCTCACGGTGCCCGCTGTGTTGCTGGTGCTCGGGCTCGTCATTGGCAGCGTGCAGATCTCTGCCGAGCGAGTGGCGCTGACGGCGCTCGCGGGCGATGTCGCGAGGCTCGAAGCTCGCGGCGACGGTGCGCTCGCCGCAGCGCGGGTGCGGAGCTTCGCCGGCGACCCGGTGCTTGAGCGCTCCGCCGGCGGCGGAATTCTGTGCGTGACGGCGCGCACGGTGCCGCGTGCAGGGCTGCTCGCGGCAATCGCCGTCGCCGGCAGCGGGTGCGCCGCGATGTCTGAGGCCGGCGCGGCCGACACGGGGCCGGCGGGCCGCCGGCCCTCAGCATCCGGCGGCGCAGCGAGCCAGCCGGGTGGCGGCGCGTGAGCGCCCCGGTGACGGCCGCGGTGGCCGCCTGCGCGGTGCTGATTGGAATTCCGGTGCTTGTCGCCTCGGGCGGCGTTGTCGCCGGTGCGCGGGCGGCGGTTGCGGCCGACGCGGCGGCCCTGGCCGCGGCAGACGCCCTGCAGGGGTTGCTCCCTGACGACCCCGACCCCTGCGCGGCGGCGACTCGGGTCGCCGAGGCCAACGCTGCCGAGCTCGATAGCTGCGAGCTCAACGAGGGAGCGGCCGAGGCCCGGGTAGGGGTGACGGTGCGGTCGGGTCTGGTGCAGGCAACGCGTCAGGCGCGCGCGGGGCCTGCCGCTCAGGGCTGGGGCAGCCGATGACGTGGTGGGCGCGCGCCGCGCGGCGGTGGTGACTCTGCCTCGCGCGGGCCCGAGCATCCCTCTGAATTGGTTGCGGTAGGCCAGGCGAGGCCGCCAAATCAGGGGCCGAATTCGTATATGCGAATCTTGTTCGCGATCTCTTGTTTTCGTGTGAAACCGCTCAGTAATGTAATGCCGACAGGTTGGCGAACAGTGTTCGTATATGCGAACAAGGGGGAAGAATGACTGAGTTTGGAAACTTCGAATTTGAGGGAATGACCGACGAAGAGGAGGCGCGAGCACAGCGGCTGCACGCCGACTCTGTGATCGTGGACATGCTGTTTCACGGGCCAACCGGCTACCGCGTCTGGACAGATGAGATGACCGAGACGATCGCCGAAACGCTGCGCTCCACGGGCGACAGGCTGACGGCGTGGGAGTTCGGTATGGAGGTGCCGGAGCGGCTCGCTATCGCCGGTCTGCTCCCCGAGTTCAAGGAGCAGTGGGACGCGAGTGGTCTTACCGCCGGGACGCGCGATCTGTTCTGGCACAACACCGGGGGCATGGTCGAGGCGCTGACCCACACGCAGTCGCTGCTCGACAGCTTCGACTGGCTGAACAAGGCCCTGAAGGTGCAAGATTTCCGGGACGCGAAGCAGCGCGGCACGCACGCGCAGTTTCTTGCCACCCAGAAGGCGAGCTACTTCGAAGACGACATCCACCGCATGGGCCTCGCATACGAGATGGGCATGCGCATGATGCTCATGACCTACAACGAAGATAACTCGTTGGGCGGTGGCTGCACGTCAGGGAAGAATCTCGGGGTCACCGAGTTTGGGCGCGAGGTGATCTCATTCATGAACGAGCGCGGCATCATCGTCGACACGGCGCACTCCGGTAAGCAGACGACGCTCGACACATGCAAGTATTCGGAGGCTCCCGTGCTCGCCTCTCACTGCGGTGCCGCCGGCGTGTTCTCGCACCAGCGCAACAAGAGCGACGAAGAAATGGAGGCAGTTGCGGCCACCGGAGGGGTCGTCGGGGTCTTCGCGATTCCCGTGTTCCTCTCTGGCGAGCAAGACCCGACGATCAACGCGCTGCTTGATCACATCGATCACATGGTGAAGGTCGTTGGCGAAGACCACGTGGGCATTGGCCTCGACTGGCCGCTGCAGCTCCCCAAGTGGGCGCTCGAGAACGTCACGCAGCCGGCGACGACGACCAGCGGGCTCGGCTGGCGCAAAGAGCACGGCCTTGATGACAAGAAGAACCTCATCGGGTTCGACGACTACCGCGACCTGTCGAACATCACTCGCGGTCTCGTCGCTCGGGGCTACAGCGACGACGCAGTGAAGAAGATTCTCGGGGAGAACTTCCTGCGAGTCTTCGAGCAGGTCGTCGGATAGTTCGTCGGGGGAGCACGCAATGGAGCAGCGCTGGGTCTCGAGAAGCCTCACCTACGCCGACATCGAGGTCGCCCGTGCCTCTGGGTCGATCGTTGAGACGGTCTCAGGTGATCAACTCATCGATTTTGTGAGCGGAATATCCTGTCTGAACCTCGGGCACTCATACCCGCCGGTCGTCGAGGCGATTCAGCGCCAGGCCGGGGCGTTCATGCATCAGTTCATGATCATCGGGCGGCACGCCGGCTACGAGAACGTCTGCCGGTTGCTGGCGGAGCTGTCGCCCTGTCGGGGGGAGGGGGAGCACAAATCGATTCTCTCAACGACCGGGGCAGAGGCGATTGAAAACGCGGTGAAGATTGCGCGCTCGGTGACTGGGCGCACGGCCGTCATCTCGTTTGACCGCTCGTTCCACGGTAGAACGCTGCTGGGGATGTCTCTTTCCGGGTTCACGAGATACAAGAGCGGCTTCGGGCCGTTTGCCCCCGACGTGTACCAGGCAGAGGCACCGTACGCCTTCCGCGGCATCAGCGACGAGCGCGCGCTGCAATCTTTTGCAGACATGCTCGGCACCCGGGTCGACCCGGGCAACGTTGCGTGCGTGATTATCGAGCCGGTGCAGGGCGAGGGCGGGCTGATTCCCATGAGCGCCACCTTCCTCCGCGGGCTCAGAGCAATCTGCGATAGCTACGGCATGCTGCTGGTCTTCGACGAGAACCAGACCGGCATGCGGCGCACGGGCGGTTTTTGGGCTGCCGACACGCTCGCGGTTCAACCTGATCTGCTGGTGAGCGGGGGCTCGCTCGGCGGCGGTCTGCCGCTGTCTGCGGTCACCGGGGCGGCCGAACTGCTCGACGCGGTTCGGCCGGGTGGCCTCGGCGGCACCTTCAGCGGCACCCCGCTCGCAACAGCCGGTGCGCAGGCGATGCTGGCGGCGCTCCAGCTGCCCGAGGTGGTTGAGCGGGCGCACCAGGTTGAACGCAGCATGGACGGTCTCGTTGCGGCACTTGGGGCCGAGCACGACACCATCGGCGAGGTGCGTCAGTTGGGGCCGTTCTACGGCCTCGAGTTCACCCGAGCGCCCGGCGACCGGGCACCCAACGCGCGGGTCGTCGCCGAAACCATTCGCCAGAGTCGCGCCCGGGGGCTGCTCATTGACTACTGCGGGCGAGACAAGAACATTCTCAGGCTGATCCCAGCACTCAACGCCCCCGAAGCGTTGCTCGAAGAGGGCATGAGCATCCTCTCGCAATCGATCAGGGCGGCGCACGCCCAGACACAGGAGAAACGATGAAGAATCGCACGGTTGAACGCGCGCTGAGCGTTTTGGGTTTGATCGCTGAGGCGAAGGGAGGGCTCACGCAGGCGCGCATTGCCGAGCAGCTCGAGATACCGAAGAGCACGCTGCACTCATTTCTCGCCGCACTCGAAGACAAGCGCTTCATCAAGGCAGACAACCACGGTGTCTACACGCTCGATGTCGCCGCGCTCGCGCTCGGAAACGCCTACCTCGACACGACCGACCTGAGCCAAGATCTGCGCGGTGCGCTCGTGCTGTTGCTCGACGAGCTGAACGTGACCGCGCACCTAGCGACGCTCGACGGGCCAAGCGTCATGTACGTCGACAAGCTCGACCCGGCCGGCAATCAGATCAAGCTGGCAAGCGCGATTGGCACGCGGCACGCTGCTCACGTCACCGCCGCCGGCAGGGCCTGCCTGATGCAGCTCCCTGCGCCGAGGCTGCAGCGGTTCATGCGCTACGCGCTGGCAGAGGGAGTCGCCGCCGTCGACCTTGATCAGCTGGAGCGGGAGCTCGAGACGGCGCGACAGCGCGGCTATGAGGTAGACCACGGGTCGCTCATCACGGGCGTCACCACGGTGACGGTGCCGATCTGCAGCCCAGACCACTTCGCTGGCTCCCTCGGTGTGAGTTATCTCACTGGTGCGATCGAGGTTGCCGAGGCCGTGCGCGTGCTGATGAATGTCGCCCGCACAACTATCGAACACGTATCTATGAGGAGTATCCGGTGAACGACACCCACTCGGCTGCCGTGCTGCAGCCCCGGCCATGGCTTTCGCACCTCCAACCCTACGTTCCGGGCGCGCCAGCGGCCGATCCCGACGGTTCGCTCGCCTCGAACGAAAACGCGCTCGGCCCGTCACCGCGCGTCGCTGCGGCGTTGCCCGGCTCCCTCCCCGGTGCCGAGCGCTACCCAGACGCGCTGTCGAGCGGCCTCGTGAGGCGCATCGCTGAAACCCACGGCATCCCTGTAGATACGATCTTGGTTGGCAACGGCTCAGACGAGCTGATCCAGCTGCTCGTTACCGCCTACGCCGCCTATGGCGGGCACGTGGTGTGCGCTGATCCGCCCTATCAACTCCACGAGAAGCTGCCAGTCATGCTCGGCGCCGAGGTCACAAAAGTGCCCCTGCGCGAGTGGGCACACGACCTCGAGGCAATGCGGGCGCTCGCCGCAGACCTCGCGTTCGTGTGCAACCCCCACAACCCGACCGGGGCGATTCTCCCGCCGCATGAGGTGCTCGGATTTGCGCGCGGCAACCGTGCAGCGCTCACCGTCGTCGACGAGGCCTATATCGAGTACGCGGAGGCGGGCGAGGGTGCCTCGCTCATCTCGTCGGCCGCCCGGGGCGAACTTGCCGTGCTGCGCACCTTCTCGAAGTTCTACGGCCTGGCCGGCATGCGCGTCGGCTTCCTCGTCGCCGACCCTGCAATTATTCGAACGCTCCAGGCGATTCGGCTGCCGTTTAGCGTGAACAGCGCAGCGCAGGTTGCCGCGGAAATCGCCCTGGCCGACCGCGATCACGGCGACCGGGTGCGCGAGAGCACCCGCGAGAACCGCGGGCGCCTCATCGCCGCCTTTCGGGCGAGCGGCTACGAGGTGCTCGAATCGCAGACGAACTTCATTCTCGTGTTCGCCCCCGACGAGGCGCGACTGGTCGGCCGGCTCAGCGAAGCAGGTATTCAGGTGCGGCCCGGATCGTCGCTCGGGGTTCCCGGGTCGGTGCGCATCAGTGTGCCGAACGACGCCGGTATGGCGATGTTTGGCCGTCTGCCCTGGCTGCAGACGCCATAGCCCACCCACAGACGTACACCCAGTTTTCTGACTACTACAAAGGAGTAACTATGAAGAAGAATCTCGTGACCCGCGGCGGGCTTGCTGCCCTGGCCATCGCGCTCCTCGCCGGGTGCGCATCGGGCCCGGCGGGGGGCTCGGCCGGCGCGAGCGGCCAGCTCGATCTCGCGTATTTCGGGTCGCCAGTAAGCGCCTACACTCAGCGTTATGTCGAGTTTGCTGACGATGTCCGTGCGGCGACTGATGGGGAGCTCGACCTCCTTGTTCGCCCCGAGGGCGAGCTGCCCTATAAGCCCTCGGAGTACGTGCAGCGCGTTGGCGATCACAGCGTCGATCTTGCGGGGTCGCTGAGCTCGTTTGCGAGCGGCGAATGCCCCCTCGCGGGTGTGTTCGGGCTCCCCATGCTGGTTACCGACGGGGAAGAATGGCGGGCCATGAGCGAGAGCGCGTCGAGTGCGCTTGAGCCGTGCCTGTCGAAGTACGGCGCTACCGAGCTGTGGTCGTACGGCTACCCAACAATGCACATCTTCGGCTCGGGCAAAGTGCCCGAGTCGATCGCCGATCTTGCCGGCCTGCAGATTCGCCAGACCGGCCCCGAGTGGACCGAGTGGATTCGCGGCATCGGCGCGACCCCGGTCACGATCGAGACCGCGGAGGTCGGCGGCGCGCTCCAGCAGGGCGTGATCGACGCGATCATCAGCACGGCCGACACCGTCAATTCGCGGTGGGCCGAGGAGATCGACTGGGTGTTCATGCTCGACCTCGGCATGCTCTCGGAGTACACGATTATCAATACGTCGGTGCTCGACGGCTTGCCCGCCGAATCTCGTGCGGGGCTCGAGGAGGTCTCGGCGCGGTACCTCGCAGAGACTTCAGAGCACTTTCAGGCCGCCGACGATGCCGCAAAGCAGTCGCTCACCGAAGAACACAGCGTCACGGTCGTGACGCCCTCAGATGCAGACCGCAAGCAGGCTCTGAGCATCGCAGAGGCCGGCTGGGAGGCATGGTCGGCGGCCCTCGCGGGTGATGACGGAGTCGCGACGCTTCACTCACTCCGGGGAGCGCTCGGAAAATAGCCCGGGTGACGTGCGGCTGCCTCGGCGACTCCCGCGGCAGCCGCGCCCCCCCTGACGAAGGAACACTATGAATCGAATACTTCGGTTGAGCGAGAAAACCGCGGCGCTCTCAAAATGGTTGAGCGCGGGCTGCCTACTCGTGCTCGTCGTGATCGTGATTGTCGACGTGCTGCTGCGTAACCTGGGCATCCTGTCGCTCTCGGGCGTGAGTGAGGCTGCGAACTACTTGCAAATAGGTCTTGTCTATCTTGGGCTCGCGTTCGCCTACCAAGACGGATCGTTTATTCGCATGGACCTGCTCCTCGATAGGTTTCGAGGCCGTGCCGAGCGCGTGCGGAGCATCGTCATCAAGGCCCTCTCGATTGCGACCGTTTGCCTGATGCTCTGGTTCTCGCTGAAGACCACGCTGAACTCCTACGAACACAGCATCGTGTCGATTGGTGTGCTGCGAGTGGAGCTCTTCATTCCGCAGGCCGTGCTCTGCGCCGGGCTGCTCCTATTTATTGTCCAGATGGTCCTCGACCTCGTCATCGAGATCTGCGGCCCGCGCGCGGCTCCGGCACCGGTGCCGGCGGTCTCTTCGAGCTAGCACCACCGGAAAAGAGGAACAACAATGTTTGGACTGGATTGGTCGGCAGCGCTGCTGATCATCATCGCACTCCTCGCTGTGCTGCTGCTTGCGGGGCAGTGGGTATCTATCGCGCTCGTCAGCAGTTCTGTCGTGTTCTTGCTGCTCGTCGGTGGCTGGGAGCGGCCGCTGCCACTCGGCAGTATCGCGTGGGAAACGCTGAACTCATTCGTGCTCACCGCGGTGCCGCTGTTCATCTTTATGGGGGAGGTGATCGCGCGTAGCGGCCTGACACAGCGGCTCTACGACGGTATTCTCGTCGTGCTGCGCAAGGTGCCGGGCAGCCTGCTGCACGCGAACATCGGGGCCTCGGGGGTGCTCGCCGCCATGTCGGGCTCGAGCAGCGCGACTGCCGCTGCGATGGCGAGAATCGCGCTTCCCCAGATGGAGCGCGACGGCTACGACAAGAAGCTGTCGTTTGCCTCGATCGCGGGCGGCGGCAGCCTCGGCATGCTCATTCCACCGAGCCTCGCCGCTCTGCTGTACGGAGCGTATGCCGAGCTCTCGGTGAGCCGGCTCTTCATGGCGGGGCTTGTGCCGGGAATCGTGTTGGCGCTGATGATCAGCGGGTACCTGTTTGTGCGCACCCGCATGAACCCGTCGCTCGCGCCATCGAGCAGCGCGCGCATTGGCACGACCACTTCAGAGCGGGCGGCTACCCTGTTGCGAATGCTCCCGGGGCTCGTGCTCGTGGGGCTCGTGCTCGGCACCATCTACACCGGCATCGCGACCCCAACGGAGGCAGCGGCGATCGGAGCGGGAGGGGCCGTGCTGCTCGGGTTTCTGATGAAGGGGCTCAGCTGGAAGGCGCTTGTCGATTCGGCCATCGCGACCGCAAAGGTGGCCTCCGCGCTCCTGTTCATCGTGGTCGGGGCACAGGTATTCTCCGCGGCACTCGTGCAGTCGGGGGTTGTGCGCGGGGTCATCGCTGCGTCGAGCGGCGTGATGACTTCGCCGTGGATGCTGTTCATTGGAATGGCGATCGTCTATGTGCTGCTCGGCATGTTCATCGACGGTCTCTCGCTGATGTTTGTGACGCTGCCCGTGGTGATTCCGCTGATGCACGCTGTCGACTTCAACCCGTACCTGTTCGGGGTATTGCTCGTGCTGTTCATCGAGCTTGGTCAGATCACCCCGCCGGTCGGCATCGTGCTCTACATCATTAGCGCGTCGTCTCCCGGCAGCAAGATCGCCGAGATCTTCCGGGGTGCGTTCCCCGTCGTGATTCTCATCTTGGTGCTCGCTGTGCTGATCTTCCTTTTCCCCGACATAGCGCTGTGGCTCCCCGAAGCGATGTCGACGTAAGCGATGTCGACGTAGTCGATGCCGAGCCCGGCAATGCGCCCGGGCGGCCGCGAACCAGCGGCCGCCCGGGCGTTACACTCGGCGCACTGACCGGCGGGCCAGCGCGAGCGGTTAGTTTGAGACGACGTTCTGCGCGCTCCAATACACGCACCCGGGGCGCTCTGCGACGGGGTCATCCGTTACCATCTCCCGCCCCTCAGGGCTGAGCCGCAGCCGGCCGCCGTCAGACTCCGCGAAAGTTTGCCACCCGTCGCTCTGCGGTGTGTTCGGGTTACCGGTGTTCACGAACTGGCTCCAGGCATCGACCATAAACTCCGATAGCTCCTGCTGGCTAGCGCTCATCGGCTCGTACCCCTCCATATCGAAGAGATACTGGAGCTCGAGCGTGTGCGAGGCCTTCGACGGCACGGCCTCGGCCATTCCGGTCGGCACCGGCGCATGCTCGTCGCTGAACTCGTACTGATAGACCGGGTTGTTCACGCTGAACTGACTGCTCGCATAATTCGTATTGCAGACGAACTGCTGGTCAGTCTGCATCGCGGCGTAGGCGAGCAAGATATCGCCGCCGTAGTTCGAACTCGGATACAGATCGAGCAACTCTTGCACGTCTCCCGTGAAACCGCCTGAGGTCACGCCCTGCGCGACCGAGTCGCGGTAGGCCTGCTCGTCTCCGAGCTCTTCGGCGTGGAGGTTCGCAAAGTAGCGGCCCTCGTCGGTGTTGAACCCGATGAGCACCGGAATGTCGTGGATCGCGTCGACCAGCTTGTCAGCGGTCATTGGTGCGGGCTCCACCGTGAGGTCGGGCCCCGAGAGGCCCTCACGAAGGTCTTCTGCCGGCAGGGCGTCCATGCAGGCCTTCTCGTCTGCGCCCGTCGTGGTGCAGCCGACTGATTCGCTGAAAGCGCTACTCGTCGCCGCCGTTGTCGCGCCGTACGAGATACACGGACCCGAGAGCACAATGGCCGATTGGAACTGCCCGGCTGCCTCTGGGGCGGCGAGCACGTTGCAGACCGACTGCGAACCCATTGACTCTCCCGCCACGGTGATCTTCTCGGGGTTCCCGCCGAACTCACTGATGTTCTCTTTCACCCAGGCGAGCGCGGCGAGCTGATCCTGCAGGCCGTAGTTGCCAGCGTTCGCGCCGTCACCGTCGGCATCGAGGTGTGGGTCTGACGACCAACCGAGCGGGCCCAAACGATAGTTAATTGTCACAACGACAAGATTGCCCTCGGTCGCGAGCGTCTTGCCGCCGTAGCTGTCACCGCTGCCGACGAGGTACCCGCCACCCGGAATCCAGAACAGCACGCCGTAGTCGCTCGACGCATGAGCGTCGAGCGGGGTTGAGACGTTGAGTGTCAGGCAGTCCTCGCTCTCTGGTGCGCCCGAATCGAGCCCGGGCAGGGTCATCGGGGCCTGAATGCAGCGCGAGGCTACCGCGGTCCCGTCTTTCGTGCCCGCCCATTTCTCCGGGGGCTCCGGCGTCGACCAGCGCTGCTCACCCGTGGGTGGGGCTGCGTACGGAACGCCCTGGAAGTAGCGGTAACCGTCGTCAACCGACCCCCGAATCTTGCCCGCGTCGAGGCTTACCGTGTCACCGGCCGAGATCGCCGAGGTGACCGTCGGTGGCGCTGTTGGTGTCGGCCCCGTGCACGCGGCGAGCGCGAGCACCGATGCGCCCGCGACGAGCAGCGCGGCGACCGAATGTGTTCGTTGTTTCATGTGTCTCTACCCTGTTTTCTTAAAAATTCATCGCCAAATAACCGTGTGGGCGCGTGGCCCAGCATCGCCCGTGGTTGTTACTCGTAGGGAACCCAGGCGCCGAGTTCGTGCATCTTGGCGATCTGGGCCTCGATGACGGTCTCCCTGAACTCGGCGTGATGCGGCGGAATCGCAGTGAGGTAGCGGTTCTTCGGGTAGATCGGCTTTTCGTAGATGAGCTGCGCCATCTCGGTGCGAACATCTTTCAGCCAGTTCGAAATCTGCGCGTGATCGCGGTGATACCGCAGCGCACCGACATCGACTACGCCAGAGACAAACGTCGACCCGTTGCTGTCGAACTGCTTGCCGACCAGGCTCCCCTGGTGATTCACGATCATCGACCGGCCACCGCCGGCGTCGATGCTCACTCCCGGGCTCACCCGCGATAGCTCCCCGCCGATGTTCGGCGCGACGACATAGAAGTTGTTCTCAACAGCCCGCGCGCGGTTGGTGATTTCGTAGATATCGTTCGCCGCGAACGGCGTTGGCAACGAGGCCCGATACACGACCTCGGCGCCGTTGAGGGCGAGCCCGCGGCCGTTTTCGGGGCGCATCCCCTCCATCGCCATCATGATTCCGAGGTTGCCGATCTCGGTACGGGCGACCGGCCAGAACGCGTCGAGCGATCGGCCGTACCGCTCAATCCACCAGTCGAAGAGATCGTGCGGCGATACCGAGCGCTCCACCGGGAGCAGCGAATCGAGTTTGTAGTGCTTGAGAACGATCTCGCCCTCCGGCGAAATGACGAACCCCATATTGAAGAACAGCTTCGGCCACTCCGGGTGGCGGGCCTTGGCCTGGCCCATGATGAAGACGTTGAACTTCCTCGCGAGTTTGCCCAGCCGGTCTGTCTCTGGCCCGGGTATGTCGATGGCGCACGTCGTCGCGTACTCCGTGTGATCGACATCGCCCGACTCATCGCCAAAGCCCTGCAGCGCGCCCTCGGGGAGGGCGAGGAGCCTGACGGGAATATCGAGGGTAGAGGTGCTGACGGCGGCAGCCGCCAACTCCTCGATGTGATCGAGATTGGCCGAAATCTGAGCCCGATCTGTGATTGCCTGAAATGTCGGGGTTAGGCCGACCACTGTGTATGGGTCAATACGCATGCGTATTCCTCTTTGCGTTGGGTTGCTTCCTACACGCCTCTCGGCGTGCTTTGCCCCCCCCCGTCACCAACCCTATTCAGAATCTTCGAAAAATGTCAGGGGCAGAGTGGCTGTGAGTTTGGTGAGAGCAACCTCGCGTGCGACGGCACCGTGGGGGCAGCCCCGTCCACGCTGCATCGAGTGGCCGGCTACCGGGCGGCTGGCCGCTTGAAGCGGAGCCGGGCAAAGACAGCGAGCAAGCCGATGACGACAGTTCCCCACGCGAAGCCAAACACCGCCGAGAGCCCGGAGTCGATGAACCAGGTGACGATGCCCGGCGCGTGCACGGCGTGCACGATCGAGCTCACCACGTCATACGGCGCGCTGAAGCCGACCTCGCCGAGGTTTACCAGCAAGATGTGGCCGCCGACCCAGAGCATTGCGAGCGCTCCGACAACCGTGAGGGCCCGAAACACCCACGGCATCGCCTTGACCAGCCCGCTGCCGATCGCCTGCAGCGCCCGTGCTGGCTTGCGCATGAGCCAGAACCCGACGTCGTCCATGCGAATGAGCAGGGCCACCGTGCCGTAGACGGCCACGGTCATGAGCAGGCCGACCACGATGAGGGTTGCGAGGCGAATCCCCCAGGTCGAGGCCTCGATATTGGCGAGCGAGATCAGCATGATCTCGATGCTCAACACGAGGTCGGTGCGCACCGCGCTCGAGACCATCTGCTTCTCGTCGGTCTCGGTGCGCCCTACGACCTGCTCGACGCCGCCCTTCTCGGCGTGTGCCGGCCTGATCCAGTGCCACACCTTCTCGGCGCCCTCGTACGCGAGGTACGTGCCGCCGAGGATGAGGAGCCAGGGGAAGACCCACGGGGCCCAGGCGCTGAGCAGCATGATCGCGGCAATGATGATCGCCTTGTTCATGAGCGAGCCGCGCGTGATCTTCCACACAACGGGAAGCTCTCGCTTGGGCGTGAGGCCCTGCACGTACTGCGGCGATACTGCGGCGTCGTCGATCACTACGCCGGCAGCCTTTGCCGAGGCCTTCGCGGCCCCAGCGACAACGTCGTCGATCGAAGCAGCGGCGGCACGGGCGAGTACAGCAATGTCGTCAAGCAGGGCAAAGAAACTAGCGCTCACGTATCTGACCTCTATGTGGGTGGCTGAGAGAACTAAAGAATACCCTTTGCGCCAGAATAATCTGGTCTGGTGGCGCCCGGCGCGAGGAGAATGAGAGATTCTCACCCGACAGTGTGTATCGTTGCGGTGCAGGGAGCCCTGCGCGACGAATCGCGTGTACGGGATAAAAGCGAGAAATTGGAGTGCCGTGGGCAAGAAGCTTGTGATCGTGGAGTCGCCGACCAAGGCGCGCACGATTGGTGGGTACCTCGGAGACGACTACGAAGTCGTCGCATCAGTCGGCCACATCCGAGATCTCGCGGAACCCTCGGAGCTGCCGCCCGAGCTCAAGAAGGGCCCGTTCGGCAAGTTCGGTGTCGACGTCGAAGATGGCTTCACTCCCTACTACGTCGTCAACGACAACAAGAAGAAAACGGTCACCGAGCTCAAGCGAGCTCTGAAGGGCGCAGAGGAACTGTGGCTCGCAACCGATGAGGACCGCGAGGGTGAGGCCATCGCGTGGCACCTGCTTGAGGTGCTGAAGCCCAAGGTTCCCGTGCACCGCATGGTGTTCCACGAGATCACCAAAGAAGCAATCGAAGAGGCGAAGGCGAACACGCGCGACCTCGACATCGCGCTCGTCGACGCGCAGGAGACGCGCCGCATCCTCGACCGGCTCTACGGCTACGACATCTCGCCGGTGCTGTGGCGCAAGGTCGCCCCGAAGCTCTCCGCGGGCCGCGTGCAGTCCGCAGCCACCCGCCTCGTCGTTGACCGCGAGCGCGAGCGACTCGCCTTCACCTCGGCCGAGTACTGGAGCATCGATGCTCGCTTCGCGCCCGCTGAGGACGCGATCGATCGCGTGCCGTTCGAGGCGAAGCTCGTGCGGCTTGATGGCAAGCGCGTCGCCTCGGGCGGCGACTTCGATGACTCGGGGGCGCTGAGCCCGAAGGCGGTGAAGGCCGGAGCGATCGCGCTCGACGGAGCCCGCGCCGAGGTGCTCGCAGCGGCGCTCGACGCAGGCCCGAAGGCCGCGGTTCGCTCGCTCGAGACGAAGCCGCACACGCGTCGCCCGGCGGCGCCGTTCACGACCTCGACGCTGCAGCAGGAGGCGTCGCGAAAGCTCCGCTACAGCTCGCGCCAGACGATGTCGTTCGCGCAGTCGCTGTACGAGAACGGTCACATCACCTATATGCGTACCGACTCGCCGACGCTCTCGAAGCAGGCGATTCAGGCCGCGCGCTCGCAGGCGGCAGAGCTCTACGGCGCCGAGACCGTGCCCGATGCGCCCCGCGTCTACACCGGCAAGTCGAAGGGCGCGCAGGAGGCGCACGAGGCGATCCGCCCCGCCGGCGACGTGTTCCAGCGCCCGAGCGAACTCAAGGGCAAGCTCACCCAGGGCGAATTCGCACTCTACGACCTCATCTGGAAGCGCACGGTCGCGAGCCAGATGGCCGACGCGAAGGGCTCGACCGCGACGGTCACGCTCGGAGTTGCGATCGCAGAGGGCGCTGCCAGCACCGACGCCGAGTTCACCGCGAGCGGCACCGTCATCACCTTCCCCGGCTTCATGCTCGCGTATGAAGAGGGCAAAGATGAGAAGCGCGGCGACGCCGAGAAGAACAATGTGTCGCTGCCGCAGCTCGCCGAGGGCCAGCAGCTCGGCATCAACGAGCCGCAGGCGAAGAAGCACGAGACCAGCCCGCCGCCGCGCTACACCGAGGCGAGCCTCACGAAGCGCCTCGAGGAGCTCGGCATCGGCCGCCCCTCGACCTACTCGGCGATCGTGTCGACGATCATGGATCGCGGCTACGTCGCAAAGCAGGGCCAGGCCCTCGTGCCGAGCTGGATCGCGTTCTCAGTGGTGCGGCTGCTCGAGGAGCACTTCGCGGCGCTCGTCGACTACGACTTCACGGCTGAGATGGAGAGCGACCTCGACGAGATCGCCGCGGGCCAGACCGACCGCTCCGCGTGGCTGAAGGAGTTCTACTTCGGCAGCGACAACCACCCGGGCCTGCGAGGCGTCGTCGACAACCTCGGCGAGATCGACGCGCGCGCGATCAACACGATCAAGATCGACGACCAGATCTCGCTGCGCAACGGCAAGTACGGCCCCTACCTCGAGGTGTACGACGAGAAGAGCGAGGTCGACGAGAACGGCGAGCTCAAGCCACGCAGCGTGAACATTCCCGACGGAATGGCACCAGACGAGTTGACGCCTGCCCGCGCGCACGAACTCGCCGACGCGGAGCCGCTCGAAGATCGCGTCGTCGGTCTCCACCCCGAAACCGGCAAGCGCATCATCGCAAAGAACGGCCGCTTCGGCCCGTACGTGCAGGAGCTCCCGAACGAGGATGAGGAGCTGCCGAAGGGCGAAAAGCCCCGCACCGCATCGCTGTTTAAGTCGATGGACCCGGCGACCGTCGACCTCGACACCGCCGTCGCGCTCATCGGGCTGCCGCGCACGGTCGGCAACGACCCCGAGTCCGGCGACCCGATCACCGCGCAGAACGGCCGCTATGGCCCGTACCTGAAAAAGGGCACCGAGACCCGCACGCTTCCGAGCGAGGATGCGATCTTCTCGATCGACCTGCCCGGCGCCCTCGAGGTGCTCGCGCAGCCGAAGTACGGTGCGCGCAAGGCGAGCGCGGCGCTCAAGGAATTCGATGCGGATCCCGTGAGCGGCAAGCCCGTGAAGGTGAAGGACGGCCGCTTCGGCCCGTACGTCACCGACGGCGAGACGAACGCGACGATCCCGCGCGGTGACTCGGTCGAAGACATCACGTTCGAGCGCGCCATCGACCTGCTTGCGATCAAGCGCGCGAAGGGCCCCGCGAAAAAGAAGAAGGCCCCCGCGAAGAAGGCTCCTGCGAAGAAGCCAGCAGCGAAGAAGGCCCCTGCGAAGAAGAGCACCGCAAAGGCCGGTGAGGCGAAGGCCGTCGACCCTGCGCGATCCGCCGCCGCGAAGAAGGCCGCCGAGACCCGCAAGGCGAACGCGGCGAAGAAGGCCGCCGAGGCGGCTGCGGCTGCCGAGGCCGCCGAGTAGGTGAGCATGTTCATCACGCTCGAGGGCGGCGACAGTGTCGGCAAGACGACGCAGGCGGCGCTCCTCGAGGAGTGGCTGACGGGCGAGGGTCGCGAGGTTGTGCGGACGCGTGAGCCCGGCGGCACGCCGCTCGGCGTCGAGGTGCGCCGGTTGCTGCTGCACGGCGGCGACGAAATCGGCGATGTGGATCCGCGCGCCGAAGCACTGCTCTACGCCGCCGATCGCGCGCAGCACATTGCGAAGGTCGTGCGCCCGGCGTTGGCACGCGGCGCGGTTGTCGTGCAGGATCGCTACATCGACTCCTCCCTCGCCTATCAGGGCGCGGGTCGCGTACTTGATGTCGACGAGGTGCGCCGCATCAGCGAGTGGGCTGCCGGCGGGCTCTGGCCAGACGTGACCGTGCTCTTCGACCTCGCGCCCGAGGTCGCCGCAACGCGTCGCGCGTCTCGCGACGACGACAGGCTCGAGGCCGAGCGCCAGGAGTTCCACGAGTCGGTGCGTCGCGCGTACCATGAGCTCGCCGCGGCATCCCCTGAGCGGTTCCTCGTCGTCGACGCCTCGGGCACGCCCGACGAAATCCACGCGATCGTGCGCGCCCGCGTCGCAGAAGCGCTGAGCGCCTAGCTACGCGGGAGCTGCGTTGAGCGCCCCACTCTCGCGCTAGGCGCGCTGTTTGTCGGAAAGCTTGGTCTAGTGATCGCCGCCCGGGTGAATGCCGAACAGCGTCTCGAGCGCAGCGGCTGCGTCGGGAACGCGCCCCTCGCGCCCGAGTGAGCGGATCCGGGTCATCGGCGTGTGCAGCAGCTTGCTCGTGAACCGCCTGAGCGCCGCCTCGACCTCGGCGGCCGACGGTTCCGGGGCCGGGCCTGGCGCGCTGACAGCGCCGGTGCCGGTGCCGGCACTGTAGGCGTCAGTGCGAGCCGTTGCACCCGTGCCCGTTGCACCCGTGCCCGTTGCCGTGGAACTTGCGGTGCGCGCGCGGCAGAGCTCGTCTTCGAGGATTCCCATCACGTGCGTGCGCAGCGCGAGGAGCGCCGGGAGTGCTTCGCGTTCTGCGCGGGAGGCGCTGAACTCGGCCGCCGCTTCGTACACGATCTCCTTCGCCTCGGCCGCTGCCGTGAGCTCGGCGACGGGGGCGTGCTTGGAGATCGTTTCGAGGTCGAGGAGCTCGACACCCGGGAGCTCGGCCACGGTGGGGTCGATGTTTCGGGGCATGCCGAGGTCGATGAGTAGTCGCGGGCGAGCGGTGACAGCGAGAGTGGGGTCAAAGTCAGCCGGGCTGGCAGCGGCGGCGGGTGCTGTCCGCAGTAGTTCCGCGGTGAGTACGGGCTCCTCGGCGCGGGTGCAGGCAACGACAAGGTCGGCCGCCGTCAGTGCGGCCGACAGCCCACCCTGCGGGGTGACGGAGAGTTCGTGCTCGGCTGCGTAGGATTCGGCGCGACCGGATGGGGAATACACATGGATCGTCTGAACGCCGCGCGCCCGCAGCGCCGCGACCGTGGCGCCGGCGTACGCGCCGGTGCCGATGAGGAGCACGTTCGCGCCCGCCCAGTCGGTGACGCGTGACTCGGCCATGCGCAGCGCGAGACGCACGAGAGATCTGCCCGCAGAACGAATGTCTGTTCGGTGCCCGACCTCGCGTGACGTTCTCGTTGCTGTGCGAAACAGGTGCTCGAGGTCGTGGGTGAGGGTGCCTCGGTCGCGGGCGTCGTCGTGCGCGCGACGCACCTGACCGGCGATTTCACTCTCGCCGACGACGGCAGATTCGAGGCCAGCGGCGACGGCGAACAGGTGCTCGGCAGTCTCGTGCTCAGTCGACACCGCGACGATGTCGCTCAGCTGGGAGGAGTCAAGGCCAGCGGCGGCCGCAACGCGTGTGAGTACGGCGGCGTGACGATCTGGTCCCGTCTCGACGTACACCTCGAACCGGTTGCAGGTCGCCACAACGACCGACCCCGCGGTGAGCGTCGGGTCATCGAGACCGGCGGCCACGTCCGTCGAACGTTTTGAGAGTTGCTCAAGTAGCTCGAACGGGGCGCGGTCGAGGCTGAAAGAAAGAGAAAGGAGCATGCGCGTTTCTGTGTTCGTGCCGGTGGATCGGGTACGAAAGCTAAGCAAATCACGCGAACCTGAGCACATCTGATCTATCACATCAGATCTATGGGTTACTATCTCGTCCGATGACTCTTCTCAGCGAAACCCACCCACTTGTCTCGGGGCGCACCACCGGCTCCCCGCTCGTTCGCGCGCTCCGCGCCGAGCGCCCCGAACGCACCCCCGTCTGGTTCATGCGCCAGGCGGGCAGGTCGCTTCCCGAGTATCGAGCACTCCGCTCAGAACATCGTATGCTCGACGCCTGTTTGAACCCCGAACTCGCGAGCGAGATCACGCTGCAGCCAGTGCGCCGGCACGGGGTCGACGCCGCGGTGTTCTTCAGCGATATCGTCGTGCCCCTGCTGCTTGCGGGGGTCGACGTCGACCTCGTCGCGGGCACCGGCCCAGTATTCGCCGAACCGGTGCGCACGGCAGCCGATGTGGCGAGGTGCCGGGCAGAGTTCACCCCGGAGCGGCTGCGTGAGGCACTCGGCCCGATCCGCGAGGCCGTCGCACTGACCGCGGCCGAGCTGGGGGAGACGCCGCTCATCGGGTTCGCCGGTGCCCCCTTCACACTCGCGGCGTATCTCGTGGAGGGCGGCCCCTCCAGGGAGCACCTGCGGGCCCGAACCCTCATGCAATCCGACCCCGACACGTGGCGCGAATTGCTCGCCTGGACGGCAGACCTCAGCGCGGTCTTCCTCGAGGCACAGATCGAGGCGGGCGCGAGCGCCGTGCAGCTCTTCGACTCGTGGGCTGGCTCTCTGAGCGTCGCCGCCTACCGCGAGCACGTGGCACCCGCCTCGAGGCGGGCGCTGAGCCTCGCCCGTGAACTGACGTACCCGCACCCCTGGGAAGCCGACGCAACGCTTCGGGTTCCCGTGATCCACTTCGCTGTCGGCTCCGGGCACCTGCTCGAGGAGCTGACGGCGCTCGATCCCGACGCGGTCGGCGTCGACTGGCGGCTCCCGCTCGACGAGGCAAGCGCACGGCTCGGCGGGCGCATGCCCCTCCAGGGGAACATCGACCCGGCCTTCCTCGGCGCGCCAGCGGAGGTGCTTGAGGCGCACGTGGCCGACGTGCTCGCGCGGGGCATGCACGCCCCGGCGCACATCCTCAATCTCGGGCACGGCGTCCCGCCCGAGACCGACCCAGACGTGTTGACGCGCATCGTGCAGCTCGCGCATGCCGGCTAGCGAGATCGCAGCGCCCCGCGTCGTCGTCGTTGGTGGCGGTGTCGCGGGGCTCACCGCCGCGCGCGAACTCGCCGTCGCTGGGGCACGGGTCACCGTGCTCGAACGCGACGACCGGCTCGGCGGCCGCGTCTACGCGGCACCACTCGCTGGCGGCGCATTCGATGTCGGGGCAGAAGCCTTCGCGACGCGCGGCGGCGAAGTCGAGGGGTTCCTCTCGGAGCTCGGGCTCGCGGGGCAGATCGTGCGGCCCGCGCCGCTCGGGTCGTGGATCGTCGGCGCATCCGGCGCGATGCCCCTTCCGCCCGGCGGCGCCCTCGGCATTCCGGCGCGCCCGCTCAGCGGCCGAGTCGTCGCGCACATCGGCGTTCGCGGCGCCCTGCGGGCAGCAGCCGAGCCGCTGCGGAGACGTGACACGGAACACACCGCCACGACAACGGTGGGGGAGCTCGTTCGGCGCCGGCTGGGTGCCCGGGTGCTCGACACCCTCGTGCGCCCGATCGCGCTCGGGGTGTACTCAGCCGATCCAGATCGGCTGCTCGTCTCGGCGGTTCCCGGGCTCGCCGCCGCCTACGACCGCACAGGGTCTCTCGTGCGCGCCGCGGCTCAGCTCCGGGCAGCAAGCAGCGCCGCGGGCGGCCAGGTCGCGGCGCTTGCGGGTGGAATGACGCCGCTCGTTGACGCGCTCGTCGCCGACGTGCTGAAGTGCGGCGGCGTGATCCGCACGGGAACCCGCGTCGCCGAACTGACGAGGGGCATCTCAGATACTCCCAGTCAGCCTGGCAGGCCGGTGGCACCGCAGTGGACCCTCCGCGACGAGGTCGGCAAGACGCTCGAGCGCGCCGATGCCGTGCTGCTCGCTGTGCCTGAGCCCGTCGCCGCGGCGCTCTGCGGGGCGCAGCAGCAACCGCCCGCCCAACACGACATCGAGGTCGTCGCGCTCGCGATCGCCGACCCGCGGCTCGACGCCGCCCCGCGCGGCACCGGCGCGCTCGTCACCGACGGCTTGGGGATCGCGGCCAAGGCACTCACACACGTGACCGCGAAATGGCCAGACCGGGCAGAACTCGCCGGGCCGGGCACGCACATCGTGCGGCTCTCCTACGGGCGAGTGGGCAGACCCCCGGAGACCGCAGCGCTTGCCGACGCCGACGCGCTGCGGCTTGCCTGCAGCGACGCCACCGACATCCTCGGCGTCGAAGTTGCCCCTGAGCGCGTGCGAGATTGGGCACGGCAGCGTTGGGCCGTAGGCACCCCACCGGGCCCCGACCCGCGGTTCACTCCGCCCGCGGGCATCGCCCTCGCCGGCGACTGGGTGACGGGAACGGGGCTTGCCTCCGTGATCCCCGGCGCCCGATCCGCCGCCCGCACGCTGCTGGCCAGCCTGGCGGGGGAACCCCGCCTAGGGCCAGCCAAGACACCGCCCGCGACCTCAGAACCTCCATCCAGCTCATCTTCCGCAACTGAAAGCCCGGTACCACCAGCATGACCGCAGTATCCGCCGATTCCCCCGCGACCAGCTCCGGCAACGTCGCCCCCGGCAGCGTCACCCGTGCCGAAGGATCGCTCGCCCCGCGCCCCGGGCTGTTGCGCATCGGCACCCGCGGGAGCGCGCTCGCGGTCACCCAGACGACGACGGTGGCCGAAGCAATCGCGAAGGCAACCGGAGCCGACGTCGCGCTCGTCATCATCACGACGCACGGCGACGTGTCCCGCGCCCCGCTCGCACAGCTCGGCGGCACCGGGGTGTTCGTGAGCGCGCTGCGCGAAGCCCTTGTCGCTGGCGAATGCGATCTCGCCGTGCACTCGCTGAAAGATCTCCCGACAGGCCCGTGCGAGGGCATCTCGCTCGGCGCGGTGCCGGTGCGGGCCGATCCGCGAGACGCCCTGTGCGCGCGCGACGGATTCACGCTCGCGACGCTGCCGGCCGGCGCGAAGGTGGGCACCGGGTCACCGCGCCGCGCCGCGCAGCTGCTCGCGCGCCGCCCTGACCTCGACGTCTCGGACATCCGTGGCAACGTCGACACGAGGCTCGGGCGAATCCAGGCCGATCTCGACGCCGTCGTACTCGCCGCAGCGGGCCTTGACCGCATCGGCCGCGGCGTCGCCATCTCGGAGCGTTTTCCGCTCGACGTCGCCCCGCCAGCGCCAGGGCAGGGGGCGCTCGCGATCGAGGCGCGCGAGGCCGATCTGGGAGAGCCGCTCATGCGGCGGGCGCTTCACGCCCTGAACGACCCGATCGCGCGGGCCGAAGCGATCGCCGAGCGGGCCCTGCTCGGCACCCTCGAAGCGGGTTGCGCGGCACCGATCGGGGCGACCGCCGCCGTCGACGGCGGCACCCTGACACTGTCTGCCACGGTGTATCGCCTCGA
Source organism: Leucobacter albus (assembly GCF_039528015.1). Lineage (NCBI taxonomy): Bacteria > Bacillati > Actinomycetota > Actinomycetes > Micrococcales > Microbacteriaceae > Leucobacter > Leucobacter albus. Next base: position 120,880 of record NZ_BAAAKZ010000013.1, on the reverse strand, counting down.
CGGCAGCGAACAGCTCACCGCGCAGGCGACGACGGAGTGGGACGCGAGCATGCCAGACGGCGGCGCACCCACCGAACTCGGGCGCAAGGTCGCGGCAGAATTGCTCGCCCGCGGCGCCGAAGAGCTCGCGCCGCTCAGGGGATCCCGATGAGCGCGGAAACCCCGCCGCCAGCCGGTGCCCGCCCGGTGCCGGTCCCCGGCGGCACCCGCGCGGTGCCCGCCCCGGGTGGGGCCGCCGCGGGGCCGCTCGCGGGGCTGCGTGTGCTCGTGCCGCGCGGCGGCGGGGCGGGGGAGCGGATCGCCGAGGCGGTGCGCGGCCTGGGCGGCGAACCAGCGCTCGTGCCGCTCATTGAGCAGCACCCGCCCGGAGACCCCGCGGCGCTCGCGGCTGCCGCGGAGGGCTTCAACCGGGGCACCTACGACTGGGTCGCGATCACGAGCGCGCACGGCGCGCGCGCATTCGTCGCGGCGGGAGCGAACCCAACGGCTGGCGGTGTGATTCGGGGGCCGGCGGGCGGTGCGGATCGCGCTGCTGCTGCTGCTGGTGCTGGTGCCCGTGCAACGGCCCCCGAAGAGACCGGCGCACCGCCCCGCATCGCAGCCGTCGGCCCGGCAACCGCAGCGGCGCTCACCGCCGCGGGCTTCCCTGTCGATCTGATCCCTGCGGAGTTCACGGGCTCCCGGCTCGCCGAGCACCTGGCGGCGACGATCCTCGCGGAGCCGGGCGGGAACGGGCGAGTGCTGTTGCCGCTCTCGGACCTCGCCGAGCCGACGCTCGAGCTCGGGCTCAGCTCCGCCGGGCTCGCGCCAGAACGCGTAACCGCCTACCGCACGCTGCCCGCACCCGCCGACCCCGAGGCCGACGCAGCGCTCCGGCCGCTGCTCGGCGCAGTCCTTGTGCTGAGCTCCTCCGGGGCTCGGGCGCTCGCCGCGCGCTTCGGCCCGCTCCCCGAAGAGACCATCGTCGTCGCGATCGGGCAGCCCACCGCGGCCGAGCTTGCGCGGCTGCAAATGCCAGCAGCGGTCGTCGCCACGGTGCACACCGGAGAGGGCGCTGTTGCAGCACTTGCTGACTATGTTGCGGCGAGGCGATCTCCGGGCGACGGCACCGGCACGGGCACCAGAACCGGCACCGGCACGGGCACCGGCGCCGGCGACGACACCCGCGCCGCGACAGGCTGCACCCCAGGCGATACCCCACGTTCCGCCCCGAGCTTTCCCCCAGAACCCAGCCCCGACCGCGCCACAGAGCGCAGCCGAGACCTCGATACCGAAGGACCAACCGAATGACCCCCATGATCCGACCGCGCCGCCTCCGCGCCACACCGGCCCTGCGCGGCTTGACCGCCGAGACACGGCTCCACCCGCGCGACCTGATCCTCCCGATGTTTGTGCGCGAAGGCCTGAGCGCGCCCGCCCCCATTGGCTCCATGCCCGGCGTTGCGCAGCACACGCTCGACTCGCTGCGCGCGGCCGCAACCGAGGCCGCGACGGCCGGCGTCGGTGGCGTCATGCTGTTCGGCATCCCTGCCGAACGCGACGGCCGGGGGAGCGCCGCCGATGACCCGCAGGGCATTCTCAACGTTGCAACGGCCGCCCTGCGCGAGGAGGTCGGCGACGCGCTCGTCGTGCAGACCGATCTCTGCCTCGACGAGTTCACCGACCACGGCCACTGCGGCGTGCTCACCGCAGACGGGGCTGGAGTCGACAACGACGCCACCCTTGACAGGTACCGGGCGATGGCGCTCGCTCAGGCCGAGGCTGGCTCCGAGCTCCTCGGGCTTTCGGGCATGATGGACGGCCAGGTCGCCGCCGTTCGCGGAGCGCTCGACGACGCAGGGTTCGCCGACACGGCGCTGCTCGCGTACTCGGCTAAATACGCTTCGGCGTTCTACGGGCCGTTCCGCGAGGCCGTCGACTCGCAGCTCACCGGCGACCGCAAGGGCTACCAGATGGACCCAGCCAACCGGCGCGAGGGCCTCCGCGAGGTCGAACTCGACATCGCCGAGGGCGCAGACATCGTGATGGTGAAGCCCGCGATGAGCTACCTCGATGTGCTCGCTGACGTGGCTCACGCGAGCAGCGTGCCCGTGTGGGCCTACCAGGTCTCGGGCGAGGCGGCGATGATCGAGGCGGCGGCCCAGAACGGGTGGATCGACCGCCAACGGGTGATCGAGGAGTCGGTGCTGAGCATCAAGCGCGCGGGGGCCGATGCCATCCTCAGCTACTTCGCGACCGAGCTTGCGGGGTGGATCCGATGAGCGTCACGCAGGGCATCAGCGGTTCAGGATCCGCCACGACCGCGCCTGGCGCACCCACGGCGCCAGGCGCACCGACCGCACCGACCGCGCTGAGCGCCGAGTACGCTGCGCGCGCCGCCGCCGTGATCCCCGGCGGCGTGAACTCGCCCGTGCGGGCCTTTGGCTCGGTGGGTGGGACGCCACGGTTCTTCGTGCGCGGCAGCGGCGCGAGCGTCACCGACGCCGATGGCACCGAGTACGTCGACCTCGTCGGCGCCTGGGGGCCGGCGCTCCTCGGCCACGCGCACCCCGCGGTCGTCGAGGCGGTGCAGCAGGCCGCCGCGAATGGGCTCGGGTTTGGCGCGTCGGTGCCGGGCGAGTACGAGCTTGCCGATGAGATCATTCGGCGCATGCCCGAGGTTGAGCTTGTGCGACTCGTATCGACGGGCACCGAGGCAACCATGACGGCGATCCGCATCGCACGCGGCGCGACCGGCAGGCCCCTCGTCATCAAGTTCGCAGGCCACTACCACGGCCACTCCGACGGCCTGCTCGCGGCCGCAGGCTCCGGGCTCGCGACGTTTGGGCTTCCCGGGTCGGCGGGCGTGACCGCCGAGACCGCGGCGCAGACCCTCGTGCTGCCCTACAACGACCTCGCAGCGCTCGAGCACGCGTTCCAGTCGCACCCGGGTCAGATCGCCGCCGTCATCACCGAGTCGGCCGCGGCGAACATGGGCATCCTCCCGCCAGACCCGGGCTTCACCGAGGGCCTCATCCGCTCAGCACACGCGCACGGGGCCCTCGTCATCACCGACGAGGTTCTCACCGGGTTCCGGGCGGGCAGCGCTGGGTATTGGGGCATTGAACGCGAGACGATGCCCGACGGGCTGCGCCCCGATCTCTTCACCTTCGGCAAGGTCGTCGGCGGCGGGCTGCCGCTCGCGGCCCTCGGCGGCAGGCGCGACCTCATGGAGCAGCTCGCCCCGCTCGGCCCCGTCTACCAGGGCGGCACCCTGTCGGGAAACCCGCTCGCCGTTGCCGCCGGGCTCGCGACCCTGCGAAACGCCGACGCCACCGTCTACGACCACCTCGCCGCTGCCGCCGACGCGCTCGCCGTTGAGGTAGAAGACGCGCTCACCGCTGCCGGGGTCGCGCACCGGGTGCAGCGGGCGGGCACCCTCCTCAGCGTGCTGTTCGGCGACTACCCGGTCGCGCCCGCGAACTACGACGATGTGCTGCGGCAAGACACCGCGGCGCACCGGGCGTTCTTCCACGCGATGCTCGCAGGCGGCGTCAACCTGCCGCCGAGCGCGTTCGAGGCCTGGTTTGTGAGCGCGGCCCACGACGACCGGGTGATCGGGCGCGTCGCGGAGGCGCTGCCGGCCGCCGCGCGGGCTGCTGCGGCCGCGCAAGCGGCGTAGGAGGCTCCCGCCACCGCTGCGGCTGCCGCAGCTGCGCCCCGATAGGTAATCTGCACAGGGTCGGTCACAGGCCGCCGGTTCGGTGCTATTGGTGGTGGATCGCCGAGGGAATGCAGCGCAGGGCCGCCACTGCGGCCGCGCAGTGCTGGCGTCCCAACACAAACGGGGAGGGTGTCACCAACTTGGTGACACCCTCCCCGTTTGCGCCGGGCTACCGAGGGCCCCGGGCCGCACGGGCCCCGGGCCGCGGCGTATTACTCCGCGATGACCGGGCCAAACGCGGCCGGCAGCGTGGCCTGCACCGAAGCGCGCAGCTCCGAGAGCGGCAGCGTGAAGCGGCCCTGCAGCTCGATCGCAGCGTCGTCGCCCGCGAGGTCGGTGACGCCGACCTTCAGCACCGGGTAGTTGCGACCCTCGCAGAGTCCACGGAACTTCACGTCTTCCTCGTGGGGAACCGCGACGAGCACGCGTCCCTGGGTCTCTGAGATATGGTCGGCATGAATTTCGCGCTAGTGACCTGCTTCCTCCCAATATATCGACGTGCTGCTAGGAGCGCTGCTCAAGTAGCGACAGTACGATTTGTCGATGCTCAGCCACGTAGAGCTCTTTCATCACCCATGACCGCAATTGGTTATGAGTGAAAGCTATCCTGCTCCGCCCCTGCAGTCGCGCTCCTAGATAGCCCTGCGCCTGCTCCGGTTTGACCCACGCGCGCCCTACCGAAAGCGTCTGCTCAACAACTTGGTGGAAGAAGATGCGGGCCTAACCAATGTCTTTCGGTACTACTGAGACCAAAGCAGGTTCTTCCTCGGTAGGATCAACCTGTTTGAACTCCAGACTCAGCAAGTCGGGCTGGCCGGATCTGCGCACATCTTGGCGAGGTTCGTACAGGCCAGCGCTAGCGCCAGTGACGTAGTACTGAGCAGCAAGCTCCCCGCCCAATCCTGAACTAGTGAGAAAGAGAAGGTACGTCTTTCCTGCTTCGAGAAGTGTGACGGGGGGCGCAGCACTCCCAGAATCTTTGCTCCCGAACTGTCGTACTTCGATGACATCACCAATTCTTGAATCGACCTTGTCGTCCCACTTCACGACTTCCTTCATATCGACCTCAGAGATAGTGATGATTGTGTCGGAGCCCTCGATGTCCTGGGCCTCACGAATTTGATTAACTGTGCCGATCGCAACAAGGTCACTGTCCTCACGCATTTCGATTGCAGACGCATAGATTTGCTCGCGATCGAACGAAGAGTTCGCTCGCTGTTGGGTGCAACCCGACACCAACGCAGTTGACAGCGCGACCAGAGCGAATACTGTGAACCCTCTTCTTAAACTGGACATATCCTCTCCTCGAATCTCTCAGTAAAGTGCGTTGATTCCGCGGATATCACCGGCGGTAAGATTCCGGATCCCGAGGTTCCAAGGCGTCTGGGTGCCCTTTCCATACATGACGCGACTGGTGTTATCAATGTGGGCTAATCCGAGTGCGTGACCAAACTCGTGTTGCCAGGTTAGGGATACCCGGGCGGCCGTGCCATTAGCCATCTCTGAGGCTGACCGATTCATCTCGATCTTCGCTGAAGAAGTAGCACCCAAAAAGCACCACCAAGTCGCTTGGGCATTCCAGCCTGTGTTGCCGTAGAGCCTGGCTTCTGTGCTTATCTGACCGGTAGAACGCGAGATCAACGTAGCATTTGTGCGATCTCTGACCTGCGTTATTGCAGACCCTAACGATTCGCTCCATTTTCCGCTCGGGACGCCGCTTGATTCCACATACATGATTCGCTGAGGAAACTTGCATCCCGTCAGCTGATAGGCGTTGGCGGGTGAGACATTCAGGAACACCATCGCAACCGCGATTACAGCTGCCGAGGCGACAACCTTCTTGCGAGGAGTGCGACTGGCCGCGTTGGGATCTTGCTTCGAAAACACATCGTCTCCTGACCGCTAATTTGACGTTCATTCCAATGGTCTGAGCGTCAAGCTAACTGTAGCCAGAGACGAAGAATCAAGTGCGTTCAGATCGGCCACAAAACTCCCATAGAGCGTCGGTTCGGCTTCACTCGCGAATTCTCTGGGCCAACTGCCGTGGCCAGTTGTTGTCTCTCAACTACAGTACAAGACTCAATGATGAGCTCGGCACTAAAAGAGTAGACTATTACTGTGAAATTAGCTATACAGGTTTGATAAATAAACTCCTTTTGTTGCCTTATGGTCGATTGTTCGTGACTGGTGAGGGTCGGGTCGTTGCAGGTGACTCAGAATCCATGCCTCGCGAGTCGTTGAGGCAAATTTGCCTTAGAACGCACGTGTTTGGTCGCTCGGCGCCCCGGAAAATCTCACGGGCCAGGCGAAAATCGCCCGGCCCGTGTTCGTATTCAGCGAGAGGTTACGTCGCTAGTTGTAACTACTCCGCGATGACCGGCCCGAACGCGGCCGGCAGCGTGGCCTGCACCGAAGCGCGCAGCTCCGAGAGTGGCAGCGTGAAGCGGCCCTGCAGCTCGATCGCAGCGTCGTCGCCCGCGAGGTCGGTGACGCCGACCTTCAGCACCGGGTAGTTGCGACCCTCGCAGAGTCCACGGAACTTCACGTCTTCCTCGTGGGGAACCGCGACGAGCACGCGGCCCTGGGTCTCCGAGAAGAGTGCCGAGACCGCGTCGACGCCGTCGCGCTGCATGATCTCTTCGATCCACACGCGGGCGCCGATGCCGAAGCGCAGCGCCCCGTCGACGACGGCCTGCGCGAGGCCACCCTCCGACAGGTCGACAGCGGCCGAGAGCAGCCCGCCCTGGCTCGCCGCGTGGAGCAGCTCGGCGAGCGTGCGCTCTGCGTCGAGGTCAGCCTTCGGGGGGAGCCCGCCGAGGTGCGAGTGCACGGCCTCGGCCCAGGCCGAGCCGTCGAGCTCGTCGCGGGTGACGCCGAGCAGGTAGAGGTTCTCGCCCTGATCCTGCCAGCCCGACGGGATGCGGCGGGCGACGTCGTCGATGATGCCGAGCACGCCGACGACGGGGGTCGGGTGAATCGGGGTGTCGCCGGTCTGGTTGTAGAACGACACGTTGCCGCCGGTGACGGGCACCTCGAGCGAGAGGCACGCGTCTGAGAGACCCTCGACGGCCTGCGAGAACTGCCACATGACCTCGGGGTTCTCGGGGCTGCCGAAGTTCAGGCAGTCGGTGACGGCGGTCGGAACCGCCCCCGAGGTTGCGACGTTGCGGTACGCCTCGCCGAGCGCGAGCTGCGCGCCAGCGTAGGGGTCGAGCTGGCAGTAGCGGCCGTTTGCGTCGGTCGAGATCGCGATGCCGAGGCCGGTCTCTTCGTTCACGCGGATCATGCCGGCGCCGTCGGGGAACGACAGTGCGGTGTTGCCGCCGACGTAGTAGTCGTACTGGTTCGTGACCCACGACACGTCTGCCTGGTTCGGCGACGACGAGACGGCGAGCAGCTGCTCGCGCAGCGCGTCGCCCGAGTCGTTGCGGGCGAGGCCGGCCGCGTTCACGGAGTCTGCCTGGAGCGCGTCGATCCACGTCGGGTAGGCGACGGGGCGCTCGTAGACGGGGCCATCGACGGCGACGGTCGACGGGTCGACGTTCACGATTTCCTCGCCGCGCCAGTTGATGATGAGGCGGTTCGTGTCGGTGACCTCGCCGAGCACGCTCGTCTCGACGTCCCACTTCGCGGTGACCGCGAGGAACTCGTCGAGCTTCTCGGGAGCGACGATCGCCATCATGCGCTCCTGGCTCTCTGACATGAGGATCTCTTCGGCGGTGAGCGAGGGGTCGCGCAGCAGCACGCTGTCGAGCTCGATGAACATGCCGCCGTCGCCGTTGGCTGCGAGCTCGCTCGTCGCGCAGGAGATGCCTGCCGCGCCGAGATCTTGAATGCCCTCGACGAGCTCGCCCTGGAATAGCTCGAGGCAGCACTCGATGAGTACCTTCTCGGCGAAGGGGTCGCCGACCTGCACTGCGGGGCGCTTGGTCGGGCCGCCCTCGTCGAACGAGTCAGAGGCGAGGATCGACGCGCCGCCGATGCCGTCGCCGCCGGTGCGGGCGCCGAAGAGCACGACCTTGTTGCCGAGGCCCGACGCGTTCGCGGTGTGGAGGTCTTCGTGGCGGAGCACGCCGACGCCGAGCGCGTTCACGAGCGGGTTCTGCTGGTAGACGCCGTCGAACACGGTCTCGCCGCCGATGTTTGGCAGGCCGAGGCAGTTCGCGTACGAGGAGATGCCCGAGACGACGCCGTGCACGACGCGTGCGGTGTCGGGGTCATCGATTGCACCGAAGCGGAGCTGGTCCATCACAGCGACCGGGCGCGCGCCCATCGAGATGATGTCTCGGATGATGCCGCCGACGCCGGTCGCGGCGCCCTGGAACGGCTCAATGTATGAGGGGTGGTTGTGGCTTTCGACCTTGAAGGTGACCGCGAGGCCCTCGCCCACGTCGACAACGCCGGCGTTCTCGCCCATGCCGACGAGCAGGCGCTCCTTCATCTTGTCGTTGACCTTCTTGCCGAACTGGCGCAGGTAGATCTTCGACGACTTGTACGAGCAGTGCTCGGACCACATGACCGAGTACATGGCGAGCTCGCCCGAGGTGGGGCGGCGGCCGAGGATCTCGCGGATCTTGTCGTACTCGTCTGGCTTAAGCCCGAGAGCAGCGTATGGCTGTTCTTTCTCGGGGGTGGCGGCCGCGTCGGCAACCGTATCGGGGCGGGATGAAGAGGCAGCGAAGTCAGTCACCCCCTCAGTCTACGCGGCTTTCGTACCGAGAAAATCCCGCCGCTGCCGCGGCAGGAGCGGGCGTAGAGAATGGTGTTTGCGAAACGATTTCTGGCAGTTTGCAGCCCACAGGTGACAGACTGAGAACTATGAGCGAGAACCACACACCGCAGCAGGCCAGCGCGGGCGACGCGAGAACCGCCGCCGCACCTGAGGGAGTCGCGCCCGCGATCGATCATGCGGCCGTCGCGCCGGTGAAGAAGAAGCTTTCGATGTTCTTGCGGGTGAGCATCATTCTGCTTATCGGCTTGACCCTCGCGTCTATCTCCCTGCTGTTTATTGGCGATTTCGAGGGCAGGTTCGAACGAGTCTTCTCGACGTTTGCGCTGTTCGCGGTCTTTGTTGTGCTCACCGCTATCGACACGAGTCGGGAACGCACGAACGAGTGGTATGCCCCGGTCGCGCTCATCGCGAATACCTACATCCTCGGCCTGCTGCTCGTCGTGATCTGGATGACGCCGTACAACTCGTACACGCTCATGCTCGAGATCTTCTGGAAGTCGTTCCTCGTGATTCTCGTGACGCGGCTCGTGATCGTGTGCTGCGAGGTGCTGCTGCGTCTCGGCGACGAACGCGATGACGCGGGGAACAGGTTCGCCTTTGCCACGAGCGTGCTCGCGGTGCTGTCTGGCATTCTCTTCACCGCCCCCGTCGGTATCGAGGCGTTTAGCCTGCGCATCCCCGATCTCTACTGGAAGATCGCGACGGCCGTGCTGATTCTCACCGCCCTCGGGCTCTCGATCACGCTGCTGCTGCGCTGGGCAAACAACTCAGAAGCCCGAGCCGCGAAGCGCGCTGCTGCGAAGCAAGCTCAACCAGTGCCGCCGTATGTCGCCCCGGCTGCCCCGGCTCCAGGCCCCGTGCCCCAGGTCACCCAGCAGGCCGCGGGAGAACAGCACGCGGCACAGGCCGCCCAGCAGCCAGCTCAGCAGCCAGCCCAGCAGCCAGCTCAGGCGGCCCCGTCCGAGGTGCTGCTCCCGTGGCCGACGTTCGCAGACGGGCGCCCGATCCCGGCGCGAGCAGACGGCCAACCTGACTTCTCGGTGCCCGGCGCACCGCTGCCACCCAAGTTCTAGCCTCCCGAGTGCCCGGGTTCGGCCTGCGCGCGACAGGTTTTCCGGCGGCACTAGAATTGCTGGGTGAATGCCGAGTATGTCCCGTTGATTCGCCCGATCCACCCTGACGAGTACCCGGCAGAGGCCGCGCTGTTGCATGCGGCCTACGCGGCAGGGCCATATGCGCCCGAGCTCGCGCAAAATGAAGCTTGGGGCCGGGTCGAACGCGACACGGCCGGCCGCGATGCAGCCGGCCGCGTGCTCATCGCTGAGGAGCAGGGCGAAATGGTCGGGGCCGCCTCTGTGCTCAGACACGGCAGCTCGTTCGCGAAGCTCGCTGGCCCTGGCGAGGCCGAGCTCAGGCTCGTCGCCGTGGCCCCCCGTGTGCGGGGCCGCGGGTACGGCGCCGCGCTCGTGCGTGCGGGGCTTGAAGAGGCACTCGGGTGGGGCGCAACGGCGCTGCGGCTCGACACCGGGGTGAAGAACCCAGCGCAGCACCTCTACGAGCGGCTCGGTTTTGAGCGCACCCCTGAGCTTGACGAGGCCGTGCCCAGCGCAGGCTACGGCGGCTCTCTGAGCTATCGATACCCACTGCAGGGGCGCGATGATGTGCGGGTGCGGCTGATCCGCCCCGACGAGATCTCCGCGGTCAGCGACCTCGTGCTCGCCGCGTATCGCGATGACTACGCCCATCTCGACCCCGCCTATCTCGCGGATATCGCGGATGTCGCGGGGCGGGTGGCGACCTCCCAGGTGTGGGTCGCCGAAGATTGCGCGAGCGGGGAGCTGCTCGGAACCGTTACGACGCCGCGGATCCGTGAGCTCCTCACGAGCGTTGCGCGCAGTGGCGAAATGGACATTCGCCTGCTCGGTGTCTCGCGTGCCGCGCGGGGGCGGGGAATTGGGGCGCTGCTCACCCAGCACAGCATCGCACTCGCGACGATTCGCGGTGCGAGCGGGTTGACGCTCGAAACGAGCCCGCTCATGGGGGCCGCCTGGCGATTGTACGAGCGCCTCGGGTTCGACCGGTTGCGCGACCGCGAACGCGAGATCACGCTCGCCGATGGGAGCCCGCTGCGGCTCCTCACCTATGGGTTCGCGCTGCCGGAGTAACTCCTCGCGGGAAGATGTGCTGGTCAGAATGATATTTGGCCGAATGGCTTGAACATCAGATGAATTCAAGGTTAGGCTTGCCTAAGCAGGGTCCAACGGCGGAATGATGCCCAGTGCACGGGCTCGCTCGAGGCCCCTCTTCGCTTCCGACCGGAAGTTGGTGCGCCATGAACCTCCCCCACTCAAAGGAATTCATTACCGTGACTCTCCGAACCTCCCGCAGGCCGCGCCTTGTGGGCCTCGCAGCCATGGCTGCGGGCGCCGCGCTCGTCCTCTCCGCTTGCAGCTCTTCGCCGGCTGAAGAGGCTGAGACCAAGCCCGAAGGCGCGTCGACTGTCTCGATTACTGATAACTACGGAACCGTTGAAGTTCCTGTGAACCCCGAGACTGTCGTCGCGCTTGACAACCACGTCTTTGAGACGCTCGATAGCTGGAATGTCGAGCTTGCCGCTGCCCCCAAGGGCATCATGGGCTCCGTTTGGCCGAACTATGTCGACAACGAGTCAGTGATCGACGTCGGCAACCACCGCGAGCCAAACCTCGAGGTCATCGTCGCAGCGGAGCCCGATGTGATCATCGCTGGCTACCGCTTCAGCAGCCAGTACGAAGACATCAAGGCGCAGAACCCCGATGCGGTCGTGCTTGACTTCTCGCCCCGCGAGGGCGAAGACCTCATGAGCGAGCTCAAGCGCAGCACCACGATTCTCGGCCAGATCTTCGACCACGAAGACGAGGCGACCGAGCTGAACGAGAAGCTCGACTCGACCATCGCCGAGGCCAAGGAGGCCTACAACGGCACCGACACCGTTATGGGGCTCATCACCTCGGGCGGCAAGGTCGAGTACGTTGCGGCGAACACCGGCCGCTCGGTCGGCCCGGTATTCCCGGCCCTCGGCCTCGTTCCCGCCATTGAGCAGGAGGCCGAAGACACTTCGCACGGCGACGACATCTCCGTCGAGGCGATCGCGGCAGCAAACCCCGACTGGGCAATCGTGCTCGACCGCGACGCATCGTTCGCTCCAGAGGACCTCGAGCCGGGCTCGGCGCCGGCAGACGAGCTCATTGCGGGCTCGGAGGCGCTGCAGAACGTGACCGCAGTGTCGAAGAAGCAGATCGTCTACCTTGACGCGAACTTCTACCTCACCGAAGACATTCAGGCGTACACGGGCCTCTTCGCCCAGATTCGGGATGCCTTCAAAGCTGCATGAGTAACCAGCACAGTGCCTCCGGCGACGGTGGTGGAGTAGCGCCCGCTTCGAGAAGCGGGCGCTCTCGCGTGAACGGCGGGGAGGCCCCGGTGCGCGGCACCGTGGCCACCCCGGCCGCACCCTCCGAGCCAGAGATCGCCGAGGCGCCGCGAGCCAAGTGGTGGCCACTCGCCCTCGCAGTACTCGGGGTCGCTGGGCTCCTCGTCGTTTCGCTGCTCGTCGGGGTGTACGACATCTCCGAGGGCGAGCTCGGCAGTGAAATGATCTGGATCACGCGCGTGCCGCGTACCCTGGCGCTACTGCTCGCGGGTGCCGCCATGGCAGCGAGTGGCCTCGTGATGCAGATGCTCACGCAAAATCGATTCGTCGACGCGACAACCTCGGGCACAACAGAGTGGGCGGCGCTTGGGCTCCTCCTGACCACGCTGCTCGTGCCAGACTTCGGGCTGGTCGGGCGCATGGTCGTCTCGAGTGTGTTCGCGTTTGTTGGCGCCATGACGTTCATGCTGATTCTGCGCCGCATCGTGATTCGATCCACCCTCGTTGTGCCGCTCATCGGCATCATGCTCGGAGCGGTCGTGAGCGCGGTGACCACCTTCCTTGCGGTGCAGTTCAACCTGCTGCAGATGGTCGGCACGTGGTTCATGGGCAGCTTCACGAGCGTCGTGCGCGGCCGCTACGAGGTGCTCTGGATCGTCGCGATCGTCACCATCCTCGTGTTCTTGCTCGCCGACAGAATCACCGTTGCTGGCCTCGGCCGTGACGTCGCAACGAGCATCGGGGTGCGCTACGAGACGATCCTGATCGCGGGCACCGCGCTCGTCGCGATCGCGGCGGGCGTGACGACCGTCGTCGTCGGCTTCCTCCCATTCATCGGGCTCGTCGTGCCCAACATCGTCGCAATGCTGCGCGGCGACAACGTGCGCAGCAACCTGCCGTGGGTGTGCCTCGGGGGCATCGCGCTCGTGACCGTGTGTGACCTCATCGGGCGAACGATTCGCATGCCGTTCGAAGTGCCCGTCTCGATGGTGCTCGGCATGGTCGGGTCGGTCGTCTTCATCGCGATTCTGTTGAGGAGCCGCTCCCGTGCGTAACATCGAAATGCTCAGCCCGGTGGGGCTGCTCCCGGAAGAGCCCCTCCCGGCCGAGCCCCGCTGGAAGCGCGCCCTCCCGCTCGTCATTGTGTACGGCGTGGCAATCGCGCTCGCGATCGCCATTCTCGTCTATGCGAACCCGGCCAACCCGGGCAGCGCAGGCTACTGGGTGATCGTGCGCTCGCGCTTCGCCTCGCTCGGCACGATCGCGCTCGTCGCCGTCTGCCAGGCAGTCGCAACAGTGCTGTTCCATACCGCGACCTCGAACCGCATTCTCACCCCGTCGATTCTCGGCTTCGACGCGCTCTACGTGCTCACTCAGACCGCGCTCGTGTTTGTCTTCGGGTCGGCTGCGGCGGGGCTCGAGGGCATCCCAAAGATTCTCGCCCAGAGCGGCCTCATGGTGCTGTTCGCGACGGCGCTCTATGGGTGGCTGTTCTCGGGCAAGCGCGCAAACCTGCACCTGCTGCTGCTCGTCGGCATCGTCCTCGGCATCGGTTTCGGCTCCGTGTCGACGTTCATGCAGCGACTGCTCACCCCCAGTGAGTTTGACGTGCTCAGCGCGAAGCTCTTCGGCAGCATCGGCCAGGCAAACACCGCCTACCTGCCGTTCGCCGCGGCGATCGCGCTCGGAGTGCTCATCTATGTGTGGCGCAAGCGCCGCGTGCTCGACGTGATCGCGCTTGGCCGCGAGGCCTCGGTCAGCCTCGGGGTGAACTACCGGCGCGAGATCGTCACGATCCTCGTGCTCGTTGCCGTGCTGATCTCGGTGTCTGTCACGATGGTTGGGCCGATGACCTTCTACGGCTTCCTCGTCGCGACGCTGGCCTACCAGTTCGCCCGAAACGACTCACACGGCGAGGTGCTCCCGCTGGCGATCGGCATCGGGCTCGTGACGCTTATCGGCGCGACGTTCGTGCTCAAGCACATCTTCTCGGCGGGTGGCCTCGTCACCGTGATCATCGAGTTCGCTGGCGGCCTGCTCTTCCTCATCGTTCTGCTCAGAAAGGGGCTGCGTTGATTCAGCTCACCTCCGTCGGCAAAGAGTACGCCGGCAAGCGAGTGCTCGGCCCGATCGACCTCGCGATCGAGCCGGGTGGCATCACCGCGCTCATAGGCCCGAACGGCGCTGGCAAGTCGACGATGCTCACTATCATCGGCAGGCTCCTTGGCGCCGACGCAGGCACCGTCACTGTCGGCGGGCTCGACGTGACACAGGCGAAGCCGAAGGAGCTTGCGAAGGTTGTCTCGATCTTGCGCCAGGAGAACCACTTCATGGCCAGGCTCACGGTGCGCCAGCTCGTCACCTTCGGGCGCTTCCCGCACTCGGCGGGGCGCACGACCGAGGCCGACAGGCGTGCTATCCACGCGGCAATCGCGTTCCTCGACCTCGCCGGCATGGAAGATCGATTCATCGACGAGCTCTCGGGCGGGCAACGCCAGCGCGCATTCGTTGCGATGGTGCTCGCGCAAGACACCGACTACGTGCTGCTCGACGAGCCGCTCACCGGGCTCGACATGCGCCACGCCGCCGGCATGATGCGGCAGCTGCGCGCGGCAGCCGACGCTCTCGGCAAGACGATTGTGCTCGTCGTGCACGACGTGAACTTTGCCTCTGCCTATGCCGATCGCATCATTGCGCTCGCCGACGGCCGTCTCGTCGCCTCTGGCACCCCCGACGAGATCATGACGCCCGAGGTGCTCGAGCAGGTGTTCGGCACCGAGGTCGAGGTCATCGAGCACGAGAGCAAGAAGGTGGCGATCTACTACAGGGTGTAACGGCCGGGCCCCGACCCCGCCACCCCTGGCACACAAAAGTCGATGTCAGTTTGCCCGACTCAACCCCCGCGACAGCGGAGATTTCTGGGGCAAACTGACATCGACTTGGTGATTGTGCGGGCGTGCGGGCGTGCGCGAGCCCGCGCGGGCGGGGCGTCAGAAAGCCGCCGATCCGCCCCCGAAAACCCCTAGACCCGCGCCGAGATCGCGCTGAGCGCGCTCTCAAAGAACGCAAGCCCGTCGACGCCCGAGCGCATCGCTGCCGGGGTGTTCGGGCCGAAGCCCTCCTCGATCGCGTGCTCGGGGTGCGGCATCAGGCCGACGACGTTGCCGGCGGCGTTCGTGAGGCCGGCGATGTCGTTCAGCGAGCCGTTCGGGTTGATACCGGCGTAGCGGAATGCGACGAGGCCGTCGCCCTCGAGCTGCTTGAGGGTCTCGTCGCTCGCGATGTAGCCGCCGTCACCGTTCTTCAGGGGAATGGTGATCTCCTGGCCCTGCTCGAACGAATTCGTCCAGGCGGTCGAAGCGTTCTCTACGACGAGGCGCTGGTCGCGGCGAATGAACTGCTGGTGCGCGTTGCGAATCAGCCCGCCGGGCAGCAGGTGCGCCTCGACGAGCATCTGAAAGCCGTTGCAAATGCCGAGCACGGGCATGCCCTTGCCGGCCGCCTCAACGATCTCTGTCATGATCGGGGCGAGCGCAGCGATCGCGCCGGGGCGCAGGTAATCGCCGTAGCTGAAGCCGCCTGGCAAGACGATCGCGTCGACGCCCTGCAGGTCGTGGTCGGCGTGCCAGAGCGCAACGGGTTCCGCGCCGACGTGGCGAACGGCGCGCTGCGCGTCGCGGTCGTCGAGCGAACCGGGGAAGGTGACTACACCGATGCGGGTCGCCATTAGCGTGCCTCGACCGCGGTGCCGTCGACGGAGATCGCGACGACGTCTTCGATGACCGAGTTCGACAGAATCTCGTCGGCCACCTGGCGCACCTCTGCGAGCACCTCGTCGGTAACGTCGCCCTCGACGGTCAGCTCGAAGCGCTTGCCGATCCGCACGTTTTCAAACTTGCCGTGACCGAGGCGCTCGAGCGCCCCCGTCGTCGCCTTACCCTGCGGGTCGAGGAGTTCGGCCTTGGGCATGACATCAACAACAATCGTGGGCAAGGAGTGCCTCCAGGTTCGCGGAATTAACGGGATGCGTGCAGATCAAGTCTACCCTGGCTATAGGCGCCGCTTCACCCGGAGCAGCCCCCGCCAACGAATGCCAAGGAGTAACCGCATGACCCCCGGTTTTCTGCCGAGCGAACTGCCCCTCGTCGCCGCCCCGATGGCTGGCGGGGCGACGACCGTCGCGCTGGCAGGCGCGGCGAGCGCGGCCGGGGCGTTCCCGTTTCTCGCAGGTGGGTATAAGACCGCTGCCGGGCTCGCCGCCGAGGTCGACGCGCTCCGCGAGCAGACCGACGCGTTCGGCGTGAATCTGTTCGTGCCAGACAGCGCGCGCGCCAAGGCGGCTGCGCGGGAGCGCGTCGACCGGGCCGCATTTGCGGCCTACGCGGCCTCGCTCGAGGCGGAGGCAGCGGCCTACGGGGTGCCGCTCGACCCCGTGCCGGTCGCCGACGTCGAAGACTGGGGCGCCAAGATGGCGCTGCTGCGCGAGCACCCGGTGCCGGTGGTGTCGCTGACGTTCGGGTTGCCCGCGGCGCGCGATATCGCGGCGCTACGGCGGGGCGGATCCGCGGTGCTTGCAACCGTCACGACCGCTGCTGAGGCCCGGGCGGCGGCCGACGCCGGGGTCGACGCGCTCGTCGTGCAGGGCCCGCGTGCCGGTGGGCACTCTGCGACGTGGGATCCGCGACGGCGGATAGCCGATGCGGCCACCGCCGCGGTGCTGGCGGCCGTGCATGCCGAGGTGCTTGCCGAGGTGCGACCCGCGAGCCGGCTGCCGCTCATCGCAGCCGGCGGGGTCGACGGCCCCGAGGCGGTGCGGGAGCTGCTTGCGTGCGGGGCTTCGGCTGTTGCCGTCGGCACCATGCTGCTGCGCACCGACGAAGCCGGCACGTCGCCGACGCACCGCGCCGCCCTTACCGCTGAGCAGTTCACCGAGACGGTGGGGACGCGCGCGTTCACTGGCCGCCCGGCGCGGGCCCTGCGCAACGGTTTTATCGACCGCCACGGCCCGCACGAGATCACGGCCTACCCAGCGGTGCACCACCTCACGCGCGAGCTGCGCGGGCGGGCGGGCGCAGCTGGCGACAGCGACAGGCTGCACCTGTGGGCTGGCACAGGCTACCGGAGCGCCCGCTCGGAGCCGGTTGCCGACACGTTTGCGCGGCTCGCCAGGGGGCTGTAGCGCCGCTGGGTTGAACCGGCGCAGGGGTGCTCAGGCTGTGGGCGCCGCTGTGTTGAAGCGGCCCGGGGGCCTCAGGCGGTGGGCGGCGCGAAGTCGGGCTCCGAGCCCGTGAGGCGCACGTAGAGCTCGCGGTAGCGACCGTGGGTCTGGGCGACGATCTCGCCGGGGAGCACTGGGGGCTCGCCCTGCTTATCCCAGTTTGCAGCGAGCCAGTTGCGCACGATCTGCTTGTCGAACGATGCGAGCTTCGCGGAGCCTGAGAGGCTCTCGTCGAAATACGCCGTGGCATCCCAGTAGCGCGACGAATCGCTCGTGAGCACCTCGTCTGCGAGCACGAGCTCACCGGTGACGGGGTCTTTGCCGAACTCAAACTTCGTGTCTGCGAGCACGACCCCGCGCTCGGCGGCGAGCTCGCGCGCCTCGGTGAAAATCTTGAGCGACGCATCGCGCAGCGCCGTCGCGACGTCGGCGCCGACGAGCTCGACGGAGCGCTCGAACGTGATGTTCTCGTCGTGCTCGCCGTACGGCGCCTTGTACGCCGGCGTGTAGATCGGCTCGTCGAGCAGGTCGCCGTCGCTCAGGCCGGCCGGCAGCTCGATGCCGCACACGGCTCCCGTCTGCTGGTACTCGAGCAGCCCCGAGCCGGTGAGCGCCCCGCGCACCACGCACTCGACGGGGTACATGTCGAGGCGGCGCGAGACGACCGCGCGGTCTGCCACAGCCTCGGGCACCGCGGGGGCTCCGCCGTCGGTCGCGAGGTGGTTCGCGAGCGGGATTCGCGAGAACCACCAATTCGACAGCGCAGTGAGCAGCGCGCCCTTACCCGGAATCGGTGGCTCGAGCACGAAGTCGAAGGCGCTCACCCGGTTGCTCGCGACAACAAGCAGGTAGGGCGAGGTCGCGGGGTCGGCGCCCTCGGGTACGTACAGGTCGCGTACCTTCCCCGAGTAGGTGTGGGTCCAGCCGGGCAGCGCGAGGGGAGTGGGAAGAGCGTTCACTCGACCATTCTCCCACCCCGCGCTTGGCGATGCGTAGCCGCTGGCGTGCGGCGTGGGCGGATCGCGTGTGACCGCTCGCCGGGCGGCGTGGGCGGATCGCGTGTGACCGCTCGCCGGGCGGCGGGCGCCGTGCGCGAATATGATGATGGGAACAGAGTGAAGGGCGAGTGTCATGGCTGCTGTCGGACCGGTGATTGCGCGTGTGCGTGTGAGTGCTGCGCGAGAGCTTGCATGGAGCTACATCGTCGACCCGGAGCTGCGCGCAAGCTGGTGGCCCGACGCCGAACTCGAGGCCGTCTTCGGCGGTGCGATCTCTGAGCAGTGGGTCGACGGAACGGGGTCAGAGGCCGCTGGCAGAAGCGCCGTCGGGGCGATCGATGTGTTCATCGATGGGCACGCGCTCGGCTTCCGGTGGCGCGACGGCGCCGACGAGCACGAGACGGCAGTGCTCATCTCGCTGAGGTCGCAGGCCGCAGAGACCGACATCATTGTGACCGAAACCGGGTTCGGCCTGTTCCCCGACGCGTTCGAGCGCACCGCCGATGCCCAGCAGAGCTGGATCGACCTGCTCAGCGACCTCGCCGAGGTGCTGCGGCGTGCGGCTCCCGCGGCTGCGCCGCAGCAGGTAGTGCCTGTGGAGAACGATTCCCCCGCTGTGCCCGACGCCGGGGCGGCGGATGCCGCCGAGCCCGTGGCTGACGAGCCCGGGGCCGCCGAGCCGGTGGCTGATGCTGCTGACGAGCCCGGGGCTGACGAGCCGGAGACTGCTGAGTCCGGCGCTGCTGAGTTCGAGGCTGCTGATGCCGCCGAGCCCGGGTCGACCGAGTCCGATGCCGAGGCCGTCGAGCCGACCGACCCCGAGCTAGCTGCGCCTGAGCCGGTTGAGGCAGACGTGGCCGAGCCAGAAGCGGCCGAGCCCGAGTCTGCGCCGAACCCCGAGCCGAACCCCGAGCCTGATTTCGACAGCCTCATACGTGGCGAACAGGGCGGCAAACCCTAGCCCACAGCGAGGCTCACGGCCGCTGCCGAGCAGCGCCCAGGCTCCGCGTGGCCGCCCCGTAGCCTACAGCGAGAGCTATGCCCGCTGCTGGGCGGCGCCCAGGCTCCGTCCAGGCCCCGCGTGGTCGCCCCATAGGGTCGCTCGAAAGCCCCTGCGCTCGATATGTAATCCGCGGCCCGCAGCACAGAATCGCTTGATTCTGGCCTATTGGCGGCAGATTGCCTAGTGGGCGCAGCTGGTGTCGTGGGCGCAGCTGGTGTCGTGGGCGCAGCTGGCGCCATGGGTGCAGCTGGTGCCGTGGGCGCTGCAGGTCCCGTGAGCGGGCCGTATGAGCGCAGCGACCACCGCGAGCTACGCCACGCGCTCTGCGATGTCGGTGCGAAACTGCCCGCCCTCGAGGTCGATCTCGTTGAGCGCGGAGTAGGCCCGGGCGCGGGCCTCTGCGAAGCCCGATCCGCGCGCCACGACGCCGAGCACACGCCCGCCGGTCGCGATCCACCCGCCCGCCTGCGTGCGCGCCGTAGCCGCGTGCACCAGGTGCACTCCCGTCACCGCGGCAGCGGCATCGAGGCCGGTGATCTCGCGCCCCGTCGCGACGTCGCCCGGGTAACCCTCGCTCGCGAGCACCACGATCATCGCGGGCTCGTCTGAGAACGTCGGCTCGGGCAGCCGCGCCAGGTCGCCCTCGGCGGCCGCAAGCAGGTACTCGCTCAGCGGCGACTCGAGCCGCGCGAGCACGACCTGGGTCTCGGGGTCGCCGAAGCGTGCGTTGAATTCGATGACGCGCACGCCCTTCGGGGTGACGATGAGGCCGCAGTAGAGCAGCCCGATGAAGGGCGCGCCCTCGGCTGCGAGCTGGCGCACGGTGGGAATCGCGACGGTCTGCTTGATCTCCTCGACGAAGGCCTCGGTGCCGCCCGGTAGCCACGGCAGCGGCGAGTACGCTCCCATGCCGCCGGTGTTCGGGCCCTGGTCGCCGTCGAAGATGCGCTTGTAGTCTTGCGCCGGCGTGAGCGCGACCACGTCCTTGCCGTCGGCAAAGAAGAAGAGCGAGACCTCCTGGCCGTCGAGAAACTCCTCGACGAGCACCTCGCCGTGCGGGGCCCAGGTAGCGACGTGGGCGATCGCGGCGTCGCGATCCTCGGTCACGAGCACACCCTTGCCCGCAGCGAGCCCGTCGGCCTTCACCACGTAGGGGGCGCCAAACTCGTCGAGCACGGCGCCCGCGTCGGCGGCGCTCGCGACGTGCGCGGCGCGGCCCGTTGGCACCCCCGCCTCGTCCATGATGCGCTTCGCAAAGGCCTTCGAACCCTCGAGCTGGGCCGCGTCGGCGTTCGGGCCGAAGACGGGAACGCCGCCCTCGCGCAGCGGGTCGGCCACGCCTGCGACGAGCGGCGCCTCGGGGCCGATGATGACGAGGTCGAAACCGCGATCCGCCACGAACTTCGTCACGGCGACCGGATCAGTGAACGCGAGATCGACGGTCTCGACCCCGCTCGCCGCGATGCCGGCGTTGCCGGGCGCGCACACGATCTGGTGCGGGGCCTCTTCCGAGAGCAGGGACAAGACGATGGCGTGTTCGCGGGCACCCGGCCCCAAGACGAGAATCTTCACCCCTCAAGGATAGTCTGGGCAGATGGCCAGACGCAGGATTCAGCCGGCAGCCGGGCTCGCAGCGCTCGCCGCCGTCGAAGCGGGCAGCACCGCGCGCGCCGATATCGCGACCGCAGTGCGGTTTCTGCTTGAGGAGCTCGGCGAGCTCGCACCGGGAAAGAGCGTCGAGGTGCGCGTTCCGCCCTACGGTGCCGTGCAGTGCGTTGGCGGCCTCACTCACACGCGCGGCACGCCGCCGAATGTGATTGAGATGGATGCCGAAACGTGGATCGGGATCGCGACCGGCCGACTCAGCTGGGGCGATGCGACGGCGGCTGCCAGGGTGCTCGCCTCGGGGTCGCGCGCGAATCTCGACGGGCTGCTCCCCGTTGTGCGGCGGCCGCGGTGAGGCGAGCGTGAAGAAACCGGCGGGCGAAACCTGAGACAATAGCCGTATGTCAAGCGAAACTCAGCAGACCGTCGAACTCCAGCGATCGGTGCGCATCGGGCGACTGCTGATTGTCGGCGCGATCATCGGCGCCGTCGTCGGCGGCCTCGTGACGACGCTGTTCAAGGTGCCCGAGGGGGCGCTCTACACAGTGGGGCAGATCGCCGGGTTCATGCTGCTTATCGGCGGCGCTGTTGGGCTCACGCTCGGCGGCGTGCTCGCGCTCATTCTTTCTGCTGTCGCGAAGCGTAAGCGCGGCACGGCTGTGATCGAGCACACGACCGTGGTCGGCGAGGGCGTAGCCCATAACGATGATGAGTCTGAGCCAGCGACGCCCAGTGAAGGCGAGCAGGGCTGACACGCAGCCGGCTGTGCAATAATCAGCCAGTTCGTATTGAAAGGGGCTCGTCATGTTGCAGGGACTGAGCGGCGCACACCTCATCGTTATCGTCTTCATCGTGGTGCTGTTGTTTGGCGCTCCGAAGCTCCCCGCGCTCGCGAAGAGCCTGGGCCAGTCGATGAAGATTCTGAAGAAGGAAGTTCGCTCGGACGACGACGGGGCCGGCGCGGTTGATGGCGAAACCACGGCCGCAGCTGCCGCCGCCGCCGAGCAGCCGAAGCCGGGCGGCACCGCAGGGGCGAACTAGCCGCAGGGGTAAACTCGCCGCCGTGGCAAACTCGCCGCCTGGGGAGCTGGCCGCCTGGGTGTCGCTTGGGTGCTCAGCCGCCCGCGAGGCTGCATGCGCTCTCAGGCTTTGTCGCGCGCGCATTTCGGAACTGCGGTAGTTTTGATGCAAGCGTTAACTAGCGAGGAGTGCATTCGTCATGTTCGGCAATATGGGTGGCCCTACCCTCATCGTCATTGTCTTTATTGTGCTGCTCTTGTTCGGCGCTCCGAAGCTCCCCGCGCTCGCGAAGAGCCTGGGCCAGTCGATGAAGATTCTGAAGAAGGAAGTTCGCTCGGACGACGACACGACGGGCACGGCAGATGGCGCGGGCACAGACGGCACTCCCGGTGCCGACCCTGAGAGCCCGAAGAAGCCTGAGTAACCCTGATTAGCCCCGTCTGACCCGCGATAAGCCGCCCAGCTCGTTGAGCCGGGCGGCTTTTGCGTTGGTGGGGCAGCGGCCCCCGTCTCGGCCGTGCATCTCGGCCGTGCATCTCGGCCGTGCGTCTCGGCCGTGCGCGCTGTGACCACGAGGTAGCGGCGATGGCCTATATGGCGCTTGTTGTCGCCATTTTGCGACTCAGGCGACAACAAGTGCCACATGCCTGGCAGGGAGATAGGGCCCGGGCCGGGGCCCGGCGTGCCCGCTAGCTCGTCTGCGTGGCTTCGATCCAGGCGAGGTATTCCTCGTCGATGTTGCCGGCGATGTACTCGCCGGTGAAGCAGCTTTCCTCGAGCTTGGTGACGTCTGTCTGGCCGGCGAGGATCGCACGATTCATACCCTCGACCGTCTGGTAGATCAGGTGATCCGCCCCGAGCTCTGCGGCAATCTCGGCCGGCGTGCGACCGTGCGCGATGAGCTCCTCGCGCGACGGCATGTTGATGCCGTACACGTGGGGGAACAGCACCGGGGGAGCCGCAGACGCGAAGATCACCGAGCGGGCACCGGCGGCGCGCGCCATCTCGACGATCTCGCGCGAGGTCGTTCCACGCACGATGGAGTCGTCGACGAGCAGCACGTCTTTGCCCTTGAACTCGATGTGCATCGCGTTGAGCTTCTGGCGCACGCTGCGCTTGCGCACCGACTGGCCGGGCATGATGAAGGTGCGGCCGACATAGCGGTTCTTGAAGAATCCCTCGCGGTACTCAACGCCGAGGTTGCGCGCGAGCTGCATCGCGGCGGGGCGTCCCGAGTCGGGAATCGGCATGACCACATCGATGTTCACGCCGGGCAGCTCCTCGCGGATCCGCTCCGCGAGCACATCGCCCATGCGCAGGCGGGCGTCGTAGACGGAGATTCCGCTGAGCACGGAGTCGGGGCGCGCGAGGTAGATGTACTCGAACGCGCACGGGACGAGCTGCGTGTTCTTGGTGCACTGGCGCGACACCATCGTGCCGTCGGAAGAGATGAGGATCGCTTCGCCGGGCTCGACATCGCGCACGATCTCGTAGCCGCCAGACTCGAGCACGAGCGACTCGGAGGCGACGACCCACTCGTCTTGGCCGGTCTCCGAGAGCCGGTGGCCGAGCACGAGCGGGCGGATGCCGTTCGGGTCGCGGAATGCGACGAGGCCGTAGCCCGCAATGAGCGCGATTGCCGCGTACGAGCCCTCGACGCGATCGTGCAGCCGCGACACAGCGTCGAACACCTGGTCGGCGTCGAGCGACAGGCCAGCGATGCCGGTCTGCAGCTCGTTCGCGAGCACGTTGAGCAGCAGCTCCGTGTCGGAGTGCGTGTTCAGGTGACGGCGATCGACGTTGTAGAGCTCGGCCGTGAGCTCGCGGGTGTTCGTGAGATTGCCGTTGTGCACGAGGATGATGCCGTAGGGGGCACCGACGTAGAACGGCTGCGCCTCTTCTTCGCGGGCTGCGTCGCCCTTGGTGGCGTAGCGCACGTGGCCGAGGCCGACGCTGCCCATGAGCATGCGCATGTCGCGGGTGCGGTAGCCCTCGCGCACCTGGCCCTTCATCTTCACGGTGTGAAAATGATCGCCGTCGAGCGTTGCGATGCCCGTGGAATCTTGTCCGCGGTGCTGCAACAGCAGGAGGCTGTCGTAAATCTGTTGGTTGACGTTTTCAGACGAGACGATGCCGACGATGCCGCACATGTTGCGAGTTCGCTCCACTGGGTAGGTGTTGGCGCCAGACGACGCAGCTAATAGTTTCCCACACCTTGCGCCCCGTAAACGATGAGTGAACGCTCTCTCGGCGAATCGAGTGCCGAAAGCGTGGCCCCAGGCAGGGTACCCTTAGTGATGTGAGCGAAAACTCGTCGATCTATGCCCAGTCCGGTGTTGACACTGCCGCCGGAGACCTCGCTGTCGAACTCATGAAGTCGGCCGTTCAGCGCACCCACGGGCCGGAGGTGCTTGGCGGGGTCGGTGGCTTCGCCGGCATGTTCGACGCGTCTGCGCTGCTGGGCTACAAGCGGCCGCTGCTCGCTTCGTCCACAGACGGGGTCGGCACGAAGGTCGCGATCGCCCAGGCGATCGACAAGCACGACACCATCGGCCAAGATCTCGTCGCGATGGTCGTCGACGACATCGTCGTGGTCGGCGCGAAGCCCCTGTTCATGACCGACTACATTGCGTGCGGCAAGGTCGTGCCCGAGCGCATCGCAGATATCGTGCGCGGCATCGCCGAGGCCTGCGAGGCCACCGGCACTGCCCTCGTTGGTGGCGAAACCGCTGAGCACCCCGGCCTGCTCGGGCCAGATGATTACGATGTTGCCGGCGCGGCAACCGGCGTCGTTGAGGCAGACAAGATGCTGCACCCCGGCCTCGTCGCTGATGGCGACGTCGTCATCGCGATGGCGGCCTCTGGCCTGCACTCGAACGGGTTCTCGCTCGTGCGTCACATTCTCACCGACAAGGGCATCGGCTACGAGCAGCACTCGGCTGAGCTCGGTGCGACCTACGGCGAAGCGCTGCTCACGCCGACCGCGCTCTACACGGCACCGCTGCTGCGCGTGCTCGAAGACCCCGCGACGGCAGGCGCAATCCACTCGCTTAGCCACGTCACGGGCGGTGGCATCGCAGCGAACCTCGCGCGCGTGCTCCCCGTTGGCTCGTGGATCGAGGTGGATCGCGCAACCTGGTCGCCGCTTCCCGTCTTCCGGCACCTCGCCGACCTTGGCGGGCACACGCTCGAGTCGCTCGAGGGAGCATGGAACCTTGGCGTCGGCATGTTCGCCGTCGTTGCGGCAGACAAGGCACCGCTCGTCGCGACCGCGCTCACCGCTGAGGGGCTCGACCCCTGGGTTGTCGGGACGGTTTCTACCGCCGCGCGCGACTTCACCGGCTTCGAGCAGGGCGCCAAGGGTGTCGACGGCGGGGCTGTGCGCCTCGTCGGCTCGTACAAGAACTAGTTTTCTCGCGACCGGCGGGTGCCTGGAGTTTTGCTCGGCGCCCGCCGGTTGTGTGCTTCGTGTGTGTGTGTGTGTGTGTGTGTGTGTGTGTGTGGCTGCGCTCGGGTGCGTGTGGCTGCGCTCGATAGGTGATCTGCCGAATATAGGTGCGAAATCGGCAGATACTGCCCTGGCTGGGTGGATCGCCCGGCGTTCTGCTGGTGCTGGGCTGGGCTGGGCTGGGTTGGGCTGGGCTGGGCTGGGCTGGGTGCTGGGCTGGGTGGTGAGCTGGGCTGGGTGCTGGCTGGGCTGGGTGCTGAGCTGGGTGCTGGGTGTCCGGGCCTCGGGCCGACGCCGGGTCAGCGCAGCGTGATCGAGAAGCCGACTGGGGGTCGTCTGTCAACTCATTTATCCACATGTGCGTGAAATTGCTGGCGGGCTGCACCGCTGAATGTCAAGCTGAAGAGGTCGCACCGCGCGACGGGTCGGCCGAGCAGCTGGCCCTGCGAACCGGGGGCTCTTCGCAATCTGACAATCAGATTGGAAAGCACGAACATGGCAAACATCAATATCTCGTACCAGGAGATGGAAACAGCGGCGACCCAGCTCGGCGCGGGGCGTGATGAGATCACCGCGAAGCTACAGCAGCTGCAGCGGCAGATTCAGGGCCTCGTGAGCTCTGGGTTTGTGACCGACAGCGCTTCGAAGCGGTTCGAGGGCGCCTACACCGAGTACACAGCGAGCGCGAACCGGGTAATCGAGAAGCTCACAGAGATTCAGCAATTCATCACCCAGACGGCCGCCGCGCACCGGTCAATGGATGACGAGATCGCCGCGCGGATTAGCTGAGCGACCGGGCAGGTGTCTCCGCCATGTCAGAGAATCTGCAGCTCAATGACGCGGTGCTGGAGTCAGCCGCACGGGGTTTTGCCAGCGCCGCCGAGGTGATGCGCAGCGGTGCGGCGAAGCGCCCACCGACTCCCGCGACGCTCAGTGCGCTGCGCGCCGAGCTCGACCTGTATCTACGCGGGCTTGCGGTGTCGCGCGCAGCGCTCTCCGACGCCGCGCATTCGGCGACCCTAGCGCTCGCCGACATACTTGCGCAGAGCGCCGAGCTCGACGCCGAGATCGCGGCGGCGCTGCCAGCAGGGTTCGTGCTTGGAGAGGCCCCGTGATGGGTGCCGCTGGTCGACCCGTGCCACCGAGCGTCGGCGTGCTGCTGCGTGGTACGCCACGGGCCGGAACGGTCGAGGAAATCAACGCGGTGAGCCAATACCTCACGAACGTGCGTTACGACGCGGTGCAGTATGTGACCGCGGCGCGACCTGCGCAGGAGGCCATCGCGGGGCTCGAGAGCGCGGCGGTGGAGCGGCTACATGCGCGGTTGGGTCGCGGGTTGTTCCCCGGTGTCGCTGCACTCGAAGACTCGGCAGACGAGGCGAAGTCAGCGGTGCAGAGCTATGCGGCGCAGGTCGCGGAGATTCACCGCGAGGCCGATCAGGTGTGGGCCAGCGCGGAGCGGGCGCTGGGGAGCATAGCCGCGGCGCTGCAATCGATCGCGCAAATCTGCGACGTGATTGCGGCGCCCTTCAGCTACAGCTGGGATACGCCGCCGCCAGCGGCGCTGCCTGAGCCGAGGCTGCGCGCGGGGGCTGGGCCGGCAGACACGGCCGGGGTGGCCGAACTGATTTCGGGGTTGCGCGATGGGTACCGCACACGATGGCTGAACACGGTGCTCGAATGGCAGCTCGAGCTCGCCGAGGTGCGTCGCTGCGTGCGGCGCTGGTCTGAGCTGCAAGAGGAGCGGCTGCTGTGCGAGGGCGCCGTCGCAGAGCGGCTGGGGCGCACCTCGGTTGGGGAGCTCATCACCGTCGGCGCCGGCATGCCGGGAGGTCGTCGGCGGGCGATCGCGGTTGGCCTCACCGGCGAAATCGGCGGAGTCCGTGCGGGGATTCGAACGACGCGCACCTTTCATCCGGAGTTGCGCGAGCTACTCGACTCTGCAGACGGTGCGAAAGTCTGGGACGCTCCGCCAGCCCCTGCCTTCGTCGCCGAGAAGTGGGCTGGGCTCGATGAGTCCGTGCGCGAGGAGCTGATTCGCAGCGTGCCGTGGGTGATCGGCAACCTGCCGGGCCTGCTGCCATCGGTGCGTGACCGGGCCAACCGAGAGCTCGTGGCATTCTACAGAGAGTACCCGCAGACGCTCACCCCCGAGCAGCTGACGCTCGTGGCCGAGGCGCAGCGCATACTCGACGATGAGGCGCGGCAGCGGTCGCCAAAACCGCCGATTCAGGTACTGGCATTTGACCTCAGCGGGCCCGTGCCGAGGGCGGCCATCGGCTATGGCGACCTCGACACGTCGTCTCATACCACCTTTCAAGCCGCGGGTATGGGCAGCGACGCCCACACCGCGCTCCCCACTTGGGACGTGGCGGCGCGAAATCTGTACGAGGCGCAAGAGGCCCTCCTGCCACGCTTCGAAGGTGGTGGCCCTGGGGTCGTGGCCTGGCTCGGGTACGACACCCCCGCGATGCTGCCAAACTCCGAGGTGTTTCGCTCGGATTCGGCGAGCCTTGGTGCCGGGCGGCTCGCCGCCGAGCTCGACGGCATGGCGGCGGCGCGGGAGGCGGCCGACGCCGGGCTGCCAGCTATCGGGGTGGTGGCGCACTCCTACGGCACGACCATGGCAGCCATCGCGCTCACCAAGACGAAGCACCCCGTCGACTCGTTCGTGATGCTCGGCTCGGCCGGGCTCGACACCGAGGCCGTGCCGAGCCTCGGCTCTCTGAACGTGCGAGAGCTCACGCCGGGCCAACTGGCGGTCTTCGCGACCTCGGCGGCACGAGACAGGCTCGCCCCGACGGGGGCGGCGCAGGCCGAGCGCGGCCTCCCCACCCCCGACGCGCGAGCGCTACTCGGCCTCGAGCAGCGGGTGCCGGTGTACGGCGGGGTCATCGCATTCTCGTCGGAGGGCGACCCTGCGCGTGGGCTGAAGGGCACCGACGGGCACTCGTTCGTCGGCGCCGGCAAGACGGCAGGCATCGCGGGCATGACTGCCTCGGCGGGGCGCGGGTACGGCGACAACGAGACGCAGGCGCTCGACACGACGGCTCGCGCGACGACGGGGCTCATCGCGGGGCCCGACGGGCTCGACCTCGTCGTCACCGAAGCGCAACCCGTTGTCAAGATCGTGGACAAGCACACGGGCTACGTCGGCCAGTGGCGCATGCCCGCTGAAAGGAATGACTAACCATGCGAAAGCAACGATACTCGCGCCGCGGCGTCGGAGCGCTCGCGGCGCTCGCGCTGCTCGGCGTCACCGGCTGCGTGCCAGAGGGGGTTCCCATGATTTCAGAGCCGAGGCGCTTCACGAGCATGACGTTCGTCGAGCAGCTGCTGTGGGTGGAATCGCAGCTCAACGAGGGCATTGCGGCCGTAGGGATTACCGAGGGGTGGTTTGTGCCGTTCGGGGCCGACAGGGTCGACTGGGACGGGGCTCCTGAGAACCGACTCACCGTGCTCGGGTCCATGATTCCCAAGGCCTGCGGCACGGGTGGAAGGCTCAACGAAAGCGCCCTGCTCCTCGATGCACCCGATCCGCTCGGGGCCGCCCTACGCATCCGCGCCGCCTGGGAGGCCGAGGGGTGGGTCGTCACCGACCTCTACGGCCCGCCAACGCCCGAGTTCACGGTCTTTCGGGCAGACCGCGAAGACGGGGCGATGATGGGCTTCGACGGGAACCCGGACGGGTTGATACTTAAAGCCTACGCACCGTGTTCGGTGCACTCGTCGCTATCGTCGTGGCATGTGGACGTGGAGGAGCGCGACGCCTTCCTCGACAGCATCGAAGCGGAGATCGAGCCGTGAAGCTCAAACTCTCGC
The DNA here is from genome assembly GCF_039528015.1 of Leucobacter albus. Lineage (NCBI taxonomy): Bacteria > Bacillati > Actinomycetota > Actinomycetes > Micrococcales > Microbacteriaceae > Leucobacter > Leucobacter albus. Next base: position 91,919 of record NZ_BAAAKZ010000013.1, on the reverse strand, counting down.
TGGCGCTCGCGGGCAACACCGAACACGATGTCACGCTCGCGTGCGATGTCACGACCACGGTGCGGGAGGTCGCTGACGCGCTGATTCGCTCGGGAGCCTTTCGCGGAACCAATATCGAGGAGTTTTCGGCACTCCGGTTCGGCCACGTGACCCTCATTGGTGGCCCCGCGCGCGAGCGAGAGTATTTGCTTGACCCTGGCGCGCCCATCGGCCAGTCGGGCATCCAGTCGGGCTGGCGAATCCGCGTCGTGGGTGAGTTCGATACCAACGCCCCCCGCCTCATTCCCGCGGTTGGGCTCGTCGAGGTGCTCACCGGGGAACAAGCGGGCGCGCGCTTCAGCCTCGTATCGGGGAGCAACATGGTGGGGCGAGACGAACACAGTCGCGTGCGGCTTGACGACCGCAGCGTCTCTCGGCGGCACGCCGTCATTGAAGCCGGGGAACGCATCGTCTTGCGCGACCTCGGCTCCGCGAACGGCATCGAGTCGCTCGGGCAGCGATTCCAATCGCTGCCGCTCGAACGCGTACTCGATGTCACCCTCGGCACCGTGACGCTTCGCATCACGCCGTTCGGCCCGGCGCGGTCGAGCACTGCGCCGAACGCCTTGGCGCCCGTGGGGGTAGCCTCGCGGGGCGAGGCCCTCGCGAGCGTCCACGCCGCGGCGCCGGTGCCCGGCGGTGAGCCTCTCCTCGACCACAGGCGCGAGCACACCAGGGCGCCACGGGTCGATCCGACGTTTCCCGTGACCTCCCGAGAACTCCCCGCGCCCCCGCAGCGAGCCGCCGGCAACCGCATTCCGCTGCTGGCCATGCTCGCCCCCATGCTCATGGGCACGGCCATGTTTGCGATCACCCGGTCGCCCATGAGCCTGGTGATGGTCGCCTTCACGCCAATCATGATGATCGGGGCGTGGCTCGACGGGCGCCTCGCTTCGCGAAGAAAACGCGGGCGCGACGATGCTGGGTTTGCAGACTCGATCGCCTCCGAACGCGAACAGTTGGCGGCAAGCCGGGCCGAGGAGATCTTGGTGCGGGGGCGCGAGACGCCAACGCACGCGGAGATATTTGAGGCGATGAGCTCTCAGTCGCGCTTGCTGTGGTGCCGCAGGCCAGAACACGGCAGCTTTCTCGAGCTGCGCTTTGGCGAGGGTGAGCTGCCGAGCCGCACCGAGATCAGACTGCCCAAGCGCGGTGATGCGCTCGCCGAGCAATGGGCGACGTTGCGGGCCATCGAACAGGAGTTTTCGACCGTGACGCCCGTTCCGGTGACCGAGCGACTCGATCGCTGCGGCTCAATCGGGTTGGCCGGCCCGGTCGAAGCCACTGCGGGGCTTGCGCGCTCGCTCCTCTTGCAGCTCGTCGGGCTGCACTCACCGGCCGAGCTCGCCCTCGCTGTGTTCGCCGGTGCCACACGAGACGCCGCCCACGCCCCAGAGAACTACGTTGGCTGGGAGTGGCTCAAATGGCTGCCCCACGTTGATCACGTCGGTAGCCCGATTCCGGTGTGGCAGCTCGCCGACTCCGAGAAGTCTGCAGCGACGCTCCTCAGTGCGCTCGAGGCCGTGGCCGACGGCCGGAGCGGCGGCGGTGGCAGCCGCAGTGCAAAGGCGACAATCCGTTCCCACCTCAGCGCCGAGTCGGGAGGTGCGCTGGGCGAGCCGGCCGTCAGCGATCTACCGATGACGCCAGTGATAACCGTGCTCGTGCTCGACGGCGAGATCGTGCCTGCGCACCGCCCCCGGCTTATCGCGCTCGCCGAGGCCGGCCCCGACCTCGGGATTCACTTCATCTGGGTTGCGGCAGAAACTGCGCATATTCCGGCTGCCTGCCGCACCTTCGTCGAGCTGGGTGCCGCGACTGTCAGCTTCGTGCGCCAGCGCCGCGTCGTGCAGCTCAATCGCGTCGAGCATGCCGACACCGCAGTCGCCGCGAGCCTAGCGAGGGCGATCTCACCCGTCGACGACACCGCGGCGCGCGCACTCGACGAGTCAGATTTGCCCCAGCGTGTACAACTCCGGGAGCTCCACGGCGTCGATCTGCTTGGCGGGCACGCCCCAATCGCCCAAAGCTGGGAACGCTCGGGCAGTGTCATGCGCCAGTGGCGACGTGGCGACGAGCGTGAGCCCGTGGCGCTGCGGGCCGTCGTCGGCCACGGCAGCGACGCGACGGTGGCACTAGATCTCCGCGCGCACGGTCCTCACGCCCTCGTCGGGGGTACGACAGGCTCGGGCAAGTCGGAGTTTCTGCAGAGCTGGATCATGAGCCTCGCCGCGAACCTCAGCCCCGACAGGCTGACGCTGCTGCTCATCGATTACAAGGGCGGGGCGGCATTCGCCGAGTGCGTTGATCTGCCGCACACCGTTGGGCTGGTCACCGATCTCTCGCCACACCTGGTTCGGCGCGCGCTCACGTCGCTGCGGGCGGAGCTTCGCCGCCGCGAGGAGCTCCTCGCCGAGCACAACGCGAAAGACCTGATCACCCTGGAGCAGCGCTCCGACCCGGCGGCCCCGCCGGTGCTGGTCATCGTGATCGACGAATTCGCCGCGCTCGTCAATGACGTGCCCGAGTTTGTCGACGGAGTCATAGACGTCGCGCAGCGCGGGCGCTCGCTCGGGCTCCACCTGATCATGGCGACGCAGCGGCCGGCGGGCGTGGTCACCGACAACCTGCGGGCGAACACGAACCTGCGCGTGGCCCTCCGCATGGCCGACGAGGGAGACTCGAACGATGTCATTGGCGTGCCCGACGCGGCCTTTTTTGCGCCTGAGACCCCCGGGCGCGGTGCGATCAAGGTTGGGCCAGGCAGAATTTCACACTTTCAAACCGGCTACGTTGGTGGGCGCGCCACGCAGGGATCGGCTGGCACCGGGCTCGAGGTGAGATCGCTGGGGTTCGCCGAGGGCCCGCCGTGGGTCATTCCGGGCGAGCGCGGGCAGAGTGGGGCGCGGCCACGGGCGCGGCCACAGGCGCGGCCCCAAAGCCGAACCCAGCCCCAAGCCCAGCCCCAAACTCAGCCCCAAACTCAGCCCCAAACCCAGCCCGCCCGCGACATTGAGCGGCTGCGCGATTCGCTCATTGCAGCCGCGACAGCGTGTGAGCTACGGCAGCCGCGGAGGCCGTGGCTCCCGCCGCTGCCTGAACGGGTAGCGCTCGAAGATGTTCTGGCCCAGCCGAGACAGGGCACGCCGTTCGGTCTGGCCGACCACCCCGAGGAGCAGTCGCAAGACCCGGTCACCATAAACTTCGACGAGGTCGGCAACGTTGCGGTCTTCGGCGCCGGCGGCGCGGGCAAAACCACGGCTCTCCTGACGCTCGCAGTCGCGGTGAGTGCGGGCGCGGCAAACGACCCGGTGCACATCTACGCAATCGACGCTGGCGGGGGCAGCCTCGATGCGCTCTCGGCGCTCCCGACCGTGGGCGGAGTCGCGCAGCTCGCCGACGTCGAACTCACGCAGCGAATCCTGAGACACATCGAGGAGGTCATCACTGAGCGCGGGGCAGCCTTCGCCGAGGCGCGGGCGAGCAGCCTCGCCGCATACCGGGCCCAAGCTGCCGGTGGCAGCCGGGCCGCCCCAAGGGTGCTGCTACTCATCGACGGCTTCGGGGCTGTTGCCCAAGTTTTTGAGGGGGCCGGCCAGCAAGCTGCCGCGGCGCAGCGACTTGCGGGCATTATGCGTTCGGGGCGGGCAGTCGGGGTGCACGTGGTGCTGACGGCTGATCGGCCGGCGGCGGTGCCGGCAGCGCTCGCCGCAAGCGTGCAGGCGCAGTTTGTGCTGCGGCTTGCGTCTCCGAGCGAGTACGCCTATGTCGGTGTGTCGCCCGAGGCGTTCGAGGGAGCCCCGCCCGGCCGCGGGGTGCTCGCCGGTCGGGGTGAAGAACTACAGCTCGCGCTCAGCAGCGCGGAGCCCGACCTCGCGGCGCAGGCCGACGCGCTGTCTGCGTTGGCGGAGCGGCTGCGAGCAGCCCCGATCGTGCCCCCGGTGGCGCTTCGCAATGCTCCCGAGCGCATACTCCTCACAGACCTGCCCGCTACAACAGGGGGCCGCCCGGTCTTCGGCGTGCAGACCGACACCCTGGCGAGCGTGGGACTGCCAGTTAGCGGACTCGGCGTGGTCGCTGGCCCCGCCGGTGCCGGGCTTTCGACCGCGGTTCGCAGTTGCGTGCGCGCGATCGAGCGCATGTCGCAGGGCAATGACGAAGCGGTGGATCGGGTGCTACTCACCCTCGCGCCGCAGAGTGAGACCGGCGCCGAAACCGTGGAGTGGGACAGGGTAGCCAGGGGAGATGCAGCCGTGACCGAGCTTGCCGGCGCACTCGTTGCTGCTCTCGGCGGGAAGCCGCACCGGCCGATGCCCTCGCTCGTTGGGGTGATCGGCGACGATCTCAGTCTGTCTGGGGATGACGAACCCGTGGGGCTGGGCCGGGCGGCACGCTCGGCCGCGATGCCGCACGCGGCCGCTGACCTGGCGATCGAGTTTCCGCGGCGCGGCAGCCGCGGGGTGATCGTCGTTGAGCGTGCCACGGACGCGGAGGGTAGCGAGGCGCTGCCGCAGCTCGTAGCGCTTGCGAAGGTGGCGCGGCGAGCGGGTGAGCTCGTGCTGTTCGAGTTTGAGCAGGGCACAGGCGGGGGAGTGTGGGAACTGTTTACGGCGCTGAAACAGCCAACGTGGGGCCTGGCGCTGCAACCAGACGACGGCGAGGGGCAGACGCCGTTTCGCGAGAGCCTGGGGCGGGTTTCACGGGCCGATTTTCCGCCCGGCCGCGGGTTTGCCGTAGAGCGTGGCCGAGTCACGCCGGTCCACGTCGCGCTCCCGTGAGCCGCGCTTGCCGATCAGCCCGCTGGGGTGATGTGCCCGCGCTGCGCAGCGTATGCTCCGCCCTATCGGGGCGGGCCCGGGCGTGCGCGACACCTAGCGCGCGATGAGCGCGGTAGCGATAGCCGCGATGCCCTCCCCGCGACCGGTGAACCCCAGTCCGTCGGTCGTCGTCGCGCTGAGCGAGACGGGGGCACCAACGAGCTCCGTCATCACACGCTCGGCTTCCTCCCGGCGCGGCGAGAACTTCGGCCGGTTGCCGACGATCTGCACCGAAACGTTCACCGGGCGAAACCCCGCTGCGGCAAGCCTCTCGAGCGCGAGCCGCACAAAGCCGGTGCTGGCCGCGTTCGCCGTGTCTGGCGCGTCGACCCCCACGAGACCGCCGATGTCTCCGAGCCCCGCGGCCCCGAGCAGCGCGTCGACGACCGCGTGGCAGACGGCGTCTCCGTCGCTGTGCCCAGAGAGGCCGGGCTCGCCTGGCCAGTCGAGGCCGGCAAGCCGCAGCGGGGCAGCGTGGTCGTAGGCGTGCACGTCAAACCCCGATCCAACGCGAATATCTGGCAGTGTGCTCATCGGTCGCCTCCCGGCTGCGTGGTGGCAAGGCGCCGCTCGGCGAGCAGTGCCTGAAGCAGCGCCTCGAGCAGCGCGAGGTCGCCGGGCGTCGTGAGTTTGTGCGCGAGCGTCTCGCCCTCGACCGTGCGCACGGAGCCGCCGGCGCGCTGCACGACCTCGGCGTCGTCGGTTGGCTCGGATCCGGCGGGGGCGGATCCGAGGCGATCGTGTGCCGCAGCGAGTTGCTCGCGCGGGAAGCCCTGTGGGGTTTGCACCGCGACCAGCGGTGCTCGATCCACCGTCTCGTGCACGACCCGGTCGGCGCTCACGCGCTTGAGGGTGTCGACGACGGGCAGCGCCGGGATCACCGAGGCGCCCGTGCGCCGTACCTCGGCTCCGACGCGCTCGAACAGCGCCGCGGGGGTGAGCGGGCGAGCGGCGTCGTGCACGAGCACGAGATCGACCGTCTCGTGCAGCGCGGCAACGCCGAAGCGCACCGACTCGTGTCGCTCGCGCCCGCCCGGCGTCACGGCAACCTCCCAGGCGGAGCCAGCCGGAACGAGCCGCGAGGCGAGTTCGAGCGTTGCCGCGGCGGCCTCCTCGGGAACCACGATGACGAGGTGCCCACCGCCGTGCAGGCTGACGATGGTCTCGACGCAGTGCTCAACGAGCGTGCGCCCGCCGAGCTCAACGAACGCCTTCGGCACCCCCGCGCCCAGGCGCTCGCCGCGACCGGCCGCAACGAGCACAACGCCGAGCTGCGCCAGGGGGTGCGGATCCACTTCGAATGTCATGCTGCAAGCGTACCGGGAGGCCATATTCGGCCCGGTGGGCTATTCTGGTGGACTACTCGAGTGGGGCGACCCGCCGAGACAGCTGAATAGACATCTCAATATCCAGGAGGACACCGTGAAGATCGATCTTGCCATGCTGCGAGGGCTCGAACGCGAGAGGGAGATTCCTTTTGAGGAGCTCGCTGAGATCATCGAGCAGGCGATCCAGACTGCCTACGTGCGGCACGCCGAGAACCAGGCGCTCCCCGTACCCCCAACCGAAGACGTGCGGGTGACGCTCGACCGCAAGAGCGGCGAGATTGCCGTGCTCGTGCCAGAGCACGACGACGAAGGCAACGTTATCGGCGAAGCCTACGTCACCACCGACGAGTTCGGCCGCGTCGCCTCGAGCGCCGCGAAGCAGGTCATCAACCAGCGGCTGCGCGACCTGTCTGACGACGCCGTGCTCGGCCAGTTCAAAGACAAAGAGGGCCAGGTCGTCTCCGGTGTCATTCAGCAGGGGCCGAACCCCCGCATGGTGCACATCGACCTCGGCGAGGTCGAGGCGATTCTGCCTCCCGAGGAGCAGGTGCCCGGTGAAGACTACGCGCACGGCACCCGCATTCGCGTCTACGTCACGAGCGTGTCGAAGGGCCTGAAGGGCCCGCAGATCGTCGTTTCGCGCACCCACCCCGGGCTCGTGCGCAAGCTGTTCGAACGCGAGGTTCCCGAACTCGGCGAGGGGCTCGTCGAGATCGTGTCGCTCGCTCGCGAGGCAGGCCACCGCAGCAAGGTCGCCGTGCGCGCGAAACAGGCCGGCATCAACGCCAAGGGCACCTGCATCGGTGAGATGGGGAGCCGCGTGCGCGCCGTCATGGGCGAGCTCGGCGAGGAGAAGATCGACATCGTCGACTACTCACCCGAGCTGCCGAAGTTCGTTGCGAACGCGCTGTCGCCCGCGAAGGTGACCGATGTCTTCATGCTGAACGAATCGCTGAAGCAGGTGCGCGCGCTCGTCCCTGATTTCCAGCTCTCGCTCGCGATTGGCAAGGAGGGCCAAAACGCTCGCCTCGCCGCGAAGCTCACGGGCGCAAAGATCGACATTCAGCCAGACTCAATCATGAATGATTGAGTCTGAATGGCGATCTTTGCGCGTTTCCCGGAGCGCTCACAGCGCGACGGGGAACGTCTGGATCGCAGACATTCAGCCAGACTCAATCATGAATGATTGAGTCTCTGGGCGACGAAACACGACCTCATCGCCCAGGCACAGCCCCGACATAGGGTGTGCCTGGGGGTGCGGTCAGCGGGAAGCTGGTAAGATGGATCCGATTCGGACTTGCGTTGCCTGTAGGACACGGGCGGCGCGCGCGGAACTCCTTCGTGTGGTGGTGCGTGACGGTCATCTGATTATCGATGACCGTGCTGTGCTGCCAGGGCGAGGCGCTTGGGTGCACGAGACCGCAGAGTGTATGAATCTTGCAGTGCAGCGTGGGACCTTCACGCGGGCACTCAGGGCGTCGGGGAAGCTCGATGCTCAACCACTAGAGAACAGGCTGAAAATGCTGATGGACAAGTAATGAGCGGCTCACTATGAGACCCGTCCGGTAATTTTGGTTCTCGCCTGTCTGGCGTGAACCCAGACAGGAGAAATGTGGCTAACCCACGCGTAAGCGAGATCGCTAAAGAGCTCGGAATTGAGAGCAAAAAAGCGGTCGAGATTTTGAATGCCGAACTCAACGAGTTCGTCAAGACCCCGTCCTCGACGATCATGCCCCCGACGGTGCGCAAGCTCCGGGCGTTCGTCAAGGACCACCCGGAGCTCGTGAAGAGCGACGAGGCAGCTACTGAGGCAGCCCCGGCCAAGGCCGCGGCTCCGAAGAGGCCAGGCGCCGCGCCGAAGCCGGGTCGCCCCGGCCCGAAGCCCGGTGCGCCCGCTCCGGCTGCCCCCGCGGCACCTGCAGCTGAAGTGCCCGCCGCTCCGGCGCCTGCAGCCCCTGCTGCTCCCAAGACAACTCCCGCGCCGGCAGCATCGGCCGCGCCCGCCGCTGCCGCAGAGGGCGCAAAGCCCGCTGCCGACGCAAAGCCCGGCGCTGCAAAGCCAGGTGCACCAAAGCCCGGCGGCGCTGCCAAGCCTGGCGCTCCGAAGGCCGACGGCCCGCGCCCGGGGAACAACCCGTTCGCATCGAGCCAGGGCATGGGCATTCCCCGCCCGCCGCGTCCGGGCAACAACCCGTTCGCAGCGAACCAGGGCATGGGCCGTAACCGCCCGAACCCCGGCAACATCCCGCGCCCGGCAGCTCCGCGCCCCGGTGGCCCAGGTGCGCCCGGTGGGCGTCCCGGCGGTCCCCGTCCGGGTGGCGCTCCGCGCCCCGGTGGGGCTCCGCGCCCCGGTGGCGGCGGCTTCAACCGCCCAGGCGGCGGCCCCGGCGGCGCTGGTGGCCCCGGTGGCGGCTTCGGCGCTCCTCGCCCCGCAGGCGGGTTCGCAGGTCGTGGCCGTGGCGGCCGCGGTGCGGGCACGGCTGGCGCGTTCGGTCGCGGCGGCTCCAAGAGCAAGGCACGCAAGTCGAAGCGGGCGAAGCGGGCAGAATTTGAGATGCGCGAGGCGCCGTCGCTTGGCGGCGTCAGCGTACCTCGTGGCAACGGCTCGACGCCGATCCGCCTGCGCCGTGGCGCTTCGCTGTCCGATTTCGCGGACAAGATTGATACGAGTGCCTCGAACCTCGTGACGGTGCTGTTCCACCTCGGTGAGATGGCGACGGCGACCGAGTCGCTCGATCAGGCCACGTTCGAGATCCTCGGCGAGGAGCTGGGCTACAAGATCCAGATCGTCTCGCCCGAGGACGAGGATCGCGAGCTTCTCGAGGCCTTCGACATCGACATCGAGGCTGAGCTTGAAGAAGAGGGCGACGACGTGCTCAAGCCGCGCCCGCCCGTTGTCACCGTCATGGGTCACGTTGACCACGGTAAGACCCGCCTGCTCGACGCGATTCGCAAGGAGAACGTTGGCGGCGGCGAGGCCGGCGGCATCACCCAGCACATCGGTGCGTACCAGGTGCACACGCAGCATGACGGCGTGGACCGTGCACTGACCTTCATCGATACCCCGGGCCACGAGGCGTTCACCGCCATGCGTGCCCGTGGTGCGCAGGTCACCGACATCGCGATCCTCGTGGTCGCGGCTGACGACGGCATCATGCCGCAGACGATTGAAGCGTTGAACCACGCGCAGTCGGCGAACGTGCCTATCGTGGTCGCGGTGAACAAGATCGATAAGGAAGAGGCGAACCCCGACCGGGTGCGTCAGCAGCTCACCGAATTCGGCCTCGTGTCGGAGGAGTGGGGCGGCGACGTCATGTTCGTCAACGTCTCGGCGAAGAACAACGTCGGCATCACCGAGCTGCTTGAGGCGGTGCTGCTCACCGCTGACGCCGGTCTCGACCTGCGCGCGAACCCCGATAAGGAAGCACGCGGCGTCGCGATCGAAGCCAAGCTCGATAAGGGCCGTGGTTCAGTTGCTACCGTGCTCATTCAGTCGGGTACGCTCCGCGTCGGCGATGCGATCGTTGCTGGCACCGCCTATGGCCGTGTCCGTGCGATGCACGACGAGAACGGCGACCCCGTGCTCGAGGCGCTCCCGTCGCGCCCGGTCTCGGTGCAGGGCCTCTCGTCCGTTCCGCGCGCTGGTGACAACTTCATCGTGACCTCCGAAGATCGCACCGCGCGCCAGATCGCTGAGAAGCGTGAAGCGGCAGAGCGCAACGCAATGCTGGCCAAGGCACGCAAGCGCATCAGCCTCGAAGAGTTCACGAAGGCGCTTGAGGACGGCAAGGTTGAGTCGCTCAACCTCATCATCAAGGGTGACGTTTCGGGTGCTGTTGAGGCGCTTGAAGAGTCGCTCATGAAGATCGAGGTCGACGATTCGGTTCAGCTCCGGATCCTCCACCGCGGCGTCGGCGCGATCACCGAGTCTGACGTGGATCTTGCCACGATCGACAACGCGATCGTCATCGGCTTCAACGTGCGCCCCGACGTCAAAGCTCGCGAGCGCGCTGCGCGCGAGGGCATCGACATCCGCTTCTACAACGTCATCTACAACGCGCTTGATGACATTGAGGCATCGCTCACGGGCATGCTCAAGCCGGAGTACGAAGAGGTTCAGTCGGGCGTCGCGGAGATCCGCGAGGTCTTCCGCTCGTCGAAGTTCGGCAACATCGCCGGTGTCATCGTGCGCTCGGGCACCATTACCCGAAACGCGAAGGCACGCGTCATCCGCGAGGGTGTCGTCGTGGCCGATGGCCTCGCCATCGAGTCGCTGCGTCGCTTCAAGGACGACGTCACTGAGGTGAAGACGGACTTCGAGGCCGGTATCGGTCTCGGCAAGTTCAACGACATTCAGATCGGCGATGAGATCGAGACCACCGAGATGGTCGAGAAGCCGCGCGGCTAACGAGTAGCTGCGATCACGAGGCCGGGGGAGCGAGAGCTTCCCCGGCCTCGTGTCGTTGTGCTGGTGGCCTGGCACCAGGGCCGATACGGCCGGCGCTCGATTGCCAGCGCCGCGTCGGTTAGGCTGAATCAATATGGAGCCACAGCAGATGGGCCTGTACATACGGCTGTTCAACGTGTCGATGCGCAACATTCGTGCGCGCCAGGCGCCGAACTGTAGGCTCACCTCGACGATTATGGTCGGGTATTAAGAGTTGCACCGTGTGAGAATCGAGCCCGATATGAACACCTTCCATGGTGACTACGGTCAGAAGAAGCTGCGTATGTTCGTCGACGACTATCTCATTAGTACCGCGAGCGTCTAGGCAGCGCACGAGCAGGGTGCTGACGCGCGTGCCAGCGCTCGATGTGACCGGCGCCGCGGCTGCCCCGAAAGCAGCGCGCCCCGGCCCAACGCGGGTAGGCTTGAGCTATGAGTAATCCACGTGCAGGGAAGGTTGCCGAGCGCATCCATCAGATCGTCGCCCGCAGGCTCGACAAGGGGCTGCGCGACCCGCGGCTCGGGTTCGTGACGATCACGGAAGTCCGCGTCACGGGTGACCTGCAGAACGCAAGTATTTTCTACACAGTGTACGGTGACGAGGCGTCGCAAGCGGATACCGCTGCCGCCCTGAAGGCCGCGACCGGTATGCTCCGCAGTGAGGTCGGCAAGCAGCTGGGCACCCGCCTCACTCCGACACTCGAGTTTCTCCACGACGAACTGCCGGCGTCGGCCGACCACATGAATGAACTCCTCGCCGAGGCGAAGCGGCGCGACGACGAGGCCCGCGCGCTCGCAACGGGCGCTGCGTACGCGGGCGAGGCCGACCCCTACGCGAAGCCGCGCACCGAGGCAGACCTCGAAGACGAAGCGGGCGAGTCTGACGACGACGATCTCGACGATGAGCCAGACGACGACTTCGACGAAGAAGACGAAGACGGTCTCGACGAAGAAGAGCTCGAGGACGACGAGGAACGCGCCTAGCGGCCACAGCACGGCGGGCCCCGTTGGCGCGCGACTGATTTCAGCGCGCAGCCACGGGGCCCTGCAGGCCCTACTGGGCCTCGCCCGGCCGAGCGCGCCTGGCCACGAGTAGCCACGTTCCGGCCGCCATCGCAACGGCCGCGAGTACGCCGATGCCGGTTCCGATCAACGCGCCCGACTCTGCGAGCGAGCCGGATGCGGATCCCGAGCCTCCGATGCCGGGAACGCCGGTGCCGCCTGGGGTGGCGCCTACGCCTGGCCCGGTTCCCGGCCCGGTCGCCTCCTGCCAGGCCGCGAGCGCCCCGCGCAGCTCGCTCGTGGCGGTGTCGAGCCCCTGCTGCTGCACGTTAAGCGTGCGCTGCAGCGCCCGGGCCTCGGCAAGCTCGGAGCGGAGCGTTGCCTCGGCCGCAGCTGGAGAGCCTGTGGTGGGCGCCGTCGCCCGCTGCGCCGCTGCGGCCGTTACCTCAGCCGTCGCCGGCGCAGCCTTGGCCCGACCATCAAGCGCGGTTTCGGCGGCACCGATCGCCTCAGCCAGGGCCTCGCGATCCACCGGCAACAGCTGCGCGGCGAGCTCTGCCGCGCGATCGGTGATCGACCACGCGAGCTCATCCGCGGCATCTTGAGTCGCGGGCACGGCCTCAACGAGCTCGCGCAGCGCGCTCGACGCGGCACCGGCTGCAGCGCTGTCGGCGAGTGCGAAGTCGAAATCGCCACTTTCGGCGGGTACTGTGTTGCCGAGGATCCGCTCCACTCGCTCGCGCGTGGGTTCGGCCGCTGCCGCCGCCGCGTCGGCCTTGCTCCGGTCGATCGCCCCGGCCACAAACGTGAAGGTGCGCGGTTCGCTCTTGTTGCCGTAGGAATCCCATGCGGTGAGTGTCGCTTCGTAGCTGCGCCCGATCTCGAGGGTGCGGTCGATGGGCTTCCCGACCGCGTCGCCGGCGCGCACCGCGAGCGGAATGTCGAGCACGGCGGGCTTCGGGGCGACGACGTAGTCGGAGTAGATCCGCCCGTTTGCCGGCACGAGTCGGGTGATCGCTCCCGTCTCGGTGTCGCGCACGACGAGGGTGTACTCGGAGGCGAACTGGTCGTCAGCTGCCTGGGGGAGACGCAGCACCGGGCCCGTGTCCGTCTGGCGCACGGTCGGCTGCTGTTCACTCCACACCGGCGAGACCTTGTTGCGGTTCGCCTGCGTATACGTGAACTTCGCCTTCGTTTCGGCAGGCGTCGCGCCGCGCGCGATGGTCCACGTCGGGCCTGCGAGCGAGCCGGACGACTTGAACGGTGGGTTGTTGAGGAAGCTCCACGTTCCGTCATCGGTGTACGTGCGGCCTGGGTCTGCAGCGTAGTTGATGCGGTCGATCTCGATGCGGTCGGCGTAGACATCGACGACGACGGACTGCGCGGTGGGGACAGTGGCGTTTTTCGCGAGGCCGGGGCCGAACGCCTGGAACTTCCCGTCGATCTCCTCGTACGACATTGAGCCCTCGTTCACCGAGGTGAAGTCTTGCTGGTGGATCGACCGCTCGTCGGTGATGTTCAGGTGGGAGTGACCGGAGAAGTAGACGACCTGCGGGAACGCGCTGAGGTTAGTCTTCAGCCCCGAGTTCGACGACTGCGCGCCATCCCACACGGTCGCGGGGATCGGCCGGTGGCCGAAGACGAAGATCGGCTGGCCCTGCGTCACGGGGTCCTTGCTGAGCGCGTCGAGTCGCCCGTACAGCCAGTTCGCCTGCGTCGTGTTCCACGCCTCAGTGTTCACGACGAATGCGGGGAAGCCGCCGATCTCGGACTCGTAGTAGCCGGTCTCGCCGGGGAACCACTCGTCGGGGTACTGTTCAGCCATCTTGTTCACACGGTCGTCGTGGTTGCCGAACGACATCATGATCTTCGTGTCGGTCATGCCGGTGCGGGCGAGGTTCTGCTCGAGCATCGTGCGCGGGTACTGATGATCCGTCGCAGTGTTGAAGTTGTTGTCGTTGATCTGATCGCCGTTGGAGATGATCGCGTCGGGGTTGGGTGCGATGCGCTTAAGGGTGTCGAAGTACCCGGTCCACTTGTCCCACGACGGGCCGCTGCCAGTGGAGAGGTGGATGTCGCTCATTACCGCGAACTGAGACAGCGGCTCCTCGGCGGTCTTGATGAGGATGCCGCGGATCGTCGGCAGGCTTTCGCCGCGCTCGGTGAAGGCGACGGCGGTGATGTTCGCGGTCTTATCGACCGTGATGGGGCCCGCCGCGACGGGACTGAGCCGCGTGGGGTGGGTGCCGTCGAGGGTGTAACGAATCTCCGCGCCCTGCTGGGCGGTGAACGTGATGGTCTGCGGGCCGACGTAGCGGCCGCTCTCGAGACTCGCGCTGGGCGCCGCGATCTCGGTCTGGGTGACCGCGCTGGCGGCGGTCGCGGCCGGGAATGCCGCCTGCGCGCCGAGGAGCGCTGCGCCCGCGAGGGCGAGCCCCGCAATTCTGCCGATGGACATGGATTCCTTTCTGTCGTGCACGGCGAATGGTGCACAGGTATCCAAGTTGTCTATACAGCGTGGCCGCAGTTCGTCGCGGGCGTGACAGCAGCATGAATTCTGCTTCACTCCCGGTTCACCGGCCGGGCTGCTAGGGGAGCCGCACGAGGCCCTCAAATTCGACGAGCAACCCGTCGGCGACGAGCGAGTCGTAGGCGCGCCGCGGCTGCGCGGGGTCGGGCGCGCCTCGCGGGCGGCGCCCGGCACGCGCCGCGGCGACAGCGTCTGCCACGGCCACGGGGGCGTCGGCGGATCGCAGCAACTCCATGATCTTGCCCCTGGCCTGCCGGTCGCTGCCCTCGAAGGCCGCCTGTTTCGGCCGCTTCTCGGGGGCGTTGTCGGGGTACCCGGCGCCGCGCCACTCGCATATATTCGCGATCGGGCATGCGTCGCACCGGGGTGCCCGGGCCGTGCATACGATCGCGCCGAGCTCCATCGCCGCGGCATTGAAGGTCGCCGCAGCAGCGCGATCTGACGGGAGCAGTGCGGCCATGTCGGTGAGGTCGCGGGCGGCCGGCATGCCCGCGGCCGCCCGGCCCTGAACCGCGCGCGCGATCACGCGACGGGTGTTCGTGTCGACGACGGGGTGCGTGTCGCCGAACGCGAACACCGCGACGGCGCGGGCGGTGTACGGGCCGATGCCTGTCAGGGCGAGCAGGGCGTCGACGTCGGCAGGCACTTTGTCACCGTGCCGCTCGGCGATCTCGACCGCGGCCCGGTGCAGCCACAGCGCCCGCCTGGGGTAGCCGAGCCGCTTCCATGCCCGCACCGCCTCTCCCGGTTCTGCTGCCGCGAGCGCCGAAGGGGTGGGCCAGCGCTCCATCCACTCGAGCCAGTGCGGAATTACCCGTTCGACCTGAGTCTGCTGCGACATGAACTCAGACACGAGCACGCCCCACGCGGTGGTGTCGGGCGCCCGCCACGGCAGCTCGCGTGCGCTGAGCTCGAACCACGCGTTGAGCGCCGCGCTGAGCTCGGAGCGCGGCGGGGCTGGTGCGCCAGTAGTTTCCACCCCGCAATTCTACGAGCGTGCCCCGACCGGCAGCCGGGGAGCTGCGAGCCGCCCCCACCGTTAGGCTGGAGGGGTGAGATTTGCAGATATGCCGCAGGGCGCGATCCTGCTCGTCGACAAGGTCGAGGGGTGGACGAGCCACGACGTCGTCGCCAAGACGCGCCGCGCGCTCGGCACGAAGAAGGTCGGCCACGCCGGCACGCTCGACCCGATGGCGACGGGGTTGCTCGTGCTCGGAGCTGGCCCAGCCACGCGGCTGCTGACGCATCTCGTTGGCCTCGACAAGACGTACACCACGACGATCCGCCTCGGCATGACGACGGTGACCGATGATCGCGAGGGCGACGTCACCGCGACCGCCCCCGCCGGCGCGGTGGCCGAAGTGTTCGCAGGGCCCGAGCGCATCGTCGCGGGCGTGCGAGCGCTCACCGGCCCGATCGAACAGGCACCGAGCGCGGTAAGCGCCATCAAGGTTGACGGCAAGCGAGCCTACGACCGCGTGCGCGACGGCGAAGACGTGGTTCTCAAGCAGCGGCCGGTGACGATATACAGCTTCGACACCGGCGAGCCGCGCCTCACTAGCGTGCCGGGGCCAGACGGTGCCCCGGTCGACGTCATCGACATCGATGCTGTCGTGCGCTGCTCGACGGGCACCTACATTCGCGCCCTCGCTCGCGACCTTGGCGCGGCGCTCGGCGTTGGCGGCCACCTCACGGCGCTGCGGCGCACGGCCGTCGGCCCGTTCATGGTCGGCGACGCGACGGCGCACGCGCAGCTCGTGGGTGACGGCGAGACCCCGGCGGATCCGGGAACCTTGCATACCCCCGCCGACATCGCGCGAAAGCTGTTCCCCGAGCTGCAGCTCACCGCGGGCGAGGCCACCGATCTCGCGAACGGCAAACGGCTCCCGGTCGATCCTGAACGACAGGCGCCGGCTCCGCTCGTCGCAGCGGTGCTGTCTGCGACGGTGTCGGGGAGCCCCGCCGACCGGCTTGTTGGCCTTGTCGAGGTGAAGGGCGGGCGCACCCGCGTCGTCACGAACTTCCCGTCACAGGAAAGCGCAGGAGCAGCATGATCGCCTGGTTTGGGTACCTGACTATCGCGGTGTCGCTGGCCGCCGCCGTGATGTGTCTCGTGCAGGGGCTGCGAAAGCAGGCGCCAAACGACTACACCATGGGGGCGACCGTGCTCGTCGCGCTCCTGCTCATCGTGCAGATCGTGATCTCGATCATCGCGCCGTTCGCCGGCAATCCGGCGACGGGTGACCTGCTCGAGTTTTGGATGTACCTTATCGTCGCGCTCGCGCTGCCGCTGGGAGCCGGGTTTTGGGCGCTTATCGACCGCACCCGCTTCGCGAACCTCGTGCTCGCTGTCGTTGGGTTCGCCGTCGCCGTGATGACCTATCGCATGCTCGTGATCTGGGGCTAGCGGGCGAGTACACTCGAAGGGTGAGTAACCTGGAAACTAACGGACAGACAGAAGCACGCGGCGAGCGAATGAGTGGGCTCGGGCGGGTGCTCATCACCGTCTACATCATCCTCGCGATCGCTGCGACGTTCCGCTCCGTCTACCAGATCCTCACGAAGTTCGACGAGGCGCCGCTCGCCTACATCCTCTCAGCCGTCTCGGGCGTGGTGTACATCGTTGCGACGATCGCGCTCATTCGCCGAGGCAAGGGCGTGTGGCGGCCCATCGCGTGGGCGGCACTGCTGTTCGAGCTCGTTGGCGTGCTCGTGGTCGGCACACTGAGCATCGCTGCGCCCGAGCTGTTTGCGCACCCCTCTGTCTGGTCGTTCTTCGGGCAGGGCTACGGCTTCATCCCGCTCGTGCTGCCGGTGCTCGGCCTGATCTGGCTCTCTCGAGAAACGAAGGCCGCCTGATGCGGCTTGTCACCTCGATCGAGGGCCTCGAGCCCGCCGACTATTCCGGCGGCACCGTCGTTGCCGTCGGAAAATTCGACGGTGTGCACCTCGGCCACCGAGCGATCATCGCTTCGCTGCTGCGCAACGCGCGGGCGGCCGGCCTGCAATCGGTCGTGTTCACGTTCGCGAACAACCCGCTGAGCCTGCTGCGGCCCGAGGCGTGCCCGCAACCCCTTGCGAGCCGGGCCCAGCGCCTCGAACTACTCGAGACCGCCGGGGTTGACACCTGCGTGATGGTCGAATTCGACGCGGCGTTCGCCGCTATCCCCGCGCGCGAGTTCGTCGAGCGCGTGCTCGTCGGTCAGCTCGGCGTGCGCCACGTGCTCCTCGGCGACGACTTTCGCTTTGGGCACCGCGGTGCGGGCGACGCCGCGCTGCTGCGCGAACTCGGCCCGCAGCTTGGGTTTACGGTCGAGGTCGTCGCGAGCGTCGGCGATGATGAGTCCCGTGCGGTGTCGTCAACGCTCATTCGCAACGCCGTGCTGTCGGGTGAACTCGTCGCCGCCCGCGGCATGCTCGGTCGCTGCCACTCGGTGCGCGGCGAGGTTGTGCACGGCGACGCCCGGGGGCGAGAGCTCGGCTTTCCAACAGCAAACCTCGGCGGAGAGATCGAGGGGCTCGTACCGGCGCACGGCGTCTACGCCGGCTCGGTCGTGTTCGATGGCGTCGAGCGCGACGCCGCTATTTCGGTCGGGGTGAATCTGACCTTTGAGCCAGAGGGAGCGCCGCGGGTCGAGGCCTTCGTGCTCGACTTCACTGGCGATCTCTACGGCAAGCAGATGGAGGTGCGATTCGCTGAGCGCATTCGCGAGATGCTGCCTTTCAGTTCAGTCGATGGCCTTGTCGCGCGCATGCACGAGGATGTCGCTGAAACGCGCACAATTCTCGCGGGGTTGCGCGCCGCCGCGGCACCGCAGCACTAGCCACACCTCTGGCAATCTCGCGATCAGTGAACGCGTGCGGCGTGTACAGCGTTTCGGGTGGTAGTATCGAGGCATAGTCGCGCGACGGTGAGTCGAACCCCGTGTATCTCACGGTTCAGGTTCTTCAACGCGCGAGCGGCTTCGTCCCAGATATCTGAGGGACGCGCATGCTACGCGGCGCCCAAGTTCGGTGCGTCACGCAAAGATCCACCAGGAGAGCAATTGGCAAGCAGCACTGCCACCCGCCAGTCAGCGAAGCGTCAGCGTTCAGGCGGCGCGCGCAAGCACGCCCACAACGAGGGCATTATTCCGCTGCTCGCACGCGCCGTGCGCGAGGTCGAGGCTTCGGCGCAGCGCGGCAAGGCAAGCCCGCAGAACCGCACCAAGTTTCAGGTGATCGCGCTGCTCATGCGCGAGGAGCGCGCCAGGGTGAAGACCGAAGAGGGCGTGAGTGATAGCGAGCGCGCTGAGACGCTGAAGCGGCTTGATGGTGTCGCAGCGATCCTCGCGAAGACGGCCGCCCGCGACACGAGCCTTATCACGCTGCTTGAGCCCGGTGCGACGATCACCGAGGCGACGCGCCAGCTCAAGCGCAAGATGCTCGTTCAGGCTGGCATCGATGTGCCAGAGGAGGCCCCGGCGGCCCCGGAGCCCACGAAGACCCTCGTGCCACCTGAGCTCGCGGAGCGTCAGGTCGAGCCCTCAGGCATTCACTCGCGAATGCTCGCCAACCCCTTCCTTGCCCCAGCGCTCGACGCACCGAAGCAGCCGACCCCGGTCGTGCGGCTCGCGAACTGGGAGCTGCTCAGCCCACTGCTGAAGTCGTTCGAGCAGGGCGGCGGCGGTGCGGCGTGCATGGAACTTCCCGAGGCACCGGTGCCCGACAGGCTCGCCCCGGCTGGGCGTGAGCTCATGCCGCACCAGGCGCGCTTCCTCGCGAGCGTGCGCGACGGGCACCGCAGCTTCTTGCTCGCCGACGAACCAGGCCTTGGCAAGACCGCGCAGTCGGTGCTCGCGGCCTCGGTTGCCGATGCGTACCCGATGCTCGTCGTCGTGCCCAACGTCGTGAAAATGAACTGGGCGCGCGAGGTCGAACGGTGGACGCCGCAGCGCCGCGTCACCGTCATCCACGGCGATGGCGAGTCGATCGATGCCTTCGCCGATGTGTTCGTGGTGAACTACGACATTTTGGACAGGCACCTCAGCTGGATTTCGCGGTTCGGCTTTAAGAGCATGGTCGTCGACGAGGCGCACATGATTAAGAACACGCAGTCGCAGCGCTCGCGCAATGTGCTTACGATCGCCGAGAGTATTCGCGAGCGCACGCGCGGCTCGCAGCCCCTGCTCATCGCGCTGACCGGTACGCCGCTCATCAACGGCATCGATGATTTCCGGGCAATCTGGCGCTTCCTCGGCTGGACCGACGGTGAGAAGCCCGGCCCAGAGCTCATGGCGAAGCTCGAGAACAACGGGTGGACGCCGGCTGACCCGCCGTTCTACCCCGAGGCCCGTCAGAGCGTCATCGAGATGGGCATCGTGCGACGTCGCAAGATCGACGTCGCGGCAGATCTTCCGGCCAAGCGCGTGGTCGACCTGCCCGTCGAGCTCGACGACGAGCTCGGCCGCGGCATTCTCGCCGCAGAGGCGAAGCTCGCCCAGAAGCTCATGGACCGCTTCACCGCTGTCAAGAACGGCAAGCTCGGGGCGAAGCTGTCTGACGCGGCGATCATTCGCATGGTCGCGGCGCAGGAGCTCGAGGAGGCAAACGCCTCTGCCGACGGCCTGAACGTCTTCTCTATGGTGCGCGAGATCGGCGTCGCCAAGGCCGGTCTTGCGGCCGACTACACGGCGCAGCTCGCGCGCTCGGTCGGCAAGGTGGTCTTCTTCGCGAAGCACATCGACGTCATGGATCGCGTCGAGGCGCAGCTCGCCGAGGCCGGCCTGCGCACCGTCTCTATTCGCGGTGAGCAGACCGCGACGTTCCGCCAGGCGCAGATCGATGCGTTCAACCAAGACCCCGAGGTCTCCGTGGCAGTCTGTTCGCTGACGGCCGCGGGCGTCGGCGTGAACCTGCAGGCGTCGTCGAACGTTGTGCTCGCTGAGCTCAGCTGGACCGACGCAGAGCAGACCCAGGCGATCGACCGAGTGCACCGTATCGGCCAGGCAGAGCCCGTAACCGCGTGGCGCATTATTGCCGCGCAGACGATCGATGCCCGCATCGCGGAGCTCATCGACGGCAAGGCGGGGCTCGCGGCGCGCGCGCTCGACGGCGCTCCCGCCGCCGAGGAAGATGCGGATCCGGTTCAGTTGCTTGCCCTGATCGGTGTGCTCACCCGCGCCGTCGAGGCGGCTGGGCAGTAAGCCCTGCTGCGCGGGTGGCGCGCCGGCTGGCGTTTCCGCGCGCTAGATTGGCGCGAATATATGTGTCAGCAGTATTCGTGCCACCACTAGCATGGTGAGCATGCGTATTGGTGTGCTCTGCTCGGGCGGCGACAGCCCCGGAATGAACGCCGCGATTCGGGGCGCCGTGCTTCGGGGCGTCGACGTTCACGGCTTCGAAATGATCGGCTTCGTCGACGGCTGGCGCGGCTTTCACGACGGCGAGTTTGTCGAACTCGATCGCCCGACGGTGCGCGGCCTGTCTCCCCTCGGAGGCGTCTTTCTCGGGACGAGCCGCGTGCCGCCGTGGGAGGCCCCGGTGACCGCCGAGGCGATCGCCGGGCTCACGCAGAAGCTCGACGCCTACGGCCTCGACGGCCTCATGCTCATCGGCGGCAACGGAACGCAGACGGTGTCTTCGATCCTCGCCGAGCACGGGGTGAACGTCGTTGGCCTGCCGAAGACGATCGACAACGACCTGGCGGGCACCGACTACACCTTCGGCTTCGACACGGCGGTCTCGATCGCTGCCGAGGCCATCGACCGCCTGCGCACGACCGGAGACTCGCACCGCCGCTGCATGGTGCTTGAGGTCATGGGGCGCGATGCGGGGTGGATCGCGCTCCACGCCGGTATGGCTGGCGGCGCCCAGGCGATGCTGCTGCCCGAGTTTCCCGAGAGCCTCGAGCAGGTGTGCGCCTGGGTCGCGAACGTTCGCGACCGAGGGCGCTCGGCGCTGATCGTTGTCGCCGAGGGCTTCAAACTCGAGGGCTCCGATGATGCGGTGACGCGCGACGGGCTTGACGGCTTCGGCCGGCCCCGGCTCGGCGGCGTCGCCGACATGCTTGCCCCGCTGATCGAGGAGCGCACGGGAATCGAGACCCGCTCGACGGTGCTCGGCCACGTGCAGCGCGGTGGATCCCCGACTGCGTTCGACCGCGTGCTCGCGACCCGCTCGGGCATCGCTGCAGCCGACGCCGTGCTGGCGGGCGACTGGGGCAAGATGGCGGGGCTCCGGGGCGATCGCATCGAGCTCGTGCCGTTCTCAGACGCCGTTGGCAAGCTCAAGACCGTGCCCGAGTCGCGCTACGCCGAGGTTCGCCTGAACTTCGGCTAGGCGCCCCGCGCCGCCGCCCCCGCCCCGCCCGCCCCGCCCCGCCCCGCCCCGCCGCCGCCCCGCCGCCCGCCGGGGCACACGAAGTTCACCGGAGCACACGTTATTGAGCGGAAACTTCGTGTGCTCTGGTGATTATCGTGTGCTTCGGCGACGGTGCCGCTGGCCGGCGGGGGCCGGCGGCCGGCGGCCGGGGGCGGGGGCCGGGGCGGCGGGGGCTACCCCAGTCGACGCAGTAGCTGCATTGTCTCCTTGCTCCACCTGGCCGGCTGTGAGGCAGGTATCGGCACCCCGTGTGCGCGAAGGTGGGAGGCGAATCTGGTGAGCGACGAAGCCTCCCGCGCGCCCCACCGAATCAGCCGCAGGCCGGTCGTGCCTGCAATCCAATCAGCTCGCCGCTTCTCGGCATACAGTACGTCTGCGGCCGACCTCGCTGACCCTGCCCGCTCGTCAGAGTATTTGTATCTGCCGTCTGCCTCACCCCAGAAGCCGAGCCCGGGCAGCTCGAAGTCGAGATAGAAGCTGCGAGACCCCGGCCCAGGCACCCTCACCTGAAGCCGCACCTCGATCCCCAACTGCAGAAACCGCATGCGGCTCAGGCTCTCCAATGGCGAATCGGCGAGTGGGTTCGCCAGCTCCGCGAGCGCACGGATGGCCCTGCTGCCGGCCACCCCGCCAAGCGCGTGGGCGCGCTGGGCCATACGCTCCCGCCACTCGGTGAGCGCCGCAGTATCGACCTGGCGCTCGATGCGGGTGAGGCTCCGTAATCGTGCGTCGGCACTCGCGAGCGCGACCGCAAACGGCTGCGTTCGGGCAAGATCCGCCAGCGTGCGGTCGGGTGTCGTTGTGAGAAGCTCGAACTGCGATTCTGTGTCTTCGAGCGGCAGCGTCGCGCGATGTCGAATCGTGCGACGATTTGACGAGGCGCCCGCCAGCCGCGACAGCGTCGTATGCACAGCCAGCGGGTCTGGGGCGCGCGCAGCGGCGTCGTGCACCCGCAGCCAATTTGACCAGGCAGGCATGCTGTGCAGCGCAGCTGCGCTGAGGTGAGAGAACACCGGCGGGTGCACTGCCCCACGGTGAGCGGCGAGAACTGCCGCAAGGTGGCGAACCTCGGGTCGGGCGTCACCCCAGAATGCTGAGGGCACGTGCCAGCCTCGTCGAAGGCGCACGAAAGCACCCGATGCGATCGCGGCTGCGATGCACGAATCGGTCATTCCTGAGTGTCGAAGCTCGTCGGTGCTCACGAGGAGCTTCGACACCGCGTTGAGGTCTGCGGTCGCTGTCACACCACGAGCATGACCCGGCACGGGAGAGGCCGGGAGCTCAGCGGCCCCGATGTGGATAACCCGCGCGCACCCCGGCTGTGGATGACGCAACAGCGGGGCCGAACCGTGGGCAACGCTAGAGGCCGAGCTTCGCCTTCACGTCGTTGAGCGACGGGTTTGTCGCCGTTGTGCCATCGGGGTAGACGACCGTCGGCACGGTCTGGTTGCCGCCGTTGACCTGCTCGACGAGCTCGGGGGTACCCGGTGTGTGCTCGATGTCGACCTCGGTGAAACCGATGCCGGTCGCGGCGAGCATCGTCTTCAGTCGCTTGCAGTACCCGCACCACTCGGTCGAAAACATGGTGATCGCGCCCGCCTCGGGCGTGAAATCTGAAATCTGTGCAGTGCTCATTGCACCCTCCTCGGTCGTGTGTGCGACAGCCATCGCTCACCACCACCAACATACGGGGTCAAGCGCGTATTCCGCCTGTCGCCCGTTGCGCGACCAGCCACAAGGTGAACGGAAGGTAAACGCCCTCGCCTCAGCTTGACCAAGATGCGGCGGGGTGCCTACATTTAGATAGCGCGAACGTGAACGGTGGGTGAAAACCTGTCTAGTGCGTGCGCGAGAACACACACGTCTTTAATAACGCCGACCGGAAGGCGACGGTGGAATTCACCCTCATCGTGCTGCTAGTTATCGCGCTGGCACTCTTCTTTGACTTCACGAACGGCTTTCACGACACGGCCAACGCGATGGCAACGCCCATCGCGACCGGCGCGCTCAAGCCGAAGACCGCCGTGATTCTCGCGGCCGTTCTCAACCTCATCGGCGCATTCCTCTCGACCGAGGTCGCCAAGACGATCTCGGGCGGCCTTATTCGCGAGGGCGCCGACGGTGGGGTGCTTATCAGCCCCGAGATGGTCTTTGCAGGCCTGATCGGTGCGATTGTCTGGAACCTCGTGACCTGGCTCTACGGACTCCCGTCGAGCTCCTCGCACGCGCTCTTCGGCGGCCTCATTGGCGCCGCAGTCGTCGGCGCCGGGTTCTCCTCGATCGACGGCGGGGTCTTCCTCTCGAAGATTCTCCTGCCCGCGCTCGCGGCGCCGCTCACCGCGGGCATCGTGGCGTTCTCGGCGACGAGGGTCGCCTACGCCATCACCCGTCGGCACGACGGCCGCAAAGACGGCCGCGGCCGGTTCCGGTACGCGCAGATCGCGTCGTCGTCGCTGATCGCGCTCGCGCACGGCACGAACGACGCGCAGAAGACGATGGGCGTGATCACCCTCACCCTTGTCGCGGCGGGTATGCAGGCACCGGGCACGGGCCCGCACTTCTGGGTGATCGCGAGCTGCGCGCTTGCGATCGCGCTCGGCACCTACTCCGGCGGGTGGCGCATTATTCGCACGCTCGGTGCTGGTCTCACCGATGTGAAGCCCGCCCAGGGCTTCGCCGCTGAAACCTCAACTGCGGCGACGATTCTCGCGTCGAGCCACCTCGGCTTCGCGCTCTCGACGACGCAGGTGGCGTCTGGCTCTGTCATCGGCTCGGGCCTCGGGCGCAAGGGGTCGACTGTTCGCTGGCGCACCGTCGGTCGCATTGCCTCTGGTTGGCTGTTTACGCTGCCAGCTGCAGGCCTCGTCGGCGCAGTCGCGGCACTCATCGCGCGCCTTGGCACCTGGGGCATCATCGTTGACGCGGTGCTTGGCCTCGCGGTTATTCTGTTTATCTTCTGGCGCTCGCGCCGCAACAAGGTCGACGCCGGGAACGCGATCGCGGTGCCTGACGTCGCTGAGTCGGGCTATGCCGTGCGCATGGGTAAGGGCCGCGTGAAGAAGGTCGCAACGAAGACGGGCACCGTCCCGCCACTCACCCCGGTTGCGCAGTCGGCGGTTCGCTCCGATAAGGCGAAGCGCGAGGCCGAGAAGGCACGCCGCGAGGCGGAGCGGGCGCAGCGCGAGGCTGAGAAGGCGGCGCGCAAGGCGGCGAAGAAGGCCGCAGCGAAAGCCGCAGCGAAGCAGGCTGCCGCAAAGCAGCGTGAGGGAGACAAGCGATGAGCGACATCAACTGGATGGCATTCGTCACGGTGTTCGGGGCTGCCCTGTTCTCGGCCGTGTTTGTTGTGGCACTCTACTCGCTCGGGATCCGCTTTCTCGCGACGCCGCCGCGGCCAGCTCGTAGGCCAGACGGCACGATCGAGCCCGTCGGGCCGGATCGCGACGACGAAGACGACGATATCGATGAGGAGGCTGGGCGCCCGCTCTGGGCGACCATTGCGGCCAATGTGTGCTTCGGCCTGTCGGTCGTCGCGGTGCTCGTCGGCATCTACCTGATCGTGCCAGCCCTGCACGGCTAGCGCCTCGCATACCCCCTGGTCAGGCGCGCAGAGTAGTGTGGGCGCATGAGCTTCACCGCAATTGAACGCATCCCCGGCATTGTCGCTGGGCTGAGGTACTCCTTCGACCACGGGGTGACTCGCCCCGCTGCCTGGCGGCGGGAGCAGCTGAGTCGGCTGCGCGATCTGCTGATCGATCGTGCGGCCGATTTCGAGCGGGCGCTTGCCGCAGATCTCGGCAAGTCTGGCACAGAGGCGCAGCTCACCGAGATCGGGTTTCTCGTTGCGGAGCTAGATCACGCGCTCGCGAACCTGGGCGGGTGGATGCGCCCGCGCCGGGCCGGGGTGCCGCTCGCGCTGCAGCCGGCGACCGCGAGGGTGGTGCCCGAGCCGCTCGGTGTCGTGCTCGTCATTGCGCCGTGGAACTACCCGCTGATGCTCGCGCTCTCGCCGGTGATCGGCGCGCTCGCGGCCGGCAACGCGGTGGTGATCAAGCCGAGCGAACTCGCCCCCGCAACCGCCGAGCTGATCGCTCGGGTCATCCCCGACACCCTCGACCAGCGCGCTGTCGCGGTCATCGAGGGCGCCGTGCCCGAGACGACGGCGCTGCTCACCGAACGCTTCGACCACATTTTCTACACGGGCAACGGGAGGGTTGGTCGAGTCGTGGCGCGCGCCGCGGCCGAGCACCTCACGCCGATCACGCTCGAGCTCGGTGGGAAGTCGCCAGCCTACGTCGACGCATCGGTGCCGCTCGCCGACGCCGCAAAGCGCATCGTGTGGGGCAAATTCATGAACGCCGGGCAGACGTGCGTCGCGCCCGACTACGTGCTCGGCACGCGGGCGGTGCTCGATCGGCTCGCACCGCTGCTCGCCGATGCCGTGCACGAGCTCTACGGATCCGCCCCGGCGCAGAACCCCGACTACGGCCGCGTGGTGAACCGCGCGCAGTTCGATCGGCTCATCGGCTACCTTGACGACGGTGATATAGCGGTGGGTGGCGCGCACGACGCGGCAGCGTTGCACATCGACCCAACGGTGCTCACAGGGGTGGATCGCGGGGCCCGGGTCATGCAGGAGGAGATTTTCGGCCCCATTCTGCCGCTCGTGGAGGTCGCGGGTCTCGACGACGCCCTGAGCTTCGTCACCGGCCGAGACAAGCCGCTCGCAGCGTATGTGTTCAGCGACGACACCGCGGTGCGCGAGCGCTGGGAGCTCGAGACGAGCTCGGGTGCGCTCGCCTTCGGCGTTCCGGTGATGCACCTGACCGCGCCAGAACTGCCGTTCGGCGGCGTAGGCGAAAGCGGAATGGGCGCGTACCACGGTGAGCTGTCGTTTCGGGTGTTCAGCCACGAGAAGGCAGTGCTCGCCAAGCCGCTGCGGCCAGACACGCTCGCCGCGACGGTCATGCCACCCTACACAGCGGCGAAAGATGGCCTCGTGCGCAGGTGGCTTCGGAAGCTGCTCTAGGGCAATTGCCGCCTGCGGGGCACCGACGTCTCTCAGGAGACGCATATGCCTCTCAGTAGACTGTGGACGTGGAAGAGCCGAACAAGACCCCTGACCCGGCGTCGCCGACGCAACGGGCCGAGCAGGAGCTACCGCTCGGTATGCGCGTCGCGGCAGCGTGGTCGTGGCGGCTGATCATTATCGCCGCCGCCGTCGGCGGGCTGATCTGGGGCATCGTGCAGGTGCGAATCATCGTCATCCCGCTGCTCATCGCCATTCTGCTCACCGCGCTGCTGAACCCGGTTGTTGACTGGTTTATTCGTCGCGGTATGCCGCGGTGGACCGGCGTGGTCGCTGCGCTCGGCGTGTTCGTTGCCGCACTGTGGGTGCTGATCTGGTTGATCGTGACCCAGCTGCGCGACGGCTTCGGCGACTTCTCGAAGCGCTCCGTCGAGGTGTGGAACGAGATTCTCGACTGGGTGCAGCACAACACCCTTGGCATCCCCGTCGACCAGCTCGACGACTTCATGAACCAGGCGATGCAGCTCATCGAAAACAACCAGGGCACGCTGTGGACGGGCGCCATGGGCGTCGCAACCACCGCAACCCAGCTCGTGACCGGGCTGCTGCTCACGGTGTTCTCGCTCATCTTCCTGCTCATCGACGGCAAACGCATCTGGTACTGGGTCGTCGGGTTTGCGCCCGCCCGCGCGCACGCCGCGTTCGACGCATCGGGTCGGGCCGGTTGGGTGTCGGTTGGGCAGTACGTGCGCGTGCAGATCTTCGTTGCGTTTGTCGACGCGGTCGGCATCGGTCTCGGCGCGAGCATTCTGGGGGTGCCGTTCGCCATTCCAATCGCGATCCTCGTCTTCCTCGGCTCATTCATCCCGTTCCTCGGCGCGATCGTCACCGGCGGCCTCGCAGCGTTCATCGCGCTCGTGTACAACGGCCCGGTGACCGCGCTCATCATGCTCGGCGTCGTGGTGCTCGTGAACCAGATCGAAGGGCACGTTCTGCAGCCGCTCGTCATGGGCAATGCCGTGCGCGTGCACCCGCTCGGTGTGGTGCTCGCGGTGACCACTGGCACGCTGCTCGCTGGCATCCCCGGCGCACTGTTCGCCGTGCCGATCGCTGCGGCGGCGAACGCCATTGTCAACGTGCTCGCGAAACGGCAGTGGGAAGACGGCGACCCGGCGGCAGCGTTTCATAAGAAAGACCAGGTACATCGCGCGGCAAAACTGCGCGCGAAACTAGCAGCGAAACACGCGCGGAAAGGAACAATCGCATGAGCGAGGCCTACCAGGCACCAACGCTTGAAGACTTTGAGCGAGCCCTTGAGCGGGTGCACCGAATTACGCAGCGCACGCCGCTCGAAACCTCGCGTTTTCTCGCCGGTATTAGCGGCGCGCCGCAGGTCTACCTGAAGTGTGAGAACCTGCAGCGCACGGGTGCCTACAAGCTGCGCGGCGCCTACAACCGCCTACTGCAGCTCACTGACGAGGAGCGGGCGCGCGGCGTCGTCGCCGCCTCGGCAGGCAACCACGCTCAGGGTGTCGCGTTCGCGGCGCGTGAGCTCGGCATCAAAGCGACGATTTTCATGCCAAAGGGCGTCGCGCTGCCGAAGCTGCAGGCCACCCGCAACTACGGGGCCGACGTGCAGCTCGCCGGCGATATCTTCGATGAGACCGCGGTCGCGGCCCAGGAGTACGTGCGCGAGACAGGGGCCGTCTTCATCGCTCCGTTCGACGACCACGCGGTCATCGAGGGGCAGGGTACGGTCGCGCTCGAGATTCTCGAGAGCGCACCCGAGGTCGAAACGATCGTCGTGCCGATCGGCGGCGGCGGGCTCATCTCGGGCGTCGCGGCAGCCGCGAAGCAGTGGGCGGCCAAGCGCGGCAAGCCGATGCGCATCATCGGGGTGCAAGCCGAGAACGCCGCGCCCTTTTCGGTGTCGCTCGAGGCCGGTGAACCGGTGACGATTAAGACCTCGCCCACCATCGCCGACGGCATCGCCGTCGCGCGCCCTGGTGCACGAAACTTCGAGGTCGTGCGCGACTACGTCGACGAGATCGTCACGGTGAGCGACGACGACATCGCGCGCGCGATCGTGCTGCTGCTCGAGCGCGCGAAGCTCGTCGTGGAGCCGGCGGGTGCGTCTGGGGTCGCAGCGATGATCGCGGGCAAGATTGCGCCGACGGGCCCGACCTCGGTCATTCTCTCGGGCGGTAACATCGACCCGCTGCTGCTGCAGCGAGTCATCGGGCACGGTCTGGCCGCCTCGGCGCGCTACACGAAGCTGCGCATTCTGCTGCCAGACGTGCCGGGTCAGCTCGTGCGCACCGCCTCCATCGTCGCCGAGCAGAACGCGAACGTGGTCGAGGTGATTCACACCCGCCACGCGACCGAGCTGCCAGTCAGCGAAGTCGAGCTCGAGCTGCACATCGAGACTCGCGGGCCCGAGCACGGCGAGGCAGTGGCACAGGCGCTGCGAGATCAGGGCTACGAGGTGCGGGTCGGGGAGCGCTACTAGCCGCACCGAACGCGAAACGGGCCCGGAAGCTGCGCGCAGCTCCCGGGCCCGTTCTCGTCTCGGGTGGACCCGCCATACGGGCCCACCCGCTACGCGTACGTCTCGACTGCGAGCACCTTCACGGGAATCTCCTTGCCGTTGGGCGCCGTGTAGCTCGCCTGCTCGCCGACCTTCAGCCCGAGAATTGCGGCGCCGAGGGGGCTCTCCGCGCTGTACACGTCGAGGTCTGAGCCGTCGGCAAGATTGCGGTTGCCGAGCAGAAAGCGCTCCTCGTCGCCAAACACCTCCGCGGTGATGACGGTGCCGACGACGACGACGCCGTTCGCCTCGGGGGCCTCGCCGACTGTGGAATGCTTGAGCAGTTCTGTGAGGTCGCGGATCCGCGCCTCCATTTTGCCCTGCTCGTCTTTGGCAGCGTGGTAGCCACCGTTCTCTTTGAGGTCGCCCTCCTCGCGCGCGGCTTCGATGCGCGCTGCGATCTCTTTGCGGCCGGCGCCTGAGAGTTCATCAAGCTCCGACTGCAGGCGATCGAAAGCCTCCTGTGTGAGCCAGGTCTGTGCGGTCTCGGCCATGCTGTCCTCGTTTCTTGGGAGCGCCGATGCTCACCCTGGGAGCATCACCGCTGATCTAAGACGAACGCCCCGTCATGCAGGGCGTTCGCAACTAGGGTATCAGTGGGAGCAGGCGCGCTAGGGTTCGACCGGCCAGCAGGCTTTTGCGTGGGCGGCCGTCGCGGGGCCGAGGGTGACGATGTCGACGCTCACGGTCTGCGACCGCGAGTCGATCACGGGCAGGTCGACAACCTTCCACCCCACGGTCGCTTTCGAGGTGTTCAGCGCCTCGACTGCGCAGCTCACGCGCGCTCCGGGTTCTGCGTTGACCTCGAAGCGGGTGGTAGCGCTGAAGATCTCGGCGTCGCCGGAATCGTTGTTCAGCGTGAACCCAATGTTTTGAAACTCAGTGGTGCTCTGCCGCCAGTTGCCGAACGCGATGACGAGCACGCCGACCACAATGGCGACCGAGGCGAGCGTCCAGCCGACGCGTCGGTCCCACCGCTTCGAGCGGCTCGCACCGTAGCGGTCGGCTACGCTCTCGCTGGCGATCTCGGTCACGGCGAACCTCCGGTGTGTGCTGGCTAGACTAGTCCCGTGCCAGCGTATCGGGAACGCATGATCGCTGCATGTGAAAGGACGCCCATGACGCTCAGATTGATCGCCGTACACGCGCATCCCGACGACGAATCGAGCAAGGGCGCAGGCACGTACGCGCACTACCTCGAGCAGGGCGTAGAGGTGCTCATCGTGAGCTGCACTGGAGGGGAACGCGGTGACGTGCTCAACGAGCTCGCGGCCCGCGACCCGCGCAGCCGCCGCGACCTCGCCGGCATGCGCCGCAGCGAGATGGCGCGCGCGCAAGAGATCATTGGCTTCGACCACACCTGGCTCGGCTACGAAGACTCGGGGCTGCCCGACGAGGGCGACCCGATTCCGGCGGGTTCCTTCGCCGACATCCCGAAAGAGGTCTCGGCAGAGGCACTCGTGCGGGTGATTCGCGAGTTCAAGCCGCACGTCATGATCACCTACAACGAGCAGGGGGGCTACCCGCACCCCGACCACATTCGCACCCACGAGATCAGCATGATCGCCTGGGAGAAGTCGGGCGACGCTGCCGCCTACCCCGATGCCGGCGAGCCCTGGGAGATGTCGAAGGTGTACTTCGAAGACATCTTCAACTCGGAGCGCGTGAAGGCGATTCAGGCCTGGCTTGTGGAAAACGACCCGGAGTCGCCGATCATCGCCAGAATAGAGGAGATGAGCGAGTGGCTGCTGCGCCGTGGCTATACTGGCACCGCCCGCGTCAACGTCGGCCCGTTTCTCGACAGGCGCGATGACGCGCTGCGGGCCCACGCGAGCCAGGTGTCGCCAGATAGCTCGTTCTTCTTTTGGCCGAACGAAGTGCAGTTGCAGGCGTGGCCGTTCGAAGACTACCGCCTCGCGGCAACACGCGTGGCGACCGGAGAGTTTGAAGCAGACCTGTTCGAAGGAATTGAGGAGTAGGCACGATGAGTGTTGTCATGAGCGCCGTGCACGCGGTGCACACGGTTGCGGTCAATGCGGCTGCGGCGTTGTCGGCTGCGGCGTTGTCGACGGCGGTGTTGTCGACGAAGGGTGGCGCGGAGTTTGACCCGAACAAGGTCACGCCCGGCCCCGCGGGGTTCATCGCGACCGCAGCATTTGCCGCAGCGGTGATTCTGCTCGGCTTCCTGCTCGTGAAGCGGCTGCGCCGCAACGCTTATCGGCACGAGATTCGGGACGAGATCGCGGCCGAGCTCGCGGCCGCCGAGGGGGCCCCGGGCGCCGCGGCCGGCGGGGGCGCCGCGGCCGGTGGTGCCGGCGGGGCCGGTTCGGAGGCCTCCGGTGCCGATGGGCAGTCACCCGCGAGCGGTGGATCGCGCCCGGACGGCGCCTAATTTCGGCATGACGGGCACTGTGCGCGACCCCCAGGAGATCCTCTCGGGGGTCTTCGGCTACAGCGACTTCCGCGGCGAGCAGGAGGCGATTATTCGCCACGTGGTCGCCGGCGGCGACGCCGTCGTGCTCATGCCAACGGGCGGCGGGAAGTCGCTCTGTTAC
This sequence comes from Leucobacter albus, assembly GCF_039528015.1. Lineage (NCBI taxonomy): Bacteria > Bacillati > Actinomycetota > Actinomycetes > Micrococcales > Microbacteriaceae > Leucobacter > Leucobacter albus. The sequence continues at coordinate 60,223 of NZ_BAAAKZ010000013.1, read as the reverse complement.
CAGATTCCGGCGATCGCGCGTGAGGGCACGGGCATCGTGCTTTCGCCGCTCGTCGCGCTCATGCACGATCAGGTGATGGCGCTCAGGCTCGCCGGCGTCAGCGCCGCGGCGCTGAACTCGTCGCTCGCACCCGAGGAGCGCCGGGCCGTCGAGGCGGCGTATCTCGACGGCGAGCTCGACGTGCTCTACCTCGCGCCAGAGCAGCTGTCAGCGCCGGGCACCGTCGAGTTCTTGAAACGCGGCAAGATCGCACTGTTCGCGATCGACGAGGCGCACTGCGTGTCGCAGTGGGGCCACGACTTTCGCCCCGACTATCTCAGGCTCGGGGCGCTCGCGACCGAGTGGCCAGACGTGCCGCGCATTGCGCTCACCGCGACCGCGACACCCGAGACGCATCGCGAGATCACCGAGCGGCTCCACCTCGGCGAGGCGCGGCACTTCGTCTCGAGCTTCGACCGGGCGAACATTCGCTACCAGATCGTGCCGAAGCAGAACGCGCGGGCGCAGCTGCTGTCGTTCGTGAAGGGTGAGCACGCTGGCGAGGCCGGCATCGTCTACGCGCTCAGCCGCAAGCGCGTCGAGCAGACCGCCGCCGCCCTGCGCGACGCTGGCGTCGACGCCGTGGCCTACCACGCCGGGCTGCCCGCTGATGTGCGGCTGAACGCGCAGACCAGGTTCTTGCGCGAAGACGGCGTCGTCGTCGTCGCGACGATCGCGTTCGGTATGGGCATCGATAAACCCGATGTGCGCTTCGTCGCGCACATCGACCTGCCGAAGTCTGTCGAGGGCTACTACCAAGAGACGGGCCGCGCTGGCCGCGACGGCGCTCCGAGCGAGGCGTGGCTCGCCTACGGGCTCGCAGATGTCGTGCAGCAGCGGCAGTTCATCGACTCGGGCGACGGCGATCAGGCGACGCGGGCGAACCAGACCAGGCACCTCGACCACATGCTCGCGCTGTGCGAAAGCGTCACCTGCCGGCGCCGCTACCTGCTGAACTACTTCGGCGAGCTCGATGCGCCAGAGAACTGCGGTAACTGCGACGTCTGTATTGACCCGCCGAAGCTGTGGGACGCGACGATTCCGTCGCAGATGCTGCTGTCTACCGTGATTCGCACGCAGAACGAGCGCGGCCGCACCTACGCCGCCGGCCAGCACATCGACGTGCTCCGCGGGGTCGGCTCGGAGCGGGTGACGCAGATGCGGCTCGACGAGCTTTCCACGTGGAACATCGGCGCCGAGTGGTCGGTCGCGCAGTGGCGGGGCGTCGTGCGACACCTCGTCGCCGTCGGCCTGCTCGAGGCGCGCGGCGAGTGGGGCGTGCTGTGGCCGAGCGAGGCCGCGAAGCCGGTGCTGCGGGGCGAGGAGCAGGTGCTCATGCGCGAGGAGGTGATGTCGCGGGCGAGCGCCTCGGGTGGTGGATCGCGCTTGGGCGGCACCAAGCGCTCAGCCGCGGCGGCCGACCTCACGCCTGAGCAGGCCGAGGTGTTTGAGCGGCTGCGGCTGTGGCGCGCGGCCGAGGCGAAGGAGCAGGGCGTGCCTGGCTACGTCGTCTTTGGCGACGCGACGCTCGCGGCCCTCGCCGCCCACCAGCCGACGAGCGACGAGGCGCTGCTCGCGATCAACGGCATCGGCCAGGTGAAGCTCGAACGCTACGGCGAGGCCGTGCTTCGGGTGCTCGCGGGGGAGTAGCCGGGCGGCAGCGTGGAGCTGCCGGAAATGGTGGGGCGTAGCGGGCGGGCAGCAGCCCGGGTGAGCGGGCAGCAGCCGGGCGGTTACAGCCCGCTGCGGGCTGCGGCGCCCTCCACGACGGCCCGGTCGCGCGCGGTCGCGCGGGAGCGGAGCCACACGATGATGCCGAGCACGGCCGCGGCCGCGCCGCCGATGCCGATCCACTTCAAGACCGGCGGTCGCGGCTTTGCCGTGACGTAGGCAGCGCCTGCAAAGCCGGTGTCTGCCGAGCCGAGTATGAAGGGCTGCGACCAGGCCAGTTCGATGTTGCCCGGCTCGAGCAGCACGATGCCGTCTGTGGTGAGCTTGTAGTTGTGCGCGGGCGTGAGCGCCAGGGCGTCGCCCGCGATGCCCATGACTTCGAAGGTGATCGTGTCGCCGACGCGCGCCTCCGGCAGCTCGATTCGCTGCATGGAGAGCTCGGCGAACCGCATGTTTTTCAGTGGCTCGATCGGCGAGATGTCGGTCACCTTGTTGCCGAGCAACGTGAGGTGTTCGAGGTTGAGTAGCTCCCTGAGCGGCTCGATATCCGTGATCTGGTTTCCGTCGAGCGTCAAATCCTCGAGCCCATGAAGGTTTGACAGTGCCGAAAGATCAGAGATTTGATTGTCTGTCGCGGAGAGGGTTGAAAGCTTGCTCAGTTCTGCCAACGGCCCGAGATTAACAATCTCATTGGCGTCCAGCACCAGCACGCGCATGCGCTTCAGGCTGCTTAGCGGCGTGAGTTCGTCGATCTTATTCACCTGAAGATAGAGCGTCTCGAGCTCGGTGAGCTGTGCCAGCGGGGCGAGATCGGAGATGCCGTTTCCGTTGACGTTCAGCTCTGTGAGGTGGCTGAACGCGGTCAGCGGCTCGAGCTGCCTGAGCCCGGCGCACTCGATGCCGAGCGACTTCAGTTGTGTGAGGCCGAGAATCGGCTCGAGGTCGAGCGTCGGCGCCGTGTCGCAGCGACGATAGGGGTCGCCGGCTCGAACCGAGAGCTCGGTCAATGCGGTGGCGCCCGCGAGCCCCGTGAGGTCTCTCACGTCGGGGCTCTCGCACTTGAGCGTTCGCAGGGTGGCGAGCTCGGCCTCGATGATCGGGGCGTCTGGCGCGTGCCTGAGGGCCTCGTTGACGCAGGCTCGCAGCGCCGGGTCTGGCACCGGGCCCTCCGCGGCGGCCGCCGGCGTCGCGGAGAGCGCGGTGGCGCCTACGGCCAGGCCCCCGACTGCGGCGAGGATGCGCCGCCGCATGGCTGCGCGCTGCGCGGAGCGATTACTGTGTGTCATCTGCGGCCATCATACCGAGGAGGCCGGGAATCGCCGGAGAAAGTGGGGGCAGGTCGGCCGGCACGGCGCTCTCAAGCAGCGGGTCTCTGACGCGGGCGTCGTCGAGCTCTGCGAGATAGCGGGCAACGGAATCCATCACCGACTGCTCCACGGAAACCAGGTCGTCAAGCACGGCCCGCACGGTTAAGGCTGACTCGGCGACCTCGCCAGCCAGGTCGAGCGTGACCGCCCGAAGCAGGTACGTCAGCTCGTCGATCTCGGGCGCGGCCCCGGCCGGCGTTCTGCCAACGTGCCGGCGGTCTGCCGCGCCCGCCACCAGGCAGCCAGCGCTGGTCTCGGCGACCGCGGTGAGCTCGGCGGCGAGGGCGGGGAGCTCGACGGCAATGAGGTTCTCGATGACTTCGGGGTTGTATGCCAGCTCCGTGCCGGTGGGAGACGCCTCGGGCACCCTCAGGTCGAACTCGCCCTGGCTCTTGCCGATCGCCGCCATGTGCTCCCGCATTTGCGTCGCGAGCCGGGATTCGCGCTGCGCTATCCAGGAGTCGAGGTTCTTGAGGCCGCGGGAGAGCTCGTTGATCAGTGCAGAGTAGGTGCCCGCTTCTGTGGGGTGCCAGAAGACCGCGTTCGCCCGGTCTGCGCCCGCCGCATCTTCACTCACCTTGGCGAGTTTGCTGGCCATGCCGGCGAACTTCCCGGCCGCGCCGGGCAAGAGCCCTGCGACGTCGAGGAGATAGGCGAACTGGCCGAGCCCCTTCTCGAGCGTCGGGGTGTTGTGCTCGGCAATCGCACGCATTCCGCCGTCGATCGCCCGCACGATCTCGGGGACTTTCCTGTTCACCCCGCTCCAGATGCTTCGCTGCACGGTAATAGCGTTCAACCTCACCTGTGCGACCACGCCAAACGCGTTGACGACCCCCGCGAGCTTTGCGAGGAGCGCCTCCTCCATCGTGCGAATCGCACCCCCGCTCATGTCTGCGAGGGCGAGCCCAGGGTTGGTGAGCGGGGTCGCGAGCCCAGGGTTCGCGCCAAGAACTTCGCCGGTCGTCGACAGCTCCATGCCCGAGCCGTACTTGTCAACGGCTGCCTTGCTGTTGTTTCTTGGGGGCCTGAAAGCCAGGTCGTCGGGAACCTCCCGCCAAGGCTCCAAAATCGCGTCGACCGTCGATCGCACTTGCTCGAAGCACTCCTGATAGTAGGCAGTTGCCTCGCCGCTGACCTCACCCAGAAGGGCGAATACGCCACCGCCACCGCCGCCAGAGGGTCGGGTGAGAGTGGCCGTGTGCGAGCCCGAGGGGTCAAAGTACACCCCGCCACGTATTGCCCAGCTATAGCCAGACTCAGACACGACCCAGGCGTCGACAGCCGAGTCTTTCAGGGAATTGATGAGGGTCTCGTCGATCACGCCGCCGGTGCTTTCTACTACTCGAACGTCGCCCCGCCGCGATATGCGCACGTGGCGTCCCCCGAACGCAAGTCTAGCGCAGGCCGAGCGGGTCGAGCGCGAGCAGCAGCGCCGCCGACCAGTGGCACAGAAACGCGAGCGCGGTGAGCGCGTGAAAGATCTCGTGGAACCCGAACACCCCGGGCACCGGGTTGGGTCGCTTCGTCGCGTAGGCGACCGAGCCGAGCGTGTACAGCAGCCCGCCGACGGCGACGAGCACCATGGCCGCGAGGTTCGCCCGCGCGATATCGCCGAGGTACATCACCGCGGCCCAGCCGAGCAGCAGGTAGAGCGCGACGTAGAGCCAGCGAGGCGCGCCGATCCAAAACATGCGAAAACCGATGCCGAGCGCGGCCCCTGTCCACACGATAGCGAGCAGCAGCACCCCCTGCTCGGGTGGCAGCGCGAGCAGCGCGATCGGCGTGTAGGTGCCCGCGATGAGCAGGAAGATGTTCGCGTGATCGAGGCGGCGAAACAGCTGCTTCGTCTTCGGCTGCCAGTTGATGCGGTGGTACAGCGCCGAGATACCGAACAGCAGCATGCTCGTGAGCATAAACACCGCCGACGCCCACTTCGCGAGCGCGCCGTGCGCGAGCGCGATGAGCACTATACCCCCCGCGACCGCAACGGGGAATGTACCGGCGTGGATCCACCCCCGCCACTTCGGCTTGACCTCCGGCGTGGCAGCCGCCGCTGCGCCGTCGCCGCCGTGCTCCGCCTCGTGCTCGATCGCGTCGTCGAGGAGCGGCAGCGCGAGGCGCTCGGAGTCGTGCTGTGGGTCTTCGGGGGTGCCCGCCGCGCCCTCGGCATCCGAAACGGTCATGCCTTGAGTGTATGTTCCCAACAGTTCTGCGCGGGCATATATGTAGGTGCTGGCCAGTTCGCTGCCTGATCCACCGAGCGAACACACGGCCGCGCGGCCCCGCGCATCGCTAGACTACCCAAGTGAGTACCCCGCCCAAACCGCCGCGCACCGGCCTGCTGTACCGCCTGTATCAGCAGCGGCTGCGGCGCGAGATCGTCGACGCGCAGGTGCCGCACCACGTCGCCGTCATCGTCGACGGCAACCGGCGCTGGGCGAAGCAGCGGCTGCAGGAGCGCGCGTCGTTCGGCCACCGCGCCGGCGCCCGGAAGGTGCCCGAGTTTCTCGGCTGGTGCGAGAGCGCCGGCGTCGAGGTTGTCACGCTCTACCTGCTGTCGGCCGATAATCTCAGCGCGCGCGGCAGCGACGAGCTCGGCGACCTGTTCGGCATCATCGGCGAGCTCGCAACCGAGCTTTCGCGCAACCCGTCGTGGCGGGTGCAGCACGTCGGCTCGTGCGAGGGCCTGTCGCCCGAGCTCACCGCCGCGCTCGGGGCAGCAGAGGAGCGCACGCGCGACCACACCGGCCTGCACGTGAATCTGGCGGTTGGCTACGGCGGCCGCAGCGAGATCGCCGCGGCCGTGCGCAGCGTCATCGAGGCCCACCAAGAGGCTGGTGGCACCCTCGAAAACCTCGCCGAGACGCTCACCCCAGACAAGATCGGTGAGCACCTGTGGACGCGCGGCCAGGCCGACCCCGACCTCGTCATTCGCACCTCGGGTGAACAGCGCATCTCCGACTTCATGATCTGGCAGTCGGCGCACTCCGAGTTCTACTTCGTCGAGGCGCTCTACCCCGACCTGCGCGAGGTCGACTTTTTGCGGGCGCTGCGCGATTACTCCTCGCGGCAGCGCAGGCTCGGCGGGTAACTCCCGCGACAGTTGCCGCTGCGGGCGGTAGCGTGCGGTTTTCCCGAGCGCGAGCCCGAGGTTCCCGGGTACCCTGGGGCCATGACGACTGAGACCGTGCTCCGTGCCGACGCCATGCTGACACCGGCGGGAGTAATTGCCCCCGCAGAGCTCGCCTTCGATGCGACCGGGCACATCAGCTACGCGGGCCCGCCCCGATCAGCGAGCGAGGTCACGCACGACCTCGTCGGGCACGCCCTCATGCCCGGGCTCGTCAACGGCCACACGCACTCCGCGATGACGCTGCAGCGCGGCGTTTCAGACGACGAAAGCTTCATGCAGTGGCTCGCCACCGTGCAGGGCATCGAGCAGCAGCTCACCCACGACGACCTCGTGGCCGGCCTCGAGCTCGCGCTCGTCGAGATGATCGAGACTGGCACCGTCGCCTTCGCCGACATGTATTACTGGGACGAGGCGCTCATCGAGCGGGTGCGAGCTGCCGGAATGCGCGTGTTCGCGGCGCTCGCCTGCAGCGCGACCGACCACGTCGCCTACCCGACCGTATCGCCGATGACCGGCGCCGAGGTGCTCGACGAGGTTGAGCGCCTCGCCGAGCGCTACAGCGAAGACCCGCTCGTGCGGGTCGGGTTCGGGCCGCACGCGCCGTACACCTGCACACCCGAGTTTCTGCGGGAGGTACGTTCGCGGGCGCTCGCCGGGAATATTCCGATTCACACGCACATTTCGGAGTCGGCGGCCGAGGTCTCGCAGCTGCTCGAACAGTACGGGAAGACGCCGGGGGAGCACCTCGCATCGCTCGACTTCTTCGACGCCGAGGTGCACGCCGCGCACTGCGTGCACCTCACCGAGGGAGAGATCGCGACGTTTGCCGCCACCGGCACGTCGGTGAGTCACAACCCAGTTTCGAACCTCAAGCTCGGCAACGGCATCGCGCCGCTGCCCGAGATGATCGGCGCGGGCATCGCACTCGCGATCGGCACTGACTCGGTGGCGAGCAACAACTCGCTCGACCTGTTCGAGGAGCTCAAGCACGCGACGATTCTGCACCGGGGCGTGCGGCAAGATGCGGCCGCCGTGCTCGGGCCGCAGGTGCTCGACATCGCGACGAGGGGAGGGGCCGCGGCGATCGGGTTCGCGGAGTCGGGCGCGCTCGCCGTCGGGCGGTTCGCTGACATCGTCGCGGTGGATCTTGCGGTGACCGCAGCCGCTCCGGTCGCCCCCGAAGCGCACACCACGCAGTCGCTGACTGCACACCTCGTCTACGCGTCCAGCGGGCGCGACGTGCGCCACGTGTTTATTGGCGGGCGGCACGTCTACGCCGACGGGCGGCACCTGACGCTCGACGCCGATGCTGTGCGGGCTCGGGCGCGGGCGGCGCGGGCGCGGCTCGTGAAGTAGGGGCCTGGGCGGCGGGTTGGGCGGCCGCGGGGCCGGGCCGCCGCGGGGCTGGGCGGCCGCGGGGCTGGGCGGATTTCGCTCCGTCACCATGTTTTCGGCCCGTCACCATGCAAAACACCGGCATTTGCGTGGTGACGGGGCGAAAAGGCTCTGAGGGAGCGGGCGGGCGCCGGCGCCGGGTAGGCGGGAGCCGGCGCCGGCGCCGGGTAGGCGGGCGCGGGCGGCCGGGGGCGGGCGCGGGCGGGCGGGAGCGCGCGCGGGCGGTTACGCGAGGGTGCTGCGGTCGAAAGCGTCGACGCTGATGCCCTGGGCGAGCACCTGCTTCGACCACTCCTTCGCGGAGTGCAGGCTGTGATCGCGGTAGTTGCCGCAGCTCTCGGCGGTGGTGCCGGGCACATCTTCCCACTCGATGCGCTCGACGAGGTCGGTGAGCGACGACTTGAAGGCGGCGGCGACCACGGCCGGAGTCGGTTCGCCCCACACGATGAGGTGGAAGCCGGTGCGGCACCCAAACGGCGAAATATCGATGAGCCCGGTGAGCCTGGTGCGCAGCAGCGCCGCGACCGTGTGCTCGATGGTGTGCAGCCCCGCCGTGGGAATCTCGCCCGCGTTCGGCTGCACGAGGCGAATGTCGAAGTTCGAGATCGCGTCGCCCTTCGGCCCGCGTTCGACGCCGATGAGGCGCACATAGGGCGCCAGTACCTTCGTGTGATCGAGGGCGAAACTCTCTACCGCTGCAAGCTCTACGTCACTCATGCGGCAAGTGTAGCTTCGCTCGCTGCGACTCGGGTCGAATGTGACGCGCGGCTACAACAGTGCGCAACGTACCGTGCAGCGGGCGCAAATGGGGCGCCCAGCACATGGCTAGGCGGTGCCCATGGCGTAGCCGAGCGGGTGCTTCGCCCGGAGCCCGGCGGTAGTTGAGTGCGCCCGCGAACGCAGAAGTGTCCCGGCGATCCGTGGTGGATCGCCGGGACACTCATGTGGTTCGCGGGCTCAGGCGGCGGTGCTTGGCCCCGTGGCCTCACGGCCTCACGGCCTCACGGCCTCGCGCCCTACGCCGCGCGGCCTCGGGGCCTACGCCGCGCGACTGAGCGCGATGCGTGCCGAGGGGCCCGCCGTCTCAACGGCGACGTTCCAGCCGGCACTGTCGAGCCGGGCGAGGTCGCTGCTTGCGGCAGCGAGCTTGTCGGTTTCGACGACGTACAGGGTGCGGCCGGCGCTGCGGTAGACGGAGCGGTGCTGTGCCCACTCGGGAATCCGCATCTTTGCGTCCTCGCCAAGCGAATGGTACGGGGTACGCGGTGCCGGGCGAATGGGGGTGATGTTTTGCGTATGCATATGGATAGGTCCTTTCGTAACCGCGTCATCGTTCGCGATGCGCGGCGGCAATCTCCACGCGGTGCTGTGTGCAGCCACTGTGCGTGGTTGGCCTCGGAGGAGGCGGTGGATCCGTTTGGATCGGTTCGAGCTGCTGCGCACTTCGCTGGAATGAAGACTGGCCCTGCACTGGACGAAATCGCGGTCGCTTGCAAGCTCTAGAGAACATCATAGAACACATCTTCGAAAAACGCCAGTGTCGTCGTGATTGCCCAGCCCTTGCGCATGGGCTGGGGGTTAGTGAACGGTGATACACTAACTCCATGGTGAGACCACGGGGAGCGACAGACGCGGAGATAGTCGAGCGCGTTTCGGCGTTTCTAGGCGCGCGCGAGTGGCCATCCGCCACCTGGACGCTCGCCGAGGTCGCCCCGGCGGCCGGGCTCAGCCCGGCTGGCATTCTCAAGCGGTTTGGCTCCCGGGCCGGGTTGCTCCGGGCGCTCGGGCAGCAATGGCTCGACACGATCCCGAGTGGGCCACGCTTCGCCGATCCGCTCACCGAACTGCGCACCTATTGCGGCGCAATGTTTGCCGCGCCAAGCGCCGCGGCCGCGCTCGGCGGGCTCGGCGATCTGCTGGCCGACCTCGCAGACGAGACCTCAGCGGCGCTGCTGCGCGAGGGGAGCGACAAGCAGGCGCGCTACGTCGCGGCGCTCCTTCGGGGCATGGCGCTGCCGCGGGTCGGGGATCCGCTGCTCGCGGCGCGCGTGCTGCTCGACGCGCTCCACGGAGGCCTGATTCGTGGCGCAAGTGGCGCAAGCGACTCAGGCGGCGCAAGCGACTCAGGCGGCGCAAGTGGCGCAAGCGGCGCGGGCAGCGCGGGCGTCCCTGCTGGCGCAGTCGACACGACGATCGACTACTTTCTCACACTCTGGAGGTAACTCGCATGACCGAAGCATCACAGGCGCACACAGCGCGCAGCTGGCGCGGCCGCGCGTTTCTTGGCGCGAGCCTTGATGGCTACATTGCCGGGCCCGGCGGCGACCTGGCGTTTCTCGAATCGGAGCCGGGGAAGGGGCGGCACGTGACCACGCCCGACACCGCCCCCGCGCTCGTGTGGGAGACCTTCTTCCCGGAGATCGACACGCTCGTCATGGGTCGCACGACCTACGAGAAGGTGCTGACGTTCGGCGACTGGCCCTACCCGGGGCTGCGGGTGCTCGTGCTGAGCACCACCCTCGCCGACACGCTGCCGAACGCGCGCGTCGTCGGCTCGGTCGATGAGGCCGTCGCCGTGCTGAACGACGCTGGGGCGAGACAGGTGTATGTCGACGGCGGGCGAACCGTGCAAGATTTTCTTGCGCGCGGCCTACTCGACGAGCTCACGGTTGCGACACTGCCCATCGTCATTGGTGGCGGCACCAGGCTATTTGCCGAGGGTGCGAGCGCGGAGTTCGCGGTGCGCGGGGCGCACGTCACGGCGGACGGCCTCGTGCGCGTGACCTACGAGGTGCTCGGGAGCTGAGCCGCGAGCCGTGCTGGTGAGCCGCGAGCCGTGCTGGTGCGCCGCGAGCCGCGAGCCGCGAGCCGCGAGCCGCGAGCCGCGAGCCGCGAGCCGCGCAAGCCGGGTGCCGAGCCGCTCAGCCGCAACGAGGCTGGCGGGCTGGCGGGCTTGCGTGCTGGGGCAGACTAACCTTGTCGTATAGGCAAGGCTCGGAACAGGCCCGAGCCCAGGAGCCCCGCCTGGCTGGCGAGCGAACCGTCGCTTGCCGCCGCACGCGTTGTGACAGAGGAGACCCCATGACTGACCGCACCCTGCTCGTATTTGCGCACGGCGATGAGGCCTCGGCCTTTGGCGATGTGCCCCACCTCGTGACGGGCGTCGGGAAGGTGAACGCCGCCGCATCGCTCGCCGCGGCGCTGCGCGAGGGCGCGGTGGATCGCGTGATCGTGCTCGGCACGGCGGGCGTTGTTGGCGAGGGGGCGGATCGGCTCTCGCTCGACACGGTGTATCAGGTGACCGGGCTGGTGCAGCACGACTTCTCGCTGCCGTCGCCGCTGCTCGAGCCAGCCGGCGAGGTGCTGCTCGCGGAGACCGCGAGGATGGCGACTGGCGACCAGTTCGTGAAGGATGATGTGCAGCGCGCGCACATCGCGGGCCTTGGGGCGCAGCTCGTCGACATGGAGGGCTACGCGTATGCCGCGCTCTGCGAGCGCTTCGGCGTCGCGCTGCAGCTGTTCAAGATTCCGTCTGACTTTGCCGACAGCTCGACGACCGATGAAGAGTGGGACGAGATCGTGTTCGCAAAGAGCCGGCAGCTGCGCGCATTCTGGGAGGATCGCCTGCGCTAAGACCGGCCGATTGGGCTGGAGGCCTGGGCAGGCGACGTGACCTCCCGGCTCGCCGGCGAAGCACCGCGCTCGGTGGTGCGCTGACTGGCGCGCGACTCGACGCGCCGGGCGCCGCAGGAGCCGCAGTGAACGTAGCGAACGATGCCCTCGGATGTGTGGTGGCTCGACTCCGTGCGCCAGCGGTGCGTGTGCGAGCGCTGGGGTGACGCCGCGGCGCCTGTGGGGGCTGGTGTTGGGTGCTCGATGAGTTTCATACGTATAAGCGTGATGTAATGTCCTTATGCATCTCAACCCTTACGGAACGTACGCGGTCGAATTGGCGGCCTCGCTTGCGAACGACTGGCCGGCAGGCCGCGCCGGCATCGAGGCGCGCACCCGCGAGTTCGGCATGACTATGCGGTTCGACGAGCACGCGAGCGACTACGGCGGCACTCGGCGGGTGATCGACGAGTGGCTGCGAGTGGTCGATGCGCCGACGCCCGAGGCGCGCGCCGACATTCTCAACGCGCAGATGGCAGACGCCGCTGCGTTTCCGCAGCTCGTCAACCACGACGACGAGGGCTGGCACCTGCACTACCGCGATGACAGGCAGTCGCTGCCCGGTGTGCTCCGCTCGGTGATTCCGGTGGGCACGGCGCTCCACCTGACCACGCGCGGTGTGACGCGGCTCGGGCGGTGCGAGGCCGCACCCTGCGAGAACGTGGTGGTCGACGTCACCCGTAACGGCCGCCAGCGCTACTGCTCGGTGCGCTGTGCAAACCGCGCGGCCGTGCGACGCCACCGCGCCCGACCGTAGTCAGCCAGGGCCCCGGCGCGAGGTCGGCGCGGAGCAGCTGGGCTACCCGGCCCGCGCGTCGCCCGAGGGTGTCGCCGCGTTGTCGCCCGAGAGCCAACGCAGCCAGAGCATACTCGGGTCGCGTTCGAGAATGAGGGCGCGCACCAGCAGGGTGAGTGGAATCGCGAGAATCGCCCCGAGCGGCCCGATGATGAAGGTCCAGAACAGCACGGAGACAAAGCTCAGGGTCAGGCTAAGGCTCACCGCGTCGCTCACAAATTTGGGCTGAATGAGCACCTGGAGCAGCACGTTCGCGACCGCGTACACCGCGATGACGGCGACCATGAGCGGCCAGCCGCCGACGACGAGCGCGAGGATGGCGGGCGGCACGAGCCCGAGCACGAAGCCGATGTTCGGCACGAAGTTCGTCACGAACGACAGGATTGCCCAGACGAGCGGTGCCGGGATGCCGAGCGCCCACAGCGCCAGGCCGTCAACGACCGCGACGAGCAGGCCAAACCCGGCGTTCACGACGTAGTAGCGCCGAACGTTGCTGTTGAAGTCTGCGAATCGGCGCACCCGAGGAGCCGCGGCCGGGCCGAACTCTCGCGTCGCCCGCGAGAAGCGCCCAGCGTCGGCTGCCATGAAGATCGCGTAGGCGAAAATGAAGAACAGGGCCGTGAGCACCCCGAGCAGGCTCGAACCGAGCGATGTCGCGTACTGCACAATGGTCGACGGGGTCAGCACCGAGGTGATTGCGTCGGTGAACTGATCACTGAGCCCGAGCGAGGTAAAGAACTCGAACAGCGCGTCTGCCGTTGCGCGCAGGTCTGCGCTGTAGGCGATGACGAGCTGGGTGAACTCGGCGGTTGCGAAGGCAAGCATGCCCGCGAGCACGAGGAGAATCGCCCACGAGAGCGCGACCACGAGCGTCGTCGACACCCAGCTGGGCCACCCGAGTCGCGTGAGCGGCTTACGCAGCGGCGCGCAGATGATGACGATCACGGCGGCCAGGGCGAGCGGGCCGATAACCTCGCGGGCGAGCGACACCCCTGCGAGCACCACGACGGCGGCCGCGAGACCGAGGAGCACGGTGACTGAGGGTGCGAGCCCCGGCTGCTGCAGGGGTGCACCCGCCGAGGGCGGCATGGCTGCCGGAGTATGTTTCGGCGCTTCGTCCATGCCCTAAGCGTAATGGAAGTCGCCGGCTAAGGTCGGGCCTCTACGACCACTTGGGCTGCGGCGGCTGCCACGCGGCGAGCTTCGCGAAGAGTTCTTCGGGCTCGGTCGCGACGATGAGCGAGTCGCGGGCAGCGGGCGCCGAGAAGCCCGCGGCAACCATGTTGTCGATCGCCGCGACGAGCGGCTGCCAGTAACCCGCGATATCGAAGAGCGCAACGGGCTTCTGGTGAATGCCGAGGGTCACCCACGTCCACACCTCGAAGATCTCCTCCAGCGTGCCCGGCCCGCCTGGCAAGGCCACGAATGCATCGGTGAGCTCTGCCATGCGGCGCTTACGCTCCGGCATCGACGAGACGACCTCGAGGCGCGTGAGGCCGCCGTGCCCGGTTTCACCGGCGAGCAGCGCCTCCGTGATCACTCCAAAGGCCTGGCCCCCGGCAGCGAGCACGGCGTCGGCGACGGTGCCCATAAGCCCGACCTTGCCTCCGCCGTAGACAAGCTCGATGCCGGCGCCAGCCATCGCCGTGCCGAACGCCCGCGCACCCGCGGCGAACTCCGGGGAGTTGCCGAGCGCCGAGCCGGTGAACACGGCGAGGCGCTGGGGCGGGCGCGAGGCGCGCTCGAGCGCGGGGAAGACGTGCTCGGTGTTCAGCGGGGCCATGGCCGGGTCAGCGGCGCGCGGATCCGCCCACTCGAGGTGCTCGATCTCCGCGAGCGGGCGATCCACCGCGATATACGGGTGCTCGAAGACCTGCGCGACCACGTCGCGATCTGGCTCGTTCGCGGCGGCCGAACGAAACTCGCCGAGCCCGCGCAACCGCAGCAGGTCGAGGTCGATGCCGAGCTCCTCGCGGAACTCGCGCACCGCCGTGTCGCGGGGGTCTTCGCCGGGCTCGGGTTTACCCCCGGGCAGCATCAATGACGACGTGCCGCGCTTGCGCACGTTGAGCACCCGCCCGTCGGGGTCGCGCATCACGACTGCGCTGACGCGGATCGGTTCGCTCAGATGTTCGGCCAATCGACGATCTCCTCGTATTCGGGGTGCTTCTTCAGCCACGCCGACACGTAGGGGCAGTAAGGCACGATGCGCAGGCCGGCGTCTCGCGTGTCTGCGAGGGCTTCAGTGACCAGCGTACCGGCGAGCCCGCGCCCGCCAAACTCGGGGAAGACCTCGGTGTGCACGAAGGCCCGGCCCCCGTCGCGCGGGGTTGGGCGGTAGTCTGCGAACCCAGCGAGGGTGTCGCCGAGGTAGATGGCGTAGCGGCGGGCGTCGGGCTCGTGCGCGACGCGCGGTTCAGCCGATTCGGGGTGCTCAGGTGTCGGGGTCATGGGTACCTCCGTGCGTTCGGTTGCGATGGTTGGGGTGCGACTGGGAAGCGGCGGCAGCTGGCTGCGCGGCACAAGGCGCGAGGTTGGCAGCGCGGGCGCGGGCAGCGGCGGCTCGGGCTCGTTGTCGGGGATCCCGTAGCGGCTGTCTGCCAGCTCCGAGTCGACGTCGGCCGCCGCGATGGTCTGCTGCCAGTTTTCGCGGGCCGCGGCGATCTCTTCGTGGCTGCCTCCGATAAAGTTCCACCACATTACGAGCTCTTCGCCGAAGGGCGCCCCGCCGATGAGCAGCACGCGCGCGCCGGCCGGCCCCGCGGTGAGGGTGAGCGTTTCGCAGCCCGTCGCTGCGAAGCCGAGGTCTGCTGCGCGCAGCTCGGTGCCACCGTGTGGGTCGCTGCCGGCCCCGGCTGTAAGCGCCACGGCTCCGTGGTCGACAAGCACGCCGTGCTCGTGCGCCGAATCCACGGCGATTTCGATGACCGCCCCCGGTGCCAGGTTGAGCTCTGCCCCCACGAGCGGAGTATGGGTTTCGACCGGCGACGTCTGCCCGAGCAGGGCGCCAAGGAATACCTGCCCGGTGAACCCGGCGCCCGTGACGAGCGGCGGCGCGTAGTGGTCGAAGCGCTTGGGCACCCCGCGGGCGGCGGTCGGGAGCGCGACCCAGAGCTGCGCGCCGTGCAGCACGGTCGTGTCGGGGGTGGATCGCTCGGAGTGGCTGATGCCCGAACCCGCGGTCATGAGGTTGAGCTCACCTGGCTTCACCAGCGCGTGATTGCCCGCGCTGTCGCGGTGCTCGATGGTTCCGCTGAAGAGCCAGCTCACGGTCTGCAGCCCGGTGTGCGGGTGCGCGCGCACGTTCATGCCGCCGGTGTCTGCTACGTTGTCTGGGCCGTAGTGATCGAGGAAGCACCATGCGCCGATAAGGCTTCGGCCGCGCTGCGGCAGGGTGCGTCGCACCGGCATTGCCCGCAGGCCGCCAAGCGGCACCTCGCGCGGCTCGAGCACCTCGATGCCGCCCGGGGCGCCCGGCTCAGCTATGCAAAGAGTTTCTTCAGGCTGTGACTCAAGATTGCTCATGGTATTGCTCCTTTGACAGGATCCTAGCTCTTAGGCACGGGCGGGCCTAGCCAGAGCAGGGTGACAAATACGAGCACGACGAGCACCGCGATGAGCGCGATCGCGAGCAACGGGCGGCGCAGCACCCAGGCCTGCACGTGCTCCACGAACCCGCGCGGCGCCTCGCCGCCCGGGGCCAGCCGCCACGGGCCTGCGAGCAGGCCGCGCTTATCGACGGCGAGCTCGAACGGGTAGGTCGCGAATGGCACCACCGCGAGGAGTAGGCCTGTGACGCCGATGCTCGCGCGCCAGCGCTGATTGATCCACACGAAGACCGTCGAGACGCAGTACGCGAGAAAGACGAAGCCGTGAATGCCCCCGGCGATGCGCACGGCCCCGTCGGTGACCCCGGTTGCCCGGAGAATCAGGGCCGCGATGAGCCCCGCCCAGGTGATCACTTCTGCGGTGGCAAACAGGCGAAAGAGGTTTCTTGGGCTCATAGTAACTCTCATTGTGCCGCATGCCGGTGGGAGGTGCTGGGGATGAGCTGAGCAGGGGTGATCAGCTGCTGGGGAAGGCCCGGTGGAGCGGGGGCGCCGTGCGCGCATCGGTGGATCAAAGACCCAGAACCTTGACATCGGAATGAGATGCCTGGAAAGTAGAGTAACTAAAGCTGTCTGCTTGGAAACGCATAGGAGCGGGGCGGGTGACGGCAGAAACAGGGTGTGCGATGAATGATCCTGGAGTTATGCGGCGTCGCGGCGCGTGGTGTGCCGCGGCCGTGATCGTGATGCTGGGCGTTGCGCCCGCTGCGGCGCACGCGGCAGATCCCCTCGTGCCAGACGCGGCGCTCGCGTCGTGTCTGAACGCCATGATCGACCCCACGAGACCGGCAGACCAACAACTCCTCGTTGAGGAGATCGCGAAGATCCCTGAACTGCTGTGCGGCAGTGGCGCGCACGGAACGATTCGCAATCTCGAGGGCCTCCAGCACGCGACGAGGCTCCGAAATATTGAGAACTGGGGCAGTGCAGATCTGAGCGCTGCGGGCGCGCTCCGACCCCTCGCGGGCCTCACCGGGCTCACGCGGCTCTCGGTGAGTGGCACGGGTCTCACGAGCCTCGACGGCGTGCAGGGCCTCACGAACCTCGCTACGATCGACGCCTCGGGCAACCAGCTGTTGCACGTGAACGAGCTCGCGGGGCTGACCAAGCTGAGCATCGTGTCCCTGGCAAACAACCCGACGCTCACCGATATCTCTGGGCTCGCGGGGGCCGATGCGCTGAGCCAGATCTTGTTGCAAAACAACGCGGCACTCGGAGGCAACCTCGACGCGCTGGCTGGAAAGCTCAACCTGCTGGTCGTGAATATCAACTACACCGGAGCGACGAGCCTCGAGGTGTTCGCCGACCACCCGGGCATCGCGAACTTCCAGGCGATCGGCAATCGCATTTCGAGCCTGAAAGGGCTGAACCGGGCCGGCTCACAGAAGATTACCCAGCAGGCGTATATCGCTGGGGAGCCGTTCTACGCCGCGGTCGGGGCCACCACGTATGTTGCGAACCTCAGCACCCCGGTGAGCCTGCACGACGGCACCACCCCGCCGACAACGCTCGGCACCCCGATCGTCGGGCTCACGGAGCCCGCGCCGGCATCGCCCGTGTTCCGCTTCACCTTTGGTGCGGCGTCGACCGGCGTTGCCTGGGGATTTAGCGAGGGCGCGAACGGGGCGCTCTGGTTTGACGGCACGGTCACGAACGCGATCGAGCGGGTTGAACTGATAGCCGAGGCGTTCGAGTTCACCGCGGGCGAGACGGGCGAGGGCACGCCAGAGCTCGTGAACCCGGCCGACGGCACGCCATCGAAGTTTCCCGTTGCGGTGTGGCAGCTCGGGCCAGACGCCCCGGCCTTCCTCTCGATCGACCCGATCACCGGCGTCATCTCGGGCGTTGCGCCCGAGACCGGGGAGCACACGGTGACCGTGATCGCGCGCGACGCGCTCGGCAATGAGATCACGGGCCAGGTCACCATCACCGTCACAGAGGGTGAGGCGCCGCCGGTGACGCCGCCCGGCCCGCCGGTGAAGCCCCCGCCCGCCCCGGAGGTGACCCCGCCACCGGGCCCGTCGCTCGCTGCGGCGGGGGCGACCTCGCCGGCGCTGCTGTGGGTGCTCGGTGCTGCCCTCGGTGCCGCCGGCCTCGCGGCGGTCGGCCTCGCGGTGCCGTGGCGCCGCCTAGGTCAGCGGCGCTAGCGCCCACTGAGCCCGCAGCTCGGGCATCGAGGCTTCCCCCCAGGGCCACTCGATACGTTTCCCCAACACAGCCCGAGCTGCGATGTGAAAAGAGGGGCCGAGCGAGACCTCCCCAGTCTCGCCCGGCCCTTCGCTGTGCGTGCTGGCCCCCGCAGTCGGGCTCGGGCGCGAGGTCGCGGTGGCGCCTGCTGGCCTGGCTCCGCGCGTCGCGGCGGCTGACCTCACCGGCGTGTCGACAGTGAATTCTGCACCTGGTTCTGCGTGGTGGAACATCTGAACGCGGTGGCATCGTTCCGCTGGCTGGAACACGCTGTTTGGCGCTGCAAATCCCTGATCGCAGTAGGTATTTTTCTCGCTGAACGATCGCCTTTGGTGGGTGACGTGCGCATGCTGGTGGGCATCTGGCTACTTATGTCACATTACTTTGAGCGCAAAGTACTGTTGCTATTCGGCATCTTGCCACCTATTCTCCTTCGAGAAAGCTATGGGCTCTTTCTGAGCCCAGCACAACGCAGCATCATTGGGGATGGGGAAACCGCATGTTTCGACGGCGACGGCAGTTGTTTTCACGGGGCCAGGCACGCAGTGCTCGGCGATCGCTCGGCGCCGCGCTCGCGCTAGCAGTGCTCGTCACGGGCCTACCAACCGCGGCTTTCGCCGTCGAGTCCCCGCTCGATCCCAACGCGCCTGCGGTTGCTGGCGCGACCGCGGGCGTCGAGGCCGCGCTCGCCGAGCCGACCGCCCCTGGCGAGGCAGCCACCCCCGAGAACACTGGCGGCCCCGACGCCATCGACTCGGCGCATGGCGCGGAGGGGCCGGAGGGCACTGAGACGCCTGCGGGTACCGAGGCGCCCGATACCGATGAGTCGCCCGGCGGCGCTGATGCCCCGGCCGCGGCCGATACCCAACAGCAGGCCGCTGACGCGCTGGCGCTCGCAGCGCCAGACGTTGCCCCCGCGGCCGTTCCGACGCTGAGCGGCGGCCCAGGCCCTGGCACGCCCCCGGGTGCCCAGGAGTGGCTGATCCGCATCACGGCGACGGGCGACCGCACGGCGGCGAACGGCCGCGCGAACCTCGCAGGCGCTGCCTTCAGCGCATTTCAGGCCTCCAGCCTCACGAACGTGACGAACAACACCGCGGTCGCGACCTGCACCACCGACCAGAACGGCCAGTGCTGGATGAAGGTGCCTACCCGCGGTTCGGGCAACAGCGCCCCGGGCTACGTTGTGCGCGCGGTCGAGGCGCCAGCCGGCTGGTCGATTCTCGCCTCGATGAACACCTCGGAAGACGGGCTCGGGGTCGGTGCGAACGAGCCGTACAGCTTCTACACGGGCCCGGCTCGCAGCGACGTGCAGCAATCGTCGCGCATCTTTACCCCGCCGACGGGCACGTCGCTCCGCGCGAGCTCGGGCACCTGGTCGAGCGTGCGCAACAACCCGTCGGTTCCGAAGGAGTGCGGCATCGACGTGGCTCTGCTCGTCGACCTCTCGACCTCCGTGCGTATGACGGGTGGCGCGCTGACGCAGGTGCAGAATGCCTCGGCCGCCGTCGTCGACGCGCTCACTGGCACCCCGTCGCGGGTCGCGCTCCAAACGTTCTCGACCAAGGCCCCAGCTGAGGGGAGCAACAACGCATTCCTCGGCCTCACGAGCGTAGCGACGCCCGCGCTCGCAGGCCCGGTGAAAACGAAGGCGCAGAACCTGTCGATCCCGTCGAGCCCCAACCAGTACACGAACTGGGATGCCGGGCTCTGGTCGCTCAACGGCATCGCAAGCCAGCTCGACGCGGTGATCATGATCACCGACGGCCTACCGACCCGTTACGGGACAAACGGCGACGGCGCGAGCGCCACGCGCTTCTTCGAGATGGAGAACGCAATCGCATCGGCGAACGCGATCAAGGCCAAGAACACGAAGATCATCGCAGTTGGCGTCGGCCTCGGCGTGCAGGGCAACCCCGACAACCTCAAGGCAATCTCGGGCAAGAACGCCGGCGACGACTTCTTTCAGGTCTCGAACTGGAACGACCTCGAGGCGCAGCTGCGCGCACTCGCCTCGGGCAACTGCGACGGCACGGTCAACGTCACGAAGCAGGTCATTCCCGTCGGGGGCACCGTGGCGCAGGCCCAGCCGCGAAGCGCCTGGGGGTTTAGCGCAGCCACGCAGGGCAATGCCGTGCGCGTCGACGCCGTCGGCACCTCGTTTGCGAACTCGGCCTCGGGCCTCACTGGCGACACCGGGGTGCTCGGGTTCCGTTCGAACTTCGATGGGACCTCGCAGGCTGATCGCCGCATGAGCGTCACCGAGACGCTCGACCTCGAGCACACGCTCGCGCCCCAGGGCGGTAAGAACGCGGTCTGTACCCGAAACGACACGGGCGCGAGCGTGCCGGTGACGAACATTGACGACCCGGCGAGCCCAGGCTTCGCCGTCGACCCGATTCAGAACGCGACAATCACCTGCACCGTGTACAACCAGGCGCAGGATCGGAGCGCGCAGCTGCGGGTGAACAAGGTGTGGCAGATCGACACCGACGGTACGGGCGGCTTCGACGAAGTCACCGAGCCGAACGAGGCACCCACCTCGATCCCCGGCCTGAGCGCCGCGCTCACGCTGAGCGACAACACCAGGCTCCCGAGCGGGGTGGTGAGCTTCGGCGAGACGGTGTCGAACCTCGCGCTCGACTCCACGGTGGCGATCTCTGAGACCGTCACAGGCCTGCCGCTGCTCTGCACGAACGAGGCCAGCTACGAACCGGAACTGCCAGACGGCAAACTCACGCTTGAGCTCGCAAGCGACGAGGGCATCAACGAGGTCACCATCACGAACACGGTGACCTGTGAGTCGAAGCTCACCCTCGAGAAGTGGGTGAGCGACGGGCAGACCCCGGCTGCCGACTGGACGCTCGACGCGCTCGCCCAGGGCGACGCCCTCGCCGGGCCCGCGGGCACGTCGGGATCCGCCGCAGCGACCGCGAACGTGACCCCCGGGGCCACCTACCCGCTCGCCGAGCAGGCAGAGACCGCGGCCGCCAAGACCTACGTGCAGCAGTGGAACCCGACGCTGCAGGCCCAGTGGGCCGCGAACCACGCGCTCGGCGCGACCGGCTCGTGGGTGTGTGTTGTCGCAACAGGGCTCGACGGCGACACCCCCGTGTGGGCCACGAACCAGAGCGACGGCCGCAACGGCGGCGTGACCGTGCAGCCAGGTGGCTGGACGAAGTGCACCGCGGTCAACGACCCGAAGCCAACGCTTGAGCTCGTGAAGCAGATCAAGCGCGGCGACGACGTGACGACCGTCGCCCTCGGCGACACCCGCTGGACGCTGAGCGCCGACTGGGCAGCCCCAACCGCGGGCGGCGACACCCCGATCACACCGTACCCAGGCACGCAGGCGAAGCTCGAGGGTGCAGGCGGCACCGCGGCGACGCCCGTGCTGCCCGGCAGCTACACGCTCGCCGAGTCTGCGGCGCAGAGCGGGTACGAAAACGGCACGCAGTTCTCGTGCGTGGTGAACGACGAGGAGCCGCAGCTCATTGACGCCGGCGCGGCCAACGCGCTGAACCTTGACGCCGGGGACACCGCGAAGTGCACGATCGTGAACACGCAGATTCAGCCGCCGCTCACGATCGAGAAGAGCGACGGCGAGGTCACCCAGCTCGCTGACGGCACCTGGCAGATCGACTACGCGCTCGCCGTCGAGAACGCGACGGCGATTCCGAGCACCTTCACGCTCACCGACAGACCAGCGCTCGGCGCCGGCTTCTCCGTCGTAACGACGAGCTGGCGCGACGCTTCGGACCCGGGCACGGAGATCACCGCTCCCGCCGCCGACACCCCGATCGCAGGCAACACGACGAAGCGCTACGTGTACCGCGTGATCGCCGCCTTTGACCCGGAGGCCGCGGATCCTTCGCTGACCTGCGACCCCGCTGACGGCGGCGCCCTCTTTAACTCGGCGACAGTCGCCTTCCCCGGCGGCGACGCGACCGACACCGGGTGCGCCGAACCGGCAGCACCCGCGGTCGTGAAATCTGCGCAGGCGAGTGCGCAGAACGCCGACGGCAGCTGGAAGCTGAGCTACCAGATTCAGGTGACGAACACCTCGGATATTCAGCTCGCATACACGCTCGATGACACCGCGGCCGCGCTGCCGGCAGGCGCGACGGGCGGCGACTGGACGGTCGCAGACCCGACAGTGATCGGCGGCACCCCGGCAGACTCGAGCACGCTCGTACCCGAGTGGGCGGGGGCTGGCGAGCTCGCCACGGGCGTGATCTCGGCAGGCGCAACGCACACGTACGTTGTTTCGCGCGACGTCACGCTGGGGGCGGCGACAACAGCCGAGGCGCTCGAGTGCACCGAGGACACGGGGCTCTGGAACACCGCAACTGTGACGAACGGCATCGGCGGCGGCGAGTCAAGCGCCTGCGCGACAGTTGAGCTGCCAGGCGTGACGATCGACAAGACGGTTACCTCGGTGACACAGGCGGCCGACGGCTCCTGGGTTATCGGCTACGACGTGCAGGTGACGAACACTTCTGCAACGCTCATCGCGACCTACAGCCTGAGTGACGAGCTGAGGTTCGGCGGCGAAATCGTCGTCGACGGCGCCGATTGGACAGGGCCGGCTGGCGCGGCGGGGAGCTTCGCGGCCGACGGCACGGCGACGCTCGCGACCGACGCCGCGCTCGCCGCTGGCGGATCCGCGAGCTACCAGGTGACCGCGCGCGCAACAATCGCGCAGGCCGCGTGGGCCTCCGAATCCGCGGGGCTGAGCTGCGAGGCAGGCGACGAAGCCGGCGGCTTCCTGAACACCGCGACGGTGACGGCCGCCGGCGTGCCGCAAACCGACAGCGACTGCGCAGAGCCCGCTCAGCCGAGCATCGCGAAGAGCGCGGTGAGCGCTGTGCAAGACGCTACCGACCCAGAGACCTGGCACGTGAGCTACCTGCTCACCGTCACGCCGAGCGGGTTCGACACGTTCTACTCACTCACCGATACGCCTGATTTCGCCGACGGCATTGTGCTCGGCGCGGGAACGGCGAAGCGCACCGATGTGGATCCGAATGCCCCCGCGTTCCCGATCACCGCTGGCGCGGTGTTCGACGGCTCCCCGGTCGCGCTCGGCGCTGACGACGCGCCGCACACCTGGCTCGTCACGTGGGATGCCTCGATCGCGGGCGACATCGCCGGCGAGGCCGCCGAGTGCGGTGAGCCGGGGTCGGCGTTCTTCAACACGGCAGCGTTGCTCCAGGGCGGCGAGACCGTCGACGAGGGCAGCGCCTGCCTCCCGGTGACCGATCGCGTGTACCCGACGGTCGAGAAGACAGTCGTAGAGACCACGCAGCAGCCAGACGGCAGCTGGAAGATCGAGTACGCGATCCGCGTCGCCGTGCCTAGTGGCGACACCGCGAACCCCGACGGGCTTTCGGCGAAGTACGACCTCGACGACACGCTCACCTTCGGTGCGGGCATCGAGGTGACCGCGGCCTCGTGGACTGGCCCCGGCACGGGTGCCGGTGACTTCGACAGCGCGAACTGGAGTGCCGAGCTCGCCCGCGACCGTTCCCTCGCCGCTGGTGCCACCCACGAGTACCTCGTGACGGTGTCGGCGAAGGTCACGGCCGCCGCGATCACCGACGGAACCACCGAGTGTGAGCCAGCTGAGGGCGAGGCCGGCGGCTTCCTGAACACCGCGAAGCTCACCTCCGGCCCGGTCACCACGCCTGTCGAGGCGTGCGCCGAACCAGTACTCCCATCGATCGAGAAAACCGGCGGCGCGACAACCGACAACGGTGACGGCACCTTCGGCCTGAGCTACGACATCGCGGTGCGCTACACAGCGACAGGGGCCGAGAACCCAGCCGGCGTGAACTTCACGCTCACCGACGAGCCGCAGCTGCCCGCCGGCGTCGAGCTCGTCGGCAACTGGAGTGCGGCGGCGGTCACGGATCACACCCCGGCACCCGACGGCGCGAGCTGGAACGGTACGGGGGAGTGGACGATCGTCGACGGGGCCGAATTCACCCCGGAGGGGGTGCGCGCCGGGCACACGGAGTACCGCTACACAGTGACCGCGACTGTGAAGGTAACGACGACCGAGAAGGGCACCACTGAGGAGTGCGTCGACACGGGGGGCAGCGGCATCGTCATCCCGAATATCGGGCGCATCGCCTCGGGCGACTTTGAGGCAGAGGATGATGGCTGCCAGGTCGTCACCGTGCCAGACATCACCGACGTGAGCATCGAGAAGACCGCGGAGCTTGCTGAAGACGAGACCTCGGTGCAGCCGGGCGACGTGTTCGACTACGTGCTCACCGTGACCAACGAGGGCAACGTGCCCGCGACCGACGTGCTTGTGACCGACACCGACATCAACGACAGGCTCAAGGTCACCGGCCTCACTGTCGACCCGAACTCGGGCTGGGGCCCCGCCCCCGGTTTCACGGGAAACACCGTTGAGCTTTCGATCGACGAGATCGGGGTCGGCGAGTCTGTCGAGGTGCGCGTCACCGTCGAGTTCTTGCCGGCGCAGCAGCTGAACGAGAAGCCGATTCTCTCGGGCGACCCGAAACCTTCGGCGCCCGAGGCGATCGACTCGCTCGCGAACAAGGCCTGCGTAGAGATGGAGGGCGACTCGAACGCCGAGAACAACTGCGACGACGCCGAGGTGCCGACGCGCGACCTCACGGCGACCGTGTACACGCTCTGCGTCGCCGACGCGCCGCTGCTCGGCTGGTCGGTCGACAAGTCGGAGCTGCTCAAAGATCTGCCGGTGAACTTCCGGTGGACCCCAGACGCTGGCACCCAGGCAACCGTGCCGGCCGAGGTGACGCTCGCGTCGCCGGCCGGGGCAACGAACTGGAGCGACGAGGTCACCTGGCCTGGCTCCGCGTTCACCCCGTCGGGCATCAGCATCGACTACCCGGGCTGGCGCGCGATTCGGGCCTCCGACCTCAACGCGGCTGGCAAGTACCTGCTGCCCGGCACGGCGACAGAGATGACGCCAGCCCAGGTCTCGGAATACGTGTTCAACGGGTTGATTCTCGACCCGAGCGAGCTCGACTTCGCCTGGCGCGGCAACACCACAATCGAGTTCAGCGTGAACCCGGAGCTGACGTTCAACGCAGGCTACCCGCCGGCGACGGCAGGGTGCGGCGCGGCTCGCCACTCTGACGTGCAGATTGAGAAGGACGCGAGCGTGAAGCGCACGCAGCCGGGCAAGGCATTCGACTACACCCTCGCGGTGCAGAACGAAAGCGATGATGCCGCGGCCGAGGGCGTGGTGGTGACCGACCAGATTCCGAAGGGCCTGCGGGTGACGAACGTGAGCTGGGCCGGTAAGGGCGAGCCCGGAGCGTTCCCGAACTGGCGGGAGTGCGATGTGACAGGCAAGGACTCGCGCGGCTACGGCGGCACGCTCAGCTGCGAGCTGTTCGGCCCGCTGCAGCCTAAGGGCTCGACGGAGGGCGCGTCGGCAGCGCCGGAGATCACGCTCGCGGTGATTGTTGATCCGGGCTCGACCCGCACCGACATCACGAACACGGCGACTGTCGACTACCACACCTTCGGTGACCCCGACGATAGCGGGCGCGACTCAGACAGTGCGAACGTGCTGCTCTGGGGGCTCTCGGTGACGGGCGGGCAGGCGGCAGGCATCGCCACTGGAGCCGCGGCGCTCTTGCTGCTCGGAGGCGCGGCGCTCCTCGTCGGGCGACAGCGCAGGCGGGCAGAGCGGCGCGTGTAGCCCGACACCGAGGCCGCGCAGCGCGGTTGCCGAGACGATCCCCCAGGAGCCCCTCGGCGGCCACGCCCAAAGGCCCGCTGCGCGATGAGGAGGGCCGGGGAGGCGCGAACGCCTCCCCGGCCCTTCGTGCTGCCAGCGTGGCAGGCGGCGGCGCGGGTTAGCGCACGCCGCCCATGAGCTTCAGCACGGGCTTGCGCACGAGGAACAGGATTGCCCCGACCGCGATCGACGCGAGGCCGATGATGAGGAAGTACGGTGCCTCGTTCTCGGGCGAGTACATCGTCGAGAGCGTGCCTGCCGAGGCCGAGCCGAGCGAGATTGACAGGAAGAACAGCGCGACCATCTGCGAGTGGAACGCCTTCGGCGCAAGCTTCGTCGCGAGCGACTGGCCGACGGGCGACAGGCACAGCTCGGCGAACGTGAAGAGCAGCATGATGAACACGAATGCGATGAGCGGGACGCTGCCGTTCGCGCCGCCGGCGAACGGGATGAAGCAGAGAAACGCGATGCCCATGATCGCGGTGCCGAGCGAGAACTTCACCGGCGTGCTCGGAGCGCGGTCGCCGAGCTTCACCCACATCGCGGCGAAGACACCCGCGAAGATGATGATGAAGATTGGGTTGATCGAGTTCACGACGCTCGGGGGCAGGATCGTGCCGAACACATTGCGGTTCAGGCGCTCGTCTGCGTAGATCGCGAGCACGGTGAACTGCTGCTGGAAGAGCGACCAGAACACGGCAGAGGCGAAGAACAGCGGAATGAACGAGAGCACCTGGCGGCGCTCGAACCGGGTCACCTGTGTGCTCGTGAGAATCACGGTGAACAGCACGACGACCGCGATGACGATGAGCAGCACGACGACCGACGACAGATTTTCTGCGGTGACCACACCGAAAGACACGGCGAGGGCTGCGAGGGCGATAGCGACGGCAAAGACGAGGATCCACACGCGACCCTGCTTCGGGGAGAGCGGGTTCGAGGGCTTGCGGCTCTCCTCGCGCACCGTGTGCTTGCGCATCGCGAGGTACTGGCCGAGGCCGATCGCCATGCCGACGGCCGCGAGCCCGAAGCCCCAATGGAAGCCCTTCCAGCCCCAGAGCGCGCTCGTGAGCAGCGGGCCGACGAAACCACCGATGTTCACGCCCATGTAGTAGATCGAGAAGGCTGCGTCGCGGCGCTGATCGCCCTTCTCGTAGAGGTCGCCGAGCACGGTCGACGTCGTGGTCTTCAGCGAGCCCGAGCCGAGCGCAACGCCGATGAGGCCGATCGCGAGGCCAGCGGCTCCGGGAATGAACGCGAGCGCGAGGTGGCCGGCCATGATGGAGCAGGCAGCGGCGAGCAGTGTGCGCTCGGCACCGAGTACGCGGTCGGCGACCCAGCCGCCGAGCACCGCTGAAAGGTAGACGAGGCCGCCGTACGCGCCGACGATCGACGTCGCGGCGGCCTGTGACATGCCGAGCCCGCCATCGGTGACCGAGTAGTAGATGTAGAAGGCGAGCAGCGCCTGCATGCCGTAGAAGCTGAAGCGCTCCCACATCTCGACGCCCGCGAGGTTTGCGAGCCCCCACGGGTGGCCGAAGAAGCCGCGCTGTTGCGACCCCGGCTGCTTCGCCGGCACCGGGCTATCGGGCTGCGTTGTGGGTGATGACACGTGTTTCCCCTCGGGATACACCGCTCACGAGACCGCCCGCGCTGAGTGCGAGGGCGCACCGCTGCGGGATTGAAAATCAATGTGAACGACCCCCGAAGCGCGAACACGCGAGGACAATTCTGGCCGTGGCATGAGCGCCCCAATGGGAGGGGTCTCAGAAAACCGTACCATTTCCCTGCGATTCGGGCGCGTCGCTGCCCTGTTGCCGTCAGGGCGTCGTGCGCCCCGCGGTCTAGGGGGCGACGCGGTAGCCGCTGCGAATTGCGACCCTGTTCCACGCGCCCATGACGACGGCGAGCCAGCTCACCGCAGAGCTCTGCTCCTCGCTGAGCGCGCCGGTATCCCAGTCAGTGCGGGGCGGCACGCTGAGCTTCGTGACCTCTTCCGCGAGGCCGAGCGCTGCCGCTTCGAGCGGCGAGAAGTACTGTGACTCCCACCACGCCGCGAGCACGGCGAGCCGGTCGCTGTGCTCGCCGAGCGCGAGCGCGTCGCGGGTGTGCAGTCTGATGCAGAATGCGCAGCCGTTGAGCTGCGACACGCGAATCTTCACGAGCTCAACGAGCTTCGGGTCGAGGCCGGCGGCTGCGGCTGCGTTCTCTGCCGCACCGCTGAACGAGGCGAGCTGCTCGTAGACGGCTGGGTGTTGCTTCGCAAGATTGATCTGCGGCATTGACGGCTCCGTTCGAGACGAGTGCTTATGCGCTCGATCCTCTCACGCCCGGTTGCGAGCGGCCCCCAGGCTTCATCATCGTGATCTCGCCGTCTGTGTGCGCTCGAGTCTCGGTTGATCTGCGGTGGAGGGCGTCGCATCTTCGCTGGAGCTTTGCCGCAGCCTCGCTGCCGCTCGTCGCCTTGCAACTTGCCCAATAAGTAAGACCGCGACGCCGATGATTAGCGCCGTTGCTCCCAGGATGAGCGCGTTTTCGAAATAGCTCGCGTCGCTTATGCAGAGCCCGCCCGTCTGGTTCGAGAGGTCGAAATCATCGAGCGTTGGTGTGGTGCCAAATAGTGCCATATCGTGCGCTAACTGGCGATGAGGGCGCCGAGGTGATCGGCGGAATAGTGCTCTGGCGCGATCCGCTGCATGCCAGCGAGTGCGATGCCAAGCAACACGGTGCGCTCCGCCTCGATCTCCCCAAGGCCCGGTGAAGCTGCGCGCAAAGCATCGGTGAGCTCGCGGACCGTTTCGGCGAACACCGCTCCGAAGTCTGGCGAGCGGAGCGCCTGGGCCCAAGCGCTTACCCACAGCCCCAATTCGGGCGCTTGAGTCGGGTCGACATGGTTGCCGAAAAACTCGTGAAGGGGGTCTTCGCCGCGCTCGTTCACCGCAGCGGTGAACTCCGCGAGACTTTCCGCGACGTACTCGCGCCACGCGCAGGCGACGAGATCTGTGACGCTCGCAAAATGCTGGTGTATCAGGCCGGGGGAGCCCTCGACCGCTGCTGCGACCGAGCGCGCGGAGACGCCCTCGAACCCCGCCGTGCGCATGACCCGAATGGTCGCCTCGATGATCGCCGCGCGGCGCTCGTCCCTCGGCAAATAGGCCATCGATCCTCGTCTCTCACGTGATGCGTGTTAGTCTATCTGAGCAATTTGGACATGCGTACAATTTGAGTGCGAACACCGAAAGGAGAACCCCCTATGAACCCGTATTCCCTCACCACGCTCCGCGGCGCCCTCGGCAACGTCGACGCGGCCACTCGCAAAACCGCCCGCATGCCGCGCCACAGCTTTACCCCGGCTGTCTCCGATCGCGACTACCTCGGTTGGCGCGACCCGAGCGCGCCGCAGCGCGGCTACCTCTTCGTTGAGGGGGAGCTGGGCCCCATCGGGGTGATGATCACGAAGACCCGCAGCAGAAACTCGGTGCAGCGCGCGGTGATGTGCGAGTTCTGCCGGCTCCCGCGCCGGTTTGACCAGGTGGTGTTGTTTACCGCGCCAACCTCGCTGAAGCAGGCCGACCAGTCGACGTTCGGTACATACCTGTGCGTTGATCTCGACTGCAATGCCAGGGTTAACGCAATGAAGCCGGTCACTCCGCTCGACCCGCCGGCCCCCGTGCTCGTGGCCAAGCGGCGGGCAGAACTCGCCCAGCGCGCGCGGGCGTTCATTACCGAGGTGCTTGAGCGCGCTGCGGCGTAAAGGGCTGGCTGTGCTGCCGCGCGTGTATGCGGATGCCCTCGGCTAGTGAATTTCGATAGATTGCATGACCTTGATGGCGGTCTGGGTGTCGGTCTGAGCTAGCCATGCGCGGGCGTCGTCTTCGGAGGAGTTCCTCGCACCCGGGAAGGTCTCGAGAGTTGTCGTGCCGCAAACGACATCGTTCATCCACCGCACGCTGCCTGCGACGTGGAGGCTCGTGCTGACTGAAAGCGTGGGTGTCGCGAAAACCGCCGCGGAGCCTCCGCCCCAGCGGGGAGCAGCCCCAGCCCAGTCCATATTCAAAAGGTGGATTTCGCTCCCGGCGGGGGTGTGAAGCGACCCGTAACCGGGGCGGCTACCTTCGCTGGGTGCAGAAAACCCCCGCGATCTCAATGTTTCCAAGGGATCTAGCGGGGGTTTTCTCGTGGCGGTGACGGTGGGATTTGAACCCACGGTAGGGGTTGCCTACACAACATTTCGAGTGTTGCACCTTCGGCCGCTCGGACACGTCACCGCGGAAAAGCTTACGGGAAAGTGCTCACAGAACCTAATCGGGGTGTCGCGCCCCGGCGCGGCGGAATGTCGGTGGCCCAGGCTACCCTCGAATACATGGCGAAAACGAGCAGCGCATACGTCTGCAGCGAGTGCGGCTGGCAGGCGGCGAAATGGGTGGGGCGCTGCGGCGAATGCCAGCAGTGGGGCACGGTCGAGGTGCGCGGCGTCGCCCGCGCCTCGCTCGCCCGCACGACGAAAGCGACCGCGCCCGAGGCCGGCCGCGAGGCGAAGCCAATCACTCAGCTCGCGGGCGATGCGGTGAAGCACAGGCAGACCGGCATCAACGAACTCGACAGGGTGCTCGGCGGCGGCATTGTTCCCGGGGCCGCGATGCTGTTTTCGGGGGAGCCGGGGGTGGGCAAGTCGACGCTGCTGCTCGACGTCGCGGCGCGCATTGCGGGGCACGGGGCCCGGGTGCTGTACGTGAGTGGCGAAGAATCGACCGGTCAGATTCGCATGCGGGCGGAGCGCACGAACGCGCTCGTTGACACGCTGTACCTCGCCGCCGAGACAGACCTCGCCTCGGTGCTCGGCCACATCGAGATGGTTGACCCCGGCCTCATCATCATCGACTCTGTGCAGACCCTCGCGAGTGACCAGGTCGAGGGCATCGCTGGCGGGCCCTCGCAGGTGCGCGAGGTCGCGGCGGCGCTCATTCGCGTCGCGAAAGACCGCGGGACTCCGGTGATACTTGTGGGGCACGTCACCAAAGACGGCTCTATCGCGGGGCCGCGGCTGCTCGAGCACCTCGTCGACGTCGTGTGCCACTTCGAGGGCGATCGAAACACCGCGCTGCGGTTTCTGCGCACCCTGAAGAACCGCTTCGGCCCCACCGACGAGGTGGGGTGCTTCGAGATGACGGGTGGTGGCATCGCCGAGGTGGCCGACCCGAGCGGCCTGTTCCTCAGCCGCGGCGCCGTGCCGGTGAGCGGCACCTGCGCGACCGTGGCGATGGAGGGGCGGCGGGCGTTGCCCGTCGAGATTCAGGCGCTCGTCGCGACGAGCGCGACCCCAAACCCGCGAAGGGTAACGAGCGGCGTAGACCCCTCGCGCGTCGCAATGATTCTTGCGGTGCTCGAGCGACGCGCGGGTGTGCGCCTGCACGACCAAGATGTGTACGTCTCGACGGTGGGCGGGGTGAAACTCACCGAGCCCGCAGCTGATCTCGCGATCGCCCTCGCGGTAATTTCGGCGGTTGCAGACAGGCCGCTGCCCCTCGAACTCGTCGCGTTCGGTGAAATTTCACTGGCCGGAGAAATTCGGTCGGTGACCTCGGGCACGCAGCGCGTAGCCGAGGCAGAACGCCTTGGGTACACGCGAATCATCGATGCTGGCGTCGAGTCGCTCGCCGAGGCGAGGCGCGCGGCGATCGACTGAAACGGCGCTCCCTGAGCGCCCTCCGACGCGAACCGCCCCGCAACCGAGGTACACTACAAGATCGTGAGCACTAAGACGGTAGATGTCGTACTTATCGGCGGCGGAATAATGAGCGCAACGCTCGGAACCCTCATCAAGCAGGTTCGCCCGGACTGGACCATTGAGGTCTTCGAGTCCCGTAGCGAAGTCGCGACCGAGAGTAGCAACGGGTGGAACAACGCGGGCACCGGCCACGCCG
The DNA here is from genome assembly GCF_039528015.1 of Leucobacter albus. Taxonomy (NCBI): domain Bacteria; kingdom Bacillati; phylum Actinomycetota; class Actinomycetes; order Micrococcales; family Microbacteriaceae; genus Leucobacter; species Leucobacter albus. Next base: position 28,684 of record NZ_BAAAKZ010000013.1, on the reverse strand, counting down.
CGCTCTGCGAGCTGAACTACATGCCAGAGGGCAAAGACGGCTCCCTCTCTGCCGATAAGGCGATCAACATCAACGAGCAGTTCCAGCTCTCGCGCGAGTGGTGGTCAACGCTCGTTGAGCGCGGCATTCTTGGCGAGCCGTCGAGCTTCATTAACCCCACCCCGCACATGACGTTCGTGCAGGGCGAAGAGAACGTCGACTACCTCCGTCGCCGCTACGAACTACTGAAGACCGAACCGCTGTTCTCCGACATGGAGTTCAGTGACGACCCGGCCAAGATCGCCGAGTGGGTGCCCCTCGTCATCGATCGCCGCGCCAAGAGCGACGTCGTAGCGGCAACGCGCTCGGAGTCTGGCACCGACGTCGACTTCGGCGCACTCACCCACCAGCTCTTCGACTATCTCAAGGGCGCCGGCGCCAACCTGCATCTCGAAACCGAGGTCCAGAAGCTCAAACGCCAGAGCGACGGCACATGGGATGTGCACGTGCGCAGCCGGCTCGGCTACGGGGCGACGACGACAAACGCAAAGTTTGTGTTCGTCGGAGCGGGCGGCGGGGCGCTGCCACTGCTGCAGTCCTCGGGTATCCCCGAGATCAAGGGCTTCGGCGGGTTCCCCATCAGCGGCAAGTTCTTGAAGACCACGAACCCCGAGATTGTTGAGCAGCACAACGCTAAGGTCTACGGCAAGGCGGCCGTTGGTGCGCCGCCAATGTCGGTGCCGCACCTCGACACCCGCGTTATCGACGGCAAGAAGAGCATCCTCTTCGGGCCGTACGCTGGGTTCAGCCCGAACTTCCTGAAGAAGGGTTCGTGGTGGGATCTGCCTGGCTCGATTCGCGCCCACAACCTCGGGCCGATGGTGAAGGTCGGCCTGACCGAGTTCGGGCTCGAAAAGTACCTCGTCTCTGAGCTCCTCGCGAGCCGCGAAAAGCAGATGGAGACCCTCCGCCAGTACCTGCCGAGCGCCCGCTCGGAAGACTGGGAGATGGTAACCGCAGGCCAGCGCGTTCAGGTGATGAAGAAAGACCCGAAGCTTGGCGGCATTTTGCAGTTCGGCACCGAGGTCATCACGGGGGCCGACGGCTCGATTGCTGGCCTGCTCGGAGCATCGCCTGGGGCATCGACCGCGGTTCACGCCATGCTTGGCGTGCTGCGCACGTGTTTCCCCGACGAGTACACCTCGGAGTGGGAGCAGACGTTCAAGGAGCAGGTTCCAGCCCTTGGCGAAGGCCTCAACGGCCGGCCCGACGCCGCGAAGGCATCGCTTGCGCGCACCACTCGGGTGCTCGGGCTCGCTGCCGACGCGCCGGCAGAGGTCACAGCGGCCGAGGCTGCCACCGCGTAGCACGACTCATGAGTGTGGCCTCACCCGTCGGGTGAGGCCACACGTGTTTCTGGGTCTGCCTGTCTGCGCCCGAACGGCAATCTGCCGTCGATCGCCTCGAACCCCCCCTGGCTGGGGCCTATCTGCTGCAGATAGCAGATTTACCGCAGCCGGCTGGGCGCCAGAGACGGCCACTAGCCAGCCAGCAGCCGCTCGAGAAACTCGGCCGTGTCTTCCCAGCCCGTGACCGCGTGGCAGGTCACGCCCATCGCCTTGACGGGGTAGTCGTTGCCGTCGGGGTCGAGCCGGTCGCCGACAAACAGCATGTCGTCGAGCGAGATCCCGGTGTGCTCCGCGAGCTTCTGCATACCGTAGGCCTTATCGATGCCGCGCCTGGTGATGTCAACTGATGTGGATCCACCGCTGCGCACCTCGAGCTCTGGCAGCCGCGCGGCAACCGCGGCCCGCAGTGTGTTCTTCTTCTCGCCCGTCGGGTCCCACGCGTGCTTCGCGTCGACCGGCGCCCGCTGCCCGAGCGCCGAGAACGTGACCTGCGAGCCGCGATCCTCAAGAATCTCGCCCCAGGGCTCCGCTTCCCACAGCCCGAGCCGCTCGGCCTCTTCGCGCAGCGCCGCAATCGCTCCGTCGCGCTCTTGCGCTGAGAGGTGCTCGCGGTACACCGTGTGCCACGCGCCGGCCTCGCGCCGCTCGTAGCGGGTGCCACAGGTGGGGAGCAGATGGAGACGCTCGAGCGCGGCCTCCGACACCGCCTCAAGACCGTCAAGCTGCGACACCAGCTGCGACTCGAACTGCTCGAAATTGCCGCCGGAGATCACCGCAACCGTCGTGCGGTCGAGCAACCTGGCAAAGACATCGAGCATGCGCTGGGGAACAGGGGACTTCGAAGGGGCGAGCGTATCGTCAAGATCGAACGCGACCAGGCTGGGAAGTGACATGGCCCCGATTCTCCCACAGCGGCCGCCGTTGGCAGCTGTGGCCGTGGTTCTGGGCCGGCCGCGACGGGAGAGTAAGCTGGGCGGGTGACTAGGCATTTTCTGAGAGACGACGACCTGAGCCCATCAGAGCAGCGCGAGGTGCTCGACCTCGCCGCACGAATGAAGCAGGATCGATTCTCGGAGCGACCCCTCGAGGGCCCGCAGTCTGCCGCGATCTTCTTCGACAAGACCTCGACGCGCACCCGCTTCAGCTTCGCCGCGGGCGTCGCCGACCTCGGCGGCAACCCGATCATCGTGAACCCGGGCGAGGCCCAGCTCGGTGCGAAGGAGTCGATCTCTGACACCGCGAAGGTGCTCTCGCGCATGGTGTCGCTCATCGTGTGGCGCACCCACACGCACGCCGGGCTCGAGGAGATGGCCGAGAACGCGACCGTGCCAGTGATCAACTCGCTGTCAGACGACTTCCACCCGTGCCAGATTCTCGCCGACCTGCAGACGATCCGCGAGCAGAAGGGCGAGCTGCAGGGGCTGACTGCTGCCTATCTCGGCGACGCCGCGAACAACATGGGGCACTCGTACCTGCTCGGCTTCGCCACCGCAGGCATGCACATTCGCGTCGCAGGGCCTGCCGGCTTCCACCCCCGTGCCGACATCATCGCCGACGCGGAGAAGATCGCGGCAGAGACCGGTGGCAGCGTCACCGTGCTGACCGACCCGGCCGAGGCCGTTGCGGGCGCCGACGCCGTCATCACCGACACCTGGGTGTCGATGGGGCAGGAGGCCGAGAAGGCCGAGCGCATCGCAACCTTCGGCGCGTACCGCGTGACCCCGGAGCTCATGGCTGGGGCCAAGGGCGACGCGATCTTCCTGCACTGCCTGCCCGCCTACCGCGAGTACGAGGTCGCCCCCGAGGTGATCGACGGGCCGCAGAGCGTCGTCTGGGACGAGGCCGAAAATCGTTTGCACGCGCAGAAGGCGCTGATGGCATGGCTGCTGAAGGAGAGCAAGTGACTGAGACCAATAACCGCGCAGCAGAAGATGGGGCCCTCTGGGGTGGGCGGTTCGCGAGCGGGCCGTCACCGGAGCTCCTGAAGCTCAGCAAGTCGACGCAGTTCGACTGGGTGCTCGCGCAGTACGACATCCGCGGCTCGAAGGCGCACGCGAGCGCGCTCGCAGCGGCTGGCTACCTCTCCGAAACGGAACTCTCAGAGATGCGCGCCGCGCTCGACGAGCTTTCGGCGCGCGTTGCCGACGGTCGCTTCGTCGCGGCAGAGGCCGATGAAGACGTGCACTCGGCGCTCGAGCGCGGACTCATCGAGATCACCGGCGTGCAGCTCGGCGGCAAGCTCCGCGCCGGTCGCAGCCGCAACGACCAGATCGCGACGCTCGTGCGCATGTACCTGCTCGATCACGCAGCCGTCATTGGGCAGCTGCTCGTCGACCTCGCCGGAGCCATTCACGCGCAGGCCGTGGCACACGAGGGCGCAATTCTGCCGGGCCGCACCCACCTGCAGCACGCGCAGCCCGTGCTGCTCGCCCACCAGCTCGCAGCGCACGCCTGGCCGATCGTTCGCGATCTCGAGCGGCTGCGCGACTGGGCGAAGCGCGCGAGTGCCTCGCCATACGGCGGCGGCGCGCTTGCGGGTTCGTCGCTCGGGTTGGATCCGCGACTGGTTGCAGCCGAGCTCGGCCTTGGAGACCCACTCGAGAACTCCATCGATGGCACCGCGGCGCGCGACGTCGTCGCCGAGTTCGCGTTCATCACCGCGCAGATCGGCATCGATCTGTCGCGGCTGAGCGAAGAGATCATCCTGTGGAACACCAAGGAGTTTGGTTTCGTGCGGTTGCACGACGGCTACTCAACGGGGTCGAGCATTATGCCGCAGAAGAAGAACCCAGACATTGCCGAGCTCGCTCGTGGCAAGTCGGGGCGCCTCATCGGCAACCTCACGGGCCTGCTCGCGACGCTCAAGGCGATGCCGCTCGCGTACAACCGCGACCTGCAGGAAGATAAGGAGCCGGTCTTCGACTCGGTAGAGCAGCTCGAGGTGCTGCTGCCGGCGTTCACCGGCATGGTTGCGACGATGCGCTTCGACACCGACCGCATGGCCGAACTCGCGCCGCAGGGCTTCTCGCTCGCGACCGATGTTGCCGAGTGGCTCGTGAAGCAGGGCGTGATCTTCCGTGACGCCCACGAGATCTCTGGCGAACTCGTGCGCTACTGCGAGGAGCGTGGGCTTGAGCTGCACGAGCCGAGCGACGAGGAGCTGCTCAGCGTGTCTGAGCACCTGCTTCCCGGTGTGCGCGACGTGCTCACGATCGAGGGCTCAGTGAACTCGCGAGTGGGAGCCGGTGGGACAGCGCAGGTGCGTGTCACCGAGCAGCTCGCAAAGCTCGCCGAGCGGATCTCGGAGTTCAGCGCGGCGCTGTAAACCCTGGCCCCGAGCGACGCGCGCCCGTTGAGCGGTGCGCAGCCGAAGCCGGCCCGTGAAGCTTTGTTCACAGGTCGGCTTTTGCGTTGAATCAACTCACTTTTCCACAGATCTCGCCAGCGCCTCCCTGTGCGCCAGATTCCGACCTATGTTGGATCACGATGTGCAACAATTGACAATTAATTGGGAGGTGGCTCGTGACTCCATTCGAGCTTTTCAGCACCATAGCCAGCGTCATAGCGATAATCACTGCCGTGCTCTGGGCGACACGGGATATGAAGGTGAGTCTCGGCAAACGCATCGACAGGATGGAGGCGCGGTTTGACAAGATGGACGCGCGCTTCGACGAGTCCGATGTGAGAACTGAGGCGCGCTTTGAATCCTCGGAGCAGCGAGCCGATGCGCGGTTTGACCGTGTGGACGCGCGCCTGGACAGCGTGGACGCGCGCTTGGACAGCATGGACGCGCGGTTTGACGGGATGGATACGCGGTTTGACGGGATGGATACGCGGTTTGACGGGATGGACGCGCGGTTCGACAGCATGGACGCGCGGTTCGGCAGGATGGATGGGCGGTTTGACAGGATGGATGCGCGGTTTGACGGGATGGACAAGCGCTTCGACGAGTCCGATGTGAGAACCGAGGCGCGCTTTGAATCCTCTGAGCAGCGAACCGATGCGCGGTTTGCCGGTGTGGATGGCCGGTTCGACCGCGCGGATGCGCGGTTTGACGGTGTGGATTCGCGCCTCGACGGTATGCAACAGCAGCACGGCAAAATCCATGACAGGCTCGACGTCGGCTTTGAGCGAGTTCACACTCGAGTCGACAACCTCTATGACGGCATGCTTCGGCTTCACGGCGATGTTATCGAGCGGATTGACCTCACGAGAACTGAGCTCAACGACCGAATCAGCGAGGCACTTAGCGGTGCGCGCGACTCGCGGCCACTTCGCTCGGGCGCACCGAACGGCGAGGGCGGTGCCGCGAGGCGCGAGGCGTAGAGCGCGCGGCCTCGCGGCTTACTCGCTCGCGCGCGATCCCGACTCGACCCGGGCAGCGTCGCGGAGCAGTGGCCGCGTTCCGAAGAGGGTGCCAAGCACAATGAGGGTACCGAGCACAATCATCGAAAGCATCGTGATGAGCGACAACGGAGCGAAGATGAGCGCCATACCGAGCACCGGAAGCAGTAGCAAGGCGGCGACCGATGCTGATCCGAGGGAAGCGACCGCGAGCGGCAGCATGGCTGCCTTGCGCCGTGCCCCGTCTTGCACCGCCAGCGGTGTCCCCATGATCGCGAGTGAGCGATGCACGTCGCGCCGGTCGAGGATTTGCGCGGCCTGGTTGACCCCGACGGAGCAGGCAACCATGATGAAGGTGCCGATCACGACAATCGCGAGCCCGGTGCGCATGTCAGCCATGATGAACTGCTCCGGGCCAGTGAGCTCAACGTCTGCGCCTGAGGCTTCGCCCATGAGCGCGATGCCAGAGCCCGCGAACACCGCCATAAAACTCGACATCGCGACGCCCGAGACCTGACGCCAGGCTGCGCGGGGCGACTCGAGCACCAGGCGGGCAGAGATGAGTTCGACGGGGGTCTGCGCCCGCTTCAGCCGGGCCTTGCCAAACAGCGACAGCACCCAGGCCCCGATGAGGTCGATCGCGAGCAGCGCGACTGCAAACGCGACGAGCAGGCCGACGATGACGGCGTACATGCTCGCGTCGCCGCCCAGGTTCGACACCGCTTGTGCCCCGATGATCGCTGCGATAATCGCCGCGACAGCGACGAGCCCCTGCGCCCACGGCATCTTCGGGGCCGACTGCTTCATGGCGACCCCGAGCGGTGAGATGATCACCCTTCGCAGACCGATCATCGCGCTGAGCCCGGCGATGAGTACGACGGTCAGCACGAGCAGTGCTGCCCACCCAAGCGGCAGCGCGGCCTGCGCCGCTCCGATCGCCTCACCGCGGAAGTGAATCATGCCGATGAGCGGGGAGAGTGCGTAGGCCAGGAGCACACCGGTCACGGCACCAACGAACGCGACGGCGGCGGATTCGAACACCGCGAGACCGGCGGTTCCGCGCCCGGTCGCGCCAAGCAGTCTCAGCACCGCGAGCCGGTCATCGCGCCGCCGAGCTGAGAGTTTTGCCGCGGCCGAGCCGAGGGAGAGTAGCGGTGGAATCATGAGCGTGAGGGCGAGGCCAGCGAGGAACCAGTACAGCGGCGCCATCTCGTCGTCGAAAGCCCAGAATGTTTGCGCACCGCCGACCACAATCGCCAGCAACGCGGTGACGCTCGCGAAGGCGACCCCGGGGAGAATGAGCCCGGCGGCGCCTTGCCGGCTCGGGCGTGACAAAAGCGGGAGTACTCGGAAGATCATCGCGCGACTCCATCGGTCTTGGGCGCCTGCGCGGTGTCTGCGACGATCCGCCCGTCAGAGAGCGTGACCACCCGCTGGCAGCGAGCCGCGACGTTCGGGTCGTGGGTGACGACGACGAGCGTGCGACCATTGCCCGAGGTGCTTGACAGCAGCGCGTTCATCACGCCTTGCGAGGTTGCGGAGTCGAGCGCCCCGGTCGGTTCGTCGGCGAAGATCACGCGGGCGCCGGTAACCTGGGCTCGCGCGATGGCGACCCGCTGGGCCTGGCCGCCCGAGAGCTGGCCGATGCGCCGATCCTCCATGCCCGCGAGACCGAGCGCGTGCAGCCACTGCGCGGCAGGGCCGACTGCATCGCGCTTCTTCGCGCCGTTGAGCATGGGAGCGAGTGCGACGTTCTCGACGGCGGTGAGCTCGGGAATCAGCAGCCCCTGCTGAAACACGAAGCCAAACTGTTCGCGCCGAAGCCGGCTCCGCTCGGAGTCGGGGAGCCCGCTGATGGGCTGGCCCGCGAATAGCACCGACCCTGAGTCGGGAGTGAGGATGCCGGCGAGCATATGCAGCAGCGTCGTCTTACCCGAGCCCGAGGCGCCCATGATCGCGGTCGACGTGCCCTCGGCGAGCGAGAGCGAGACGCCGTCGAGTGCACGGGTGCTGCCGTAGTGCTGAGTGAGGCGATCTGCCTGGAGGATCACATTTGTCATGACTTCAACTGTCGCTGGTCGCTCGCGAGCTGGCATCGGTCTCGGGTGCCGCGGCGGTGGTACCCCGGTACCCGCTTCGCCGGGTGCGCGCGGCACCGCGGTGCCGGGGACGAGCGGCGGGGCGAGGGGCGCCCGGCGCACACGGTGGGGCCTGCGCGAACAGCGGGGTGGATCGGGCCACACACAAACGGGGTAAACTGCGAGGCGTGTCTGAATTGAACGAACGCACCGAGCTCATGGCCAGCCAGCGCATCGACGACAGCTTCCCCACTCTGTGGGCGGAGCTTGAGTGGCGCGGGCTGATCCACGTATCGACAGATGCCGAGGCGCTGTCTGAACTGCTTGAGGGCGACCCGTTCACGTACTATTGCGGCTTCGACCCGACGGCGTCGAGCCTGCACCTGGGCCACCTCGTGCAGCTCCTGCTCATGCGCCGACTCCAGCTCAAGGGGCACATGCCGCTCGGGCTTGTCGGGGGTTCGACCGGGCTCATCGGCGACCCGCGCCCCACGAGCGAGCGCACGCTGAACTCGCGCGAGACCGTCTCGCAGTGGGTCGATTCGCTTGGCGAGCAGGTCTCGAAGTACCTGAGCTTCGAGGGCGAGAACGCCGCGCGTCTCGTGAACAACCTCGACTGGACCGCGCCGCTGTCTGCCATCGACTTCCTGCGCGAGATCGGCAAGTACTTCCGCGTCGGCACGATGATCAAGAAGGACATTGTCGCGAAGCGCCTCGACTCCGACGAGGGCATCAGCTACACCGAGTTCAGCTACCAGATCTTGCAGGGGCTCGACTACCTCGAGCTCTACCGGCAGTACGACTGCAAGCTGCAGTCGGGCGGCTCCGATCAGTGGGGCAACCTCACGAGCGGCACCGAGCTGATTCGCAAGGCAGAGGGCGCGAGCGTGCACGCGATCGGCACCCCGCTCATTACGAACGCCGACGGCACGAAGTTTGGCAAGAGCGAGGGCAACGCCATCTGGCTGAACCCCGAGATGTGCTCGCCGTACGCGTTCTACCAGTTCTGGGTGAACCAGGCCGACGCTGACGTGGTGGATCGCCTGAAGGTGTTCACCTTCCTCACCCGCGCAGAGATCGAGGACTACGCGACGCAGGTTGCCGAGGAGCCATTCAAGCGCGCGGCGCAGAAGCGCCTCGCGCTCGAGGTGACGACCCTCGTCCACGGCGCCAAGGCGACGCAGGGCGCGATCGACGCCTCCGCAGCGCTGTTCGGGCAGGGCGAGCTCACCGCTCTCGACGAGCCCTCGCTCGCGGGCGCGGTCGGCGAGCTGCCTCAGGCCGTCGGCGCGGCCGGAGCCTCGATTGCACAGCTGCTGGTCGATACCGGGCTCGTGAAGGGCCTTGGCGAGGCCAGGCGCGCGATTGCTCAGGGCGGCGTCTACGTGAACAACGTGAAGGTAGAGGCAGAAGACGCGACGCTGTCTGACGGAGATCTGCTGCACGGCAAGTTCGCGGTGCTCCGCCGCGGCAAGAAGACGCTCGCGGCGGTGCGGGGCTAGCGCTGCCGGCTCGCTGTCGCAGGCCGGGGTGGATCGCAGATCGTGCGATCCACCCCGGCTTTTTCGTGCGGGCACAGAAACCTCATAGCTCGGGCACCGCGTGTTGTGCGGATCGCGCAAAGCGTGCGGCGCGCGTAATACGGCACTGCTAGCGTCACTCGCTATGACTACTCGACACCGTCGTCGCTGGGTACGGCGCACCATCATCGGCGCGATCCTCGTGATCGCGCTCGCCGCAACCGCGTTCTTCGCGCTCGCCCCCGCGATTGCCGAGAAGAGCATGAACGAGGTGACCGGCGACCCGATCCCGGAGGTCTCGGCAGAGGCGGCCGCCCTGCACTCGAAGCTGCAGGTCGCAGACCTGCACTCAGACACCCTGATGTGGGATCGCTCGTTGAACACCCGTGCAGACCTCGGCCACGTCGATGTGCCGAGGCTGCAAGACGGCAACGTCGCCCTCCAGGTCTTTTCGTCGGTGTCGAAGTCGCCGAAGGGGCAGAACTACGAATCGAACACTGGCGACACCGACAACATCACCCTGCTCTCGTTCGCGCAACTCCAGCCGCCGAAGACCTGGTTCTCGCTGCTCGAGCGCTCGCGCTATCACGCCGCGAAACTGCAGCGCAACGCGGCCGCCTCGGACGGCGCGCTTCGCGTGATTACCACTCGGGCCGAGCTCGAGCAGCTGCTCGTAGACCGATCCGAGGGCGCCCCGGTCATCGGCGCGGTGTTCTCTGTCGAGGGGCTGCAGAACCTCGAGGGCGATCTCGCGAACCTCGACGTGCTGTTTGCCGATGGATGCGCATGGCGGGACTCACGCACTTCTTCGACAACGAGCTCGCCGACTCGATGCACGGCGTCGGCAAGGGCGGGCTGACTGACATGGGCCGGGAGGCCATCGTGAAGATGGAGCAGCTCGGCATCGTCGTCGACATTGCGCACGCGAGCCACCAGAGCGTTGCCGAGGTGCTCGAGATGGCGACCAAGCCGGTCGTCGCGAGCCACGGCGGTATCGAAACCGCGGCCCTCGGCAGCGACTATGACGGCTCGACCGAGGTCGCGTGGGACACGAGCGAGCTCGCGATCATCACCCAGGAGCTTCTGAACCGCGGCTACGACGAGGACGAGATCTACGCGATCATGGGTGGCAATACGATGCGTGTGCTGGCGGAGACGTTGCCGGCAACGTAGCGTTGCGGGCTAGCGCGAGCCGCTCCATGCCGCGGGCACGAGGATCCACACGATCTCGGCGCCGCCGTCGCCCGCGTGCCAGGTGTGTGGCGTGCGCCCGGGGAAGGTCAGGGTGTCGCCCGGGCTGAGCGCAGTGGAGCGATCTGCGAAGCGCACCTCGACCTCGCCCGAGATGACGTGGAGCGACTCGACATCGCAGCTCACGGTGTAGAGCTCATCGCCCCCTGATCCGCCGGGCTCGACGCTCGAGCGAAGCACCTGCACGCGCTCTTCAGCCCGAGGCGTGACGAGCCGTTCGTCGGCTCCGATGCCGCCCATGTTGATCCGCGGAGCGGCATCGAGCGTGACGAGCTGCACGTCTGGCTCCTCGAACAGCGACCCGATCGGCAGCGACAGTGCTTGGCAGAGCTGCACGAGCGTCGGCACGCTCGGCATTGTCTCGTCTCGCTCGATCCGGCTGATGAACCCCTTGGTGAGGTCGGAGGCCGCCGCGAGCTGCTCGAGGGTCAGCCCCTGTGCCTGGCGGGAGCTTCGCAGCTTCGCCCCAATCTGCACCTGGGTTTCGGCCGAGGTGGGGTGGATCGGTCGCACGGCGGGGCCTCTTTCGTCGGGGGTGAGCGGTCGCGTTGACGCTCGTACGGTCTCAGTCTATGCTGGAGGAAAGTTCACTAATAGTATTCAAGAGTTTACTATTAGGCAACATCGAAGGAGAGAGAACCCGTGACCGAACACACTCCACAGGGCCCCGTCGACGCGAGCCTGACCCCGCGTTACGCCGGCATCGCAACGTTCGCGAAGCTGCCCCGCATCGAAGACGTGCCAGCAGCAGACATCGCGGTTGTCGGCGTGCCGTTCGACACGGGCGTGAGCTTCCGCCCCGGCGCCCGCTTCGGCCCGTCGCACGTGCGCGAGGCTTCGCGTCTGCTGCGCCCCTACAACCCCGCGCAAGACGTCTCGCCGTTCTACATCAAGCAGGTCGTCGACGCAGGCGACATCGTCGCGAACCCCTTCAACCTCGACGAGGCCGTCGACCAGGTCGAGGCTGCGGCCACCGAGCTCGGCGAGAAGGTCGACAAGATCGTCACGATCGGCGGCGACCACACGATCGCGCTGCCGCTTCTGCGCGCGATCAACAAGAAGCACGGCCCCGTTGCAGTGCTGCACTTCGACGCGCACCTCGACACCTGGGATACTTACTTCGGCGCCCCCACGACGCACGGCACCCCGTTCCGTCGCGCATCGGAGGAGGGCCTCATCGACATGACCGCCTCGATGCACGGCGGCACCCGTGGGCCCCTCTACGGCAAGCAGGATCTCGAGGACGACGCCATGCTCGGCTTCCAGATCGTCACGAGCGAGTTCATCGAGGAAAACGGCATTCCGGCAGCACTCGAGAAGATCCGCAAGCGCGTCGGCGACAAGCCGCTGTACATCTCGATCGACATCGACGTGCTCGACCCGTCGCACGCCCCCGGCACCGGCACGCCCGAGGCTGGTGGCCTGACGAGCCGCGAGATGCTGCGCCTCATCCGCGGCCTCGCCGACCTCAACATCGTTGGCGCCGACGTCGTCGAGGTCGCCCCGGCTTACGACCACGCGCAGATCACCGCGGTCGCCGCGAGCCACGTCGTGTACGAGCTCGTGAGCGCGATGGCCGCTCGCGACTAGTCTCCGAGCGGTTCTGGCTTCGGGCCCCCGGGAGTGCTCCCGGGGGCCCGAATGCCCGGTGGTAGGCCGGGAATGGGCTCGGCCTCGAGCGCCGTGAGCGCGAGCAATACGCGGGCGCGCTCGAGCGGGTCGTCGAGGTCGCGACCGAGGAGATGCTGGGCTTCGCCGACGAGGCGCCGCACCGTGTTGCGGTGAACGCCGAGCGCGCGCGCGCTGCGATCCCAGGAGCCGTGCTGCCGCAGCCAACACTCGAGGGCTGCGCGTTGCTCGAGCGTGCCGGGGGCGAGGATGGGCGCGAGCCACTGCGCGGCGGCGACCCTCGAGACCGCCGGGTCGGTTGCCGCGCCGAGCGGCCACGGTGCGAGCCCCGGGGGTGCGGTGCCGTCGACGTGGTCGCCGATGTGAAGGGCCGCGCGGGCGAGTTCCTCTGCCTCCTGCATCGCTGTCGGGAGTTCGAGAAAGGGCTGCGGGCGGCTCACCGCGAGAAGCCAGCCAAGCTGGCGAGCGTGCTGAAAATCGCCGGCAGAGGGCGGCGAACCAACGAAGGCGCGCAGCTGCCTGGCTCGGTGCTCCACGAATGGCGTGTGGAGAAGATGACGCAGCCAGTTTGCGTCGGAGGCGACCGTCTCGCCAGCAGGCACGGGGTCACCCGGCGCCGAGAAGTTCGGGTCGCGCATTGCGATGACCGCGTGCGCGGTCTTCCCGCTGCCGCCGAGGGCGTTGCCGATGAGCCTCGCAAACCGCTCCCGCTCCGCGCCGATGATCTGGGAACCGTGACGCTCCATGAGAAGTTGCATGAGCAGCTGGTCGACGGCGAGAGACTGCGCCGCGGGCAGCTGGAGGAGCAGCCCGACGAGGTTCGCTGCGAGTTGCAGCGCGGTGAGGTCGATGCGACTGAGCCTGGGTGTGCGGCCGATGGCGAGAATCGCTCGGCCCTCCAACCCTCGGCTGCGTGCGCCGCGCGGCGTCGCCGCGTGGGCGGCAATCTCGTAGTCGACGCGGCCGGCGCCTGCCGTCTTGCCGCCGGGGAGTGCCGAGAGCGTCGTGAAGACGGTTGGCGCGCCGCCTCGCGCGCCGCGCGGCCGACGTAGCCGTTCGTCGAGCTCGCGAAAGAGGGGGTCGAAGCTCGCGCCGTGCGGCAAGTCGCCGCCGAGGTAGAGCTCATCGCCGATGCGCAGCGCCGCCCAGCTGCCCGGTTCGGTTGCGAGCCGCTCGACGAGTCGTTGGGCCGGGCGGTGCTGTAGCACCGCCTCGGTGAGGTGCCTGGCAAGCGTGTTCATGTGCTCGAGGGCGCGGGTGCGCTCTGTCTCAAGCGCGCGGTTGACGATGCTGGTAACCGCAGCGAAATAGATGGGCGGGGGCAGCACGATGAGCGGAAAATTCTCGGCCTGGCATGCCTGAAGGAGCGTTGCCGGTAGCTGCGCGTGCACGGGTTCGAGGCCGAACAGAATCGCCGATACGCCCGACGCGCGCAGCCGCGAGACATACTCTCTGTCGTGCTCGGCATCGCCGGAGAACGCGAGCCCGGTGACCATGAGCAGATCGCCCGGCAGCATGTACGGGCCGGGGTCTTCCAGCTCAATGACGATCGCTGCCGCGACGGGCGTGCTGCGGATCTGCGCCGCCAAGCGGGGGTCGGCGCTGAGCACCTCGGGGGAGGGGGATGCGAGGGTCGCCTGCAGCGATGGCTCATCGAGGAGCGTCGCCAGAGGCACGGTCGCGCGGTCGAGGTACTGCGGTGTGTGCTGCACGAGACGTCGCCCCTTGGGATGAATTAACCTAAACCAAACTTAATTCAGGATAAAACCTCGTCGTATTTTGTGCGAATCGTGAGTACCGTCCCTAGGAGAAACACGCAGTCGGCGTCGACACCACGGATCGGTGTCGATCCATACCACCGGATCAAGGAGGACACTGTGGTCCTGGACTACATCAGCATCGCCGCGTATCTCGCCGGCATTCTGGGCGTCGGCTACTGGGGCATGAAGCGCTCCAAGTCGAAGAGCGACTACCTTGTCGCGGGCCGCAGGCTCGGCGGCTTCATGTACTCGGGCGCTATGAGTGCGATCGTGCTCGGAGGCGCCTCGACCGTCGGCGGCATCGGCCTCGGTTGGGAGTACGGGCTCTCGGGCGCGTGGCTCGTCACCTGCATCGGCCTCGGCATTCTCGTGCTCAGCGCGTTCCTCGCCAAGCGCATCGTGAAGCTCAAGGTCACCACCGTCACCGAGATGCTCGATCTGCGCTACGGCGGCTCAAACGGGCTCATCTCGGGCATCGTGATGTTCCTCTACACGCTCATGCTCACCGTAACCTCGACGCTCGCGTACGCGACGATCTTCCACGTGCTCTTCGGCATCTCGAACGTGTGGGGCGTCGTCATCGGCGGCACGATTGTTGCGGTGTACTCAATCATGGGCGGCATGTGGTCGATTACCATGACCGACGTCGTGCAGTTCGTGATTAAGACCGTCGGCATGTTCTTCATGCTGCTGCCGATCGCGCTCATGACAGCCTCCGACGAGGCCGGCGGCTGGGCGGGCATTCGCGAGCGCCTCGGCGACTCATTCTTCTCGCCGTGGTCGATCGGTGGAATGACGATCATCACCTACGTCATCGTCTACACCCTGGGCCTGCTCATCGGCCAGGATATCTGGCAGCGCGTTGTTACCGCACGCACCCCGCGGGTCGCTAAGTGGGGCGGGATCGCGTCTGGCGTTTACTGCCTGCTGTACGCGCTCGCCGGTGCGCTCATCGGTATGGCTGCCCGCGTGCTCTTCCCGGAGCTCGCGAACCGCGACGACGCGTTCGGGCTGATGGCGCAGGAAATGCTGCCACCGGGCGTGCGCGGCATCGTGCTGGCGGCGGCGCTCTCGGCGATGATGTCGACCGCGAGCGGCGCGCTCATCGCCTCGGCAACCGTGTTCACGACCGACCTCTTGCCCGTGGTGCGGCGCGTGCTCGGAATGCGCCCGAAGCAGGCAAAGGTCGAAGACGGCCACGTCTCGGGCGACAGCCTCGTGAGCTACCGCGTCACCATCTTCGTGCTCGCGGGCGTCACGATGTTCATCTCGACGCTCGTCTCGGATGTGGTCGCGGCGCTCACGATCGCCTACGACATCTTGGTCGGCGGCCTGCTCGTTGCGATCGTGGGCGGCCTGTTCTGGAAGCGCGGCACCCGCGCAGGCGCCCTCGCGAGCATGCTCGTCGGCACCGTCACCGTCGTTATCTCGATGTTCGTGTGGGGCATCCTCGCGAACGAGCCGATCTACTTCAGCCTGCTCGCGAGCCTCGTCACCTACGTCGTAGTCAGCCTCTGCACGAAGCCCGTCGCGCCGAAGGTGCTCGACGAGTGGACGCACCGCCTCAGCCTCGACGACCGCACGGCCGTCAACGACGTCGTGTACTCAGACGTTGAGCGCTAGGGTTCGATAACACCTCACCGGTCTCGCGGAGGGCACGCCCGCGAGACCGGTTCCCTTCCCCCTGAGTGCCTGCTCATCACAGTTCTTCTGGAGGAATCAATGACCACACAGACACCAGACACCGGCCAGCGCATCGGCGGCGACGTCGTACTCGAGACGCTGCTCGCCCTCGGCGCGCGCGGCGTCGTCGGGCTCCCAGGCCAGCACGCCCTCGGCCTGTTTGACGCGCTGCGCCGCTCCGACCTCGCCTACCTCAGTGCCCGCGTCGAGAACAACGCCGGGTTCATGGCCGACGGTCTTGCGCGCGTGACCGGCGACGTCGCCCCGCTGCTGCTGTCGACCGGCCCCGGCGCGCTCACCTCGCTCGCCGCGCTGCAGGAGGCCGCGGCCTCCTCGATCCCGGTGCTCGCGATCAGCGCGCAGATTCCTGTCGCAGGCCTCGGGGGCGGCCGTCACGGCTACCTGCACGAGCTCCCCGAGCAGTCGGCGTCGTTCCGCGGCGTCGTGAAGCACACGGTGACGGTGCGCACGATGGCGCAGATCCCGACCGCGATGGCCGAGGCCTGGCGCATCGCAGCGGCCGCGCCGAAGGGCCCCGTGCTCGTCGAAGTGCCACAAGACATTCTGCTCGCATCGGCTCACGACGTGCCCGTGCTCACGGGGGCGACGTTCGCGCAGACCCCGGCGCCGCTCGAGCCCATCGCCGAGACCGTCGCGCACGCAGCCGCCGTGCTCGCGGCCGCCGAGCGCCCCGTGATCTTCGCGGGTGGCGGCGTCGTGCGCGCCGAAGCGCAGGCCGAGCTCGCCGCCCTCGCCGAGCGCCTCGACGCCCCCGTTATCACCACGTTCAGCGGCAAGACCGCGCTGCCCTGGGGGCACCCGCTCTCCGCGCAGGGGTGGATCGAGGACATCGCCACGACCGAGTTCCTCGAGCACGCCGACGTGCTCGTCATCGTCGGCAGCGGCGTCGGGGAACTCTCGAGCAACTACCACACGTTCCGCCCGCACGGCCGCGTGATCCAGATCGAGGCCGACCTCGGCAAGCTCGGCTCGAACCACCCCGGCATCGGCATCCACGCCGACGCGAAGCTCGCCCTCGCAGGGCTCGAGGCCGCGGTTGCCGGGGCCGGCCGCGAGTCGACGCCCGAGCGCCGCGACGCCGCGAAGGCGGCGATCGCCGAACTGCTGGGCACCGTGCTCGACAGGGTCGAGGGCCAGGGCCGCGAGGCCGAGCTCGCGCTCGTGCGCGGGCTGCGAGACGCGATCGCAGACGACACGAAGGTGTACTGGGACATGACGATCCTCGCCTACTGGGCGTGGTCGGCGTGGGATGCCCGCGACTCCGAGTTCGCGTCGGCGCAGGGCGCCGGCGGGCTCGGCTACGGCTTCCCAGCGGCGCTCGGCGCCGCGTTTGGGCGGCGGATCCAGGGCGAAACCGCATCCGTTCTCGCTGTCTCCGGCGACGGCGGCGCGCTCTACGGCATCGCCGAGCTCGCGGTAGCGGCCCAGCACGACCTGCCCGTCGTGTGGCTCATTGTCGATGACGGCGGCTACGGAGTGCTGCGCGAGTACATGGAGGGTGCATTCGGTGCGGCCACCGCGACCGAGCTCACCCGCCCGAACTACGTAGCCCTCGCCGAGTCGTTCGGCATTCCCGCCGAACAGACCACGCTCGAAGACGCCCCGGCGGTAGTGGCGCGCGCCCTCGCCGCCGGCGGCCCCCGCGTCGTCGTGCTGCCCGCCGTGCTCGAACTCTTCGCGCCGACGCACCTGGACCGCCTCGCGGGAGCCGATACCGCCGGACCCGATACCGCCGGAGCCGATACCGCCGACACGAACGGAGCAGCAGCATGACCCGGCCACTCGTACTCTTCACCGACGAGACCGACCTCGACCCGGCACCGGGCCGGGCGCTGCTCGAGGCCGCCGGCTGCGACACCGTGCTCGCTGCGCTGCCGTCGCGCGCCGACCTGCCGCGCGAGCTCCCCGAGGGTGCCGAACGGGCCGTCGCGCTCGTCGTTGGCTACGCGCGCATTGATGCGGAGCTGCTCGACCGGCTGCCGAAGGTCGGCTTCATCGCGACGATGAGCGCCGGCTTCGACATGATCGACCGCGCGGCGGCCGAGGCTCGCGGCATCTGGATCGTGAACCTCACCGACGCCGCGACCGAGGAGGTCGCCGCGCACGCGCTCACCCTCATGCTGTCGCTCGAACGCGACCTGCGGGGGAGCCTCGCCGTCACGGCGGGCGGCGGCTGGACCGACGATGTGACCGCCGTGCCGCGCAGGCTCAGCGGCCTCACCCTCGGCCTCTTCGGCTTCGGGCGCATCGCGCAGCGGCTCGCCCAGATCGCAGCGCCGAGCTTCGCGCGCGTCATCGCGCACGACCCGTTCGTCACCGCGCCCGTGCACGGCGTCGAGCTCGTCGACCGCGACACCCTCATCGCTCAGTCAGACGTGCTCTCGCTGCACCTACCGCTCACCGCAGACACCCACGGCGCGATCGACGGCAACGCGTTCGCCGCAATGCGGCCCGGGTCGAGTCTCGTGAACGTCTCGCGCGGCGAGCTCGTCGACCCCGAGGCGCTGGCCGCCGCGCTCGACTCCGGCACGCTGCGCGGCGCCGCCGTCGACGTGCTGCACGGCGAGCCGCCCGCGGCAGACCACCCGCTGCGAAACGACCCGCGCGTGCTCGTCACCCCGCACGTCGCGTTCCTGTCTGACGGCTCGCTCGAGCACTACACGCTCGACCCCGCGCGAAACGTGCTGGCCTGGTTGCGTCGCGGATCCGCACCCCGCGCAGCAGTGACGGGCCGCGACACGGCCCCGCTGCTCCCGACCGCGGGCTAGCCCCAGCTTCCCCGCCCCGCCCGGGCCACCCCTGGGCCCCCGACCCGGGCTCAATATGGCAGTTGTTGTCGCCAACCATCTCCGATGGCGACAACAACTGCCATATTCATTTCCGCGACAGACGCGAGAGGGGCGCGCACTGATGACAGTGCGCGCCCCTCTCGGCAGATCATTCGCCCGAACCTAGCGGCGCCAGGCGCCGAAGACCTCCTCGCTTCGCGCGATCGCCCGCTCCTCTGCAGCGGTATCCCGGCCGCGCGAGAACAGGTAGTACGAGACACCCGAGACGATCAACCCGACCGCGAACGCGAAGTCGGCGCCGTCGAGCAGCTTGGCGACCGGCCCGGTGAAGAACGACAGCGAGAAGAACGGGATCATCGCCGCGAACCCGAGCGCGTAGGCCGCGAGTCCCCGCCAGGCCCACTTGCCGTAGACACTGCCGCGCGGGTTCGCGATGTCGGTGAGCGCGTAGCGGCCCTTTCGCACGAGGTAGAAGTCAACGAGGTTAACCGCCGACCACGGAACGAGGAAGTAGAGCATGAGCCCCACGAAGCTGTTGAAGCTGTCGACGTAGTTCTCGGGGATCGCGAGCGCGATAACGAGCGTGATGATGCCGACGATGGTGAGTGCGATAACGCGCATCTTCACCGTGGGCTTCACGGGAGTGAAGCCATCGATGGCGCTCGCGCCCGTGAGCATTGCGCCGTAGGCATTCACGCCCATGATCGAGACGAGGGCGAGCACAGAGACGAGCACGGCGACCGTGCCGAAACCGGGGAAGATCATGTCGCCGACGTCGCGCAGGGTGCCGATGGGGTCTGCCCCCGGAATGAAGCTCGCGAGCACGGCGCCGAGCGACATTAGCCAGATCGCCGAGAGGCCGGCTCCCGCGTAGACCGATGAGATGAGCTTCGGCGCCGAGGAATTCACCGGCAGGTAGCGCGTGTAATCGGACACGTAGACCGAGTAGCTGATGTTGTAGCCTGCCGAGAGCGAAAACTGAATGAGGAATGCGGAGGTGCTCCAGCCCGCGGTGGCGACGGCGGCGGCCGGGTCGATGGGGGCCTGCGAGAAGTGCACGATCGCGAAGACGGTGATGATCGCGAACACGGCGACGAGCGCGTAGGTGAGCCAGCGCTGAATGAAGTGCAGCAGGTCGTGGCCGACGACGGCGATCACGATCGACACGGCGATGATAATCGGGTACCAGAACCAGGTCGCCTCGGAGTAGACCCCGATGCCCTGGGTGACGAGAATCGTGTCGAATACCAGGAACCCGATGTAGACGAAGACCGTCGCGATGAACGGCACCACGGCGCCGCGACTGCCGAACTGCGCGCGCGACTGGATCATCTGGGCGAGCCCCATCGTGGGGCCCTGGTTCGCGTGGAACGCCATGAAGAAGGTGCCGAAGCCTGCGCCGAGCACGACGGCGAGCACCGTCCACCAGACGCTCAGCCCGAGGCTCGGCCCGGTGAATCCGACGACCATCGTGGTGAGCACGAAGTTCCCGGTGAACCAGAAGGGCCCCTGGTGCCACACCTTGCCGTGGCGCTCGGCGAGCGGCACGACATCGATCGAGCGAGTCTCGATCACGCCGGTGCGCGGCGTCGAAGTGTCTGAAGACATCATTATCCTTACTGCTGTTGCCCGCGAACGCTGCGGGCAGGTCGTGCTCTCGGGCGGCTTAGCGCCGAGAGATGGGTTAGCTTGAGTAGTGCTCGTAGAGGTCGGTGCGCCGGTCGGCCATCACATCGCTGTATTCCGCGATCCGCTTGACGCGGCTGGCGGCAAGGTCGATCTCGGCGAGGAGCGTGACGGGCGCGTCGGCGCGGTCTGAGCCGGTTGGTTCTGCACTCTCGGCTTCGCCGGTTGGGTGCGGATCCGCGGCTGTGCCACCACCGGGTCGCACCGTGTCTGCGGCCTGATCGGTGAGGGCCAGGGGCCACCCGTCGGCGTCGACCATCACGGAGGCTGCCGACCACTCGAGGCCGCGCTCGCGCCCCGAGCGGTCGCAGGCGGCGATCGCGACGCGGTTCATCGAGGCCTCGGCCTGCACGCGAACAACCTCGCCCGGTCGCTCGCCCGTGGGCCGCGGCACGCTGGGCCAGTTCACTGGAGCGCAGATGAGCTCGGCGCCCCCGAGGGCCGCGATGCGCACCCACTCGGGGAACTCGAGGTCGTAGCAAATCATCACGCCGATGCGGCCAACCGGGGTGTCGACGACCGGTGGGAGGTCTGACCCTGGGGTGAAAACGAGCCGCTCGCGATCCCACAGGTGCGCCTTGCGATAGATCACCGGTTCGGCGCCGGGCATCACGAGCGCGGCGCTGTTGAAGGGCGCGCCGGCCGGGTTGGTCTCGGCGAAGCCAGCGACGATCACGATGCCGTGCTCGACGGCAGCGGCTCGCCACGCGCTTACGGCGAACCCGTCAGCGGGCTCGCTCGCAGCGGCGGCCTCAGCGGAATCGGCAAAGACGTATCCCGAACTCGCGAGCTCGGGGAGCACAACAACATCGGCGCCCATCGAAGCGGCAGCCGCGATGAGTTCGAGGGAGCGTCGCACGTTGTCGCGAACGGCTCCAATGACCGGGCTGAACTGGCTGCATGCCACCAACGCCATGACGAGATCCTTCCCTGGAGGCCCGCACACGCGGGCAGGTATGAAGCCTACGTCGACCGCGGAGCATTCGCGAGCGAATCAGCGGTCATTATCGCTGCATTCTGATGAATTGTTCACAACTGTGGATACTATTGTGAATAACCTCGTGGATAACGCGGGCAATTATGATTATTTGTCTACCGGCAAGAATCGAGTTTGGAGACCCGATGGCTGTCGAAGCCTCGCAGGCAGTGCGCCGTGCCGTGCTGCGCGCGCTTGAGGAAGACGGCCGGGCGAGCTACTCGCAGATCGCCGCAGATCTTGGCCTCACCCGCAGGCTCGTGACCCACATCGTGCAGCAGGCCGTGGCCAACAACGAGGTGCGCCTCACGGTCTCGATCAGCCCTGACCTGCTCGGCCTCGAACGGTTCGCCTACCTCCAGGTGGCAGTCGAGGGCGCGGTCGACCCGGTGCGCCGCGCCCTCGTCGCGCTCCCGGAGTCGACGTTCGTCGCCGACGTCGCCGGGGTCTTTCCCATCGATGTTGAGGTGCGCGTCGGCGCCGACCCGCACCTGAGCCGGGTGCTCGGCGAGATCCACGAGATTCCCGGGGTGCGGAGCGTGCGCACCCACCTCTACGAGAGCATCGAGGTCAATCGCTACTCGCCGCTGCGCACGGGGCACACCGATTTCGAAGTTGACGAGGCCGATCGCGCGATCATCGCCAAGCTGCAGCGCGATGGCCGGGCGAGCTACCGAGAGCTCGGCGAGGCCTCGGGGCTCTCTGCTGGCGGCGCGCGGTTGCGCTTCGAACGGCTCCGGCGCGCCCGCGCGGTGAAGGTTGTCGCAATGCCGGTGCGCGACCATCAGCGCGAGACGCCCTCGATCGGCATGGGCATTCGCACCCGCGCCGGCGACGATCACACGCTGCGCCTGCTCACCGAGCTCGAGCCCGAATTCGTCGCACGCACGATCGGCAGCTTCAACTTCGTTGCGACGTTTTCGCGCGAATCGGCAGCGGAGCTCATTGCAGTTACCGACCGTTTGCGCGCGGAGCCGAGCATCACCGCGGTCGAGAGCTGGGCCAACCTGCGCGTGCTGAAGGAGCAATACGGTGAGGGTGACATGGTGTCGGTGCGCGGGGCAGCCGCGGGCACAGGGGCAGCGTAGCTCGGAGAAGCGCTCGCGCCCCGGCAGACGAAGAGTGTGCCTGCCCCCGCTCAGTTACCGGCGCGCCGCCCAGGCCGTGGCCAGCCGGCTTAACCCCTCACGCAGCTCGCCGGGAGGCTGCACGAACCCGACCCTGATGTGATCGCGATGGGTGTCGTTGTTCGTGAACGTCTCCCCGCTCGCGATCGCGACGCCGTGCGCGAGGGCGTCGGCCGCGAGCCGCGAACCGTCGCTGCCCGGTGGCAACTGCACCCAGAGCGAGCGGCCGCCAGCGGGTGTAAACCAGCGCCAGTTTGGCATTCGGTCGGCGATGAACGCGGTCGCTGTCGTGAGCCCGCGACGGGAATCACGCCGCCGCTTCTCGGCGGTTGCAACGGAGCCGCGGAGCAGCTCGAGAGCGACGAGCTGCGACAGCACGGGGGTGCCAAGGTCGTAGGCGCTCTTCATGCGAGCGAGATCGCGGGCGAGGTGTTTCGGTGCGCGGATCCACCCCACGCGCAGCCCGTCCCACAGCGACTTGCTTGTGCTCCCAATCGTGATGATCTGACGCTCGTCAAGGAACGCGGCGAGCGGCGCACCGGGCGGCCCGTCGAGGAGCTCATCGGCGAGCGTGTCGTCGTCGATGACCATGCCTCCGGTGCGGTGCAGGAGCGACGCGAGCAACTCCTTGTCGTGCTCGGGCATCGCGTGGCCGGTGACGGTGTGGCAAGCGGTCATCGCGTACAGCAGCGGGCTGTCTTCGGCCGCGAGCACAGCGTGGGCTTGCCTGATGTGCTCCTCGTCGAACAGCGCCGGCACGCTGAGTACGCGCGAGCTGCGCATGCGTGCGAGGTCGAGAAAACCCAGGTAGGTGGGTGCTTCGACGACGAACGATGAAACGCTCGGCCGCACGACCTTGGTGCTCATGGCGAGCGCCTGCTGGGCGCCAGCGGTGATGAGTATTTGACCGGGGTCGGTGTCGAGACCGCGCCCGGTGTACCAGTCGGCGACCCATTGGCGAAGCTCGGGGTCGCCCTCGATGTGCTGGGTGGCGAAGCGCGCTCGCGCGAACACCTCGGCCACAACGGAGTGGATCGCCGCGGGGAGCTCGAGCGGGATCGGTGGCGTGCTGATCGAGAGATTGATCAGGCCGCGTGCGCGCGGCGGCACGACCTCGATTGGCCCGGTCATGAGATCGGCCATGCGCGGAGCGTCGGATTCGTCGCGGCGGGTGACGTAGCTGCCGCTGCCCACGCGGCGCTCGAGCGAGCCGAGAGCCTCGAGCGCGGCGTAGGCCCGCACGACGGTGGTGCGCGAGACCCCAACCTCGCGGGCGAGCTCGCGCTCGGCCGGCAGCCGTTCGCCGGGCCGCAGCCGGCCGTTCTGCACAAGCTCGTGCACTGTCGTTGTGAGTATCTTGTAGCGCTCGCCGTCGCCGGCAAGTCGCTCCTGCAGCTCTGCAATCAGCACCGGCAACTCCAATCATCAGTGATCCATTGCACGGAATTGGCATCTTGATAGAAAAGTCCGTTGTGAGAACCATAGGTCCAACAGCTTCTTCCGGCTAGTGGGTGGAGGTTCCAAAGGCGGAACACCTCGTACTCACCGGGCCAACCACCCAACACCCGTACCCAAAGGACCTCATGACAAGTCTCGCTCTCTTCTTCGTCGGCTCGGTGCTGCTCGCAAACGGCCTCGGCCTGCTCGGCCGCCTCAGCGCGAAAGACACCGCCCCCATCAACCTGTTCATCGGGCTGACGCTCGTCGCAACCGTTGCCGTGGGGGCGCTCCCCATCGCTGGCAGCTCCGAGCCCGAGCTCTCGGCGGTGCTCGGCGTCACCGGCTTTCTGCTCTTCGCCTTCACGTACCTCTACGTCGCCGTGAACACCTTCAAAGATCTGCCGGGCAGCGGCCTCGGCTGGTACTGCGGCTGGGCCGTGCTCGTGTCGCTGTTTCTGTCTTGGGTAAACTTTGACCGATTTGGCGACCCAAAATTTGGCACAATCTGGCTCTCCTGGGCAGTGCTGTTCTTCGCATTCTTCCTCGTGCTTGCGCTCGGCCAAGATCGCCTGGCGAAGCCAACTGGCTGGCTCGCGGTGATGCAGGCGTTCACCACCACGACGATTCCGGGAGCACTGCAGCTCACGGGCCGCTGGGGCGACACCCCGACGGCGCTCGTCGTCGGCGCGCAGGTTGCGGTTGTCGTCGTCTTCGTGGTGCTCGCGCTCGCCGCAACCAGCCGGCGCGCTCGCCGAGGTGGGGGAGTGCGAGCATGAGCGCCCGGCTTGCTGGGGTGGCTGCACTGCCTGCACTGCCCACTGCGGCGCTCCCAGATGCTTCGCAGCCGCTCGCTCTCGCCTCGGTAGCGGAGCTGCGGGCGGGGTTTCTCGCCCGCGAATTTACCCCGAGCGAGGTGCTCGCCGCGGTACTCGACCGCGCGACGCGATTCGCCGCGCTCACACCATTCATCACGATTGACGAACAGGGCGCGACCGACGCGGCCAGGCGCGCGGATGCCATCTACGCGGCCGACCCTGACGCGGCCGTGCGAGACCCGCTGCTCGGTGTTCCGATCACGGTGAAGGATCTCATCTGGACGCGCGACCTGCGCACCACGCGGGGGTCGCTCGTCACTGAGAATTTTGTGCCGGATCGCGACGCGCCTGCGGTATCGAGGCTCCGCGCGGCCGGCGCCGTGATCGTTGGGAAGACAAACACGAGCGAGGGCGGTTGGAAAGGCGACGCTGGCAACCGCCTCGTCGGCCCCAGCGCGAACCCGTGGAACCCGAGCTACACGGCTGGCGGTTCGAGCGGCGGGGCCGGCGTGGCTGCCGCGCTTGGGCTCGGCGCGATCGCCGTTGGAACGGATGGTGGCGGGAGCGTGCGGATCCCCGCCTCTTTCTGTGGCGTGGTCGGGTTCAAACCCTCGTTCGGGGCGATTCCGTACGTGCCGGCCTGCCCGGAGGGCCTGTCGCACATCGGCCCCCTCACCCGCACCGTTGCCGACGCGGCGATCGCCGTCGAAATCATGTCTGGCTACGACCCGGCCGACTCGATGAGCACCCCCGGCCAGGGCTTCACCGACACGAGCGCGCACTCCTCGCCGCGCCTGCGAGTGCGCGTCGCATCGTCGCTCGGCTTTGCCCGAGCCGGGGCGGCACAGACCGCCGCCACTCACCGCACCGCCGAAATGCTCGCCGAGCGCGGCCATGAGGTTGTGCACTCAGACCTCGACCTCCCGGATCTCGCGACAACCATGATGACGCTGTGGGCGGGGCACGAGGCGCCGTCGTACGGCGACGACCTCGCCTCGGTGGCTGAGTTGCTTGACCCGGGGCTGCTCGCGCTCATCGAGTACGGCAGAACGCTCACCGCTCGCCAGCTCGCCCAAGCGCACAGCGACCGCGCCGCGATTCGCGCGCAGCTGCATGCGGCGCTCGACGGGTTCGATGTGCTCCTCACACCCACGATGCCCGAACCGGCGTTTGCGCTCGGCAACGATGCCCCGCCGAGCGCCTCGCGCGTACCGATTACCGGTCTCGACTGGACGCCGTTCACCTACCTGCTGAACCTCACCGGTTGGCCAGCGATCTCGCTCCCGGCCGGTGTCTCAGAGGCTGGCTTGCCGCTCGGGGTGCAGCTCGTTGGTCGACTGTACGACGATGCGCGCGTGCTCTCACTCGCGCGCGACATCGAGGCGGCCAGCGACTGGCGCTCAGCCTACCCACATCTCAATCCCACAATTCATCCGTAGTACTCAAAGGAGAGCATGCACATGAATACCACCGCAACACCGACGGCCGCCCCGGCTGCGACAACCCGATCCACCCTCGACGAGCTCGCAACCGGTCGCGTCGGCTTCGTCGCAGACCGCGGGCTCTGGACCAAGGAGCAATACCGAAAGGCCGAGGGGATCTACGAGACGATCGACAGGCTCGGCCTCGAGGTTATTCGGGTCGTCTACGTCGACCCGCACGGGCTGACGCGCAGCAAATCGCTCACACCGTCGGCGTTCAAAGCGGCGATGCGCAACGGTATCGACACGAGCCCCGGAGGTGTGATCTTCGATACCGGCCTCGAACTCGTGTTCAACCCGTTCGAGTCGGGCGGCGGGCTCGGCAACGAAGAGATGACCGGCGCCGCCGACTTTCTGCTCGTGCCAGACCCTGACACGTTTCAGGTGCTGCCGTGGGTCGAATCAACCGGGTGGATTCTCGCCGATGAGTACCTGAAAAACGGCGACCCGCTGCCCTACTCGGCCCGCCTGCTGCTCAAGCGCGAGCTCGCGAAGCTTGCGGAGCGCGGCATGGAAATGATCATCGGGCTCGAGGTCGAGTGGTACCTCACGAAGCTCGTCGACGACCGCTACGAGGCAGAGAACATTGGCGGGTTTGGGCAGCCTGGCGGGCCGCCTGTGGTCGCGCCGCTGAACATCGGCTACCAGTTCATGAGCGAGAACCTGTGCGACGAGGCCGAGGAGCACATTCGCGACCTGCGCCGCGCGCTCATCCAGTTCGGCATGCCGCTGCGCACCACGGAGCACGAGTCTGGGCCGGGGCAGATGGAGTTCACCTTCGCGCCGCTCGACGCGCTGCAGGCGGCAGACGCGATGGTGCTGTTCCGCGTGGCGGCGAAACAGATCAGCGCGCGCCAGGGCCTCCACGCGTCGTTCATGTGCGCGCCGAAACTGCAGGGATTTGACGCGAACGGGTGGCACCTGCACCAGTCGATCTTCGACACCGCGAGCGCGACGAACGCATTCGCTACGAGCGACGAATCACAGATTCTTTCACCGCTGGCGACGCACTACGCCGGTGGTCTGCTCGCCCACTCGCCCGCGACGACGATCTTTGCTGCCCCCACCGTGAACGGGTACAAGCGGCTGAGCGCGCGATTCTCGCTCTCGCCCGATCGTGCAACGTGGTCGGCCGATAACCGCGGCACCTACCTGCGGGTGCTTGCCGAGGCGAACGACCCGGCTTCGCACTTCGAGAACCGCATCGGCGAACCAGCGGCGAACCCCTACCTGTACATCGCGTCGCAGCTGGTAGCCGGCATGCACGGAGTTGATGAGCAGCTCGACCCCGGCCCGATGACGGTGAACCCGCACGACACGAGCCTGCCGAGTTTGCCGTGCAGCCTCGCCGAGGCGGCAGACGAGCTCGACCGCAGCGCGCTGTTTCGCGAGGTGTTCGGCAACGAATTTGTCGACTACTATCTGCGGCTCAAGCGCAACGAGTGGCGCCGCTACACCGAATCGCTCGCCGCGGTCGGAGAGAGCGACGACCAAGACGAGATCAGCGACTGGGAGCACCGCGAGTACTTCCGCATGTACTAACGAGCCGGCAGCGAGCCTGCCGGGCGCTTCGCCGACCCGACCACGAAAGAACGAGGACACAGATGATGAACAACCAGACCGAACAGGGCGAGCCGCGCGGCGACGATGCCGTGCTCGTGCTGCAGCACTTCCGCAGCGAGCCGCCGGCCGTGTACGAGGAGATACTGCTCGACCGCGGCTATCGGATCCACCGTGTCGAACTCGACGAGGGCGAGCAACTGCCCGACCACCACGATTTTGCCGCGATCGTGGTGATGGGCGGGCCGATGGGGGCGCTCGACGATGCGGATCACCCGTGGCTCGCCGCGGAGCGAAGCTATATCGCCACCGCGGTGGCCGCCGGAATTCCGTACTGGGGAGTGTGCCTCGGCGCGCAACTGCTCGCCGCGGCGCTCGGCTCGCGGGTGTACACGGGTCGCACCCCCGAGGTTGGCACCTATGGTGTCGAGGTCACCGCGGAGGCGGCGGCGGATCCCGTATTCGCGGGCCTACCCGAGCGCTTCACGGTGTTCCAGTGGCACAGCGACACGTTTGACCTGCCCGCGGGGGCCAGGCGGCTGGTGCGATCTGAGTTGTACGAGAACCAGGTGTTCGCGGTGGGCTCGGCATACGCCGTGCAGTTTCACGTGGAGGTGGGCAGAGAGCTCGCCGCGGAGTGGGCGTCGCTGCCCTCGTATCAGCGCGCCCTCGAGTCGCTCTACGGAGAGGGTGCGACAGCGCGGGTGATGGAGCGACTGACGGAGACCGTTGAGGGGAACCGGAGAATTGCGACTGAGATCTTTTCCGCTTGGATGGAGAAGTTCGTTGAACAAGGCGCCTAGCGAACAACGGAGCTGACTGAGTGCCCCGCCCGTGTGGGACACGCCCGGTGGGCGGGGTACTTCGTTGCCAGCATTGGGGTCGGCTTCTTGTGGGTCGCACGGATTTGTGTGTCTGCCCGATTCCGCGTAATGTTTTCATCTGTTGGCCGGCGCGGTAAAGCGCAGGCGGCGAGAATCTCTCACACAACACCCCCACTTGAACCGCAGTTTGGTTTGTAAAGCGGGTAGGGAAAATGGGATTCATCTTCACCCCAGCGGTGTGTAGCTCTTCGGGGCTGGACTGGTCTGGTTCGGGTGGTGGCAGGAATGCTGCGGGCCTGGAGTTGCGCGTGA